>CBCTTQ010000005.1:0-75887 GCA_965149945.1 uncultured Peptococcaceae bacterium | reverse complement strand
TTGTTTACCCTTGGGTGACGGTCGCGCTTGGCAAATTTTTCCATCGGGCGCGTTTGTTGATTTTGCTGTGTTTGCCTTTTCACCGGTAACGGTATCAACGAAGCCTGCCTGCCGCTGATACTCAAAAATCGCAAAATAAAAAATCCTGTCCTATAGGACAGGATTGAAAATCACTGTTATGCCACCTAAGTGTCAAAAAATCATGTACTAACATACAATCTCCGCGATAACGCGCGGTCCGCGTCTCCCATACTCCCGAAACATCGGTTTCCGTTTGCCCTCGCGAGTCCATTCACCAATCTTTCTGTTATTGCATCGCACCAACCTGCAACTCTCTGAAACATGCCGAAAGGCTACTTCTCTCGTTCAAAGGTTTTTTTCTTTTTAACTATCAAAATCATACTACGATTTTTCTTCTTTGTCAACAAGAAAAGTCAGAATTTTTATTCTCTTCGAGAATCTTTTGTTTTAAGCGCCGCGGTGTCGACATAAAGACGATCGACCACTTTTTTGGCGCAGGAAACAAATTTCTGTACGGTCGGGGTGCGTTCTTGCCCCTTACGCAGGGCGATGCCCAGCTGTCGAATGGCATAAGGTCGCAGATCCATCACCCGCACTTGGTTTTGGCAGCCCGTAACCACCAGCTCAGAGAGGATGCTGGTGCCGATGCCTCGTTCTACCATGGCAAGGATAGTAGGATCGTCCATGGCGGTAAGCTTGATTCGCGGTGTAATGCCGGCTTCTCGAAAATAAGGCATGATATCCAGATCGAAGCCCATAGCGGGCATCAAAAAGGGCGCGTTGTGGAACTCCTTCAGGGGAAACACCTGCTCATCTTTTACGGGATAGTTGAGGGGCAGAATCGCCTTTAAAGGGTCGTCTCGCAGAGGGATCCATTGCAAATCGCCGAAATTTTTTTGTTTACTGCCAAAAACCATATCCACTTTGCCTTCTCGCAGCCATTGGTAGTTTTCTTCGATGCTGGTATTTTGAATCTCCAACTTGACTTGGGGATAGCTTTGTTGAAACCGCTGCAAAATGGCGGGCAGCCAGTGGAGAGAGATGCTGGTATATGAACCGATGCGGATGGTGGCGTTTTTTCGTCCCGCCAGTTCTGTTATAGCGGTTTCTAATTTTTGATTAGCGTCGATCAACTGACGAATATACGGCAGCAGCGTTTTGCCGTGCTCGGTTAGACGGACGCCGAAATGTCCCCGAATCAACAGGGGAACACCCACCACTTCTTCCAGACTGTTCATCATGTGGGTCAGTCCGGATTGGGTATAGCCCAGCTTGACGGCGGCTTTGGAAAAACTGCCGCAATCCACGGCAGCAATCAATGCTTCATATTTTTTCAAATCCATAAGAAATCCTCAATTATTTTTTTTCTCCGGGCGGCGCCGGATTTGCTGTATCTTGTCTTTGAGCAAAAAAAGAACGCTATTGTTAAAAAATATTATTCTCAACAAAGAGGATAGGTGCGTGTATTATATTTGCTCATGTAGATATTATAAACTATACCACCGCAAACTGCAAGGAATATCAGCGAAAACTTTTGAGGATATGTTATAATATTTAATAGATTTTTGTGCGGTTTCCCGCATGCTTTTTTTTGTTCGCTTTTTGAGGTTTTGATAAAGTTGCGAAAAGGGAAAAATAGAGATTCGTTATTATTTATTAATTTATTTAATTAATTTTGTTTGGTTCTCGGCTTCGGCAATGAAGCCAAAGAAAACGGGAGGGAAAGAATTATGTCGAATGAGAGTCGTGGCTCTTGGGGCAGCAATTTTGGGTTTTTGATGGCTACCATCGGAGCTGCTGTCGGCTTGGGCAACATCTGGGGATTTCCCTATAAGATGAGCGCCAACGGGGGTTTTGCCTTTTTGGTAATTTATATTTTGATTGCCATTTTTATGGGATTTGTGATGGTGCTCAGCGAACTGGCGCTGGGACGGAAAACCGGGCAAGGCGTTGTGGGCGCTTACTACAACATCTCGAAAAAATTTAAATGGGTCGGTTGGTTATCTTTTTTCGCGCCGGCGCTGATCATGACGTTTTATTCAGTCCTCGGAGCCTATTGCATTGAGTACATGTGTTTGAATTTGGCGGATTTGGCATTTGGCGTGTTTGGAATATCCGGCATGAACGGTACGGAAATTTTCAGCGCTATGCTGACCAATCCCTTTGGCAGCGCTATTTTCACCCTGGCTTTTATGGCGCTTTGTCTGATTATTGTAAAGGGCGGTATCAAGGGCGGCATTGAAAGGTTTAATGTGGTGGCTATGCCGGCGCTGTTTGTGATGCTGATCATTGTGGCCGTTCGTTCTGTTACTTTGCCCGGCGCTATGGAAGGTTTGGAATATATGTTCGTGCCGAACTTTGAGCCTTTGAAAGAAAACTTTGTCGGTGTTTTGGCTATTGCCGGCGGGCAGTGCTTCTTTTCTCTGTCCATTGCCATGGGGATTACGGTAACTTTCGGTTCTTATCTTTCTAAAAAAGAAAATCTGGTGAAAAATACACTGGTGATCATCGCGGCGGACACTTCGGTGGCCATTCTCTCCGGGTTGGCTATTGTGCCGGCGGCTTTTGCTCTGGGCGGAGAAGGCGCCGAACTGGCAGGTCCGAAACTGCTTTTTGTGACCTTGCAGGATATTTTTGCATCTATGGGTTCCTTGGGACCCCTGTTTGGTGTTATTTTTTATCTGTTGGTATTGATTGCCGCGTTGACTTCCGCCATTGCCCTGACCGAGGTATTGATTACGTTCTTTTTGGATCGGGCGGCTTTGAAGATGAAAAAGCCCAACCGCAAAAAGATTTCCTTTTGGGTTTGTGTAGTAATCACGTTGGGCGCTTTGTTGGTGGCTGTGGACGGTATGGGTTCCAACGGTGTTTGGGTGCCTTTCAAGGAAATGTTCGCTACCGTCGATCCTGTGACGGGACAGACTGTCTATGCCGGTTGGAATGATAACTGGCTGGACTTTATGGATATGCTTTCGGAAGGGATTGCCATGCCTCTTAGCGCGTTGTTCATGTCGTTGATGATCAGTTGGGAGATTAAGCCCAAGTCCATTTTGGAAGAAGTGGAACAGGAGGGAATTGTCTGCAAGTGTAAAGGATTTTACATTTTCTGTATTCGGTTTGTGGTTCCCATCGCCATGATTTTGGTTTTGCTTGGGCAGATCGATACCTTCTTTGGTTTAGGGCTTTTCTCATAGCGTCGATTTGGAAAAGCCGCCCGCCTTGGCGCGGGCAGCTTTTTTCGGCTTTTCAAAAAAATGGCGATTTCAGTGGAAATCTTCTTGGACTAAGGAATAGTTTGGCGGATGGCGCTCTTGTAAAAAGACGGCACGTTGTATATAATATGGCTAGTATAGCGTGTAAGAAAAACGCCGACGACAAGAACGGAGGACACGAGATGATTTATACCAAATTGACCAATTTGGCGATGTGCGTCGCCTATGAAGCCCATCACGGAAAACGGGACCGCAGTGATGTTCCTTATGTGTTTCACCCTTATCATTTGGCGGAACAAATGGATACGGAATACGAAGTATTGGTGGCTTTGCTCCACGATGTGGTGGAAGACAGCGAGCTGACTTTGGAGGATCTGCGCCAGGACGGTTTCCCGGAAGAGGTGGTAGAGGCGGTGCGGTTGCTCACCCATGAAGAAGGCGTGCCGTATCTGGACTATGTGGCGGCGCTGAAAGATAACCCCTTGGCCAAAAAGGTGAAAATCGCGGATCTGCGCCATAACAGCGATGTGACTCGCCTGGGAAAAATCAGTGAAAAAACCGCGAAGCGTGTAAAAAAATATGCCGCGGCCCTGCATATGTTAGAAAGTGAACAGGCGTAAGAATAAAGAAGTTATTGGCTTAAGGAACATATTGATTTTATTTTTTATAAAAGGGAAACAGTGTAATTCCCTTGATTTTATGAATGCTCCGATGAAAAATCCGAGATAATCTAAAAATCTATTCTTTTTTTGAGAGTATTTTTTGTCGCGGTTTCTTTCTGGTTCTTTCTGAGGAGATTGGGTTTTGTCATGTCAATAAGATTGGTAAATTTGAAGAGGCTAACAGAAATAAAAACGTGTTAAAGATTGGGATTGCGTATGTAAAAAATCAGACCGCAAAAAGAATTTCTTTTTTGCGGTCTGATTTTTATAATTTAGAAAATGATTTTATTTTTCTAAAAATCGGTGTAAAATAGTCGCGACTTCCGCGCGGGTCGCGTTACCCTGAGGGTTGAGTTTCCCTTGGGTATCACCTGTTATCAACCCTGCGCCGACTGCCCATTTCATATTGTCAAGTGCCCAATCGGAAACTTGTGTCGCATCGGTAAATTGCAGCAGGTCATTTGTTTCATCGGTTGCGATTTCCTTGTAGTTCGCGTACCTCTGAAGTATAGCAACGATTTGTTCACGAGTAATAAAGTCATCCGGAGCAAATTCCTTTTCAGAATGTCCTTGGATGATTTCGTTAGTCCACGCCCATTGTACAGCAGTCGCGTACCAGCCTTTTTCATCTACATCTGTGAAAGGATAACCGGGAAGTTCATTTGAAAGATTTGGTTCCCCTTCGGAACGATAAAGTACCGTTACTAGCATTGCTCGCGTCATTTGTGTATTCGGCGCAAACTTGCTGTCTGATATGCCTGTAAACAAGTTGTTTGTATAGGCGTATTGAACATCTTCATAAAACCAGTCGGATTCCTTTACATCCTCAAACGGCAATTCGCTTGTTGAAATTTTTTCCCACTTCGCGTACAGTGTTATGCTGTTGGTTACTTTAGAGGAAAAATCGTAAGCTTGTGTGCATTCTTTGTTTGTAAACCAGCCGGCAAACGTATACCCTTCTCTGGTCGGATCTTGCGGTTTTGTTAGAGGAGTATTTTTATTGATGCGAATGCTATCAATTGTACTTCCTCCCTGTGTGTCAAAAGTAACAGTATATTTGCTGTTGCCGCCGCCGTTATTGTTTGAATCGGGGACCGTAGTAGACACACCGAACATTTCATATAGCTTATCAGCCGTTTCTTTATCTGTTTTCAGTGTCATATCAGCAAGAACTTTTTGCTGTTCCTCCGAAGGATAATCCAATGTATTTCCGATAATTGCAATTAAACTGCCATCTGCTTGGGTGCAGTTCGCATAAGCGTTTTTCACTGCAATTTGGTTTTCCGGCCCGGTAATCCAGCCACTCATGTTTCCCGCCAAACCACCGTTATATCCGGTAGTGCTGTTGCCGATAACAGTTACTTGTCCGGCGCTTATGATGTTTTCTGCCATAGCAATGGAACCGGCAAATCCACCAGTATAAGATTGTCCGGAAACGTTCCCCAGACTGTAACAATTTTTAAGGATACCATTGGAAGAACCGACAAACCCGCCTACTGTACTTTTTCCGACAACATCTCCTTCAGCGTGACTGTCATAAATATCTCCGTAAGAATTTCCGGCAAATCCGCCTACGTCGTAAGTGTTTTCCGCATGTACATTTCCGATAGACGCGCTCTTGGTAATAATACCATTGTTTTCTCCTACCAAGCCTCCGATATTGCCGCCGTTTTCGACGCCGGTTACTATTACATCAGCAGTGCATTTATCGATAGAAGAAGCAATCGAAAACAGGGCTTCGGAATCTTCCTTTCCGTCATTGAGACCGACAAGTCCGCCGACGTTGTTAATTCCTGTTACTGTTCCCGAAACGGCGCAGTTGCCGATGAGATTGGCAACATTATCCGCCGCGTTTTCTTGATCCAGTTCTACTTGCGCCCAGCCGACCAATGTACCGATATTCTTTCCTGTACCCTCGATACGTGCGTTTTCTAATTTCAGATTTTTTATAACAGCGCCTTTGATTACTCCAAAGAAGCCAACGTTATCGCTGCCTTCCATAGATAAATTGAAAACTGTATGTCCCTGACCGTCAAACGTACCGGTAAAAGGAGAAGCGGAAGTTCCGATACCATTAAAATTGATACCGTTTAAATTAATATTTGCTGTTAAACGATAGTTCTTTGCCATTGTTTCGGGATCATTGCTTTGCGCAAGATCCAAAAGCTCTTCCGCTGTTTGAATATCTACCCAGGAAATTTCACTGCCTGTCAGACTGTCCCAGGTGGGTCCTTGGTAATGATTTTCGGTTGTGCCTTCAAACCATAACAGCCGATCTCCGTCTTGAATTGTTGCTAAAGACGCGCTGAGATTAGATAAATTGTCGTTAATGGTAAACATCCAACCGTCAGGTTGTTCGACAGAATATCCGTTGATAGTATGAATATACCGTCCGTATGAGGCGGTGGTTTCATAAGAATATGTTAGTTTATTTTGTTTAACCGCCGCATCCATCAGGTCTGTTACGCGAGTATTGCCATTGCTCTCAATTGTGACAGAAATAGGATCCCCGTATTGCGTGAAAGTATAACTGTTTTTATCATAGGTTGCCAGTGCAATCGTAACGGTTATTTCTTTCGCGAAATCTGCTTCGGGGGCTGCGACACTTGTCAAATAAGGAAGCCCGCTGTTTTTGTTCGGCGATTGTGTCCAAATACCCTCTGTACCGCCCAGCTCTGTCAAAAACGAAATATCTGTCATTTCTGATAAACTTTTGCCGGTTGCGTATATGTCAGAAGGAGACTCGTTATTGTAGAAACAATTTAAAACTTCCTGTGACAGATCAGGCTGGAACGCCGAATCTGGTTTACTGCCGCCGATGAATCCGTGTCCGGATCCATCAGTTACTGTAAGCACACCTGCCGCGTAACAATTTTCATATCGATTGCCGTCAAAAACAGAACGGCCCGCAAATCCTCCTGAATAACTTCTTGCGGATACATTACCCAAAGCAAAGCAATCGCGGATTGTACCTCCATAGCTTAATCCTACAAATCCACCCGCATATTCGCTGTTTGTAGAAACGTCCATGGAGGACCAGCAACGCTCAATCAATCCGCCGGACTCATTAGCGCCGACAAAACCGGCATGACCTGTGGCGGTAGTACTGTTTGAAGTTAAAGTGCCGTTTTGTACATAACTTTCACGCACGATACCATAATTGCGGCTTACCATACCGCCCAATACCGCGCCGGTGTCAGCTGTAATATTGCAATTCACGACACCGCAATCGTAAATTGTACCGTAATTGTTCAGCGCCAGTACCGCCGCGTTATCCGAAAACAGTACATTGGCTCCTTCGATTGTTAAGTCATACACTTGGCCTGTAGCGCCAATATATGAAAACAGCCCCGCGTCGTAGTTGCTGAGAGTAAGGTTGGTAATTTTATGACCGTTTCCGTCCAGAATACCAGTAAAACGATTGGTAATATTTCCGATCGATTTGGTTTTTGCTTGGTCAATAGTAGAAAGATTGGAGAAATCCAGGTCTGCGGTTAGATAATATTTCTTTCCCCAGGCTATGCTTTGTTGGCTGGTGTTATCGCTGTCATCCGCGGGAATGTCTTCGATATTTGCCAGCGCTACCCACTCTTCTGCTGTGGAGATGGGAATCCAATCTGCGCGATCCACTTCTTCTCCCGGATCCGGTTCGGAAGCCGTTGCCGTATAGATGCCGCGGTTTGTTCCTCCGTTACGGTCATCATTGCTGGTAAGGGATTCCATGCTGTTTTTTTCATCTGTTCCGGTAAGCAAATATTCTTCTGAAAGTGCCGTTACTGTAAAAACATAACGGCTTCCTACAGCGAAATGATTTCGACAATCCAGCTGATTTATCGCGGCATCTGTAATGCCACTTGCGGTATAGTGAAGGGCGTTATCATTATCTAGGCGATAAACAACAACCAGATATCCAGCCGCTTCATCAACAAAATTCCAACGTGCGAACGAATCATTCCAACTAAGACCGGTAGGTTGGCTGAGTTTTTCATAGTAACGATAGCAGGCCTCATCATTTGCAAAATCGAGATAATCATACAAATTTCCTTCTTGTGTGTCATCATCCCATATCGGTAGTTCGCCACTGATGTATCCACTGTCTGCTGACGCAATCGGAGTGACAGTAAAATAATACCAACTTGCGCCGTTTTCTTTAATAGCTTCTGTGAAATCGTAATATGTATCCGTAACGCCTGTTACCGTTTGAACCGCTGACATACCGTTTTTGGTGATGCCGGTTTCCTCATTTTCTTCTGCCCAGTACTCCCAGAGAATGACCGTATAGCTTGTCGCGTTTTCTACGGCATCCCAGGTTGCTGTGCCGGTGGATAATCCAGTATTTTCATCTTTTTGCCAAACAAGGTTTGTTACTTTATTTAATGGAATATCCACGTTGCCTGATTCTGTTTTTTGCCAAACGAAAACAGGATAACCATTGTTGAAATCACTGATATTTTTCCATATTACGGGGTCTGTACTGTTGTTTAGCGTATCTGCCAAAGTTTTCAGTTCTGCCGAAGAGACTTCTTGCGCGCCGTTCGTATCATTGCCGCTTCCTGTTAAGTAATAACAATTTTCAATAGTGGCAGCGCCTGCGACAAGGGCTCCGGCGGTATCGCCGCTCACATTCCCGGCATTATAACTGTTGGTAATCTCTCCCGCGAAAGTACCGCCCATGCCTCTGAGACCGCCGGCATAATTATCGCCGGTGACAGTTCCCGTATTGTAACAATTGTTAATTTGGGCTTCGTCATTGACATATCCCAGGATACCACCCGCGCGAGACGATGCGGTGATAGCGCCGGAATTATAACAATTGGTTATAATAATAGGTGAGCCGTAACTGTGCTGACGTCCGACAATACCGCCGACTTCTGCGCCGGATACCGATGCTTCATTTCCGCAGTTTGAAAAAACAGTATTATCAGCCCTTCCGGCAATACCGCCGGAATTATTTGTCCCATTAACGCTGCCCTGTACAATCAGATTTTTTATGATAGCGGGGGTTTCTGAAGAGGTACCTGATATATAACCGAATAATCCCGCATAATTTGCGTCAAAAACATTTAATCCGGAAATGGTATATCCTTGTCCGTCAAAAGAACCTTGGAAACGAGTGGCGGAGGTTATTCCTGTTCCGATGGGTGTCCAAGGATTTTCACCTAAATCGATATCATCGGTAAGGATGATGTTGAAGTCGGTTTTCGTTCCTTCATTTACTTGTTCGGAAATCCAGGCAAGCTCAGCACCTGTGCTGATTTCATAAATTCCTTCCGGGTTTGGAGTGATTTCGTCGATACTTTCGCCGTCCCAAGCGGCAGATGGCGACAACGATAACATAATGTTTGTGTCGCTGCTTTCGGAAACGGAAAAATCAGCCTGCGCCTTTCCATATCCGTTGGCTTTTACGACATAATGATAATCCCCGTAAGGAAGCGTATAGGTATAGTCGGTTGAGGGTTGGATTTCTCTTCCATCACCGTTATAGGTTACTGTAACGGCAGGTATTACTTTATCCGGATTATTATCCTCGAACTCAATTTGGAATGTGATGTTTTTGCTTGGAGCATCGTTTAGAGTGATTGTTTTTTTTATTGCCTGATTATCTACAGTGATGGTTCCGCTTTGTTCGACTTTTCCAAAAGCAGAAACATGGTAGGAATATTCACCGTTTCGCAACATAAAGCGCCAAATGGCCGCGGATTGGTCATGTTCTGTTTTTTCGCCGGTGATGATTGACTCTGTCGCGTCATATAGTGTAAATTCCGCTTCAACCGGAGAAACGGTAAATGTCGCTTCATATGTTGGTGTAGTATCTTGGAAAGCAAAAATCGGATACCCGTCGTTGATTGGGGCTGACATATCCTGTGCGAAAGCCTCACCCAAAAGACCGGGGAACCCGGCTCCTTTCATTTCATTCTCTGTTTTCGCGATCGCGTTAGAGTCGCTTCCCAGTGTGTCTAAGTAATAGAGATTGGTTACGGTTCCGGAACTTTTCATGCCGATAACAGGTGCGGAATCAGTACCGGTGCTTACATCCCCTGTGGTGTAGCAATTCAAAGCAGATGCGTTGTTGTCGCTCATGTAGCCGATAATACCGCCTGCTTTGCTCACTTCAGCATTGACAGAGCCTCGGTTGTAACTATCTTTTAACTGACCTTTATAATAAAAATTCCCAATTAAGCCACCGATACTGTTATTACCGGAAATTTTGCCATAGTTTGCACAGTATTCGATAGTTTTATTGTAGGAACCGGTAATTAATCCAACAATGCCCCCGACATTGTTTCCTCCGGAAACGTCCGCTCGATTAACACAATTCTGGATGGTACTTTCGCTGCTATAAGAGCTGTTTAATGTTCCGACAATGCCGCCGACCCCGCCACTGTTTGAACTGCCGCCTCCCGTTACTTCTCCTTCTACAATAAGGTTTTCAATCGTTCCGCCATTGACATAGCCAAAAAGCCCTTGGTCATAAGTGTCGGAGTTAACGGATAATCCGGAAATAGTATATCCTTGACCGTCAAAAGTACCGGCCCAAGAATAACCGTATCCTGAACGACCGATGGGGGTCCATTCTTCATTGCCTAAATCAATATTTGCTGTTAGTACCGCGCTGCAATCACTTTTTCGTCCCGCGTTGACTTCTTGTGCGAGCCAAGCCAGTTCGCTTCCCGAGGAAATTTGATAAACACCGTTTACGGCAGTGGGCTCTATAATATCTGTTGCGCCTTCCCAGGACGTTTTTTCTGTCAAGGGAATTTCAATTTGTTGATTGCCTGTTTCGGTTTTATCGGACAGTTTGATTTCTCCCGATTGCCGAGCGTAATTCGCGCTGCGGAATTCCCAGCTGTAATCGTAACCGGTTGGTAACCGATAGATCAGACCGGATGATGATTCTTGCGGCTGTATTACGGTATCGCCTGTTTGTACGGTCAGATTACCGTTGCGGATTTCATTCGCTTGACCTATCGGATTGTAAGCGAAAGTAATTGTCCAGATCGGACTGGCTTTTAAATCCACCGATACCATTTGGTTGTTAGCGAAAATTTCAACAGTTCCTTCTGTTTTCTGATAGCCGAAAGCTTCTGCCGAATAGTGATAGGTACCTCGGGGTACGGAATATGTCAAACCGTCAGTGGGTTCTAAAACGGATTCCTCCTCGTTAGTGACGGTCAGCGTCGCATCTGTAGGAGTAAGTTGGAAGGTCAGATCGTAGAGGTTCGCGACTAAATTGATGTTTCTCGTGATATCCGATTTGCCGACTGTAATAGTCCCCTTTTGGGACGCGTAGTCGGTCTGATCGCTTGCTTGCTCTACTTGGTAATCAATAGTAGTTCCTGATGAAAGATTAGAGAATTGGTATACGCCGTCTGTTGCTGTGGGTTGGACTGTATGGTTCCATGTCACTTTGGCGTCCGCGGGAGTAACTTTCAGGGTTACTGTGTAAGTCGCGTTGGGATCTTGCCATTTCAAAATCGGATACCCTTCATTGATATTTTCGATTAAGTCGGGCTGAAACGCTTCTCCCAATTTGTCGGCGGAATTTTTTAAATCTTCCGTAGTGATTCCGGTAATACCGTCTTGTGTATTTTTTTTACTGCTTTCGGCAAGGGTTTCATCATAGTAACAGTTTGTAAAATTACCTCCTGTAGAAACATAGGCAAACGTATAACCGGTAGTTGATACGGCGGAATAGCAGTCGGAAACCGTAACCAGTCCGGAATAACTACTGCCGTAAACATAACCAATCAACCCGCCTGTATAAGTGGTATTTGAATCTATGGTGCCGCGGGCATAACAATTTTCAACGATAGTATTAGCGCTGGCGCTACCCAAAATACCGCCGACCCGACAACTTGAGTAGGAACCGGGTGTTATTTTTACATCGCTGAAGCTGTTTTGTATTGTAATCGCGCTGCTGGCATAGCCGGTAATACCGCCGAGATATACAGCAGAGGAAGACGTACTGGATATAACACCGTCAATGACTCCGCAATTAGAAATAACAGAACCGGAAGAGCTGATTTTCCCTGCTAAGGCACCGGCGCCGACATAGCTGCCACCGGTATTTTCAATGGTGCAATTTTTTAAGGTGATTCCCGTGATTTCAGCATCTCTGCCAATGTTGGCGAACAGACCGGTATCTCCGGATGATGTGACGGATAAGTTGGAAATGGTAAATCCTCCTCCGTCAAATGTGCCGTCTCGAAATTCTGTAATAGGCTTCATCGTGATACCCGACATATCAATATCGCCGGCAATTTGATAATCTCCCGTCAGGCGTTGTCCTCCTAATGCCGCCAATTCTTCCGCGCTGGAAATTATCACCGGATTGCTGTTTAAATCTTCAGAAGATAGATTCACCTCCTGCTCTGATAATGAATTGTTGTTCGCGTCGCTGTATGCTTTAATGTCTGATGCGGTTTGGATGAACTCATTGCCGTTGGCAGTTATAGGGGGTAATGAGCCCAAGACCATAATGACAGTCAGTAATAAAGCAAATAGACGTTGCGGTTTCTTGGTGTTCATGATTTTTCTCCTTTCTTTTGTTATCCTTTTTTATGTTTATAAAAAAACTGTGGCATAAGAGAATTTCTCTTATGCCACAGCTGTATTTCTGTGGTTACGCATTTTGGTAACATAAAAAAACACTGTAGTTGCAGCGTTTTTTGATGAATATAGTACCAATGCAGGTCTTCTGACTCACGCCTTATAGAGTAAATTGTTTCTGCGTCCTATACTTTGCCTTCCCGGTTTCCCAGTGACCGACTTTCACCGATAAGTATGAACATTTGGCGTATACAGCGGCAGTACCGTTCAGGTTTCTCACCTGATTCCCTTTTCACCCCATATAGCTATACGCTATGTGGGACACACTGGAGATATTTGATTGAACTACTATGATAATAACAGAAATGTATGTTATTTTCAAGGCTTTTTCGAATTTTTTATTTCATTTTGAAATATTAAAAAAGGCATAAATTTATAAATATGAAATTTTTAATACTTTTATGGATTAGATGTTGAACAAATGATGTCTGCTGTTTTTTTGATGCGGAAATGAAAATATAAAGCAATAGGAAAGTGTTTGATTATAACGGCAGTCTTACGGACTCTTTTTTACGGAATCAATACCGAGAAACGGTTGCTTGGAGAATTTGTCAAAGGATCAATCAAAACGGCCGATGAAAGGCGCCAATTTTTCCAACTGTTCCGGAGTCAGTTCTCGAGGGGTTTCCAGCAAAAAACGGGCGAGGATATGAATTTTGGCGGTGTGCTCCATCGTCTCCAGGCGATAATAAGCCTGTGCCAAATCTTTGCCCCAGGCCAGCGCGCCGTGATTGGCCAACAGCGCGCCTTTATGGGTTTGGAGAAAGGGCGCGATGGAAGCGGGCACTTCCTCGGTGCCGGGAGTAGCGTAAGGCGCCAAAGGAATGGGTCCCAGACCGATGACATTTTCTGTCAGCAGCGGCGTTTCCAGGGATTGCCCCGCCGCCGCCAGCGCTGTAGCGAAAACCGGATGGGCATGGCAGACACCGCCCACTTGAGGATTTTCTCGGTAAATTTTCAGATGCATGGCGGTTTCGGAAGAGGGTATTCCGAGGCCGCCTTTTTGATTTCCCCGTAAATCCACGGTGACCAATTGTTCTTGTTTTAATTCGCCTTTCGGGAGGCCGGAGGGAGTGATGAGAACCGCGTTTTCCCCAATGCGGACGGAAAGATTCCCATCATTGGCGGCGATCATTTGTCGTTCGTCCAACCGTTTACCGAAGTGCAGAATGGCGGCCGCGGCTTCCTGTGGGTCGGGATAATTCATGGCGTGACCCTCCTTTCTGTGAGACGGGATAATTCTCTGGGCGAGAAAACGCCTTTTTCCGTGATGATGGCGGTAATCAAATCCGCCGGCGTAACATCAAAGGCGGGATTATAGATTTTGGCCGCCGCGGGAACCATGGGTCGCCGGTACCAAAGAGAACGGACTTCCGCCTCGCTTCGTTCTTCGATGGGAATTTCTTCCCCGGTCGGTGTTTGAAAATCAATGGTGTTGGTGGGAGCGCAGACATAAAAGGGGACGCGAAAATGACGCGCCAGCACCGCCACCCCCAAGGTGCCGATTTTGTTAGCGGTGTCACCGTTGGCGGCGATGCGGTCCGCCCCCACCAAGACGGCGTCAATTTTGCCTTCGGCCATTAAACCTGCCGCCATGTTGTCGCAAAGGGTGGTGGTGGGAATCCCCGCCGCCGTTAGCTCAAAGGCGGTCAGACGGGCGCCTTGCAGCAGCGGTCTTGTCTCGTCTGAAAAAACTTCCAGGGTGAATCCGCGCTCTTTGGCAATGTAGATGGGCGCCAGCGCCGTGCCGTATTTCACCGTGGCCAATTGCCCCGCGTTGCAGTGGGTGAGCAGACGGCGGCAGTTTTGAATCAAAGGGAACCCATGTTCCCCGATGGCGCGACAGGTGGCGATGTCTTGATTTTTAATGGTTTCGGCGGCTTCACGCAAGGCGATTTTGATTTGGGGAACAGGGGCGTTTTGTTCAGTCCGTACCACCTGTTCCATTTGCTCCAGCGCCCAAAAAAGATTGACCGCGGTCGGTCGGGCGGTGGCGAGATAGTTTTTTTGCCGCTGAAATTCCCGCCAAAATTCCGCAAAGTCCCGCGCGGGAATGGCAGCCGCTGTTACCGCCATGCCGATGGCGGCGGCTACCCCGATGGCGGGGGCCCCTCGAACTTGCAGTGTATGGATGGCTTTCCAAATTTCCTCCGGTGTTGTCAAATCCAGCAGCACAATTTCATTGGGCAGGCGGCTTTGATCGAGGATGGTCAAGGCGTCGCCGTCAGCGGAAAAGGCAACGGTTTCCGTTGCCAGCAGATCGTAATGGGTAAGGATGTGTTGATTCATAAAATTCTTTTCTGCCCCATTGTCGTTTGGGCAGCTCCTTTCTTCTTTTATTATACAAGATGATAAAGAATTTGACAATTCATCATAAGTTCAAAAATTCTTCACAAGAATCGATTCCCCGCTGTCACATTGCTTCAGTACAATAAAAACGAACAGAGAGAACAGTGAAACGGGATCCGCAAAAAAAAAATTATAAAAAGTTGAAGAGTAAACGCAATGGATAATAAGCGCGGTCCGCAAAATTAAAAAATATAAAGAACGCGGAGCGTAATAAACAGGGTATGAAAAATGGTACAATGAAAAAAACAAAGAAGCAAAAAACCGCGATATCCCGAAAAAAGAGAAGCGGATACGGCTCAAAAAGCGGCTTCTTTGGGAGGAATGTGGTATGAAGGACACGAGAAATTTGCTGAAAAAACAGCGCGTCTTCTGGTGGATGCTGTTTGTCGTCGTGATTTTCGGCACGTGGTGTTATTGTTGTGAGCCGTTGACAGGGTTGGCGGCGGAAGAATCCGCGGAGGAAAGCGTAGATATTTTTGAGCCGGAAGTGATGGCGCAAGTGCAGCAAATTCTTTCCCGGCTGCCGAACGGACAGCTGGATCAACAAGCGGTGGCACAGTTAGAGGCATTAGGGATCAGCGCGGAGACCATCGACGGGATTACGGAGATGGTGCAAGCGCATCCCGGCTCGATTCAAGAGCTTTCGGCAGAAGAATTATCCGAAGCCACACAGTTGCTGGAAGCTGCCGAACAAAAAGAAATCATGTTGTTTTGGGGAGGATTGATTTTTATTCTGCTTTGCTTGTTGGGAGTGGTGCATTGCCTGGTGCGTCATTCTCTTCGTGATAAGGAGAAAACCGCTTTCTCGCATCGAGGAAGATCATCATAGATACGGCGCGCCGAATTGTCTGTCTTTCCGAAAAAAGGAAAGGAAATGGGGAGGAGATTCGGGATGTGCTGGATGAAAGCATCGAAAAAGTTATTTTTTTCGGTGCTTTTTTCAACTGTCGTTTTTTATTTTGCCATTTGAGAAAAGAGAACAAACCTCATCCGGGAGGAAAGAATAATCTTGTGTTGCCGCCGTGGAATTTTTTGAGAAAACGGCGGTTTCTTTTTGGAAATGGCGGAGAGCGCGGATCCTCGAAAGGAGGATTTCAGAAAGGCTTTGAAACAGCATTGACAGTACATTTGAATTGGATTATACTGGGGATAGGTTCAGATTTTTTTGGATTGGAGGGAGCAAGATGCGGGTACTGGTTGTCGAAGACGAACGGGACATGAACCGCTTGATTGTGAAAACGCTGACCAAGGCCGGATACAGTGTGGACGGCTGTTTTGATGGAGAGGAAGCCCAGTATTATCTGGACGGCGCCGAGTATGATGTCCTTTTGCTGGACGTGATGATGCCGAAGCTGGATGGGTTTTCTCTTCTTTCTCATTTGAGAAACCGTGGCGTGGAAACGCCGGTGTTACTGCTGACGGCACGCGACAGCATTGATGATCGGGTTAAAGGACTGGATTTGGGTGCGGATGATTATTTGATTAAGCCGTTTAGTTTTGAGGAATTGCTGGCGCGGATTCGGGTACTCACCCGGAAGCAGGCAGGTCGCCACAGCAATTTGCTGACCATCGGGGATTTGCAGCTGGATATCAAAAGTCACCGTGTGACGCGAAACGGTGAGGAGATTCAGTTACTGCCCAAAGAATTCGCTATTTTGGAATATATGATGCACAACCAGAATACGGTGCTTTCCCGTCAGCAGATCGAAGATCGCATTTGGAATTACGAGTATTCCGGCAGTTCCAACAATGTGGATGTGTATATGAGTAAATTGCGCAAAAAAGTGGACGGATCGCGCCCGGATAAATTGATTCACACCATACGGGGATCGGGCTGGGTATTGCGGCAGAAATCTGCTGAGGAGAAAAAATGAGCCTTTTTCAAATTTTGGCAAAAGTCGCTGACGGTACGCTTGAGAATGAAGCGTCTGCCGATGCCGCTTAAACCCCAAATCCACGTCGGCGGCAAAGAAATTTGCAAAAACGTTCGCGAAAAAATCAGATAATTGGATAAAAGGAAATACGGCTATGAAGAAGCTATCAATCAAAATGAAAATTACCGTCTGGTATGTTTTGTTGATGTTGGTCATGACGGGGCTGGTTTTCGCGTTTATGCTGGGAATCAGTAATAATGTCATCAATCAGACCGCTATGGATCAGCTGGATCAGACGGTACGGGAAAGTTTGGACTATATTCATCTGGAGGGGGATACTTTGCAGATTGACGATGGTCTTTCTTTTTATAGGAACGGCGTTTATATTTTGGTATATAACGCGGATCAGGCGCTGCAGGCGGGACAGGTACCGCTGGGTTTTGAGGGAGATATCGCCTTTGAAAACGGTGTTATCCAAAATGTTGACCCCTATTTGGTCTTTGATCTGCGAGTGCCGCAGGGCTGGGACAGCAGCTTCTGGGTGCGGGGCGTCATGAACAGTCCCGCTATTCATCAGGAGGAAGTGTGGGGTTTGGTTTTGGCGGCTTCCGTTATTATGCCAGTGTTCATTTTGTTGACGGGCTTAGGCGGCTATCTGATTGTGCGCCGCGCTTTTCGTCCGTTGGAACAGATTGTCTCTACCGCGGAGGAAATCAGTGAGACGGCGGATCTTTCCGCGCGAATTCCCGCTTCCGACAGTCAGGCGGAATTCAGTCGGCTGACAACCACTTTTAATAAAATGGTGTCCCGTTTAGAGGATTCTTTTGAGGCGGAAAAGCAGTTTACCGCGGATGCTTCTCATGAGCTGCGCACTCCCGTTTCCGTTATTTTGGGGGCTTGCGACTATTCTCTGAAATATGATGAAACACCGGAAGAATGTCGGGAAAGCGTCGCCATGATTCAGCGGCAGGCGGAGCGAATGTCTTTGTTGATTGCTGAATTGCTGCGGATGACTCGTCTGGATCAGGGGACGGAAACCGCGCATTTGGCGCCGCTGAATTTAACGGAATTGGTAGAGCAAATTTGTGAGGATTTCGCGGAAGAAGAAATACAACTGCGGCTGTTGTTAGAACCTTCTGTAATGGCTAACGTGGACGCGGTGTTGTTTACTCGTCTATTGGAAAACTTGCTGGAAAACGCCATGAAATACGGTGGAAAGGAAGCGCCCGTCTCCGTTTCGCTGCGCCGTTCGGAACAGGAGATTCTCCTTTCGGTGCAAGATTACGGCATCGGGATTGCTCCGGAACAGCAGGAAAAAATCTTTCAACGGTTTTATCAAGTGGATCAATCCCGAAATGCCGGAGGCGGTACCGGACTGGGGTTGGCGATGGTGGATAAAATTGCCCATCTCCATGGCGGTCGTATGACAGTGGACAGTACTTTGGGATTGGGCAGCATCTTTACCTTGCATTTACCGCTGTGGAAAGAAGGATAAGGACGGCGTAAAATAATTTTTTAGACTTTCATGTAAATTTCATTTTCAGGCGGTAAACTGAGTACCAGCCTGAAGGAACTGGCAAAGGCAAATCTTTTTTAGATTTTCATGGGAGTTTCATTTTCATCGATTATGCTGAATACGCGAAGAAAGAAGAGTTGAAAAATAAAAAAAATTGTTTATTTCATGTAAGTTTCATCTTGACAGGGTAAACTGAAAACAACAAAAGGGGAAGGCGCTCCGAGCCGCGGTTAAGGAAGACAGATTTCCCCGTGTCGATGAAAATGAGCAACGGAAAAGCAAAAACAAGAATGCAATTTTGAACATGAAAATGGATAATCAATTTAAATAAAATCAAGACAGGATTTGAGAAAGGATGAGAAAAATGAAAAAATTATTGGGAATGATTTTAGTAGCAGTGATGACATTGGCGTTGGTGGGTTGTTCGCCGGCGCCCGGCACTCAGCAAACCAGTTATATCGGTACAGACGCGGCCAGAGCCATTGCGTTGGAAGACGCGGGAATTACCGATGAGTCTGCCGCCAACTTTGTTCGTGAAGAATTGGATAGCGACAACGGTGTGGTGTATTATGATGTGGAATTTATTTTCAACGGTATAGAATACGATTATGATATCGACGCTGTGACGGGAACCATCATTTCCAGCAGTGGTTCTCAGGAAATGAACAATCCGAACACCGCGCAGGGCGGTCAAAACACGCAGGACGATCAGAATACGCAGGCGACTACTCAAACTCCTTCCGCCGGCCAGAGTAATCAAAACGCCCAAGCCAGCATCAGCGAAGACCAGGCTAAAAACATCGCCTTGGAAAAAGTTCCCGGCGCGACTGCCAATGATATTTATGAATTCAAAATGGACTATGATGACGGTCGTTTGGAATATGAAGGCACTATCGTTTACGAAGGAATGGAATATGAATTCACGATCGATGGTTACAGCGGCGCTGTTCGAGAATGGGAAACGGAACGCTGGGGCGACTAATCCACGATTGGCGGAATAGACCATTGAATATAGAAGAGGATTCCGGTTAGATTGAGAAGGAAATTGAGGAGGTAATTTTATGAAAAAAAAGAGATTTCAAGTGTTAGCGGCAATGGTGCTTTGTTTGTCCCTGTTGTTCAGTACGGCGGGCATGGCCCTGGCGGCCCCCCGCGCGGGCGTCGTTGCCATTACCGCTCAGACCGTACCGTCTTATACGATCATTGTTGATGGTGTGAAAACCGATTTCTTCCACGCGGAAGGCGATGAAGTGCAACCCGTTTCTTACCGCGGCACTACTTATCTGCCGCTGCGCGCCATCGGCGAATTGATGGGCAAAAACGTGAATTGGGATCAGTCCTCGTTGACCATTACCATTGCCGGTCAGCGGCAGACCCCGGCGGTACAGGGTACCCCTGATGACAATGCCAAACCGACCAGCATTTCCGCGCAGCTGCGTCAGGACTTCACGATTGTTGTGGAAGGCACTGTCTGCACTTTTACAGACGGCAACGGCAAACAGGTATTCCCCATGTTGTACCAAGGCACTACTTATCTGCCGCTGCGCGCCATCGGTCAGTTAATGGGTAAAACCGTTGATTGGGACGGCGCTACCGAAACCATCACCCTGACCAAAGACGAAAATCTGGTAACCGACGCGGATACTTTCTGGCCGACAAACCCCGGTAATAACGGCAGCACCGGCAATTATATCGGCGAAGCCAAAGCCAAAAGCATTGCCTTGAACCATGCCGGCCTCAGCAGTTCTCAGGTGAATTTTGTGATGGCGAAGTTGGATCGTGATGACGGTCGTTGGGTGTACGATGTGGAATTCTATACCGACAATCGAGAATATGATTATGAAATCGATGCCGTAAGCGGTAAGATTCTCAGTTATGACTTTGACGCTGAAAATTGGAACGGCAGCAACAACGGCGCTAACACCGGCGACTATATCAGCCAGTCCAAAGCGCAAAGCATCGCGCTGGCAAAAGTTCCCGGCGCTACTTCCGCCAATGTGGTAGAAATCTCCATGGACCGTGACGACGGCCGCGTGGTCTACGAAGTGGAAATCTATTATAACTACAGAGAATATGATTTTGAAATCAACGCTACCACCGGCGCCATCATTGATATGAGTGTAGACTACGAAGATCCTTGGGACTAAATCTTTTTTAGAGAGATCGAATCATCCCTTCAGAAAAACCGCGAAATTTTTTCTGTCAGGAGATCCGTTTTTTACAACAAAAAGACCACTCTGTTCGAGTGGTCTTTTTTCGCGGTTGATTGTGTTTGGGTAATAAGATCCTTTGATAAGAAAACTTTTAGTCTGCCAGCTGCAAATCGATGATTTCTTCCGCCATGGCGTACAGATCCGCTTCTGTCAGATCCGCATCATCAGAAGTGGTCCAGATGTTGTAGTCAACGCCGTCCAAATTCCAGCTGACACTGAGGACATCATAGTTCTGCGGCTTATGACCGTTGTTGCTGTCAACGGAGATGTACAATTGACCGTTTGCTACCAATTCCTGTTCTTCGGCGCTGGGAACGTATTCTTCCGACACCACTTTGTAGGCGTCGATGTTGTATCGCAGGGTGATATCCTGATAGGAGCGGCTTCCTTCGTAGACGGTTTGATCATCCACCTGTAAAGAGGCGGGCATTTTTTCTGTGTTAAGCTGAACATGCTGTCCGTCGGCGTCGGTATAATTGACGCTCAGCTCTTTGACCGTGCCGATGGTATTTCCGTCGGCATCTACGGCGTCGTTTTTCAGTAATTCCGCTTGGTCGAATTGAAAACCATTATCAAAAGTATCTACCAAATAAGGGGTGAAGCCGAAATCCTCTGCCGCCGCCTCGACTTCCGCCACAGTTTCATATTGCGGGGTGCTGAGGGTGTTGCTGCTCACCCAGCCGCTTATCACGCCGCTGGAAGCCAAAGCGGTACCCGCGGATAGACAAGCCACCAAACCAACCACAACAGCTACTCTGCGAGAGAATTGTTTTTTGTTACGCATACGAGAAGACTCCTTTCCTGCAATGAAGCGCATTACTTCATTTTTTGTTTTTGGATTTTCCTGAATCTCCTGGGCAGCGCTTTCCAAGGTGTCTTTTAAAACTTGATCAAAATCGGGATTACGCATGGTTAAAACTCCTTTCTTTCGTCTGGGACAGGCTTTTTTGCAGATTTTTTCTGGCGCTGAACAGACGGGATTTTACGGTGCCTGCGGTACATCCCATGATTTCCGCGATTTCCGCGACGGAAAACTCATGATAATAGTAGAGTACCACGACCGTCCGCTGTTTCGGACTCAGGGCATTGACTGCCTGTCGAATCTCAGACGCGGTTTCTTGCTCTGCCAGGATTTCGAAAGAAGAAGGATCATGGGAGGGCAGTTCGCTGTCAAACACTTCAGAAACAGGTTGTTCTCGTTTTTGTTTGTTGCAGTACTTCCAGGCGGTTCTGGTTAAAATGCGGAAAAACCAATAACGAAATCGTTCCGCGTCCCGCAGTTTGGACAGCTTTTCGTAACAGGTGATGAAAGCATCCTGCACAACATATTCACTATCACACCGATTGCCGGTAATCAGATAGGCCGCTCGCAACGCCTCACCGTAATAGCGGTCAAACAAAAGGGAAAACGCTTCGGTGTCACCCTGGCGGATGGCGTCAACCAATTCTTTGTCTGCCATGACGATTCTCCTTTCTTTTTGATTTCTTTGTTCTCGACGCGTCTATAAATAAGAGCCGTCGGAGGGGTGGTTGGTTCATTTATTATAACATTTTTTTTGGATTTTTTTCGGAAATCAAAAAAAATTTTTCTTGTCGAGAGGAAGCCGCCGATCGGGGAGAACAAAGAAAAACCGCCTGTAAGGACGGCGGCAATCGATTTCGTTTTTTGCTCGCTTTTTGTCTGCCGATTCAACCCACCGAAGAAAGCAGTGTTAAATTGTGCGGAGGGCGCATAGACATTAAGGAATTTTTCTCAGAAAAGCGAGTGGTGACGATGCGGATGGTTTATGTACGAACAAGATGGCTGCGGACAGTGGTATCTGCTTTGTTTTTGGCGGCTCTTTGTGTTGGCGGCTGGTCAGTGTATGGGAGCGAGGAGCCTGTCCCCGCTGCCGCTGAGCGGGACGCGGAGCTGCTGAGCCGGGTGACGCGCCGGGGAGATCCCGCGCGGGACGCGGTGAGTTTGCTGTTTTTGGTAGATGAATCGACCGATGCGGATGTTTTGGCTGAGACCCGTCAGATTTTGGCGGATAATCGGGTTTTCGCGACCTTTTTTTTGACAGGAAAATTTGCCGAAGCCCACGGAGATTTGACGCGTGCTCTGAGGAAAGACGGGCATGAGCTGGGGATTTGCGGTTATGAGGCGGTTAGCCCGGGTAATTTAGATTACGGAGAAAATCTGGCGGCCTTGGAAAAGTCCTGCACTGTTTTGCGAGGGATCACCGGGGAGACGCCGCGGCTATACACGTCGCCTTACGGAGAGCTGAATTCTGATATTTATGAAGCGGTAAAAGACGCGGGGCTGACCTTTGTTTTGGCGGAGGTGGACGCGCGGGACTGGGAAGATAGCAGTACAGAAGCCATTGTCAGCACAGCGCTGACCGAAGCGGGAAAGGGAAGTTTTATTAATCTCCGCAGTACCAGTTTGACCAATCTGGGATTGCAGACAATTTTCAATGAATTGCGCGGACTGCGGTTGGATTTTTTGACGGTCAGCGCAAACTGCGGGGATTAGGGCGGCAATCGGTGCGGTCTTCTCTGGGCGGAAAAGATTCCCCGGCGGAGGAAAAGAGGATTTTGTCAGAAAAAAGCGAATATTACTTTTCGTACGCTGAGGAAAGAAAGGGTGTTGCCGTGATTGGTTGCGGCAAAGTCGAAAAAGGAGGAGACCATGTTTTATACGGATGTGTTGCCCAATGGTATTCAAATAATTACGGAAGAAATGTCCGGTGTGTATTCTGTGACTGCGGGCATTTGGGTAGGAACCGGTTCCGCGTATGAAACGCCGGAATCAGCCGGTGTCTCCCATTTTTTGGAGCATATGCTCTTTAAGGGAACGGAAAAAAGAAGCTGCAAAGAGATTGCGGAAATTATGGAACAGGTGGGTGGTCAGATGAACGCCTTCACCGCCAAAGAATATACCTGTTTTTATATAAAGGCGCTGGGAGAACAGTTGGATTTAGGATTGGATGTTTTGGCGGATATGTACTTGCATTCTGTTTTCGCGCCCGCGGAATACCAAAAAGAACGCGGTGTGATCCTGGAAGAAATCAACATGTACCAAGACTCTCCGGAGGATATGGTGGCGGATCTTTTTAACGCGGTTATTATGCCGCGCCATCCCTATGGCAGACCTATCATCGGTACAGTAGAAAGTGTCTCTGCCCTGACGCGAGACGACATCGCCGCGTATCATCATAAATCCTATGTCGCCCCCCACACCACCGTGGTGGTAGCGGGAAATGTCAAACACCGGGATGTGGTGGCGAAGGTTGCCCGTGTATTGGGAAAACACGGCGGCAGCTGGGAAAAACCGGAGCTGACAGCGCCCCGCTATGAATCGGGACAGGATTTTCTGCGTAAGGATATTGAGCAAGTGCATGTGATGCTGGGGGTACCCGGTGTCAGCGGCATGGATCCCGATCAGTGCAAGCTGAGCATGCTTACCTATGTGCTGGGCGGCGGTATGTGTTCTCGCTTGTTCCAGGAAGTGCGGGAAAAACGAGGTCTGACTTATAATGTCTATGCCTACAGCGGCGGTTCTGCCAAAGGCGGCTTGGTGTATGCCTACGCTTCCACCAGTCCCAAAAATGTAGCTGAATTGGTCAAAGTGATCGGCTGTGAAATGGCAAAACTGATCGCCTATGGCATCAGCAATGATGAGTTGGCTCGCGCGCAGGCGCAGATGAAATGCGGCTTGCTGATGGGTCTGGAAAATACCGGCAGTGTGATGACGCGTCTGGGTCGCAGCCAGTGTACGTTCGGCAGGGTGCGGGATGTTGATACCATTGTGGCGGAAATGATGGCTGTCACGAAAGAAGATGTGCGGAAAGCCGCCGAACGATACCTGACCAAAGAAAAGCTCGTGTTGGCGCAGGTGGGCGCGGAAGAAACCTCCATTGATCTCGACCGTGTTTTGCAATGTTGAGATCGGCGATAGAAGAACAAGATGTCTCTGTCAAAAAATAAAATAATAAGTAAGAAAGTAAAGAAAGAGAACAAAAGCAGAAACAGAAAAAAGCGGCGGATTTCGCCGCTTTTTTGTTCTAAAAAAAAGCTTGTTTCATAAGGTATATTGAGGTGATTGTATGAGACTGAGCCAACTGATGGGGAAAAAAATCATCAATATTTTTGACGGAGATATTTTGGGTACTGTGGGAGATTCTGATTTGGTCATTGACAGTGAGACGGGAGAAATCCGTTCGCTGGTGCTGCCTCACAAACGAGAACGTGGTTTGGGTCGGCGGGAAATGGAACCTTTGACCATCCCCTGGGACGCCGTTTGCAAAATCGGCGCCGAAGTTATTGTGGTGGATATTCAATACTAAGCAAGGCATGATCACGGCGGTATTTTTGTGATCTCCTGTGGAACGGGATTGCTTGGCGGAAAGTATGTTTGGCTTTGCGGTGAATTGACAACTTGGTTGCTTCAATCTCATGATTGCGGGCGGCGATTTGTTTGGATAAGAGAGGTCTTTTGCGGGTTGTTGAGTTTAGGCGGAAATCATGTTTTTTAGGAGGATTGTTTCAGACAGCATATTGTTTTTGAAAGGAAAAACTTTCGCTCTCAGAGAAGAAATAAAAGAACACCGAGTGAACAAGAAATTCACCGGTGTTTTTTTTTGTTTGGCGGGAGGATGGAGGTTCATGATCTTACGGAAAGAAATGCTGTTCCGCAGAAAGAAACGCATCTTTATTATTGTTGAAAGAAGCTGAAAACAATCGTGAATTAAAATGGGTTTTTGGCAGGAATTTATCTTCCGGAGTAGAACATAACAGATAAAGCGGAGTATTTTCTTTTGAAAAAGAACAACCTATGATCGCGTTCCTTTTGACAAAACGACGGTTACGGTTTCTGCGGTATTTCGCGCGATTGCCGCGGCGAAAAGTATTCCGTATTAAGCTGAGGAAAAGGGGTCCTGTGCAGATTTTTTTCGTGCGGCATAGGAAAAGAGGATTGTCACGGAAAAAGGAGAATGCGTTATGGCAGAAAAAATTACAGTAATCATGAACGGCGCGGCGGGAAAAATGGGAAAGGCCATCTCTGCCGGTTTGGTGGCGGATAAAAGGGTGGAATTGATCGGCGCCGTTGATTTAAAATCTTCCAACATCGACTATGGATATATGTGTGGTTCCACGCCGCTGGGCTTCGGAATAGAAACCAATTTAAAAAAAGCTGTCAAAATGATTAAACCCGATGTGGTGGTGGATTTTACCAGCCCTCAGACGGTAATGAAGAATATTTTTACAGCAGTCAGCTTGAGAACTCCCATTGTGGTGGGTACCACCGGTATCAATCAAGACGATTTGAAACAGGTGGAAAAATGGTGTGAGGAATACGACAGTCCTGTTTTCATTGCGCCTAATTTTGCTATCGGCGCGGTATTGCTGATGAAGTACGCCGCTGACGCCGCTAAATATATGCCCCATGTAGAAGTCATTGAGCGGCACCATGACCAGAAACTGGACGCGCCCAGCGGTACGGCGGTGACTACTTTGGAAATGATCAAAGAAAACCGCAAAGCCTTTATGCAGGGAAATTTGCAGGAATTTGAACGGATCAATGGCGCTCGGGGCGGTGAATTTGACGGAATGCGGGTTCATAGTGTTCGTTTGCCCGGATATGTAGCCACGCAGGAAGTGGTGTTCGGGGACATCGGTCAGGTTCTGTGCATTCGCCACGACTCTTTGAATCGGGAATCCTATGTACCCGGTGTAATGATGGCGGTGACTTCTATCATTAATCAAAAAGGATTGGTATTCGGTTTGGAAAAACTGTTGTAGAAGATTGTGGATAATCAGGAATGCGGAAGGAGTGTTTAGCGGGACGCGGGAAGCGCCCCGCTTTTTTTGCACCAGCGTTTTTTTTCTGTCATATAATAGTATTATTCATAGAACGGAAGGGCCGGTGATAGTATGGCTGAGAGAGTTGTAGCCCTGTTGGGCGGCGACCAAAGAGAATTTCAGGTGGTTCCGGCGCTGTTGGCGGCGGGTTGGCAGGTTCGGGTTTGGGGTCTGCCGAAGGCGGAACTGGCTGACGGCGCGGTTTGTTGTGAAACCGCTGCCGAGGCGGTGAAGGGCGCGGCGGTGATTTTATTGCCGTTGCCGGGAATCCGCAATAACGGCAGATTGCACGCGCCGTTTGCCGATCATCCTCTCATCACAGAAGAGGATTGGGCGGATGTACCTGCCGGGACGCCGGTAGTGACTGGGGTGGCATCTGTCTATTTGCAAAATTTGGCGGCGGCGTTGCGGCTGCCTCTGACGGAAGTGGCGGAAAACGATCGCATTGCCATTCCCAACGCCATCCCCACGGCGGAAGGCGCCGTGCAGATTGCAATGGAAGAAACTTCGGTGACGGTGGACGGGATGCGGGTGTTGGTTTTGGGATATGGCAGAGTGGGCGCGGCGCTGTGCGATAAATTGCATGCCCTGGGCGCCAGGGTGACAGTGACCAATCGGGGAGTCGGGCGATTTGCCGCGGCGGTACGAGACGGTTGCGCTGTTTGTCCTTGGACGGAGCGGCAGTCGTGTCTGACCGATGTGGAAGTGGTGTTTAATACTATTCCTGCTCCCGTAATCGAACGCTCGATGTTAGAAAACATGGCGAAGCATACGGTCATCATCGATTTGGCGAGTCCTCCCGGAGGTACAGATTTCGCGCTGGCGACGGAAATGGGTATCAAAACCATCCATGCTCTGGGCTTGCCGGGTAAGGTGGCGCCGGTGACTGCGGGACGGATTTTGGCTGCTTTTTATCCTGCGCTGCTGGCTGACTTGATCCGGGAAAATCGGACGGGAGGTGACGCCTATGCGGAATGATAGCCCTCTGAACAAGAAAAAAATCGGCATCGCGCTGACCGGTTCTTTTTGTACCATGGAGCGAGTGATGACTGTGATTGAGCAACTCCTTCGGGAAGGAGCGGTGGTCTATCCCATTCTTTCGGAACATGTTCAATTGTTGGATACCAAATTCGGCGCGGCTGCGGAATGGCGGCGGCAGTTGAAACAACTGGGTTGCCAACCGCCCATTGTGACCATCCCGGAAGCGGAGCCTATCGGTCCGACGGGATTTTTGGATGTTTTGCTTATCGCGCCTTGTTCCGGCAATACCATGGCCAAACTTTGCCATGGTATCACAGACGGTCCTGTCTTGATGGCTGCCAAAGCCCATTTGCGTAACGCCAAACCGGTGGTTTTGGCATTGGCCAGTAATGACGGTTTGGGGATGAACGCTAAAAACCTGGGAGAACTGTTAAATGTGAAAAATATCTTTTTTGTGCCTTTTGGGCAGGACAACGCGGAAAAGAAGCCCAATTCGATTATTTTTGACGCGGGTAAGGTTCGAGATACCTTGGTATGGGCGCTGGATAATCGGCAATTACAGCCTCTTTTAGTGCAGTACTGAGGATGGGGAAAAATTGTGATTGTACCGGGAAAGTCCTTGCCAAACAGGGAAAAAAATGATAAAATGAATGTGTATGATAACATGTAAAAGTACTTTTTGTTTGGAGGATTTTAAATAATGAAGAAGTATAATGTGGCAATTGTCGGTGCGACCGGTGCCGTCGGTCATGAATTGATGAAAGTATTGGCGGAGAGAGATTTTCCCATCGCGGAATTGAAATTGTTGGCGTCTGCCCGTTCCGAAGGGAAAGTGCTTTCTTACCGCGGAGAAGATTTGGTGGTGCATGAAGCTAAACCGGAATCCTTTGAGGATGTGGACATTGTTTTGTTTGCCGGTGGCAGCATCAGCAAAACCTTAGCTCCCGAAGCAGTGAAACGCGGCGCTGTCTGCATTGATAACAGCTCCACATTCCGTTATGATCCGGAAATCCCGCTGGTTGTGCCGGAAGTCAACCCGGAGGATGTGGAATGGCATAAAGGCATCATTGCCAATCCCAATTGCTCCACCATCCAAATGGTGGTTGCTCTGAAACCACTCCATGACGCTTACGGTCTGAAAAGAGTAGTAGTCTCCACTTACCAGGCGGTTTCCGGCGCCGGCAAAGAAGGCATGGATGAACTGGAACAACAGATGAAAGCCATTGCCGAAGGCAAAGAAATAAAAGTAGAAAAATTCCAATATCAAATTGCCAACAACTTGATCCCCCATATTGATGTTTTCCAAGACAATGATTATACCAAAGAAGAAATGAAAATGACTTGGGAAACACAAAAAATGCTCCATAGCGATGCCATTAAAGTCAGCGCTACAGCGGTGCGTGTGCCTATCATGCGCAGCCATTCCGAAGCGGTCAGCATCGAAACGGAAAAACCCATCGACGCCGCCGAAGCCAGGGAAGTGCTGAGAAAGGCGCCCGGTATCATCATCCAGGATGATATCCAAAATAATGTGTATCCGATGCCGTTGTTTACTTCCGATACGGATGAAGTTTACGTAGGTCGCATCAGAAAAGATATCTCCTGCGAAAACGGTCTTTGCTTCTTTGTAGTGGCGGACCAGATTCGCAAAGGCGCCGCGACCAACGCTGTTCAGATCGCGCAGCTGCTGGTGGAAAAAGATTTGGTAAAAGGCAGATAATCGTTGCCGTAAAAAAATACAGTTTCAGTTTTCAGAGGAGGATTTGTTATGTCATTGGGTAGAGTATTAACCGCCATGGTCACCCCGTACACCAAAACGGGAGAAGTAGACTATGAAAAAGCGCAGAAACTGACAGAGTACTTACTGACCCATGGTTCCGACGCCGTTGTGGTCTGCGGAACAACGGGAGAAAGTCCCACCCTGTCCGTCCCGGAAAAAGATAAACTTTGGGATGCTGTTATTGAAGCCGCCAAAGGTAAGGGCAAAGTAGTCGTAGGAACGACTGATAACGAAACCGCTTTTTCTGTTGACTTGGCGAAACGCGCGGAAAAATCCGGCGCGGATGCTTTGCTTGCCGTAGTGCCGTATTACAACAAACCCCCTCAAGAAGGTCTTTATCAGCATTTTAAGGCGATTGCCAACGGCGCTCCCGATTTGCCGATGATTCTTTATAATATTCCCGGCCGTACCGGCATCAACATGCAGCCGGAAACAGTAAAACGGGTGGCGGCGGATTGTCCCAATATCGTTGCTTTGAAAGACAGCACCGGTAATTTGGATCAGGTGAGCAATCTGCGCCGTCTCATGGGTGATGATTTTACCATTTATTCCGGTGACGATTCTCTGACGTTACCTATTTTATCTGTAGGCGGCAGTGGTGTCATCAGCGTAGCGTCCCATCTGATCGGGGAGCAGTTGCAGGAAATGATTCAGGCGTTTTTTGCAGGTGATGTGAAAAAGGCATTGGATCTGCATTTGCGTTATTTACCGTTGTTCCATAAGATTTTCATTACGGCGAACCCCATCCCCATTAAAGCGTGTCTGAATATGCTGGGCTGGGATATGGGAGAATGCCGCTTGCCTTTGATTCCCGCTACGGAGGAACAAAACGCCGTTTTGCGGGATATGCTGAAAGACGCAGGTTTGTTAAAATAAAGTATGCAATAACAGATTGACTCCACTCAGAGGCATTTTGGGTGGAGTCTGCTTCTGTTTCCCATCCCGCGGCGAAATTCGAAAAATTTCACCGAAAAACAGCAAGGGCGACGCTTGAATATTGAAACATCTGTCGTAAAAAAGGAAAAAAGATCCCGACGAACAAGCTCTTGGTAATCGGCGGGGATGTTTTCATGCGGAAAATCTCTGAAAAACACAATCGCGGTCGGGAAGAAAACAAACTGACAGGAGGTCCCAAAGTGGGAATTTCTCGGTGAAAAAGACGGCGCTCCGCGCGAAACAGCGGTGAAAGAGAAACTTTTAAGCGGGTTCCGAAATTTTCCCGAAAACAAAAATAAAAGCGAAAACGAAAATTAGGATCATCCTATTTTTTGCAAAAAAAAAATTAAAACAGAAAGGAGTGTATTATGGATAATAAGCAAGTGAGCGGAAACCAACAACCGTCTGCTCACGACCAAGGACGCAAGAAGAATTTCAGTAATAAGCGGAACGGCAGTAAGAAAAATGCTTTTGTCGGAAAGAAAAATAATTCCGCCAAAGAAAAAAACTCTTTGCAAAGAAGTTTTGACGAGCTGGAACGCAATCTGGAAGCAAAACTGGAATCTTCTTTGGGCTTGAATCAATCTGATAATAATCGGAACAAAAGCGCCAAAAAAGGGCAAAATCAAAAGAAAAACGGAAACAAATCCGCTCGTTCCGGTCAGAAAAAAACGGACAGCGCGCCTAAGAAACGCGCTGAAAACAAAAAGCAAAGCCCTCCCAAAAATAAATCTGCTAATGGGAAAGGAGCCAAAACGTCCGGCGGTCTTTTTTCCTTTTCCAAATTGAAATTGGATCGAAAAAACAAAGGAAAAAACAATACGAAAGGGACAGAAAAACTTTCTATTATTCCTTTAGGCGGCTTGGGAGAGATCGGCAAAAATATGACAGCCATCAAATACGGCAATGACATCTTGGTAGTGGACGGCGGTATGAGTTTCCCCGATGATGATTTGCCGGGCATCGATTTGGTTATTCCCGATTATAGCTATTTGCTGGAAAATCGGAGCATGGTACGGGCCGTTGTGGTTACCCACGGTCATGAAGACCACATCGGCGGTTTGCCGTATTTGCTGCGAGATTTGCCGATGCCGGTGTACAGCGGCAAGCTGACGCTGGGACTGATTCGCAGCAAATTAGAAGAGCATAATATTCAAGGGATTGCGTTAAATGAAGTACACAATCGAAATGTGATCAAAATTGGGCCTTTTCGAGTGGAATTTATTCGTGTTTCTCACAGCATTCCCGATTCTTTCGCGTTGGCTATCCATACGCCTGTGGGCATCATTGTCCATACGGGTGACTTTAAATTGGATATGTCTCCGGTGGATAATCAGTTTATGGATTTGGCGCGTTTTTCTGAACTGGGCGAACAGGGTGTTCTGCTGATGATGGCGGACAGCACCAATGTGGAACGCCCCGGGTTTACTCCTTCGGAGCGTTCGGTGGGCGCTACTTTGGAGACCACTTTTTTGGGCGCGACGGGACGGATCATTGTGACCAGTTTTGCTTCCAATGTACACCGCATTCAGCAGGTGATTTGGACTGCGGAAGCTACCAATCGCAAGGTAGCTGTTGTGGGACGTGGTATGACCAATGTCATGGGTATTGCCATGGAGATGGGTTATTTGCAAGTGAAACCGGATACGCTGGTGGATATTTCGGAAATCAACAGTTATCCGGACAAAAAGGTAACCATTCTCACCACCGGCAGTCAGGGAGAATCCTTCGCGGGCTTGACCAGAATGAGCCAGGGAGAGCATCGACAGATCAAAATCCGAGAAGGGGATTTGATTGTGATCTCTGCCAATGCCATTCCGGGCAATGAAAAAACCGTTGCCAAAACCATCGATAATCTGTATCGCCGCGGTGCGGAAGTCATGTATGGCCGTTCTTTGGGCATTCATGTTTCCGGTCATGCCAGTGCGGAGGATTTGAAACTGATGTTCAATATGGTGAAACCGCGCTTTTTCATGCCGGTACACGGTGAGTATCGAATGCTCTGCGCCCACGGCAAATTGGCGGAAAAAATGGGGGTCCCCGCGGAAGATGTCTTTTTGTTGGAAAACGGACAAGTATTGGAGTTAAACGGAACTTCCGGCAAAATCAGCGGCAAAGTCCAATCCGGGCGGATTTTGATTGACGGCTTGGGTGTGGGCGATGTGGGAACGGCGGTGTTGAAAGAACGGCGTCAGCTTTCCAGTGACGGCATTGTCATTGCCAATGTGGTGATGGACAAACGCAACGGTCGCAGTGTGGCAGATCCCTATTTGGTTTCTCGAGGGTTTGTGTACGAACGGGATAATGATTTGATTATCAGCGAGGCGGAGCAGATTGTGCAAAATATTTGCGATGACTATCTGGGCAAGGATTATCATTTGCCCGCTATGAAAAGTCATATTCGTTCCGCTTTAAGTAAGTATCTCTATGAGCAGACGGGTCGAAAGCCCATTATTTTACCCATTGTAATGGAAGTGTAATTTTTGAAAAATTTTTTAAGCTTTAAAAAGGGCGCCCCTTTTCCCATATGGGAAAGGGGCGCCCTTTTTGGTAGTATTTGATGGATAAAAAAGTTAGCAGGGCAAATAAAAAAATGCAATGACAGCATGTAAAACTGATATGACGTGAGCGGCTTTTGGGTCTTGACGGTATGGAGAGAATCCGTCTATAATGGATTTAGAAAAGCGGAATGAAGAAAGAAAAAGATCGTAGCGTAAAAAAAGAGATGCTTATGAAAAAGAGATATTAAAGGAGAATCCGAATAGGAGATCCGGGAGGGCGCGTCTTTCAGAGAATCGGTCGTTTCGGAGAAATCAAGCCTCCTTGGGTCGGTGGCGCTTTTGCGCGGTATTACCGACAGAAATTTCCGACCAAACGTATAAAAGAACCGACAGCGTCTCATCCTAGAAACAAGCCAAAAACCTCAAGAAACAGAAAGGAGTATCATTATGGTAAAAATCATCACATCCCCCGGCAGCTATGTACAAGGTAACGGAGAACTGAGAAAATTAGCCGGTTACTACCGGGAAATCGGCGAAAGCGGCGCCTACATTATCGTGGACCAGTTTATTTATGATCATTATCTGGATACGGTGACTGCCAGTTTCGAAGCGGAAAAAATTCCTTATCAGCTCGGTCATTTCGGCGGCGAATGCTGCATGAAAGAAATTAATTCGCATCGGGAAAAGCTGGGTTCTTGCGATGTGGTTGTAGGTATCGGCGGCGGTAAAACTTTGGATACCGCCAAAGCGACAGCGCATTATGCCAAACTGCCTGTGATCATTGTACCTACTATCGCTTCGACAGACGCTCCTTGCAGCCGTTTGTCCGTGATCTATACGGAAGACGGTGAATTTGAAAGTTATCTGCCTCTGCCTGCCAACCCTAATATGGTCTTGATGGATACGGAAATTATTTCCAAAGCGCCGGTACGTTTTTTGGCGGCGGGCATCGGCGACGCCCTCGCTACTTATTACGAAGCGGCTGCCTGTGTACAGGCGGATGCCGTTACCATGGCAGGCGGTCATGTGACCAAAGCGGCTTTGGCGCTGGCGACGCTTTGTCGGGAAACTTTGCTGGCAGACGGTGTGAAAGCGGTGGCTGCTGTAGAGAAGGGTCTTTGCACACAGGCGGTGGAAAATATTATCGAAGCCAATACCTATTTGAGTGGTGTCGGATTTGAAAGCGGCGGTCTTTCCGCGGCGCATGCCGTACACAACGGGCTGACCGTTTTGCCGGAATGTCACCATATGCTCCATGGGGAAAAGGTGGCTTTCGGTACCATTACGCAATTGGTTTTGGAAAATCGCTCTCTGGAAGAAGTTATGATGATTATCGATTTCTGCCGCAACATTGGTTTGCCGGTGACTCTGGCGGATCTCGGTTTGGGCGAAGTCAGTGACGAAGCGCTGATGAAAGCTGCCGAAGCCAGCTGCGCGGAAAACGATACCATGGGCAATATGCCCTTTGCTGTGACTCCGTATGATGTATTTGCCGCGATGAAAGCCGCGGACGCGTTGGCGCGGAAATAACGCGGAAAATATTGCAGAAATAGAATATTGCCAAAAGAATGCTGTAAAGCGCTCATTTTTCTCCTCGCCCCCGTGAAAACGGGGGCGCTCCTTTTTGCGCGATTCGGGATGCTGCAGAGTATAGGACGCTTCGTTTCGGGGATACTAAAGGCAAGAATATTTGCAGAAGGACTTCAGAGCCGAAGATAAAAAGGAGCGTTATGAATGAACCAAAAGAAAGAATACCAAGGGATGCAGAAAATCGAAAAGCGAGATGGGACGGAGGCGGCGGTCTGCGTCGAAGAGGAGGCGGCGGCCTGCGTCGAAGAGGAGGCGCCTTCCTCTCCGCGGGAAACAGGCGGTGAAAAAGCGAAGACCATTGAGGAGTTGGGATTTTCGGAAATTCCCGCGCCGGAAAGTGATATTCATGTGATTTCCGTGATTGGTGAGATTGAGGGGCATATGGTAATGCCGGAAAATACCAAGACTACCAAATATGAACACATCATTCCTCAACTGGTAGCCGTAGAGGAACGGGACGATATCCGTGGATTATTGATTGTACTCAACACTGTGGGCGGAGATGTGGAAGCGGGATTGGCCATCGCGGAAATGATTGCCTCTCTGTCCAAACCCACTGTTTCTCTGGTATTGGGCGGTGGACACAGCATCGGTGTTCCTATTGCGGTGGCGTCGGATTTGTCCTTTATCGCGCCCACTGCCACTATGACCATTCATCCGGTGCGGTTGACGGGCATGGTGATCGGCGTCCCCCAGAGTTTTGATTATATTGAAAAGATGCAGGATCGGGTGGTGCGTTTTATCACTACGCACTCCGGTATCAGTGAAGAGCAGTTTAAGAAATATATGATGAATACCGGAGAATTGACACGAGATATCGGTACCATTGTGGTCGGTCAGGCAGCAGTGGACAGCGGTTTGATTGATCGGGTGGGCGGTCTGCGGGATGCTTTGAGCGCCCTTCATGAAATGATTCGACAACAGTAAAAAGATGCGCGCTGAAGAAAATTCGCGGCGAAAAAGCCGCGGATTTTTTTATTGCTTTTTTAGGGGAGTCTTGTTAAATCATTGCTCTCGGTAAAAGAGAAAAGCAGAGACAAGCTGATGACAAGAATGAGATTTTGTAGTATAATAAATATGGATTGGTGTCTGTACACCGTCCTTGATGTTCATAACTGGCGGAAAGGATCGTTTATGACGACTAGAAAAAATAACGGAACAAAACATACCAATCAAAAAAAGAAGGAAACTAGCAGGAAAACGACAAAATCCCAGGCGCAAAAAACCGAAAACGCTAAAAGCCGCGGCGTGGTGTTTATGCTGTTTGGGTTGATTTTTGCCCTATGGTTTTTAGTGGCGTTTCTTGGCAATATGGTTGGCTCCGAACTGCGTTTTACCAATAAATTGCTGCAAATTCTCACATTCTTTTGTAATTTCGGTGTGGCGCTGGTGCTGGTGTATTATGGATTTTCCCTGTTTGTCCAGAAAACCATGCGTTTTTCCGGTTGGCAATTGGTGGGATGGCTGTGTCTGTTTTTCTCTGTAGCGGGGATGCTTCATCTGCCTCAGTGTGGGACGGGCTTTTCGGTACAGGGGTTGTGGCAGGCGTTTCATACCGCCTGCTTTGGCTTTGGCGGGGGACTGTGCGGTTTTTTGCCGGCGTATTTGGTGCATTTTATTCCCAGCGTCAGAATACAATATGTGCTGTTTGGCGCTTTTTCCATCCTCGGAATTTTGTTGGGTACCAATATGAAAGTGGTGGATTGGGTGGCAGGCGTTTTTGAACGGGATCCGGAAAAAATTGCCGAACGCCGTGCCAAACGAGATGCTCGCGCCGTTCGTCGCGCTGATAAAAAAGCGGAGCGTGTTGCCCGCGCGAAGGCGGCGCGCCCGGAAGCCGCGCAAAAGGAACCCAATCGAAAAGAATCTGCCGCCGGGTTGCAGCCTCTGGCAGATGAAATGGCTGCCAATGTGGTGGAAGAAGAGGAAAAAACCTCTTTGGAAACGCCTCATCCCGAAGATCATCTGGTGAAAGACAGCAAAGACGATAGCTTTTTGTTGTCGCCGATTATTACGGATTATCGAAAACCGCAACGGTCGGAATCGTTGTTAGAGGTTATGGATACGGATCCCGCGGAAGAACGGGACGCCGTTTATGTAGGGGACAAAATCGGAAAAGATCCTTTGTCCGGTTTGGATGATTTTTTGCGGGAGTCTCCTGAGGAAACATTGCCGGCTGAGTTTGAGCGGCAGACGCCGTCTGCGTTTGCTGCGGCAGGCGCGATTACTTCGGCGGGCGGCGCCAAAAGCACAGTTTTGGCGGAATCCAAAAACAAACGAGATTCCAAAGAAGAAAAAAATAATCCTGCGGTGCGTCGGGTACCTTATCGCCTGCCGGCCTTGTCTTTGTTGACGGGTGGACCCGCCGGCGGCGGCACCGATCGGCAAAAATTGAAAGAAGACAGCATGAAATTAGAAAATGTGCTGGCCAGTTTCGGTGTGAAAGCGCAGGTGGTGGAAGTGGTCTGCGGTCCGGCGGTCATTCGCTATGAATTGCAGCCTGCTCCCGGTGTGAAAGTTTCCAAAATTGTTAATTTGCAGGATGATATCGCTTTGGCGCTGGCTGCCAAAGGACTGCGCATCGAAGCGCCTGTACCCGGGAAATCGGTCATCGGCATCGAGGTGGCAAAACCGGAAATCACTTCCGTTTATTTCAAGGACGTGGTTGGCTCTAAGCGGTTTCAAAACAGTCAATCTAAACTGTCTGTGGCTTTTGGCATCGATATCAACGGCAATCCCGTGGTGGGTGATCTGGCTGCCATGCCGCATTTACTGATTGCCGGGGCAACGGGTTCCGGCAAGTCCGTTTGTATGAATACCTTGATTTGCAGCCTTTTGTTTAAAGCCAAGCCTGATGAGGTGAAAATCATCATGATTGACCCTAAAAAGGTGGAGTTGACGGGGTATAACGGACTGCCTCATTTGGGGCGCCCTGTGGTGACCGATCCTAAAAAAGCGGCGTTGGTTTTGAAAGAAATTGTTAATGAAATGGATCGCCGCTATACGGTATTTACCGCTTGCGGAGTGAAAAATTTCAAGGCGTATAATAATCTCCCCGATGTGACCAAAATGCCTCAGATTGTCGTACTCATTGATGAGTTGGCGGATTTGATGATGGTGGCTTCCCGCGATGTGGAGAATCATATTGTTCGTTTGACTCAATTAGCGCGAGCGGCCGGCATCCATTTGGTCATCGCGACTCAGCGACCTTCGGTGGATGTGATTACGGGATTGATTAAAGCCAATATTCCTTCCCGTATTGCTTTCGCTGTTTCCTCTATGGTGGATTCTCGTACCATTTTGGATATGGGGGGAGCTGAAAAATTGCTTGGCAAAGGGGATATGCTCTATCATCCTGTTGGGCTTTCTCGTCCCATTCGGGTACAGGGCGCCTTTGTTTCGGAAGAGGAAATTGAGCGGTTGGTGGAATTTTGCAGTCGGCAGGCTGCCCAGGAGTTTCTGGATCTGCCGGAAGAGTCCGCCGACTCTGAAGAAGAAAAACAGGAAAGTCTCTTTGACGATGAATATTTTGTGGACGCCTGCAAGCTGGTGATGGAAAGCGGACAGGCGTCGGCGTCTTATCTGCAACGGCGCTTTCGTGTCGGTTATAATCGGGCGGCGCGTTTGATTGAGGATATGGAAACGTTGGGTGTGATCAGTCCGCCGGACGGGAAACGCCGCAAGGTGCTGATGACAGAGGCGGAGTTTATCGCCCGTTATCTGAATCCGTCAGCGGAAGGAGATGCTTCGGCTGACGGTCTCCGCGAATAAAAACGGCGGTAACGCCGATAGAGAAAATCTTGGGGGTGCGATTCTTGAAAGAAATTGGCAGCCAGTTGAAGGCTATCCGTGAGGAAAAGGGCTATTCGCTGGAGGATATCCAAAAAAATACCAAAATTCGGGCGCAGTTTATTGATGCCTTGGAACGAGGAGATTTGGATGATCTGCCCGGGAGGGTTTACGGTATCGGGTTCGCCAGAACCTACGCTAAATTTTTGGGGCAGGATGAAAATGAAGCCGTGGCTGTTTATAAAACATATTATAATGAAATGGAAGCCCGGAAAAATCGAAAAAAAGCGGAAGTGGTCAAAGACCACCGGGCAAAAAACTTTATTCGAAACGGCGGTATCGAAAAAATCGAACGTTCGGAAATCAATTTTGACGGACAGCCCATCAAGGCGCGGCGCACCAATTTCGGCGCTCAGTTCAGCTGGCTGGTGTTGATTCTGATCATTGTGATTTTGGGTATTGTTCTGTTTAATACCGTCCATGTTTCCCAGGCGGAAGATGACAAAGTCTCTTTGGTGGAATTGGCCACTTCGGAAACAGTCAACAATAATATCGTGGATCTTTCTCAGATCACCCATGATGAAAACGCTCCTGTAGTCGTGCGATTGGAAGTGGATCCCGAAGCGGAAGAAGGCTGCTGGGTGAATGTGGTTATCGACAGCAAAGAGTATTTGACCACCAAAATTGAACCGGGCGAAGCGGCGACTTTTTCGGGGGATCATCAGATTTCCGTGCAGTATAACAAAGCGCGTTCTGTCAGCGTGGTGTTGAAAAATACTCGTCTGGGGGTTGTGGATGAGGCGCAGGACAATCTGACCGTTGTTTATAACCAGGACGGTATTGTTTCGGAAAGACTTTATTAAAAAAGGAAGCGAATCTATGGAAAAAACGGAACAAAATGCGCGGGTCTATTTGGATTCTTTAGGCTGTGTCAAGAATTTGGTAGACAGTGAAATGGCGCTGGGATTGTTGGCGGACGCGGGTTTTTTACTGACGGATGAACCCGAGGAAGCGCAGGTGATCATTGTTAACACTTGCGGATTCATCAATGACGCCAAGGAAGAAAGCATTGCCCGTATTTTGGAATTGGCGGATCTGAAAGAAAAAAACTGTCGTTTGTTGGTGGTTTGCGGCTGTCTTTCTCAGCGATATCGGCAAGAATTACGGCAGGAAATGCCGGAAATCGATTTGTTGCTGGGGACAGAAGAGTATGGCTGTTTGGTGGAAAAAATCGACCGCGCGCTGTCTCTTACGCCGAAACCGTGTGACTTCCGCCTGGAGGAAAGTCTGCGGCGGCGAGTACGCTTGACGGCTCCCTATACCGCTTATCTGAAAGTGGCGGAAGGCTGTGATAATCATTGTGCCTTTTGCGCCATTCCCGGTATTCGCGGCCCGCTCAAAAGTCGTCGAGTAGAAGATATTGTGGCGGAAGCCCGCGTGCTGCGAGCGGAAGGTGTGGAAGAGTTGATTTTGATTGCTCAGGATACTACCGCCTACGGTATGGATTTGTACGGAGAACCCAGCTTGCCCCGCCTTTTGGAGGCGGTGGCGCCGTTGGGATTTCATTGGATTCGGGCATTATATTCTTATCCGGATCGCATTGATGAGTCCCTTTTACGAGTGATGACTGCCCATGAAAATATCTGCCATTATTTGGATTTGCCGCTGCAGCATATTGATCGCGGTGTTTTGCGGAAGATGGGACGGCGTTACGGCCGTCGGGAAGCGGAGGCTTTGTTGCGGCAGATTCAGGAAATTATGCCGGATTGTGCCATTCGTACCACTTTTATGGTGGGATTCCCCGGTGAAACCGATGAACAGTTTGAGGAGTTGTTGGATTTCGCGGCGTCTGCGAATCTGCCTTGGGCGGGAGTATTCATGTATTCTCCGGAAGAAGATACGCCGGCGGCGGCCATGCCGAACCAGGTGGAAGAACGCAAAAAGGCGCGTCGTTATAATCGACTGCGGGGAGCGCTGGGGCTTTCTGCTCAGGAATGGAATGCCGGATTGGTGGGAAAAACTTTGGAAATCTTGCTGGAAGGTCCGTCGGAATACCTGCCCGGTTATATGGAAGGGCGCAGTCGTTATCACGCGCCCGATGTGGACGGAGTGGTTTATGTAGAAAATCTTGACGGCTGTCTGACGGCAGCGGATATCGGGCGTTTTGTGCAAGTGGAGATTCATACGGCGGAAACCTATGACCTTATCGGTCGGTTGCGATCGGAAGAAAAAACGGCGGAATAAAAAATAACGGCCGTATTATCGTGAAAGCGGTCGGGGAGGAGGAAAACATGCTGAGTTATTGGAACAAAATGAATTTGCCCAATAAGATTACTTTGGTGCGCTTTTTGTTGATTCCGGTTTTTGTACTGATTATTTCTCTTTGGCAGAATTGGGTCGGAGATTTTGTGGCGCTGCTGGTATTTATTGTGGCGGCGTTGACAGACGCGCTGGACGGACATTTGGCGCGTAGCCGAAATTTGGTAACGGATTTCGGAAAATTTATGGATCCGCTGGTGGATAAGATGTTGGTTACTTCCGCGCTTATCGCGCTGGTGGCTATGGGTCGTGTGTATGCCTGGGTGGTTATTGTGATTTTAGCGCGCGAGTTTGCGATCACCGGTCTGCGTACCATTGCGGTGGAAAAGGGAATTGTGCTGGCGGCTTCGCCGCTGGGAAAATTCAAGACCGCTACGCAGATGCTGGCAGTATGTTTTTTGTTTTTATATACGGCGCCCTTCGTTCCCACGCTGGTCTTTTTTGTGATCGGGCAGATTTTGCTTTATGCGGCGTTGATTCTCACGGTATGGTCGGGGGTGGATTATATTATCAAATGCAAGGAAGTTTTTCGAGATTGCTGAGGTGAAAATATGACGGAAAAAAATGCCGCGCGAGAGCTGATTGAGGCATTAAACGAGCGAAAATGGCATATTGCTTTAGCAGAATCCTGCACCGGCGGTCTGTTGGCGGCGACCCTGACGGAAGTTTCCGGCGCCTCTCAAGTGTTTGAGTTGGGCATGGTTTCTTATTCAGAATGCATCAAAGAAAAAATGCTGGGTGTTAAAGCGGAGACACTGACTCGTCACACGGTCTATTCGAAAGAGACGGCGATAGAAATGGCTCAGGGTGTTTTGCGGCTTGCCGATGCGAATTTAGCGCTGGCGGTGACCGGATTGGCGGGTCCCGGCGGCGGTACGGCAACCAAACCGGTAGGATTGGTTTATGTGGCGGCGGTCGGCGGAGATCGCTTGGCAGCGCGAGAATTTCGCTTTTCCGGAGATCGGGCGGCGGTGCGCCGGCAGACGGTGACAGCCGCGCTGGAGATGGCGTTAGCATTTTTGCGGGAAACTCCTTTAGCGGAAATCCCAAAGAGGAAAGCAGGTGAATCAAAATCTTGAAGAATATGGGAAAGAAACTATTTTTTTTCAGCGTTCTTTTGGGACTTTCGCTGGTGTTGTTGGTAGGTTGCGCCAGTCAGGACGCTTCGTTGGAATTGTCGGATTTAGAGACAGTGGAATATCAGCACCCGCACCATGGCGGTACCGTCACCATCCCCGCTGATTGGCAGTTGATCAGCGAAGAAGAAGACAGCGCGGTATTTGCCAATGAGGCAGGTACGATTTCCTTTTCTTTTCAGTGGGAATTGGGCGGCATGAGTTATTTTTCCGAAGAAGAGTTGGCGTCTTTGGCGGCGTCGGTCGGTTCAGCGACACTGGAAAACGCTGAGGTTTATGAATCGCTGGAGTTGACGAAATTTGACGCGGCGGTAAAAGCTGTCACGACAGGAACAGCGGAAAATGAAGAGGGAATTGCTGTCCATACTGTTTGCGATACCGCGATTATTCAGTATTTCCATGATGTGCGGTATTATTTGACGGCGATTACCGATGTGGGAACTTATGAACAATATCGCCGTGTGTTTACTCAAATCGCAAATAGTTTTACCTGTGCTTTGAGCGAAGATGAAGTTTATCAGATGATCAATGAACAACAGGAAGAAACGGAGGAAGAAAACGAATAAGAGGTTTTTTGTACCGAAGGCGGAAGATGACAAAGGGTGGACGTTTCTCCCGACGGGAGAGTCCCCCTTTTTTTATTTCTCCGGAGAAGAATAGAAAGAAAATGCTTCGTAAAAAGACGCTCAAAGCCGCGGAAAACAAAGTGAGAAAATTTTCTGAAAATTTAGCAGAATGAGTTCCTTTTGCCGAATAAATATGCTATAATAATCATACAGTATATTGGCAGAATATTTGAAAAAACAAATTGTTTGTTTTTTTGCCGTTTTTTTTGAAAATAATCGGTAAAATTGCAGAAAACAAACGAAGGAGGCTTCATGGCAGCAACACGAAAAAAAGTATTAGCAGTGTTCGGCACCCGTCCGGAGGCTATCAAAATGGCTCCTCTGGTCAAGGCGCTGTTGGCTGATGAAGAACTGGAAACAAAAGTGGCTGTGACCGCCCAACATCGGGAAATGCTGGATCAAGTGATGGATTGTTTTTCTATTCGGGCGGATTACGATTTAAATATGATGAAACACGGACAGACTTTGGCGGACATTACTTCTGCCGCTTTGCGGGGATTGATGGATGTGATCCACCAAGAAAAGCCGGATGTGGTTTTGGTTCACGGTGACACCACCACCACTTTTGCCGGAGCGTTGGCGGCGTTTTATGAGCAGACTGCGGTGGGCCATGTGGAGGCGGGGCTGCGGACAGGGAATAAATATGCACCTTTTCCGGAAGAAATGAACCGATGTTTAACAGGTGTTTTGGCGGATTATCATTTTGCTCCTACCGAAACGGCACGTAAGAACTTGCTCCATGACGGCGTGAAAAAAGATCGCGTTTTGGTGACGGGCAATACGGTTATCGACGCCTTGCTGCAAACAGTGGAAAAACCTTGCGATCTTGGCGCGTACGGGTTGGAACGGGTGGATTGGCAAAAGAACGTTATTTTGCTAACCTGTCATCGGCGGGAAAACTGGGGGCAGCCCATGGAAGAAATTTTCAGCGCGGTAGCCGCCATTGCCGATGAATATCAAAAAACCGTAGAGATTGTGTATCCGGTACATAAAAATCCGCTGGTGCGGGAAATCGCCCATCGCCATTTGGACGGCAAGTCTAACATTCATTTTTGTGAGCCGTTGGACTATCAGCCTTTTGCTAAACTGATGAGCAAAAGCTATCTGGTGCTCACCGACAGCGGCGGTATGCAGGAAGAAGCTCCCGCCCTTGGTAAACCGGTGTTGGTTCTGCGGGAAGTGACGGAGCGTCCGGAAGCCATTGCCGCCGGGACTGCTATGCTCATCGGTAATCATGAGGAGCGAGTGTATCAAGGAATCAAAAGTCTGTTGGACAGCAAAGAAGTCTATGACGCCATGGCTCATGCCGCTAATCCTTACGGTGACGGCAAAGCGTCCCAACGGATTGTGGAGGGGTTGAAGACTTTTTTGGCAGAACAGGAAAGTCGTCCCTATGACAAATGATAATAACTGCCGCTCTTTACGGGCGGCGTGACATGAGGAAATCCTATGATTTATGTACTCTCTGCGTTGGCGGGATTCGCCTATGGTTGTCTGTTTTGTTACGGGAACCATAAGATTTTGATGAATGCCGTCGACAGTGTGGATCCGGTGAAAGAGCCGCGGAAAGCCGCTACCAAAGTGATGCGGGCGTATATTTTCCGTTGGTTGGTTTCTCTGGTTTCATTGGTTTTGGTAATTTTTATTTGCAAGCTGTTGCCGCTGCATTTTTTATCGATGATTATCGCGGCGGCGGTTGGATTAACGGTTCCCAGCCAAATTTGGCATATTCGCCATGATAAAGTCAGCAATCAGCCTCTCGCGACGGTAAAAAAGGAGGTTGTTGTTGATGACGGGACGTCCGCGGCTTCCGCCCCTTCTGAGAAACCGACGAAAGAAGCGACCGCCCCGGAACAGGGAGAAGGCGATTGGCAGGCTTGGGAAGACTGGAATGATTGGGATACTTGGGAAGAGGATGCCGACAATGCTTCCCCGGCTCGATCAGCACAAAAAAAGGATACAACGCCGAAACAATCCTGATAAAAAGGTACCGGCTGAAAAAGGCTGGGGTTTTCGGATTTGCAGAAAGAAGGGGAGTTTATGGAAAACAGCGCGAAGGTCCTGTATGATACAGGGATTAATTTATTCGGATTAGGTAATTTACAAATTACCAGTTACATGGTGACCGCCTTCGCGATCACAGTGGTTTTGTGTATTCTGGCTTTGGTGATCAGGAAAAAATGTACTTCTGTCGGCACACCGGGAAAATTCCAAAATGTGGTGGAATGGTGTGTAGGCGGTTTGTATAATTTTTACGGAGATGTGTTGGGCAAGGATAAAATCGATAAGTATTTTCCTTATATCGGCACCGTCTTTGTGTTTATTCTGGTTTCCAATTATGTGGGACTTTTGCCAATGGCCGGTGAACTGCCCGGTTACGCGTCGCCCACCAGCACGCTGGGTTTCACAGTGGGGCTGGCGTTGATGACCTTTGTTTTGACCCATTATTCCGGTTTTCGGTATAAGGGTGCCGGTTATCTGCGGCATTTCATTTCCCCCTTTGTGCTCATGTTGCCCATGTTTTTGTTGGATGAACTTTGCAAACCCCTTTCTCTCTCCCTTCGTCTATACGGCAATGTCATGGGAGGAGAGACGGTCATCAGCCAAATTTTCGCTATGGTTCCCTTGTTGCTGCCTGTCATTATGCAGGCGCTGGAGTTATTGCTCGGCTTTTTGCAGGCGTTGGTATTTGCCATGTTGACCAGCGTCTATATTCAGGAAGCCAGCGGCGGAGAATAGGGCGGGGATTGGTGTAAATCCCTTGTCGAATCAACAAGAAAACAGTTTTCAATTTTTATTATTCAATATTTATCATTCAATGAAATTTTTTATTTATTGAAAGGAGGTAAGTGCAAATGGAAAATGGTCTTATCGCACTTGCTGCAGCACTCGCAATTGGATTGGGAACACTCGGTCCCGGCATCGGTCAGGGTTTGACCGGCGCGAAAACGGTAGAAGCGATGGCACGCCAGCCGGAACAGGCGGGTACCATCCGTACCACGATGATTTTGATCTTCGCTTTGATTGAGTCCTTGGCGATTTACGCTTTGCTGATTGCCATTGTATTGGTTGTAAAAGTCGGGTAATTCTCATTTTTACAGCAAAAAAGACGATATGGTCTGTGTCTGAAGATTGCTTCAGACGCAGACTGCTATCGAAGGGAGGCAAATATCATGAATATCGGTGTGAGTGATGTCATATTTTCCATAATCAACTTTTTGATTTTGATGTTTGTCTTGTATAAATGTTGTTGGAAGATGGTTGTCCGAGTAATGAAAGAAAGGCAGCAGGGGATTGCCGATAGTTTAGACAAAGCGGAAGCCGCCAGAAAAGAAGCGGAAGAAACCCATGCCATGCTCCAAACCGAGATCGACAACGCCCGCCGCGAAGCCAAGCGGATTGTGGATGAATCCAAAAAGGCCGGCGAGGCGGTGAAACAAGATATTATTCAACAGGCGCGTGCCACAGCCGAAGAGCTGACCACCCGCGCCGAATTGGAAATAGAAGGCAAAAAACAAGAAGCTGTCACCGAACTGCGCAATCAAGTGGCGGATATGGTGGTGACAGTGACCGAAAAACTGTTGAAAGAAAACATATCCCGCGAGCAACAGCTTGCTTTGGTGGATAAATATATTGCAGAGGTGGGCGAGAAGAATGAAAGATAGAGCTTTGGCCCGCCGTTATGGTGTTGCTTTGTATCAGGTGGCAAAGGACTGCCATAAAGAACAAGTCATTTTTGACGAACTCTCTCTGGTGATTCATTCCATTCAGGAAAACAATGATTTTAAAAAACTGATCCTGGGCAGTTTGATCACTGCCGAAAAGAAAAAACAATTGGTTGAAGAAATCTACGGCGGTCGTATCTCTCAGGAATTGGTGAATTTTCTCTGTGTCTGCATGGATAAAGGCAGAGAGCGGGATTTGGAAGAGATTAAAACGGTCTATGACGACTTTTGGTATGAAGACGAAGGCATTGTGCCCGTTTATGTTTCTTCTGCTATTCCTTTGGATGAGGAACACCAGACCGGTCTGAAAGAAGCCTTTGAAAAAAGACTGGGGCAGCCGGTAGCCATTATTGTGAAGGTCGACGAGTCTCTGATCGGCGGGATTTCCGCCCGGGTCGGAGGTACTGTGTATGATGGCAGTCTTTCCGGTCAGCTGACCAGACTCAGCTATCTGCTGCATGAATAGTGAGGTGAAGGAATCTTGAGCGTCAAACCTGAAGAAATCAGTGCCATTATTAAAGAAAAAATTGAAGAGTATCAGGCAGATGTAGATATTTCCGATGTAGGGACAGTCATCACCGTCGGTGACGGGATCTGCCGAATTTACGGTTTGGAATACTGCAAAGCCAACGAATTGCTGGAATTTGAAAACGGTGTGCGCGGTTTGGCTATGAATCTGGAAGAAGATAATGTCGGTTGTGTTGTTTTGGGTCCGTATATGGACATCAAAGAAGGCTCCAAAGTAAAACGCACCGGCCGAGTGATGGATGTTCCTGTAGGGGAAGCGTTGATCGGAAGAGTAGTAGATCCGTTGGGCAATCCTTTGGACGGAAAGGGTCCCATTGTAACGGATCGCTATCGAGTAGTAGAAGCGAAAGCTCCGGGAGTTATGCAGCGGCAAAAAGTCTGTGAACCGATGCAAACAGGTTTAAAATCTATTGACTCGATTGTTCCCATCGGTCGCGGTCAGCGTGAGTTGATTATCGGCGACCGTCAGACGGGGAAAACCGCCATTGCTGTTGATGCTATTTTGAATCAGAAGGGTCAAAATATGATTTGCATCTATGTGGCCATTGGGCAAAAAGCTTCGACGGTTTCCTCGGTGGTGAAACGACTGGAAGATTTCGGCGCTATGGAATATACCATTGTGGTTGCGGCTCCTGCTTCCGATCCGGCGCCGTTGCTGTACATCGCGCCTTATGCCGGCGCCGCCATGGGCGAAGAATTTATGTATAATGGCAAACATGTGTTGATTGTATATGATGATCTGAGCAAACAGGCCGCGGCCTATCGTGAAAGTTCCTTGCTGCTGCGCCGTCCGCCGGGTCGTGAAGCTTATCCGGGGGATGTCTTTTATTTGCATTCTCGTCTGTTGGAACGCGCCGCCAAACTCAGCGATGATTTGGGCGGGGGGTCCATGACGGCTTTGCCGATTATTGAAACTCAGGCGGGAGACGTCTCCGCTTATATTCCCACTAATGTAATTTCCATTACGGACGGGCAGATTTATCTGGAAACGGACTTGTTCAACAGCGGTTTCCGCCCTGCTGTCAATGTGGGTCTCTCTGTATCTCGTGTCGGCGGCGACGCTCAGATTAAAGCGATGAAACAGGTAGCGGGTACGTTGCGTCTGGACTTGGCGCAATATCGGGAATTGGCGGCTTTTGCCCAGTTCGGTTCCGATATGGATCCATCCACGCAGCACGCTTTGGCACACGGCGCCCGCATGATGGAACTGTTGAAACAGGATCAGTACGCGCCGCTGGCGGCCGCGGAACAAGTCGCTGTTCTCTATGCTGGTGTGCGTGGTTATCTGGTAGATGTAGATGTGCATCAAGTCGTGGATTGGGGCAATGGTTTTGTGGAATATCTGCGGACTTCCTGTAGAGAAGTGTTGGCGGAAATCGATCAGAAAAAGAAACTGGATGAGGCGTTGGAAGAGAAAATCGCCGCGGCTATTCAGGCATATAAAGCAAGCATCAGCTGAGACAACCGCTGAAAAAAATCGGGAGGTGAGTTGCTTTGGCAAGTATGCGTGACATCAGGCGCCGAATCAAAAGTGTAGGCAATACGGAAAAAATCACCAGTGCCATGAAGATGGTTTCGGCGTCCAAATATCGAAAAACCCAAAACAATCTGGTGGCGGTTCGTCCCTATATCCGCAACATCGAAGAAATTATGTATGACTTGTTGGAAACGGGAATTCGCTATGATAATCCCCTGATGGAAGAGCGAAAGGAAATTAAAAATATTTTGTATATTGTCATCGCCGGGGATCGCGGTCTGTGCGGAGGTTATAACAATAATGTGTTGCGCACCGCGGCTAAAATCATCGACGAGCGTCCGGAAGACACCGGCTACGGCATTATTACGCTGGGTATCAAGGCTCAGGAGTATTTTCGGGGGCATGGATACCGGGTGATTAAAGAGGTACCCGATGTGGGGGATTGCCCTACGGCCGGTTTCTGCCGGCGGTTTGCCGCTGATATTCGCAAGCGTTTTCTGGATGGCAGCTATGATGAAGTATATATGATTTACAGTAAATTCAATTCGGTTTTACGGCAAACACCCACCCTTTTTCAGGCTTTGCCGGTGAAGAAAGAAAACATCGGCATCGAAAAAGAAGCCGATCATATCAATGACTTCATTTTTGAACCGAATGAGACGGCTATTATGGATGTGTTGTTTCCCATGTATTCCTATGCGTTGATTTATCGGGCAATTTTAGAAGCGAAAACCGGTGAGCACGGCGCCAGAATGACATCCATGGATTCTGCCACCGATAATGCCAGAGAATTGATGGATAAACTGACCTTATCGCTGAACCGGGCGAGACAGGCCGCCATCACCACGGAGATTACGGAGATTGTAGGCGGCGCGGCCGCTCTGGAATAGGGGTGGCGAATGCTGATTGACAGGAGGTTAGAGGATCAATGGCGGAAGGAAAAATTATTCAGGTAATCGGCCCTGTTGTTGACGTACAGTTCCCTGTGGGACAACTGCCGGGCATTTATAACGCTGTTGTTGTCCGGATGGAAGACCATGATGTAACCATGGAAACCATGCAGCATCTGGGCAACGACACGGTGCGCTGTGTCGCGCTTTCTTCCACAGACGGCTTGTCCCGCGGGATGAGCGCTTTGGATACGGGAGATTCTATTAAAATCCCTGTGGGCAAAGAAACCCTGGGACGGATGTTCAATGTATTGGGGGAACCCATTGACGGCAAAGGCCCTGTGGAAACAGAAGAACATTATCCCATTCATCGAAGCGCGCCGGATTTTGTGGACTTGTCTCCTTCGCAGGAAGTTTTGGAAACCGGTATTAAAGTGGTGGATCTCTTGGCGCCTTATTCCAAAGGCGGTAAGGTTGGGCTGTTCGGTGGCGCCGGCGTCGGCAAAACCGTTCTGATCATGGAATTGATTCGCAATATCGCCCATGAACACGGTGGCTATTCCGTATTCTCCGGCGTAGGAGAACGTTCCCGTGAAGGGAATGATCTGTATAACGAAATGACGGAATCCGGTGTTATCAACAAGACGGCGCTGGTATTCGGTCAGATGAACGAACCCCCCGGCGCTCGTCTGCGAGTGGGTTTGACCGGACTGACTTTGGCGGAATATTTCCGCGACAAAGGGCAGGATGTCTTGCTGTTTATTGATAACATTTTCCGTTTCACCCAGGCAGGCTCGGAAGTATCGGCGTTGTTGGGACGGATGCCCTCCGCAGTGGGCTATCAGCCTAACTTGGCGACAGAAATGGGCGCTTTGCAGGAACGAATTACTTCCACCAAGAACGGTTCCATCACCTCGGTGCAGGCGGTATATGTACCTGCAGACGACTTGACTGACCCGGCTCCCGCCACGACCTTCGCTCACTTGGATGCTACGACGGTATTATCTCGTTCTATTGTGGAATTGGGAATTTATCCCGCCGTGGATCCGCTGGATTCCAATTCGCGAGCGTTGGATCCTAAAATTGTCGGCGAAGAACATTATCAGGTGGCGCGTTCGGTACAGCGTATTTTGCAGCGGTATAAAGAATTGCAGGATATTATTGCTATTTTAGGGATGGATGAACTGGGCGAAGAGGATAAAGTGCTGGTAAATCGCGCCAGAAAAATTCAACGTTTCCTTTCGCAACCTTTCCATGTGGCGGAACAATTCACCGGTATGGAAGGTAAATATGTACCATTGAGCAAAACTGTATCGGATTTTGCGGCTCTTTGCGCCGGCGATTATGATGATTTGCCGGAACAGGCGTTTATGATGGTGGGTACTATTGAAGAAGCCGTAGCCAAAGCGGAAAAGATCAATGCGGAAAGCGGTGAGGTCTGATGGCGGATGAAGTACGCTTGAATATTGTGACGCCTAACGGTATTCTTTTTTCTGAATTAGTGAGTTTGGTGCAGTATAAAGGCCCTTTTGGCTATACCACTATTTTGAAAGATCATGCCCCCATGATGACCATTATGGATTTTTCCGCTATTCGCTATATCAAAGATGAGGAAGAGCATTATCTTTCCATCGGACAGGGCTATTTGGAAGTGGAAAAGAATGTGGTCATTGTCATTACGAATACTATGGAACGGGCGGAAGATATTGATGTGGAACGGGCGAAAGCAGCGGAACAGCGAGCGCGAGATCGCATCGAAGGGCGGGTGCCCGACCGCAAGCCTCTCAGTTCCCAAAAGGCGCTGCGCCATGCTTTGGTGCGCCAGGAGATTGCTGCTTTGGTACAGAAAAAGCAGACGGAACGAAAATAAAAAAGAATTCCGATTCAGAGGAAAAGGCAATAGCCTTCTCCTCTTTTTTATTCCAAAAATTCCGGTTTGCAGTAAAGATGTAAAAAAAGTTGTACGTTTGACATTTGTTTGGTATACTGAGAAAAACCAGACCTTGATAAGACAAAGGCGGCGCTTGTTGTTTGTCAACGGCAGTGTATAATTTTACTTGCGGCAGAGCAAAGAAAGGAGAAGAAAATGAGAAAAAGTGTTTGGTTGATGATAGTGATCATGATGTTGGCGTTAGGATTGGTTGGATTAGCCGCTTGTAAAGGCGGAACAGAGGAGAACGCCGATTCGGCTGCAGCGGAAAGAGGATTTTTCGCGGAAATTTGGCCGGAAGGAGACGTGACGGCGAGATTAATGAACTCCGCCGCGTCGGATCAAATCATGGAAATGAACGCTGAAGATACAGAAGCCGCGGCACAATTGTTCCAAAGTTTGACTGAGGTGAAGGAGGACATCTTTGAGTCTGTCTTTCCTCATCGCATTGAGTTTTCCAACGGAATGAATTTTGAATTTGATAATGAAAACTTTAATGGCTATTTCGACGGCAAACAGTATTGCGGACATCTGACGAAAGAAGAAGGAGATGCTTTGATGGAACTGGTTTCCCACTACACCAAAGCCCAACCGGTGGAACATCCCGCCTATGACTTAAGCGGCGATCCCATGACGTTATATTATCGTACGGATAGCGGCTGGCAGCAGATGGAACTGCGGGATCGAGCGGCGAAGCGTGTGGAAGCCGTTTTGAATATAGAAGCATTGGAAGCCGCGAATGGGGGCAGTTTTGAAGTACGCTATTATTTGGATTTTCATAACGGCACGGCGCTGACGGTTTATACAGACGGAACGGGAACGGTTAGCAGTGGTGTGGATTCCGATGTGTACAGGGAATGGATTTTGGAAGGTGACGACCCTACCGTAACCTTTGACGCGGCGCTCTATCGTACCGAACTGCCGGAAGGTACTTCCGAAACGATCGCGCAAACCATGAAAAATCCTGAAGAAGTTTGGGAGTAATAAACGATTCGCGGTTTTCTTTCCTCAGCCCGAAGTTCTTTTCAGGCTGAGGTTTTTTCCGCCGTTCTGTTCGTTGTGTAAGAAAAAATTTTTTGTTTTTCTCGTCGTTCTTTGCTGAACGAAGCGATCAGCGCGCGGAGATTGGCGGGATTCTGTTGATTTTTTCCTTCCTGTGCCTTTTCATCAGAGACAATTAATGTTATAATTATTTAGTATGGATGATTGTATTTTAATGTCCTGCGAGGACGAAATGACAGAAACAGGAAGAGCAATTTGGAGGCGGAGAGATGAATTGGATGAAAGAGACGAAAGAAACCTTGCATGAGTTGCTGACCAAAGCCGCTTTGGCGGCCAAAGACAGCGGCGCGTTAACAATAGAAGTTATTCCGGATTTTGTGGTGGAGGTACCGCGTGAAAAGACCCATGGGGATTTTGCCGCCAATCTGGCCATGCTTTTGGCTAAACAAGCGAAAAAAGCGCCTCGTTTGATTGCGGAAGATATCCTTCATTATTTGGATATAACGGACACCGATATTGAAAAAGTGGAAATCGCCGGCGCCGGTTTTATTAATTTCCGTTTGAGGAAAGACTGGTTGACCAAAGGACTGGCGGGCGCTCTGGCAGAAGGAAGCGCCTATGGTGACAGTGACTACGGACAAGGAAAAAAGGTGCAGGTGGAATTTGTTTCCGCCAATCCTACCGGTGAGTTACACATGGGCAATGCCCGAGGAGCGGCCATCGGAGACAGTTTGGCTTCTTTGTTGGCGGCGGCCGGCTATGATGTGGAACGAGAGTTTTATGTGAATGACGCCGGCAATCAGATTGAAAAATTCGGTTATTCTCTGGAAGCTCGTTATTTACAGCAATTGGGGGAAGATGCGGAATTCCCCGAAGACGGTTATCACGGGGAAGATATTATCAAAACGATGCGAGAATTCATTGCTGAGGAAGGTGATCGATATCTCCGTGCGGATTCCGCGCGGCGGCGGGAAGTCTTGGTACAGTATGCCTTGAAAAAGAAATTGGCGGATATTCGTTCCGGACTTTCTCGTTTCGGGGTGGAATATGATGTTTGGTTCAGTGAGCAGTCGCTCCATGACAGCGGCGCTGTTCGTGCTGTGGTGGATGAGTTGACCGCCAAAGGATATATGGAAGAAAAAGACGGGGCGGAATGGTTCCACGCGGAACAATTCGGCGCCGAAAAACCGGAAGTTATGGTCCGTGCTAACGGAGTGCCTACTTATTACGCGGCGGATTTGGCATACCATAAGAATAAGTTTGACAGAGGTTTTGAGAAAGTCATTGATATTTGGGGCGCGGATCACCATGGTCATGTGGCGCGTCTGAAAGGCGCGGTGGATGCCATTGGCTATGATTCAAAAAAACTGGATGTTATTTTGATGCAGCTGGTGCGATTGTTCCGGGGCGGAGAAATTGTGCGGATGTCTAAACGCAGCGGCAAATATGTCACATTACAGGAATTGATGGATGATGTAGGGGTGGATGCTTCTCGGTTTTTCTTTGTGATGCGTTCTGCCGATAGTCAGATGGATTTTGATTTGGACCTCGCCAAAAAAGAAAGCGCCGAAAACCCCGTATATTATGTGCAGTATGCCCATGCCAGAATTTGCAGCATTTTGCGGCAGGCGGAAGAACAAAACATTGCTTGGCTGCCTTTGGATCAGGTAGATTTTTCTTTGCTGCGGGATGAAAGCGAAGTAGATTTGATCAAGAAGATTTTGGAACTGCCCGATGAAATCGTGTACAGCGCCGTTCATTATGAGCCGCATCGGATTGCCGCTTACGCGATGGATATGGCGGGATTGTTCCATAGTTTCTACGGACGTTGCCGGGTATTAGGGGTGGATGCTCCGACCCAGGCGGCGAGATTGCATCTCTGCCGCGGTACGGCCGCCTGTATTGCCAAAGCGCTGCGTCTGATCGGCGTGACGGCGCCGGAGCATATGTAAGCTGTCCCCGAACTCGTTGTGACGATAAAAGATTGCTGTTATGGAGGAAATGACATTGACTATACAAACGAGAGTGTTGAAGGAAAGCCCGGAAAATAAAGAGTTATTTAATCATTTTGTGGAAACCCATCCGAAAGGTCATGTTTTACAAGGTTGGGAATGGGGACAGGTGAAAGAAGTCACCGGTTGGAGTCCCATTCGTATTGTTGTGGAAAAAGACGGTCGGGTGGCGGCGGCGGTTTCTTTGCTGAAACGCCAGCTGCCGGCCGGATTGGGTTCTATTTTTTATTCTCCCCGCGGTCCGGTGATCGATATGAAAGATATCGACGTCTGGGAAGCGCTTACCAAAGCGGTGGCGGAAGAAGCCAAAAAACACAAAACGGTTTTTTGGAAAGTGGATCCGGATATTGATAAAGATTTCCCCGAAGCGGCAGAATGGTTGGCGGCTTTGAAGAGAGCAGGCTTCCGTGACGCGTCCAAAGGCGAAGGGTTTGAGGGGGTGCAGCCTCGTTATGTATTCCGTTTGGATATCCAAAAGGATTTGGATACCTTGTTGGCGGAATGCCATCAAAAAACGCGGTATAATATTCGTTTGGCACGGAAGAAAGGCGTGGAAGTCACTGTGGGCGCCGGCAAAGAATGTCTGCCGGAGTTTTATCAGATTTTGACCACCACCGCCAGCCGAGATAAATTTTTGATTCGTCCGTACAGTTATTTCGAAAGTTTTTATGATCATCTTTACCCGGCGGGTCAAACGGAATTGTTCATGGCATATCACGACGGGGAGGCCATTGCCGGAACTCTGACTTTTCTGATGGGAGACAAGGCCTGGTACATTTACGGAGCTTCCAGCAATAAAAAACGGAATTTGATGCCCAACTATTTGTTACAATGGACGATGATTGAATGGGCAAAGGAACACGGCTGTACCATGTATGATTTTCGCGGGGTGCCCGGAGATGTGGGACAGGATCACCCTCTCTATGGCTTGGTGAAATTTAAACGAGGCTTTGGCGGGAAATACACCGAATTCATCGGAGAATTCGATTTGGTCTATCGTCAAGGCAATTATACCGCCTATCATATTTTGGAACCCATGTACCAAAAGGGTGTGCGGAAATTGATTGCTCTGAAGAAAAAATTGAAAGGGAAAAAATAAGAGATCGGTAAACAGGCAAAGGAAAAACTCTCACAGCAAAGAGGTTTCGGAGCTCAACGGAAAGGAAAAACAGGAAGAGGATCAACAAGGCGCCGCTTCGTGTCGGCGCCGACAAAAGAGGAAAGGCAGGTGCAAAAATGAATATTCCCGTTGAATATAGTCGCTGGATCGAAGTGGATTTGGATCAGCTGGCGGAAAATTATCGGAAAGTGACAGAATATATCAAAGAAGACAACGAAGGAGAACCGGTCGATGTGATGGCTGTTGTGAAAGCAGACGGCTATGGTTTCGGCGCTGTCATGGCTGCCAAAACTTTTCTGGAAGAAGGCGCCAAATATCTGGCGGTAACGACCATTGATGAAGGAATTGAACTGCGCAACAACGGTATTGAGGCGCCGATTTTGGTATTTTCCTCCTTTGTGCCGGGGGAGGCGGAAGTCTACTATCGTTATGATTTGATTCCCACTATCGGCTCTTTGGTCGGATTGCAGGATTTGTTGGACAATGCTTACGGACGGGAGATTTCGTGTCACGTAAAAATTAATACCGGTATGAACCGTATGGGGATTACGGTAGAGGAATTGGTGAAGGCGCTGCAAATGATCAGTCTTCAGGAAAATGTGCGTTTCAGCGGTATTTATTCGCATTTTGCCACAGCGACCGATCGCAGTACCACTGCCTGCGCAGAACAATTGGCGATTTTTGACCGCGCCTGTTCTGTGTTGGAAATCAGCGGTGTGCGGGATTATGTGGCGCATTTGGCAAATTCCGCCGGGGCGCTGCGGTTCCCGGAATCTCGTTTCGGTTGTGTGCGTTTGGGTTCAGTGCTGTATGGACAAGCGCCCATTGCTGCTGATTTTGGTTTGGAATTAGACAGCCCTTTTCTGGTACGAGCCAAAGTGGCGTGTATCCAGCATATCACACAGGGAGACGCTGTTGGATACGGGCAGGATTTTGTCGCTAAAGAAAACATGACAGTGGCTGCTGTTCCGGTGGGATATGCCGATGGGTTCGGAGTAGAACCCAATGCTCGACCGGACACCATGCGCAAAGCTTTTCGAACAATGAGCAGAAATGTGGGGAAAATCGCTTTAGGACGCCAGCACCGCGGCTTTTGGCTGGGAGATCAGCTGTTGCCGGTGGTTGGACGGGTTTCTATGCAAATCACTACGGTAGATGTAACCGGGTTGGGTGTGAAGGTTGGCGATGTTGTGGAAATTCCCATACGCAAGACTGCCGCTAATCCCCGAATCCCCAGAGTGTATCTGAAAGACGGCGAAGTGGTACAGGTTGCGGATATGTTGGGACTGCATGAATAAAAGACCGAAAAATCTGCGGAGGAAGGTATCATGACGGGAAAAAAGGTAATACTGGAAGTAGAAGAAGAGTTCGCCGCGGCAGCGGAAGAAACGGTGCGTTTGCTACGGGTAGTCAAAGAATTGCGCGGAGAACCGGGCTGTCCTTGGGATAAGGAGCAGACCCATGATTCTCTGAAAAAGTATTTGATTGAGGAATCCTATGAGGCTGTCGATGCCATTGAACGGCGGGACAACCGGGATCTTTACGGTGAGTTGGGAGATGTGTTGCTGCAAGTGGCGATGCACAGCCGCATTGCCGAAGAGGGAGGTCGGTTTGATTTTGCCAAAGTGGCGAAAACCGTCGCTGATAAAATGATTTATCGACATCCTCATGTTTTCGGCAATCGGCAGGATATCGGCAGCAGCGAGGATGTTTTAAAAATTTGGGAAATCCTGAAAAGCAAAGAAAATCTGGAAAACGAAGACCACCCCAAAGAACGTTCTATTGTGGAAGTTCCGCGGGTTCTGCCGGCTTTGATGCGGGCGGAAAAAATCCAGGCGAAAGCTTCTCGTGTGGGCTTTGATTGGGATGCCGTGGAAGGCGCTTGGGAAAAAGTACAAGAGGAACTGGAGGAAGTTCAGACCGCCGAAAGCACGGAAGAACGAATGGCGGAATTTGGCGATGTGTTGTTTGCCTTGGTGAATGTTGCGCGTTTTTGGCAAATTGATCCTGAAGCGGCATTACATTTGACCAACGAAAAGTTCATTCGTCGATTCCATTTTTTGGAAGAAAAAGTGAAAGCTTCCGGTAAATCTTGGGGTGATTTTACACTTGAAGAACTGGACATTTTTTGGGATCAGGCAAAAGAAAACCAACTGTAAGCAGGGAATTTTTAAATATTTTCCCTAAAGGCAATAATATTAAATAGAAGTTTAATATTATTAAGATATTTTTCTTAAATTGTCGAAAATAGTAGAAAAAAGGTTTTGCGAATTGTATAGTATAGATAAAAATAAAAAAAAATATTGAAATGATTCCTATTAAATGGTAAAATAAGAATGTATTCTTGCGGTGTGAGATTTTCGAAATGATTTCGAAAATTTGCATAGTAACATTTCTTAGGAGGGGAAGCTATTGAATAAAACTGATTTGATTAATGCCATTGCTGACCAGGCGGAAATGAGCAAAAAAGATGCCGGTAAAGCGGTAGACGCGTTCATTGGTGTAGTAACCAACGCATTGAAAAACGGTGAAAAAGTACAGCTTGTTGGATTTGGTACTTTTGAAGTGAGAGAACGCGCTGCCCGTGAAGGTCGTAACCCCCAAACTGGTGAAGCGATTCAGATTAAAGCCGCGAAAGTTCCTGCTTTTAAAGCTGGTAAACCGCTGAAAGATTCTGTTCAATAGAAATTTAAAAAGACAAGCCCTGCTTTTGCGGGCTTTCTTTTTATCATCATAGAATACAAAAGACTGTTTTGACGCGGTCACAAAGAGGAGGAATGCGGATGCGGTTGGATAAATTTTTAAAAGTTTCCCGTCTGATTAAACGGCGGACTGTGGCCAAAGAAGTCAGTGACGCCGGAAAAATCTCATTAAACGGCCGCCAGGCCAAAGCTTCTGCTGATGTAAAGGTTGGTGATCGGTTAGTGCTCAGTTTTGCTAATCGCGAGGTAGAGATAGAAGTTTTACAGGTGGCGGAAACGGTTCGGGCAGACCGGGCAAAAGAGATGTATCGGGTTATTCGTGAGACTGCTCGTTAGCTTTTTTTATTGTTGCATTTTAGAACGGAGATCTTTAAGATTTCCGTTTTTTATTTTGAAAGATCTTATTTAGTCGAAAAGACAGCCGTTTTCGAAAAAAATTTTTTTTCGGGAAAAGCGCTTCTCCGCATATTTTGTTTTTCGGAACATAGAATGATAGCAACCAAGAAACGAGGTGCGGAATAATGAACGAGCATAACCAACAAAAATTGATCATGACCGGCAGGGAACGTTTGGATATGGTGGGTGTTAAAAAAGTAGAAGATTTTGACAAGCGCCGCATTCATTTAGAAACGGTTCTGGGAGATTTCATCATTCAAGGAGAAGATTTGCATATTGATCAACTGCTGCTGGAAGAAGAAAAACTTTCGGTCAGCGGTCAAATCGGTTCTTTGGTTTTTCCGGATGCCTCTATCCATAAATCCCGAAAGAAAAGCGCCGGTCTTTTGACCCGTCTGACCAGGTAACAAACCATGACCAGGGCAGGATTGCAGGGCGCGCAGATTCTCTGCGCGCTGGGTTTGGGTCTTTCTTTAGGAGTTTTGTATGATTTTTATCGTACATTTCTCAAAAAGAATCGCAAAGGACTTTGGTGTTGGCTGGGGGATTTTCTTTGGTGGTTGGCGGCATTAATGTGGACATTTTTTCTGCTGGTCAAAATCAGTTGGGCGGAATTGCGTATTCCGGTGGTAGCGGCGGTTTTTGGCGGAATCGCGGTCTATTTGTATTATTTCAGTCCTGTTTTGCGTCCCTTATATCGTAAAGGAGTCCGCTGCTTGGGGCGAGTATTGAATGGTTTGCGGCGTTTGATTGTGCGGATTGTTTCTTGCCTTTTTGCTCCTTTGATATTTTTTACGGGGGGTATTTATCGAATCGGCGCCGCGACAGAAAAGAACTGCCGTTGTTTGGCGATTAAAACGGGACGGGGTATCAGCGGTGTTTATCGAAAAAAACGTTTAGCGCGTGTCAAAAAACGTCTGAAAAAAAGACAGGCAAAAATGGCGGAGCCGGTTGATTCTGACTCAATCTCGAAAAGGCGCAAAAGAAAAAACGATAAACGACAATCTCCGAAAAATTAAAGCCTCCGACAACGTTTCTTACGTAGGCTATGGAGATGATTTTTTACGGGAAGAAATTGCTGCTTCGAAAAAAAACAGTTGATTTTCCGATGAAGATTGACTATAATGGTAATATGAATTTTTGTGCGATGTGATAGTGCAAAGTGCGATAAGCGGCAAAACACCGTGAAGGGGATGTTTTTCATGAGTGGAAAGAAAAAATTAAAAATAAAAAAAGTTCGCGTTTTTCGGGTATTTTTGGTATTTTTCGCGGCCTTTATGGTTTACCAATGCGGTGGTCAGGTGGTTGAGATCATGCAGCTGAATGCCCAAAAAGCGGATTTGGAAATGGCCTATGCGGATATTCAGACAGAAAAGAGTCAGTTGGAAGAACAAAAGGAATTGTTAAACGACGATACCTATCTGGAGCGGCTGGCCAGAGAAAACTTGCTGATGGTGCGAGAAGGAGAATATCTGTTAATGCCTTATGAAGAAAATAGCGAAGTGGTAGAACAGGATTCTGCTGAAGCGGGAACAGCAACAGAAGATGTGCATTAACGGTCGGCCGTTGGCCATAACAACGGCAAAAGTATGAAGAATCGGAATTTTCCGTGACTCGCGATCATTGAGTATAGGGGGAAGAAAAAGAATGACGCTTGCTGTAGGCGATATTGTAGAAGGAAAGGTGACCGGAATCACAGGGTTCGGCGCTTTTGTCAAATTGGAGAACGGCGCCACCGGATTGGTACATATTTCAGAGGTGGCTGACGCGTACGTGAAAGAAGTAAGCGACTTCCTGCGGGAAGGCGACGTGGTAAAGGTGAAAGTGCTGACTGTTAAGGAAAATAATAAGATCGGACTTTCTATCAAGCAGGCTGTGCCCAAGCCGGAACCGGAATTATCTTATTCGCCTGCTCCGGCGGAGGTATTCGGTTTTGCTCCGAAGAAGAATGCCTCTTTTGAAGATAAACTGGCAGAATTTATGAAAGATAGTAATGAAAAATTGATCGCGCTGAAGCGGCATCAGGAAGGTCGTCGGCGTTGAACGTTGTAAGAAACTGTGAGAAGTACGGGAGCGGCAGAATCATTCTGCCGCTCTTTTGTATGAAAATCCCAAGCTGTTATTTTATCACAGAGGTGTGGGGGAGGAAAACGGAGGTGTGTCATGCGGCAAAGAGGAATAGAAAAGACTGCGACAAAAGGAAAAAGGAGAGGGGCGATTGACATCGGCTCCAATTCGGTGCGCCTGTTGATAGGACAGGTGGAGGAAGGATATCTCACTGTCAATCGGCAAGAACTTCGAACTACCCGCTTGGGCAAAACACCCAAGGGGGAGCCTTTGGATCGGGAGGCTGTGGCAAAGACTTTATCCGCTTTGGAAGAATTTCGGAGAATTTTGCAGGAGATGAATATTGTTGAACCGCCGGTAGTGGCTGCGACTTCTGCTGTTCGCGAAGCCGCGGATGGGGATGCCTTTGCCCGTCTGTTGACGGAGCGGCTGGGCTGGCGGCTGCGAATTCTAACAGGAGCTGATGAGGCGCGTTACTCCTATGTCGGAGCCGCTGCTGTAGTCGGGGAAAATGCCGCTGTTTTGGATGTGGGCGGTGGCAGCACAGAATTAATTGTTCGGAAAAAAACAGGAATCTGCTGCCGAAGTGTGCCTGTAGGAGCGGTACGCCTGCATTTGGGAGAAATTCAACGGCGGCAATTGCCTCTTTTGCTGCGTCCGCTGGCAGAGAGTGCTGGGGAACAACTTGAAACACCATTTGTAGGGGTGGGCGGAACCATCACTTCTTTGGCGGCGATGAAAAATCATTTGGTAGAGTATCGACGGGAATGGATCAACGGAACGGTATTGACGCAAACAGAATTGCGGGCGTACGGACAGGAAGCCGATACGCTTGCGCCTCAGGAATTGCTGGCGCGTTACCCGTTGCTGCAGAAGCGAGGGGATATCCTCGGAGATGGTATTGCCATCTACTTGGCGCTAATGGAATTATTGGGCTTTTCTCGCATTGTTGTCAGTGATGCCGGTATTTTGGACGGACTTTTGTTGGAAGCGGCGAAGGAATAAGCCATATCGCGATTGTTATGGTACACAAATCTGTCGCGGCGGTAGGCCGTCTTGCCAAAGATTTTCCGCGGTAAAATATTGACGCGATGAGGGGGATTGGCGTTCCTTGGGAGATGCTTTTGCCATACGGGAGGGAAGAATGGGAGTTTCCCGAAGGCAGCGTGCAAAGAAGAGAAAAATATCATCAAATAAGAAAATATACAAGATGTAATATTGAAAGATGAGATAAAAGAAAACCGGTATAAAGGAAAAAGGCTCTTTATTGAGCCTTTTTTTCAAATTCCTTTATTTTTGTGATTTCTGTTTGGGTACTGGAGGCGGCTGCTGGAAATTCCGTAATGGTAACATTGTGTGCGGTAATCACTTCCCGCGCCAACCAATAAAGAATATCTATTGTGCGTTCAGGACCGTATTTGCTGGAATTGATGGCGATATCATAGTTTTGCATATCATCCCATTTGGTGTTGGCAAGGGAACGGAAATAATTGGCGCGTTCTTTGTCTACACGCTGAATCTTTTGTTCTGTTTCTTCTTGTGTCAGATGATCGCGTTCCATGATACGCTGAATTCTGGCTTTTCGATCTCCGGTGATGAACACATGGAGAGCATTGGGGTGGTCACGCAGAATATGATTGGCCATCCTGCCCACAATGACGCAGGACTCACGAGCGGTGATTTCTTTCAGTACCTTGCTTTCGGCACGGAACAGTTGTTCCGGTTCGGGCATATCCTGCTCGTTGAGAGCCGCGGTATACCAGGAATAAAAATCATAGAGGAGATAGTTGGAGATTACTTTTTCCTTTTTGATTTTTTCGAGATCAATATAACCGCTTTGAGCGGCGGCTTCTTGAACAGTATCGGAATCATAATAAGAGATGTTCAGTTTTTCAGCCAGTTTGCGGCCGATTTCCCGACCGCCGGTTCCAAACTCACGGGAGATGGTGAGTACAAAATGCCTGTCCGCGGATATCGGTGTTTCTTCTTGTGTTTGTTGTGTTTTTTCTTCCGGCAAAAGAAAATCGGTGAGCCGTTGCAGCTTATGGCAAAAGACGCGGACAATGTTGCCCACGATTAAAGCGGCAATGACGGTGCCCTCCCGCACACCGTCCAAATTATGCAGAAAGATCAAGCAGAGGGCTGCCGCGGTCAACGTCATGCTGATATCAGAGATGACGCGGACGGTGCCGAATTCTTTTTTGAAAAGTGTGATCAAAGCGCGCACATAAGCGTCTCCCGGCAGCATTGCCACATTGGCGATTACCTGCAAATAAGCGCCGAAAGCCAAAACCACACAACCGATCAGCAGGGTGAGTACTTTCATGATGTAGAGCTGCGGCGCCAGCGCGGTGAGAAGCAGCATCGCCAAATCAATGCAATATCCGAATAAAAAGGTCAGAACAAATTGTACCAGAATTTCCGCCTTGTTGACGTTACCTTTTAGGATGAGTATTTCCATGACAATCAAAAACAAATTGAACAGAATCGTCCAATTGCCCAAAGTGAAAAATGTCCAAATTAAAGATAAACTATAAGGAACAGCGGAAATCGGGGAGGTTCCCAAATCCGCTTTGGTGATGATAGCAATCCCGAAGGAAATGAAAATAATCCCCAAAATCAATAGGGAATATCGTTTCCCCATTTCTTTTTTTGTTACGGTACTCATGTTTTTCCTGCCTCCTTGTTTTATCACAACTTATATATTATATCATTTTTTTATAGTTTTTTCAATGGAAAAAGAGGTAAGGGTCCAAGCAAGAATTTCCTGTTATCGCATATTAATTAGCAAACGAGATTGCCCGAAAAGGGGAAGGAGCTTTGCTATGAAAAAACAGAAAAAAGATAAACAAAAAATGGACATAAAAGAAAAAAAGGCTGACGCCGTTCAGGAAAAAAAGCTGAACGCGGAAAGGGAAAATAACGAAGGAACGACAGCCGATTTGAAAAAAATAAAAAAAACGGCAACATCGGCAAACAATTCGGCAGATGAAAAGATCGAGTCAGAGAGTGAGAAAAAAACTGTTTCGGAAAAAGAAAATGTTTACGGGGTTATTTTAGCGGGAGGAACGGGCAGCCGCTTTTGGCCGTTATCTCGCGCGGCGTTGCCAAAACAGTTTTTGGATTTGCCCGATTGTGATTTTCATTCGCGGCAGTCTATGCTGACGCGCACGGCGGAACGATTGGCGCTGTCTTTACCCGCGGGACATCTGGTGGTGGCAACGGGAAGCGCTTACGGTTCTTTGGCGCGTGCGGCGTTGCCGGAATTGGCGGAGGATCATCTGATTTTGGAGGAAGCCAACCGTGATACTGCTTTTGCTATGGTGTGTGCTTTGGAGCGGGTGTTGACGTTGGCGGAAAAGGAAGAGAATCAGCATACGGACAAAAGCGTAGTGGTTTTTGTTCCATGCGATCATCATATCGAAGATACTGCCGCCTTTCAGCGGGATTTGCGGGTCGCGCTGGCTTTGGCGGAGGAGGGAAAGTTGGTGACCTTGGGAATTCTTCCCACAGAACCGCGAACGGAATATGGCTACTTGTTGGCGGGAAGAAAAACCCGTATGCGCGCGGACGGTTATTGGCGCAAAGGTAAAAAATTCTGGGAAAAACCCAGCGCCAAACGAGCAGCCCGTCTTTTAAAAGAGGGAAATTTGTATTGGAACAGCGGTATTTATGTCGGGCAAATCGGTTTGTTCGCGCGGCTTTTGACGGAAGCTTTGGCAAAACGCTGCTCAGGTCAGCCGTCTCTGTCCGGATTGCCTTGCGGGGAGCAACTGCGGCAGATTCAAGAACGGTTGGCGGAAGCGAAAGAGGGATATTCTTTTGATCATCTGGTAATGGAATCGTTATCGCCCGATTCTTTTGTTATCGTTCCCGCGTCTTTTGATTGGGATGATCTGGGAACTTTTCCTTCTTTGGAGAAATATTGGCGGCAGGAAGGGGAAAATCATGTTTGCGGTTGTTTAACCGCTTCCTTAAACAGTGAGGGAAATATTGTTTATCGAGAAGGCGGTCTGGTGGCGTTGGTGGATGTGCAAGATTTGTTGGTGGCGGAAGCTGACGGGGTTTTGCTGGTTATGCCGAAAAAAGAAAGTCATCATTTAAAAAAACTGGTGCGCGCGCTGAAAAAACAGGATTTGCGGGAATATTTATAGAATGTTATCAATAACAAAATGAGAAAAAAGAATTGTCTCCCGTGCCCGTAGGGCACGGGAGGGCTTGTTTTGATGGCAATAAAAATGGTATGTTTTGGTAAGAAGGAGTTTGTTGATGAGAAGATATTCGAAACGCCTGTTGGGGATTGTTCTGCTTTGGGGGATGCTGTTGGCTGTTCTTTGCGGCTGCGGCGCGGGAGCATTGCCGGCTTCCGGTTTGGAAAATCAGGAAACCACCATCGCTTCCACAACGGTTGACGGCGGTACTCTGCGTCTTTCGGTGTTGGACGTGGGTGACGCGGCGGCACAGATTTTACAGGTGGACGGAAAAATCATGGTGATCGATGTGGGCGATCAAGGTACCGAAGAGACGGTGCGCCGAGAATTGGCGGCTTTGGGAGTAGACAAGCTGGACGCCGTGGTATTGAGTCATGGTCATAGTGATCATCTTGGCGGTTATGAGGCGCTGACAGGGTATGACATCGGGATGCTTTTTCTCTCTCCGCAGGAAAACGATACGGAAATTTATCATGAGGCGGTGGATACGCTGGCGGCGCGTAGTGAGCGGGTGTTGGTGCCGTATCCCGGCGATGTGATTCAGCTGGGAGGGGCGGCGGTACAGTTTTTGGCGCCTCAAGAGTCGGAATATGAGGATTTGAACGATTCTTCTTTGGTGGTGCGGATCACGTACGGTGAGACTTCTTTGCTGTTGCCGGGAGATATGGAAGGACTTGAAGCCGATGAAATGACAGCGGCGTTTCCTGATTTGGAAACAGATTTGATGGTGGCGGCTCACCATGGCAGCGCCCGAGATCAAACCAACAGCTATGCATTGTTGCGAACAATCAATCCCGCCGCTGTGATTATTTCTTCGGCAGGCGCTGATTCAGAGTATGGCTTTCCCCATGAGGAGGTGCTGAGTCGTTTGGCGGATTTGGGCGCCGCCGTGTATCGTACGGATCTGCAGGGTAGCATTCAGGTGGTTTCCGACGGAACGGCTTTGCGAATCAATGGTACCGCGGTATCGTCTCAAACAGCGGGAAATGGGCTGGCAGGCGCTGCCGCTTATATCGGCAATATCAATTCCCGTAAATTCCATACGCCGAATTGCGCTAACTTGCCGGCAGAACAAAATCGGGTATATTTTGCCGATCGGACAGGCGCTGTGGAAGCGGGGTATACTCCTTGCGGCAGTTGCCGTCCGTAATAGGAACCGGTAGCGGGATTTTGACAAAAAAGACGGTTTTTGTTATAGTAGATAAAGAAGAAGAAAACCCCGAGATCAGGCGCTTTTGGTGAAGGGAGGAACCTATGAGATACAGAATGAAAGGTGTTTGTTCCAGCGAATTGGAATTGGAAATTGAAAATGATGTGATTACCAAAATCGCCGTATATGGCGGATGTAACGGTAATTTACAGGGGATCGCGGCGCTGACTGTCGGTCAGGATGCCCGCGAAGTGGCAAAAAAATTGTCCGGAATTCACTGCGGGATGAAAAAAACTTCCTGCCCGGATCAGATTGCCCGCGCCATTATACAATATTATCAAGAACAATAAAAAACATAATAAAAACAGAGGAAACGCAGGTATTTGCTTTGTCTGCGGATGCAAAGCGATTAAAGAGGTTTTTTCAGTTTTTAAAAAAGAAAGATAAAATTGACAAGAAATAAGGATGTCCATTGAAATTGATAAAGATTTGAAATCCGATATCAAACGCGCCGCGTAAGCGTTTGGTTCGTCGGCGGCAGCTTATGTCGTGACGGCGGTAAAGCAGCGACTAATTGACGAAGCAATTTATTCAAAATTGGGAGAAAATAGAAACCATAAATAAAGAAAAATCAGTTGTTGCGGATTTGTTACAGAAAAGTACGAAAAAGTGTTGATCCTTCGCAAAACGAGCAAGTAAAAACCTTTGCCGAGCTGTTCAAATTAAACGGCTTAGCGTGGGTTTTATTGTTAGTCGGAATTGATTAAGGATCGCGGTCTAATAAAGGCGATATATCAGACTTTACGGTTTGGTGTATCGCCTTTGTTTTTATGATAAAGGTCATCTAAAACAACCTCTCGGATAGAATGAGCAGAACATATCCCCGTATGGTTTTTATAGTTTGAGCAAACAAAATGGTCGTGGTTTTTTAGCTCTTGCGGGAACAGAAGGAGAATTTTGCTTCTCGCTCAATTGTGCTCACAAGGCGCAGGATGTTATATTTTGATTCGACCGTAGATCGAAAAGTGGGTAAACATAAAGCTGACAGAAATTTTACGATTCTTCCGACGCCGCGCTTTGGTTATTGGTAATTATTTACTGTACACAATCAATCATTTCATAATTAGCAATTTCCATTGCCTGATTACGAATGCATTTTGTTTTTTTTTGAGTCCATAGGGCTGAATGATCTTTTTTCAGTTTTGCAATGATATTTTCGTTTTTGGCAAATCGTTTTGCGAGTAAAGGCAGTGGTTTTTTCGATGTAGAAAAGATAGAGGTTAAGTTAGCGCCGGTTAATGGGTCAGCGGAAAATAGTCGTTTGCGCTGTTTGATACAATATAAGTTTCGCTGTTTTTAAATACCGATTGGTTTGGCGAGATCTTTTTGTATCGATGAGCATGGGATAAGAGGATCCTCTTGTTGTTATGGTAAAGTCTGTTATTTTCATTATAAGTTTCTTATTTTCCAAATTTTGTAAAATTTTTATTTGATTTTCTTGTGTATTCCGTTTATCTGGCCGCCGCGGTAAAATGATGTTCTGGAATACAGCGAAGCCCGTTGCTCATAGTTTTTTGTGAGCAACGGGCTTTGTTTGCCTGTGTTCTTTTCTTTGTTTGGCGCAGTCGGAAATGCACCTTGTTGTTATTTTGCCATATAGTAATCATAAGAAGATTTTTCTGAATAAAAGATGTAAAGAGGAAATTGGGTGAAAAGATGATGAGCGATCGTACAATGAAAGATTTGCGAGAAGGAGAACGGGGGCGCGTTAAAAAAATTGAGGTGCAAGGCAGTATGCGGCGGCGTTTACGGGACTTGGGTTTGATTGAGCAAACCTTAGTGGAGTGCTTGTACAAAAGTCCGTCGGGGGATCCTGCCGCTTATTTGATACGCGGCGCGGTAATCGCGCTGCGGGCGGAAGACGCGCGCGGAATCAAAATTGAAGATCTAAAAAAATAAAGAAAGCGGTGGTGATGGGATGGGTGTGACAAAAAAATCCACGGAACGGGAGGTCGCGGCGGAGTTTCTGTTGACTCCGACGGCAGATGAAATTACAGTGGCGCTGGCAGGTAATCCCAATGTGGGCAAAAGCACTTTGTTTAACGCGTTGACCGGTTTGAATCAACATACCGGAAATTGGCCCGGAAAAACGGTAGCCTTGGCGGCAGGGCGCTGTACTGCTCCTGATGGAAAGAAATTGTTGTTGCTGGATTTGCCCGGCACCTATTCTTTGCTGCCTCATTCGGCGGAAGAAGAGGTGGCGGGGGAATATTTGTGTTTCGGCAGAGCGCGGGTGGTGATTGTGGTTTGTGACGCTACTTGTCTGGAGCGGAATTTAAATTTGGTGTTGCAGGTATTGGAAGTCAGCCGCAATGTGGTGGTTTGTCTCAATATGCAAGATGAGGCAAAACGCAAAGGCATTATGATTGATCTGCCAAAATTGGAAAAACTGCTGGGCGTGCCGGTAGTTCCCACTTCCGCCGCGAAAGGAGAAGGAATAGCGGAGTTGTTGGAGACAGTCACGGCAGTCTCCCGGCAGGAAGGACAATATTATAAGATGCCTTATCATTCGTCTATTCTGCGTTCGGCAGCGGCGGTGAGAGCATGTTTTTCTTCTTCTCTGCGAGGATGGATCAATGAAGATTGGCTGGCGTTGCGAACTTTGGCTGACGCGTCCTACCCGGAGCGGGTGGCCGCCAACTATCTGGCGGAGCCTGTCGCGGATCCGGATGGATTAAAACGCCGTCTGATTGCGGAACAGCGTCGTCATCCTTTCATTGAAGATGAGGTGACAGCGGTGTTGGTCCGACAGGCGGAGAAAATCAGTCGTTCCGTTACGAGGCTCCTTTCGGAGAAGGAAGATCAGCGATCCCGACGGTTGGATCGCTTTTTGACGGGGAAATATACCGGCTTTCCTATCATGCTGCTGTTACTGGCGGGAATTTTTTGGCTGACCATTGTCGGCGCCAATATTCCCTCCGGTTGGCTCAGCTCTTTGTTCAACTGGTTGGGCGGTCATTTGGAAACGCTGCTGTTTGGTCTGGGACTGCCGTCCGGTCTTATCAGCTTGTTGATGGACGGTGTTTATTTGGTGGTGACTTGGGTAGTGGCGGTGATGTTGCCGCCTATGGCAATTTTTTTTCCGCTGTTTACGCTGTTGGAGGATTTGGGCTATTTGCCGCGAGTAGCTTTTAATTTGGATCATTATTTTCGGCGCTGTTCTGCTTGCGGAAAACAGGCGTTGACAATATGCATGGGTTTTGGTTGTAACGCGGCGGGGATTGTCGGTTGCCGCATCATTGATTCACCTCGAGAGCGCCTCATTGCTATGTTGACCAATGTGTTTGTTCCTTGCAACGGTCGATTTCCCGCGATGATTGCCATCATTTCCATGTTTCTGGTGGGAGGTCTGGCGGGAATCGGCGGATCGTTGGCGGCGGCGTTGATTTTGGCTGTTTTGATTTTATTGGGAATCGTTTTGACTTTGTTCACTTCTTGGGGGCTGTCCAGGACGCTGTTAAAGGGAGCGCCCTCTGCTTTCACTTTGGAATTGCCTCCTTATCGCAAACCGCAAATCGGCAAAATTCTGCTTCGTTCCATTTTTGACCGAACTCTTTTTGTGTTGCGCAGGGCCCTCTGGACGGCGGTACCGGCCGGGGTAATGATTTGGTTATTTGCCAATATTTCCGTAGGCGGTGAAACCTTATTGAGCGTTTGTGCTGATTTTTTAGACCCTTTTGCTCGTTGGTTTGGGTTAGACGGCGTTATTTTGCTGTCGTTTCTATTGGGATTGCCCGCTAATGAAATTGTTTTGCCTTTGATGTTGATGGCTTATTTATCCATGGGGAATTTGGTGGAAATGGAAAGTCTGGGCGCCATGCGGGATGTTTTGCTTGCCAATGGCTGGACGTTGGAAACGGCTGTTTGTGTCCTCGTTTTTTATTTGGTGCATTGGCCCTGTGCCACTACCTTACTGACTATTCAAAAAGAAAGCGGCAGTTGGAAATGGACCGCTCTTTCCTGTGTGATTCCGGCGGTTATGGGTTTGATTCTTTGTTTTTTGTTGAAGCAGTTGTTGGCTTTTGGCGGAGGATTTTTTTAAAAAACGAATTTTCTTTTGTTTGTCGCGCAAGATTTTGCTAAAAGCGGAAAGGCTAAAAATAAAAGGAGGCATGCGGCATGACCCATGACACAGTAGAATTGTTGAAAGAGTGCAACGCGGGAGTGAAAATGGGCGTTTCCGCTATCGCGAAGGTAGAAGAACAGGTAGAAAGCGATGATTTACGTGAGATTTTGTTTCGCGATAAAGAAGCCCATCAGCGTCTGGGCAGTGAGATTCACCGTCTGCTGAATCGACAGGGAGAAGGAGGCAAAAATCCTACTCCCGTCGCGAAAGGAATGTCTTGGTTGAAAACGAATATGAAGATGACCGCCAAAGGCGGTGATGACACGGTGGCGGATTTAATTACGGACGGCGGTAATATGGGAGTGAAATCTTTGAGTCGGTATTTGAATCAGTATGCGGCTGCCGACGAAACGTCCAAAAATATCGCCAGATGATTGATCGGATTGGAAGAGTCTTTGGTGCGGGAGGTTCGCTCTTACCTGTAAAAGAAAAACACCTCAGAATTAAAAGATTCTGAGGTGTTTTTCTTTTTCGGAAAGAAGAATTATTTTTGTACTTCGGCGAAAAAGTCCTTGATTTCCGCCAAATGAGCCAGCGCGTCTTTCCTGCCCAAGTCATACATAGCCTGCAATCTTTCGGGATCATTTTCCGCGCGTTTAATGTGCAGGTCGATGCTGGGACGAAGCACATAGGTGTGTCCTTCTTTTTCGCATTGGGCGATATAATCCAATTCTTCGTTATACATAAGATGACGTTCCTCCGCGCAGCGGATAATGGCGGGATACCGACGCATTAAGAGTTTTAACAAGGGCAGCATAGAGGTTTTGCTTTTTCGATAGCCTAAAGGCTGGGTCAGGATTACCATATTATGCGGGAAACCTTTATTTTGCATTGCTCGTAGGGGAATGGAATCGGAAAGTCCCCCGTCCAGATAGCCTCTGCCGTCAATTTCCACCACGCGGGCAACAATAGGCAATGACGCTGAAGCCCGAATCCAACGAATGTCCTCTTCGTCGCCTTTATTGCAGAGATGATAGACGGGTTTCCCTGTTTGTACATCGGTACAGGTGACGGCAAAATCCATCGGATTGTTTTGGTAAGTTGTTGTATCAAAAATATCCAATTCATTGGGAATCGTTTTGTAACAAAATTCCGCCCCGAAGAGGTCCCCGGTTTTGATCAAAGAGCGCAGGCTGTTATAACGGGGGTCCTTACAGTATTTTAAATTATAGCGCAGCGCCCGCCCGATTTGTTTTGATTTGTAATTGCAGCCGAAAGTAGCGCCGGCCGAAACGCTCAACACACTGTCCGCCCATAGTTCCTGTTCCATTAATACATCCAAAACAGCGGTAGTATATAATCCGCGCATACCGCCGCCTTCCAGTACCATACCGATTTTCATTGTTGACGCTCCTTTGGGATATTTTCTTTCAATCTTATCTTAGCATAAAACGGACAGGAAAGAAAGAGCAAATGTTTTTGCGTCTTCTTGAGCAGGGCAGGCATCCGCTGGAATTTTCTGATTATGACGGTAAGTTTGCTTTTTGGCAATAGATGGAGTATAATAAATAAGTTCGGAAAGTGTTTGTTTTATTGAGGAGGACGGAGAAAATTGATTCGTGAAGATTTGAGAAATATTGCCATCATTGCCCATGTCGACCATGGAAAAACGACCTTGGTAGACCAACTGCTGAAACAAAGCGATACCTTTCGGGAAAATCAGGTGGTACAGGAAAGGGTCATGGACTCTAATGATTTGGAAAGGGAGAGAGGAATTACCATTCTGGCAAAAAACACCAGCGCCAGATATCAAAATACCAAAATTAATATTGTCGATACGCCGGGGCACGCTGATTTCGGCGGGGAGGTGGAACGGGTTTTGAAAATGGTAAACGGGGTGTTGTTGTTGGTGGACGCCTTTGAAGGCCCCATGCCTCAGACTCGTTTTGTTTTGCAAAAAGCTCTGGAACTGAATTTAAAAATTATTGTTGCGGTTAATAAAATCGATCGTCCCGACGCTCGCACAGAGGAAATTGAGGATGAGGTTTTGGAGCTGCTGATGGAATTGGACGCCAGTGAGGAACAGTTAGACAGCCCGTTTATTTATTGCTCTGCCCGTACCGGTATTGCCACCGATGATTTGAATGTGCCTGGTAAAGATATGAAGCCCCTTTTCGAGGCGATTTTAAAACATATTCCGGCTCCGGAAGGGGATGAGAACGGACCGTTGCAAATTCTGGTTTCATCTATTGATTATAATGATTATGTAGGACGTATTGCCATCGGACGCATTGAGCGGGGAGAAATCAACGAAGGGCAGGAAGTGCGCCTTTGTGATTATCATGACGCGGAATTGAACAAAAAAGCGCGGGTTTCCGCTGTGTTTCAGTTTGACGGTTTGAAGCGGGTTCCGGTGAAAAACGCCAAGGTAGGGGATATTGTGGCCTTTTCCGGCTTGGAGGGCGTCACAATCGGCAACACTATTTGCGATATGGATTTTCCCGATCCCATTCCTTTTGTGAAGATCTCCGAACCAACGGTGGAAATGACGTTTTCTGTCAACGACAGCCCCTTTGCCGGTCGAGAAGGCAAATATGTAACCAGTCGCCAGTTGCGCGATCGTTTGTATCGAGAACTGCTGAAGGATGTTTCGTTGCGGGTGGAAGATACCGACAGCACGGAATCCTTTTTGGTGATGGGACGCGGAGAAATGCATCTCTCCATTTTGATTGAAACCATGCGGCGGGAAGGGTATGAATTCCAGGTGAGTACGCCGAGGGTGCTGTTTAAAACCATTGACGGCGTTAAACAGGAACCCTATGAGGAATTGACCATTGATGTTCCGGAGGATTCTATGGGCGCTGTGATGGAAAAAATGGGCGTTCGCAAAGGAGAATTGCAGGAAATGGCCAAGGTGGGGAATCGCATGAAAATGGTTTATTTGATTCCTTCCCGCGGTCTGTTTGGTTATCGCAATGATTTCATGACTGATACGCGAGGAGAAGGCATTATGAATACACTGTTTCATGGGTATGGACCGGTGAAGGGGGAAATTCCCAAACGCAACACAGGTTCTCTTATCGCTTATGAACAGGGAGAATCTATTACTTACGGTTTGTACAACGCCCAGGAACGAGGCGTGCTGTTCATCGGTCCCAATACGCCGGTTTACGAAGGTATGGTGGTAGGTTATTCCCCCAAGAGCGAAGATATTGTGGTCAATGTCTGTAAGAAAAAACAAGCCACCAATACACGAGCGGCGGGTAGTGATGAGGCGCTGCGTCTTTCCCCGCCTCAGAAAATGAGTTTGGAAGAATGTATGGAATTTATTCAAGATGATGAACTGTTGGAAATTACTCCCCAGAGCATTCGTATCCGCAAAAAGATTTTGAATAAGGAGAAGCGTCTGAAAGCGGAAAAACGCGCGCAGCGTTAAAGGATGGATTTCTCATCGTAAAAAGCGGTAAAAACTGTTTTTTGCGTTATCGACTGTCTTTGCTTTTGTTGCGGGGGCGGTTACACCTGTGTTGTTGGTTTTTGGTTCGCCGCGGCGGGGAAGGGAAGAGAGACTGCGTAGCAAAGTGAAAATTTGTTTTTTTGATAAAATTTCACGCTGCAGTGAATCGTGAAGAAATAACCTTCCGACCTTACAAAAAACAGTCGCCGAAACGTTATCAAAACGACGATTCCAAATCGAAAACAAGGAGGTATGGTAAAAATGAAAAAACGAATTTTGACAAGTTTATTGTTCCTTTGTCTGTTAATCGGTCTGTTTCCGGCAGCGGCTTTGGCGGCAGTGGACGGAACAGAGAACAATGTCCCTTACATTGATGCGGAAACAGGAAACTCGAAAACCTGTGAACAGGCAACGGTCTTGACCTCCCTTGTCTCAGAATGGGAGACCGGTTGGTATCTCTGCAACACAGATACAACCATTGATACCCGTATTGAGGTCAATGGCACGGTCAATTTGATTTTAGGCGACGGCGCTACTTTGGACGCTTTGAAGGGCATTCATGTGCCGGAGGGCGCGACGCTGATCGTCCATGGTCAGGAAGGCGGCGCAGGCAATTTAAATGCTGCCGGAGAAACGCTGGAGGGAGACGAAAACGGCTATGCCGGTATCGGCGGCGATACAAGTTTGGACGGCGAACATCCCGAAGTGGTTAATTTTGGAACAATCAAACTGGGTGCGACGGGTACTATTACGGCATCGGGCGGTACGAGAGCCTGTGGCATCGGCGGCGGGGGGCTCCTGCACAATTATGAGGAGGTCAACGGCAAAATTTATATTTATCGGGGAACAGTAATCGCTTCCTGTTCCGTAGAATTTTACGGATGTTCCATCGGGGTCGGCGCGGACAGTGTGAATAAAACGGATCTTATGATTTCCGGCGGTGTTGTAAACGCTGAAAACGGGATCGGCAGCAAGTTTCCCTATACTCCGTCAGGCAGTACCGTTAGTATGGGGACATTCAGCACCGGTGAAAACGGAAACGCGATGATTTTTGCTGAGACATTCTCGAATATCACGCAGCCTGGCGACAGTATGAGTATGGTTCTTTTTCAAAACGATATCGGTACGATATACGGAGACGGTACAATCGAATTAATGGAAAAAAATATCACTATTCCCAATGAGTGTACATTGACAGTGGGAGAAGGACAGTATTTGACTGTGGCGGAAGGCGCTTCCGTGATCAACAACGGTAGCATCCAAAACCAGGGAAAGCTTGTCGTTAGCGGTGAACTGATCAATCAAAGCGTTTTAAGAAATCAAGGCACATTGATTGTTGACGGTACGTTGAACAATAACGCCGTTTTGCTCAATAAGGGAGAGGCGGCGACCCTCATCCTTTCCGGACAGGGCGCTGTGACGGGCGGCGGCGCGGTTTACAATGAGGGCGGAGTTGTTGATGAAGGCATCGCCGTATCGGAAAAAACCGATACGGGAGTTCTTTACCTGGATCAAAACGGCGTTTCCCAAACCACGGGAACTGTTACTGTGTTACTCGACCAAACCACTTGGAGTAATGAGGAGACAGAGGGTTGGTACTATGTAAAAAACAATACGCATCTGTACGGTTCCGTTCATATTTCCGGGGAAGTGAACCTGATTTTAGACGATGACGCGACCTTGACCCTTGATCGGATTGAAATTGAAAATGGCTCCTCCTTGACTGTTTACGGTCAGGAAAAAGGTACCGGTATATTGCAGTTCTACAATACGTTGAATGGGAAAGATTTCTCCAGCTCCTTGATCCTCAACGGCGGGGTAGTGCAGTATATCGGACAACGGTTCTATGATACTTCGATCAGTATGGGAAATATCGTTATCAACGGCGGTACGATGAACAGTTCCATTTCTGTTCGGGGGGAAGACGGCGCCATCACCATTAACGATGGTACTGTAAACGGCATGGTTGGAAGAAACTATGGTCACATAGTTGAAGGTACTGTTGTTATCAATGACGGTATGATAAATGCTGATGTCAATCAGGAATTCGGGGGTATTAACAATTCTGTAATTTGCGGTGAACAAGTCATCATTAACGGCGGTACCGTAACGGCGAATCATGTTGTTGAAGAAATGCCTCCCGGCGGGGTCTATGCCATTTACGGTCAAACTGTCTCCATTAGGGGAGGGACCGTTACCGCGACCGCGTCCTTCAGTGATAGTTATATGACGGATCATGTTTTTGCTATTTTCGGTGAAGATATCACTATCACCGGCGGTACGGTTACCGCGACGCTTGTTGGCGGCAGTGGAGACAGCATTTACGCGGAACGTTCTTTTTCTACCACTGATACCACCGTTGAACCTGCTATAATAGGCAACGCGGTGATTATCGCCGATGGCGTCTACAACAAACCTTCGGAGGAAGACGCTTTGAGCGGTGTTATTTTTGAGGGAAATGAAGGCAAGGTCTACGGTAATCCTATCGTAACAACAAATTTCACCATTCCGTCGGAGACAGATCTGACCATTGATGAAAATCGGTCTTTGACTGTGAGCGACGGCGCGATGATAACGATAGAAGGCAGCCTTAACGGTGAAATTATTATCCAAAACGGTGCCGAAGTGAAGTTGAATAAGGATTTAAGCGTTTCCGTGCCGGAAGGAGACAGCAAGATCACTCTGGCCGGAAAGGCAGGGAACGATTTCGTTGTGACGCTGCCCGAAGAGGGTATGGCTGTAGTGACAGACGGCACGGGTACCGCGGTTACTGTTACCGCTTTGACAGCGGGAGCCACCGTTGTCCCGATGAAGGAAGAAATGACTGTATCGGGCGGCACAACGATCCAAATCGGAAAAGGATCTGCCATTACTGTTGGTGAACAAGGCGGGTCGGTGATTTATGACGAGGGCACAGTGCTCTTACCCGAAAACGGAACTGCCGTTGTTGGAAGCAGTACGATTACCATGCCTGCTGGCGGCGGTACGATTGTCTCGATGGAGGACGGTAGGTTCCGACTCCCGCCCGGCGCGACTGTGGAAACCAATGGTCAGACGGTGATTATTCCCGAGAGCGGCGGTATAATGAGCGGAGACGGTACATTGACTTATTCGGTTACGGTTACTTTTGACGCG
>CBCTTQ010000004.1:0-89880 GCA_965149945.1 uncultured Peptococcaceae bacterium | reverse complement strand
CGGTGTACAATACCGGGACGCAAAGAACCATTGATCCCGGACAGATCGCGGCAATGGTACAGCAGCGCGTTGACCAAAGTTCCGTTGTAATTACCCGCCGCGGGATGTACCACCATACCGCGAGGTTTGTTGACCACAATCACATCCGCGTCCTCATAAACAATATCCAACGCGATGGCTTCCGCTTCCACTGCCAGAGACTCCGCCAGCGGCACTTTCACCGTCACCAAATCTCCCGCCTCTAAAGAACAGCTGGGCTTTACGGTTTGCCCGTTGACAGTGATCAATCCTTCTTTAATCAATTTTTGCAAACGAGAACGGGACAAATCAGCAAACCGCCCCGCCAAATAAGCGTCTAACCGTTCCGCCGCCGTATCTACTTCCAGCTGTTCCGAAACATTGTATTCCGTCATGTGTCTATCCTTTCCCTTTCGGACAATTTCATTTTTCAGCTTCTGTCCGCTTTTCCTTTTTCACATCCAACAAAGTGGCAATGATAATCAAAACAATAGCGACAGTAACACAGCAATCCGCTACATTGAACACCGGAAAGTTGGGGAAACTGAAAAAATCAATGACATATCCCAAGCGAATGCGATCAATGATATTGCCTACCGCTCCGGCGATCAATAACGCGAAAGAAAAGCGCAATAATGTCTGATCCCTCGGCGTCTTATATAACAAATACGCTACTACCAGCGTCACAACAATGGTGATAACCAAAAGCAACCCCACTTTACCGCTGAGCAGACTCCAAGCGGCGCCCTCGTTATGAATATAGCGCAACGAAAAAAAATCTCCGATGATGGGAACTGACGCCTGATAGGGCAGATATGCCGCCGCCAGCACTTTAGTGATCTGATCCACCGCGATTCCCAACACCATCACAATCCAAATCATATTTTCAATTCCTCTCCTTTTCAAATTCATTTTACCTTTACTTTTTTACAACCGCCACAAGGGCAAAGCAGACAAATTCAGTCTTGCTCCTTCCACTTGGTCGATATAATACAATAAATCCGCAATGAAATCGCCGATATAAGGCAATCCCCAGGAAGCCACCGCCTGTAGAATATAAATAGCGATAGCCGCCAATAGCAAAAAACCGATGCCGTAGCCCACACCACGGGCAATTCCTGCCAGAAACTGCTTATACATCAGACGTTTTGTATCACTCATCATCAGTACATAATCACTGAAACGGGATTTTTCCAACAGCAATGACAAACGATTCATTGCAAAGGTCAGACGCTCTCCTTTTTCTAAATCAGAGGCTTCCAGATAGCTTTTGTTTTTATCCGTCTGTTCATTTTCCGCGTTTAACTCATCAATGATTTCACCGATAGGGCGCTCGTTCAAACCTTTGCTGTCCACCTTCACAGAAAATTTTTCTTCTCCGGGATTTCTCGGACGCACCACCACTTTAGCAAAAGCCTCATCCACGGCAGCATCCAACACACGATCGTTATACACCTTGACGTTTTCCGCCCATTTGGTACCCCGGAAGACTTTTCGGATTACTTTTTCTTTTAGGTGTTTTTTCCGCTTCATACCGATCACCTCCCACGGCGTTTTCCGCAAAACCAAAACGCCATAACTATAATATATTATTATAACATAGGACGCGGGACTCCCGCAATTATTTTCTACCCGCCAAAGAGGATTGACAAACCACAGAAAATCCAGTACAATAGAAACCGTAGTAAGGGAGTAGTCGGCACATCCGTGTAATAAAGTCAACAAACTGGCTTATTGAAGCCTGGCTTTATTTTAAATGATGAGACTTATCTGCAGATTTCTGCGGATAGGTTTTTTTTTCGTCAAAATCACACTCCCAATCCAAACAAAGAGAGGAAACCATCATGAGTACATTTGCCCTTTTTTTGCTGGCTGTCGGTCTTTCCATGGACGCCTTTGCTGTTGCCGTCTGTAAAGGGCTGGCCATGGATCGGGTCACCTTGAAAAAGGCGGCCGTCGTCGGTCTGTGGTTCGGCGTTTTTCAAGCAGGAATGCCCGCCTTGGGGTATCTGCTGGGCACCGGTTTCCAAGATAAAATCACTGCCGTCGATCATTGGATTGCTTTTTTGCTTTTGGGGCTGATCGGCGCCAATATGATTCGCGAATCCTTCAGCAAAAAAGAGGAAGCCCCCGATGATTCCCTGGCCTTTCGCACCATGTTACTGTTGGCGATAGCTACCAGTATTGATGCCCTGGCCGTAGGAATCACCTTTGCCTTTTTATCGGTCAGCCTGCCTAAAGCATTGTTGCTTATCGGCGTCACTACCTTTTTCCTGTCTGCTGTCGGTGTTAAAATCGGCAATCTCTTCGGCAGCCGTTATCAACACAAAGCGGAGCTGGCAGGAGGCGTCATCTTGATTCTATTGGGCGCCAAAATTCTCCTGGAGCATCTGGAAATTCTCTGATATATGAGAAGGTCTGCCGCAATAGCGGCAGACCTTCTTTTTATTCCAATCAAAACCCCTTGTTTTTTTTATTTTCCCGTACTATAATATCTTCAGACGGAGTGATTCCGCGCCATTCACCGGGCGCCCGACATGCGCTTCCGTTGTCTTTTCGTTGTTTGTCCCGTTTCAGGGAATTCATTCAAGGAGGGAATTCACATGATCAGTATCAAAAATCTCGGCATGGAGCCATTGGAAATCCGCAATCTGGCGCTGGATTTTAACGGCACCATCGCCACTGACGGTCAAATCATTCCGGGGCTGCAGGAAAAAATCGCAGCCATCGAAGCCCAGGGTGTACGTGTCTGCTGCCTGACAGCGGACTCCCACGGAACCGCTACACCCCAATGCGAAAAAGCGGGCATTGAAGTCAGACGTTTTCCACTGGCAGAAGCAGGACTGGAAAAAGCCGCCATCGTCCAGGAGATGAAAGGTGATACCATGGCAATAGGCAATGGCTTAAACGATATTCCCATGTTGGACGCCGCCGAAATGGCAGTAGCCGTCATCGGCCCGGAAGGCTGCTCTGCCCGACTGATCAGTCACGCGGACATTGTGGTTACTTCAATTTTTGACGCGCTGGATCTCTTGTTAAAACCCACCCGCGCTAAAGGGCTGCTGCGAAAATAATCTCGCTACAATTCATCGTCTTGTTCCGTTCTCTTGCCTTTACGCAGAGAACGCAGCATGCCGTAAGCAAATACCGCGGTCAACAACAGCAGCAAAACGATTAAAACGGTAATACCGATTTTCACAACGGTGCCGGTACCGTTGGCCATATCCGTCACCGAAATACCATAGGCCGCCGACGGCAGCCCAAGCAGCATCACCACTGTGAAAATAAAAAAACGTCTTTTTTTCATTCTTTTCCTCCATCGCATACTGATAGGATCTCTTATTGCAAAAGCGTCCGCCGGGGGAAAGACGGAACGGGAAAAGATCGCTTAAAAAGCAATCCTTTCGCCGGGTGTCAAAAAAACAATCGCGGGGAATCGGAAAAAATCATTAAAAACAACATCCGTTTTCCCAAACCAAAAATAAACAATCAAGATAAAAAAAGTCCGACCGTGAGGTCGGACTTTTGCGTACAGAATTGACTGAACTTATCTGGTTTCAAATTTAACATTACCGGTAACCAGAGCAATAAGAGCCATACGAACGAACAAGCCGTTAGCAGCTTCACGGAAGTATGCGGCACCTTTGTAGTCGTCAACATCAGTGGTGATTTCGACGATTCTCGGCAGCGGATGCATAATGATCGCGCCTTCTTTCAGAGTTTTAACAACATCACCGTTCATGATGTAAGCGCCTTTTACTCTTTCATATTCATCTTGGTCAGCAAAACGTTCCTGCTGAACACGAGTCATGTAGATAACGTCAGCGCCTTTGACGGCTTCCATCATACCTTCTCTATGTTCGATTTCAACGCCTTTTTCTTCCATTCTGGCTACGATTTCAGCGGGCATTGCCAATTCTTTCGGAGCAGCCAGGATAACTTTACATTTGAAGAAAGCCAAGAAGTCTACCAGAGAGTGTACGGTACGACCATATTTCAAGTCACCAACCAAAGCTACGGTCAAACCTTCCGGAGAGCCTTTTTCTTTGAAGATGGTGTAGATGTCCAACAAAGCCTGAGAAGGATGCTGGCCGGCACCGTCACCACCGTTCAATACGGGATGAGTAGCAGCTTCGGCAGCTTCCTGAGCGGAACCTTCGGCAGGATGTCTGCAAACGATAACATCCGCATAGCTGTCATTGATTACCATGGTATCATGCCAGGTTTCGCCTTTTTTGCCGGAAGAAGTTTTCGCATCAGAAACGGTAATTACAGCACCGCCGAGTCTGTGCATAGCAGTTTCAAAGGAAAGTCTGGTACGAGTAGAAGGTTCAAAGAACAAAGCGGCCAAAACTTTGCCGTCCATGTCGTAGAGACGTTTACCTTCAGCCAGGCACTGTTCATATTTCGCAGCGACTTTCATAACGGTCATCAGCATATCTTTGTCAAACTGAGGAGCGCCAAGAATGTCCATTCCTTTAAATCTGTCGATTTCGGCTTTGGTGCAAGTTGTGCTTTCAATCATTTCTAATTTCCCCCTGTATTAATTATTCTACATGTTTATTTGTATGGATTTGCAAAACATATTTCCATACTACAACAACATACTTTCATTATAACCATTTTGTCTTTATTTGTAAAGTTTTTTTTGATGAAATTTTCCGAATTGTCCCACGCGGCGGGAAATTTCGCTCGTGCCGTACCGAGCGCTTTCAAGATAAACAGAAAGCCCCGCCAAAAGCGAGGCTTTCTTTCCCGGAATCCGGATTATTTTTTTCGTTTGTTGAAAAATCCCTTGGGTTTGTTCGCGGTCTTACCGACATGCGCTTCGGGATTACCGTGTTCCGCCGCGGCGAATTGTCGCAACAAATCCTTTTGTTCCGCACTCAAATTGGTCGGTGTCTGCACATTGACTTTGACATGCTGATCACCTTTGCCGTAACCGCGCAGTTTCGGAAAGCCTCTGCCCCGCAAACGGAAGGAAGTTCCGCTTTGGGTTCCCGCGGGAATGGTCAATTTCACCTTGCCGTCCAGCGTATCCACTTCGATTTCCGCGCCCAGCGCCGCCTGCACCATGGAAACGGGCACATTGCAAAGAATGTCGTCTCCGGAACGACGGAAAAATTCATGAGGCGCGACAGTGATGTAAATATACAAGTCGCCGGCCGGACCGCCGTTGATACCGCCTTCCCCTTCATTCTGCATCCGCAGACGAGAATCCGTATCTACACCGGGCGGGATATTCACTTTGATATTACGTTTTTTCTTTACTCTGCCGCTGCCGTGACAGGTAGGACAGGGTGTTTCTACCACGCTGCCTTTACCGCCGCAGCGAGGACAAGTTTTGACAGTCTGAAACTGTCCGAAAGGCGTCTGCTGATTGATTCGAACTTTCCCTGTACCGCCGCAGTTTTGGCAGGTTTTTCGTTGGGTGCCCGCTTTGGCGCCCGTACCACCACAATCCGAACAGTTTTCCATTCGATTCAGTTGGATTTCTTTAGTCACGCCTTTGGCTGCTTCTTCAAAAGAAATCCGAATGTCCACCCGCAGATCATTGCCCTGGCGGGGGGCGTTAGGATTGCTGCTTCTGCCGCCGCCACCGCCAAAAAACATATCGAAAATATCACCGAAATCGCCGCCGCCGAAACCGCCGAAACCACCGGAACCGCCGCCGAAACCACCGGAATTACTGCCGTCATCACCAAACTGGTCATAGCGAGCTTTTTTCTGGGGATCGGAAAGTACCTCATAGGCATGATTGACTTCCTTCATTTTTTCTTCGGCGGTTTTGCTGTCCGGGTTCAAATCCGGGTGATACTTTTTGACCATTTTTTTATAGGCCTTCTTGATCTCCGCGTCGGAAGCGTCCCTGGACACTCCCAACACCTCATATAAATCTTTGTTGTCACTCATTGATGATTCACCCGATTAATGGATTATTTGTTGTCTTTGTCGTCATCATCGACAACTTTGTAGTCCGCGTCGACCACATTGTCGTCTTCGTCTGACCGCGCGCCGGTATCGGCCGCGCCCGCGTTCTGAGCGTTTTGCGCCGCTTGCTGAGCCGCCTGCGCCTGCTGATACATTTTTTCCGTCACTTTATGGAGTTTTTCCGAAAGGGCTTCGGATTTTGCTTTGATCAAATCAGTATCTTCGCCTTTCAACGCTTCGGCCAATTCATTTTTGGCGCCTTCAATTTCGTCTTTTTCTTCCTGACTGATCTTGTCGCCCATATCTTTCAAAACTTTATCCACCTGGAATACCATCGCGTCCGCCTGGTTGCGAATTTCCACTTTCTGTTTGCGGGCTTCGTCTTCCGCCTTATACTGTTCGGCGTCTTTGACCATCCGATCGATTTCTTCATCGGAAAAACCAGAAGAACCGCTGATAGTAATGGTCTGAGATTTACCGGTACCCAAATCTTTGGCGCTGACATGCACAATACCGTTAGCGTCAATATCGAATTTTACCTCAATCTGGGGTACGCCGCGGGGAGCCGGCGGAATATCGTTCAATGTAAAACGACCGAGGGATTTGTTATCCGCCGCCATAGCGCGTTCCCCTTGGAGAACATGCACTTCCACAGAAGGTTGATTGTCCGCCGCCGTGGAGAACACCTGAGATTTACCGGTAGGGATGGTGGTGTTGCGGTCGATGATCTTTGTAAACACACCGCCCAGAGTTTCAATACCCAAAGACAGCGGCGTCACATCGGCCAATACCACGTCTTTTACTTCTTTGTTCAAAATACCGCCCTGAATCGCGGCGCCCAGCGCAACACATTCATCAGGATTGATGCCCTTATGGGGTTCTTTTCCGATGATATTTTTAATTTCTTCCTGGACTGCCGGAATACGAGTAGAACCGCCTACCAGCAATACTTTGTCAATATCATCGGAAGTCAAATTGGCGTCTTTCAAAGCCTGACGGGTGGGACCCATGGTTTTTTCCACCAGATCCGCCGTCAATTCATTAAATTTCGCTCTGGTCAACGTGATATCCATATGCTTGGGACCATTCTGATCAGCAGTAATAAACGGCAGATTGATGTTGGATTGCAACACGCCGGAAAGTTCAATTTTGGCCTTTTCCGCCGCTTCACGCAGTCTCTGCATCGCCATTTTATCGCCGGACAAGTCAATACCTTCTGCTTTTTTGAATTCCTCTACCAGATAGTCGATGATCTTTTTATCGAAGTCGTCACCGCCCAGGAAGTTGTTGCCGCTGGTAGCCAATACGCGGAAAATACCGTCGTCGATTTCCAAGATGGACACATCAAAAGTACCGCCGCCTAAGTCGAATACCAAAACTTTCTGTTCATCTTCTTTGTCCAAACCGTAAGAAAGCGCCGCCGCGGTCGGTTCGTTGACAATACGCAAAACTTCCAGACCGGCGATTTTTCCGGCGTCTTTGGTAGCCTGACGCTGCGCGTCGGAGAAATATGCCGGTACAGTGATGACCGCCTGAGTGACGGTTTCACCCAAATACGCTTCGGCGTCTTCTTTCAATTTCCGCAGAATAAAAGCGGAGATTTCCTGCGGAGTATATTTTTTACCGTCGATGTCTACTTCATATTTTTTTCCCATATGACGTTTGATAGACATTACAGTGTGTTCCGGATTGGTGATGGCCTGGCGTTTTGCCACCTGACCGACAATTCTTTCCCCGTTATGAAATCCAACAACGGAAGGGGTTGTTCTGGCGCCTTCCGGATTGGGGATTACGACAGCTTCGCCGCCTTCCATAACCGCCACACAGCTATTGGTTGTACCTAAGTCAATACCGATCACTTTACCCATGATTCTACCTCCAAATATTTTTATGATTTTTTCTGATTTTTATCCTGTTATTTTTTGAATCGGAGATCGGGAACCGCCGCCAAACGCCGTTTCCCTTTCCGAGATTCTTCTTTTTTTACTTTTATCATCGTTTTTTCAACGCTTTTTTATTCCGTTTGTTCTTCGGATTCTTCTTTTTTACGGCAGCCGACTTTGACTCTGGCGACTCGAATCACCTTATCCCCGATTTGATAACCGGCGGTGATTTCTTCCACTACTTTGTTCACCCGCGACTCATCGTCCACCTCTACCTGACCGATGGCGTCGTGGAACTTCGGGTCAAAGGGTTCGCCCAAAGCATGAATTTGCGTCACACCTTTGGAAGACATCACATCCAGCAGCTGCTTCAAAATCATTTGCACACCCGCCAAGTGAGGTTTTGCCGACTCATCTTTTTCCATCGCCTGTACGGCCCAACGAAAATTATCCAACACCGGAAGAATATCCGTACAAAAACCGGAAACAATCATCGCGCGCCATTCTTCCTTTTCCGCGCGGGTGCGCTTGCGGAAATTATCAAAATCCGCCTGCAACCGCAGCATTTGATTGGACAAAGCGTTTTTTTCTTCTGACAGACGGGAAAAATCCTGCTGTAATTTTTCCAATGGATCCAACTCGGCCTCCGCGGACTCTGTTTCTTCCGCGGCGGCTTCCTTTGTTTCGGCGGCGAATTCTGCTGTTTCCGTTGCGGATTCCGCCGCTTCCGCGGTTTGTTCTTTTTGCTCGGATTCCGTCTGCGGATTTTTGTTTTCTTTTGTTTTCTTGCTCAATGCTTACACTCCTTCAATCTCCGCCCTCGCGGGCAGGGTTCCGTTTCTTTTGATTTCAGGACCGCGCGACGCTCAGGAAGGATCCTCTTTTTCTTCTTCGGGGGAGTCGCTGTCCATTTTGCTCGTAATTTGCTTGCTGATATCTTCCACCAGAGAGATTACCTTGGGATATTGCATCCTGGTCGGCCCTAACACACCGATGCTGCCCGCCATCTCCCCGTTAATGTAATACGGAGTGGTTACCACGGAACAGGAATCCATACCTGTCGAGGATAAGTCTTCCCCGATAAACACATTGGTACCGGGGTGTTCTCCAAAAAAGGAACTGCCATCTACCGGCATATTACCGGAGCGGCGACGCAACAACTGCCGTACCACATCATCTACTTCCAAGGCGGAAAGCAGTTCTTTCACTTTATCAATATCCCGAAATTCCGGCTGGTTCAACAGATTCAGAGCGCCGTTAACAAAAACATTGCCCGTCTGCTCGCCGTTGCCCAGAATCAAATCCTGCAACAGCGCCACGGAATTTTGCAGCATTTGTTGATGATAAATCATCTGCATGGCGATTTCTTTCATCAAAGAACCGCTCACTTCCGCCAGCGAAACACCCACTAATTTTTCTCGCAGTAAGCGTTCCATTTCCGCCAATTGATCATCGGTCAAAGCTTCCGGAATGGTGATAATTTGATGCCGCACTTTTTTGAAACTGTCTGTCATCACTACCACCGCGTGAGCGGAATCCACCTTCACCAAATTTAAATCAATGAGATCGCCCACTACTTGGCGCGGCTTAATAACCATGGCCGTATAATTGGTCAATTTGGAAAGGAGCTTGCAGCTTTCTTGCAACAAAGAGTTGATTTCCGCCGTTTCCCGCTGAAAAGCTTGGGAAATCATCCTCCGTTCACTCGGGCTGATTTTTCCTTCCTGCGGCTCCATCAAATAATCCACATAGTACTTATACCCTTTGTCCGAGGGTACTCGACCCGCTGATGTGTGGGGCTGATGGATATAGCCCAAATCTTCCAAGTCAGACATTTCATTACGAATGGTGGCGGGGCTGACTCCCAGATCATATTTTTTCGCTAATGTTCGGGAGCCTACCGGCTCAGCCGTATCCACATAATCTCTGATGACCGCATGCAGGATTTTCTTTTTTCGGTTATCCATACACATTTCACCGCCTTTTCTCCTGACCGCTCCCTCTTTTGTCCGAGGAAGCCCATTTTGTTAGCACTCTCAGGAGACGAGTGCTAATCCCTATTTACAGGATAGCACTATCCGCCCCGTTTGTCAACAGTTGAATAGGAATTTCAAAGAAAAAACAAGGAAAATTCAGGATTCTTCCACCCGCTCTCCCAATAAAAAAGCAGACAGTCGAATCACTGTCTGCTTTTGCGAAAATTGCCCCTTTTTCATTCTCCGTTTTCATAAAATAAAAGCCTCAAAGACCAAATTACCCAACATCACACCTTTTTCGGTCAAACGCAACACCGGCACATCCGGTGTATCGTCGTGGGGTTCCGCTTCAGAAGCGGGGTCGTTCCATGTGAAATCCCAAGTGCTGGGGAAAGGAGATTCCGGCATGGGAATTTCCTCCATGGGTTTTTCTTTCCACCCCCGCTCCAACAATCCTTGTTCTGTCAAACGGGCAATGGACTCGGCAAAAAGCGTCTCCACGTCCACCTGATACTGCCGATTAAAGGCATCGATTTCAATGCCGTCCTTCGTTCGCAACGCTAAAAAAGCCGCCTCGGAAATCACCTGCTCCCGACTGAGGACTTCCGTTTCTCTTTGGGGCGGCTGATCCGCGTCCAAAGCCGCCGCGTATTCTTCCGGTGTACCCACATTAACCCAGCGTTTTTCATTCAAACAAGAAGCCGCTCCCAATCCGAGGCCCAGATAATTTTTCCGCTGCCAATACGCCAGATTATGGCGGCTGCGATGATCTTGATCATCCAACACATAACAAAAATTAGCTATCTCATAATGCTCATAGCCGTCTTGCTTCAACAATTTAATGGCGGCCGCAAACATATCCGCCGCCAAATCCTCATCGGCAGGTTGCAATTTTCCCTGGGCATAACGTCTGCCCCACGGACTTTGATTATCCAACTGCAATCCGTAAATGGAAATATGATTGGCCTTGCTGTGAGCGGCTTCCCCTACCGTGTCCAACCAACTGTCCATGGTTTGATCCGGAATACCGTAAATCAAATCCACATTGCGGTGAGCAAACCCTGCTCGTTCCGCGCCGTCAATGGTATCGATCAATTCTTCCACCGTATGCAGGCGTCCCATAGCCGTCAACTCCGACGGCTGGAAGCTCTGACCGCCGATAGAAATACGATTAAAACCCGCCTTACGGTACATAAGCATGGGCAGGAAAGCCGCCGACGCGGGATTTACTTCAATGGCAATTTCCGCGTCCGCCGCTACCGGAAAGGTTTCCCGAATGGCATTCAATATCTTAATGATATCCTGATATGGCAAAACAGACGGCGTACCGCCGCCGAAATAAATACTTTGAATTTCTTCCGTCTGCAAAACCGCCTGCTGACGCAACTCCTTCATAACCAAATCCGCGTAACGGGCAGCGATTTTCTCATGTTCCCCTTTCACATAAGAAGAAAAATCGCAATAGGCGCAGCGTTTGGCACAGAACGGAATATGCACATAAATGGAATGATAAGCCATGATCAACCCCCCGTTTCACTAAATTCCCGCTTTTTCACGATTAGTTCAATTATAGTCTATTTCCCGTCTTTTTTCAATAGATTTCCCGAAAGAGCCACCTTTTATTAGACCCTTTTCCGATGGTTCTGCCCTTGCGCTTTGCTTTATATCTGCGTATAATAAAAGTATTCAAACAATCTACGCCGATATCGTAGGAACCGATCCGATTAAAGACAGGCCGGCAGAAAGGAGCGCAACAATGACAGAACAACAGAAGCATTCCAATCAACGAGAACTTTCCGAACAGGCAGAACAACCGAAAACCACAGATACCCCCAAACAAAAAGACCAGCCCCTCCATACGCCCCAGCCGAATAACAGTGTCCACACTCAGAAAGAACCTCGCGTGGTGGAACGTCTGCTGATCGTCTGCACGGGCAACACCTGCCGCAGCCCCATGGCGGCGGCTTTGGCGCGCAAATATATGCCCTGGGCAGAAGTGATCTCCGCGGGAACCGCCACCGTGGCAGGTCTGCCTGCTTCTATCGGCGCTATGGACGCCATGCAGGAAATGGGACTTTCCATCGATGATCATGCCAGCCGTCCCCTCAATCCGTATTTACTGGAAGAGGCGGATTTGATTCTCACCATGACGCGAAATCATAAAAAAACCATTTTAAACGCTATGCCGGAAACAGCGGGCAAAGTTTTTACCTTGGGAGAATTCGCCGGCAGTCAAATGGAAATCCCGGATCCCTTCGGACTTTCAGCGGAAGAATATTTGAATTGTGCCAAAAGCTTGGAAACGCTCATTAAAATCGCGGCGGAAAAATGCTGTCCGCCGCCCTCGAACAGCGAACAATAAAAAAGCAAAAATGAAACAGCAGGAAAACGCCGCTTTTTCTCGAATATCTTCATTATTCATTCATCACTCACAAGAAAACGAGTAATTCAATGAGGGGAGATTGTACATCATGAAAATCGCGATTGGTTCTGATCATGCCGGCTTCGCCCTGAAAGAAGCCATCAAAAAACACTTGGAAGCAAAAGGCCACACCTACAAAGATTTTGGCACGTTTGACGAAAGCAGTGTTGATTATCCCGACTATGCTTTTTATGTAGGCAAAGCCGTGCAAATGGGCGAATACGATCGCGGCATTTTAATCTGCGGCACCGGCATCGGCATGTCCATTGCCGCCAACAAAATTTGCGGCATTCGCTGCGCTCTCTGTCATGATGTTTATTCCGCCAAAATGACCCGTAAACACAACGACTCCAATGTACTGGCTATGGGCGCCCGCGTTATCGGCAATACCTTGGCGCTGAAAGTAACGGACGCTTGGTTGGAAGCGGAATTCGAAGGAGGCCGTCATGCCCGTCGGGTGGAAAAAATCAGTAATATTGAAGACACCATGGCGGTGGAACGCGCCGAACAGCTTTCCCATCTGATTCCCAAAGATCAGCAAAAACAGCAAAGCTGAACCGCTCTGCCGAAAACAGCGCGTCTAAAAAACAAACCCAATATCTGATCGGTATTCCCGCGAAAGCAAGCGATGATCAAAACATAATAAAAGCACAATTTTCATAGAAGAAAGGTGATAGGATGCGTTACTACGAAGAAACCAAAAAAGTCATTCGGCCGTTTCTGGAACAATATCAGGAATCCTTTACGTCGGATACCCTGCTGGTGGTAGGTTGCAGCAGTTCCGAAGTGATGGGCGGCACCATCGGCAAAAATTCTAATGTAGAAACAGGCGCCGAAATCGCTAAAGCCGTTTTGGAATTGACGAAAGAATTCGGCATTCAACTGGCGGCTCAATGCTGTGAACATTTAAATCGAGCGTTGGTTATGGAACGCGACGCCGCCAAAGCCAAAGGCTATGAAATCGTCACAGTGGTTCCTTTCCCTAAAGCGGGCGGCAGTTTCGGCACCGCCGTTTATCGCGACCTGAAAGACCCTGTTATGGTAGAAGAAGTACAAGCTGATTTCGGAATTGATATCGGTCTGACCATGATCGGCATGCATTTGAAACGGGTGGCTATTCCCGTACGCATGCATCCCGACCACATCGGGGAGGCATTGGTTTGCGGCGCTAAAACCCGCCCCAAATTAATTGGCGGCGAACGCGCTCATTATTCGCTGGACTAAGTACTTTTTTAAAGCAGCGGGCAGAAAGTTCTCTTTCTGCCCGCTTTCTTTTTCCTTTATCCGCGCCGGATTCCTTTTTCGCGCTCTTTGCGTTCGTTTTTCACGCATATTTTTTACCTTTTTTTTCATTTTGTCCGATACCGCCTTTATCTATTTTCAGAGCGCGTTTTCATTTTTGCTGCACCCTGCCTTTCTTTTCAGAGCAATTTGCCTTCTTTCCTCAGCGTTTCGATTTTCGGCGTTTTTTATCCGCGCCGGATTCCTTTTCCTGCTCTTTTCAATCGATAAATTTTTTTTATAATCCGCTAAAATTCATAAAAAAGACAAATAGTTGAACAATTTGTATTTTCGTTGACAATAAAATAACAAATTCCTTATAATTAAATTACTTCTATTTTTATTTTATTTAGGAGGAGGTTGTTTTTATGAATGAATTTTTACAATCAAAAAAAGGCCTACTGATAATCGGTCTGATTTTGGGCGGATTGACAGCTATTTTGGCCGCGGCGGGGAACCCCGGCAATATGGCTATCTGCGCCGCCTGCTTTATCCGTGACACTGTCGGCGCGTTGGGACTGCATACAGCGGAGAAACTGCAATACATCCGCCCGGAAATCGCCGGATTTATCTTGGGCGCTTTTATTTTAGCGCTGGCCACCAGGGAATTTCGCGCCACCATCGGTTCCAAACCTGTAATTCGTTTTATCATCGGCTTCATTATGATGATTGGCTGCTTAGTATTCCTGGGCTGTCCGCTGCGCATGGTGATTCGTCTGTCCGCCGGCGATTTGAATGCTTTGGTAGGACTGGTCGGATTCCTGCTGGGCGTAGGCACCGGCTGCCTGTTTCTGCGGAAAGGCTTTTCCCTGGGCAAAGCCAAAACCGTCGCCAAAGGCGCCGGCCTGACTTTCCCCGCTATCGCCGTCATCTTGATGATATTGGCGTTTTTGGGCATCGGCTTTGCCAGCACGGAAGGCCCCGCCTCCATGCACGCGCCGATTTTGGTATCTTTGATCATCGGTTTGATCTTTGGGATGTTGGCACAGAGAAGCCGTCTTTGTTTCGGCGGCGCATTCCGGGACGTCATCCTCTTAAAGGATTGGCACCTGTTCTCTATCGTGGGCGGTTTGTTCCTGGTAATGCTGATTTATAACATCGCCACAAACAATTTCCATGTCGGTTTCTTGGATCAACCCATTGCGCACTCTGTTCATATCTGGAACTTGCTGGGCATGTACGCGGTAGGGCTGGCAGTGGTATTAGCCTCCGGCTGTCCCCTCAGACAAATGATCATGGCAGGTCAAGGCAATCTGGACGCGGGTATCACCTTCCTGGGTCTGGCTGCCGGCGCCGCTTGCTGTCATCGTTTCGGCTGGGCAGCATCCGCTTACAGTGTGGATGAAGCCGGTGTTTTTGTACAGGGCGGCATCACCACTGCCGGCGCCGTCGCGTTGATCATCGGGATTATCGTTTTGCTGGTCATTGGTTTTGCGTATTCACGCCGGAAAACAGTTTCGTGAACAAAACCATTTTCATAAAATTTTTTAATTTACCAATTTATTTTCTTTATCAATCATGTTATACTGGAAAAGAGGGATCTCTATGAAAGAAATTGACGCACGCGGACTGTCTTGTCCGGAACCGGTCATGCTGACCAAAGCGGCTTTAGATGCCGGAGAACAAGAATTATTGGTCATGGTGGATAACGGCGCCGCCAAAGAAAATGTCAGCCGTCAAGCCAAAAGCCATAAAAAAACCGTCTCCGTAACACAGAACGCAGAAGGAGATTATCTCATTCATATTCAATAGCAGAATCGGGATGTGGGTTATTGATGCCAATACATTTATTTAAAAAGAAAGAGGGGAAGCGTAAGCCATCCGTTGTCATCACCTTCCCCACCACTTATGATACCATGAACCTAAACGATCATTTTCAAAAGGCGGCCATTCCGGGCCGCCTTATTCCCGTTCCCCGCAGTTTATCTTCCAGCTGCGGCATTGCCTGGCAAGGACAGGTGGAGGATGAAACACGCATTCGGGAACAAATCAAAAAGGACAATCTGGAAATCGAAGGACTTTACATTATGTAATGTTCTCTTCCACTCAGGAACGATTTAACGGAGTGAAACCATATGACCAATCTAAAACAATTGAACATTTTTGCCAACATCGTGGAAAAAGGAAGTTTCACCGCCGCGGCGGAAAGTCTTTTCATGACGCAGCCTGCCATTTCCTGGCAAATCAAAAAACTGGAAGAAGATCTGGAAGTATCCCTGTTCAAAAAAAAGGACCGCAGTTTGGAACTTTCGGAAGCCGGGGAAATTGTCTATCGCGCCGCTAAAGAGATGTTGGGTGTCTATAATCATGTACTGAACACCATTGAAAATTATAAAGAAATGAACAAGGGGCATTTAGTCATCGGCGCCAGCAGCATTCCCGGTGAATACATTTTGCCCCATTTGCTGTATCAATTCAGCAATGCCCATGACAAATTGGAAATCCGCATGGAGGTCAATGATTCCGTAAACATACTGGATCAGCTGGCTGCCGCTCAAATTGATATCGGCATTGTGGGTACGAAAAAGAATCTCCCGGAAATCTCGTATACACCCTGGCTGCAGGATGAGATTATCGCTGTCACCTCCAGCCAAAACCAAAGCATTCCCCAAACAGCGCAACTGGAGCAACTGACGGATTTTGTCATGGTCGGACGCGGCGTCCAAAGCGGCACCAGAATTTCCATCGATCAAGCACTGAAGCAGCGGGATCTCAGCATTGCCTCTTTTCCCAAATACGTCTCCATTACCACAACGCAAGGGCTTCTGAACGCCGTATCGGCGGGAATGGGTTTTGCTTTTGTCAGCCGCTGGGCGGCAGATCCTCTTATTAAATTAGGGAAACTGAGAGAAATCCATATTCCCGGCATGAGCATTCCTCGTGAATTTTTCATCGCCAAATGGAAAACCCCCTATCCCGTTCCCGGCGTCAATGCCTTTGCTGAGTTTTTGCTGGAACAACGGGAAGCATTGATGCAATATCGGGAACCCCCGGAAGAAAATTCCTAGTTTTGCAGGATTTTAACGAATTTTATCGAATTAATAAACTTACAAAGGATTTAAGGGAAATCGGATCGTGTTTTGGAGGGAATTGTTTTGATCACCATTGTATTAGCGGTTATAATTCTGATTTTATCCAGTTTTTTCTTTGGTTTTCAGTCAATGCCCCGCTTATACAAACTGAGCCCTACCGGAAAAAAAATTTTTTGGGGATTTTTAATCTTTTTTCTCGTAGCCCCTTGCTTTATCCTGCTGTTTTATTATATAATAAAATCGTACGTATATCATCCATGGATCGCGGGTCCCTGTTTAGTTCTTTTTATCTTGTGGCTCGCGACCGGATTCTTATCAAAAATCGCTTACAAAACTTTGACGGAGACCAATCCCAAAAGAAAACGTAAGCCTTTTACCATGGCGGTAATCAAAAAACGCTATCGGTTCAGCGCCTTGTTTCTGGCGTTGGCCGCAGCCATTTGGATTTTCGGACTGACGATCGGATTCGGCAATTATGATTCCGCCTTTTTAATCCTGTTTTTCTATTTCATCGTCCAGGGCATTGCCTTCATCCTCGGCAATCGCAAAGCCATTGCCGACGGGAACATCGAGGAACCCCGTTGTTCCCAAACCGAAGAAGAGTCCCCGACAGCAGAAGCAGATTCGTCAGCGACTTCCACGCGGAAAGAAGCGGTAACTTCCGAAGACAAGACGTCTCAAGAAGATGCTCACACCGAAGCCGCGGCAGAAACAGAAAAACAGTCTTAACTATCGAAAAGCTCACACAACTATACACTATCACAGCAACAAGAGCCGTCTTTTTGACGGCTCTTGTTGCGTTTGAAAACAAATTTTCCTTACCTTTGCCGGGCTTTTTGCCTGAAAACTTGCCGACGCCTGCTTGCGGAAGCTCTGTCGAATACCTGTCCCAAAGTTTAGATACCGCTAAAAACGCGGCATCCGTCTCCCGTTCAAAGAAAATCTTTCTCTTCAGAGACGGCGCTGATCCGCATTCCTGAGAAAATTCCTCCTTTTATCGATTTTCTGTACAGAAGACTTCCCGCCCGCCATACAAAACCTCTGTTTAGCAAACCCAACCATCTCTTCTGTCCTATTTGCAGCTAACAAAAAATTCCTCGACGCTTTCCGCATTGTGGAGACGCTTTCTTTCCTTTCTGACCATAAAAAGGCAGCGAAGAATATTCGCTGCCTTTTCTTTCATGACACAAATTTTCTTATCATTGTTATCATACCAAAATCACTTATACCGAAGTGACTTCGCCCACCGTTTCTTTCATCAACTCTTCTATTTGCTCCAGCCAAAGAGTCGAACAAGCATCACTGGGCATCTGCCAACCGCCTCGCGGTGACAGTGTCACAGAACCGACCAACGGACCATCAGGCATACAAGAACGTTTAAACTGCTGCTGGAAAAAGCGATGATAAAAATTTCGCAGCCACTTCAACAAGGTGCGATCATCATACACTTCCCCCCAAGCCTGTTTGGCGTAAAGAAAAATCTTTTCCGGTGTGAATCCGCAGCGCACCACATAATATAAAAAGAAATCATGCAATTCATAAGGACCTACAATGTCTTCAGTTTTTTGGCGAATATCTCCCGCCTCGTCAGGGGGCAAAAGTTCAGGGCTGATGGGCGTATCCAGCACATCCCGCAGGATTTCGTTTACACCGTCGCCCAATCCGCCCCGGCGGCTGATCCAATCCACCACCATACGCACCACAGTCTTAGGCACACCGGCATTCACCCCGTACATGGACATATGATCCCCGTTATAGGTAGCCCACCCTAATGCCAGTTCTGAAAGATCTCCGGTACCGATTACCAATCCGTTATTATCATTGGCCAAATCCATTAAAATCTGCGTCCGTTCCCGTGCCTGGGCGTTTTCATAAGTCACATTGTGATTTTTCGAATCGTGATGGATATCCGCTAAATGCTGCAGCAAAGAAGGCACAATGGAAATTTCCTCTCTGGTGATGCCGAGCCCGTCCATCAATGCCAGCGCATTCTGATAAGTGCGATCCGTCGTACCGAAGCCGGGCATCGTCACTCCCATAATCTCCTTGCGGTCGCGTCCCAGACGGTCAAAGGCACGAACCAAAACCAACAGCGCCAAAGTCGAGTCCAATCCGCCGCTGATTCCCACCACCGCTCGCCGTGCATGGGTATGCGCCAGACGCCGTGCCACCGCCGTCGTTTGAATCGAAAATATTTCCGCGCAACGTTCCGCCAGCGCCTCTCCCGTTTCCGGAGCAAAGGGCGCTCGAGCGACTTCCCGCCGCAAATCCCCCGAACTCCGGATTTCCATAGTAAATTCGTGTTCCTGCCAACTATCGGCGTCCACGGAAAAATCACTTCTTCTCCGCCGTTCCGCCGCCAACAAATCCACATCCAAATCAGCAATGGTCAACGCGCCTTCCGCGGAAAAGCGCTGTCCTTTCGCCAACAAATCACCGTTTTCAAAAATCAAAGTCGCGCCGGAGCAAACCATATCCTGAGTGGATTCTCCAATGCCGGCGCCGGCATAAATCCAACCCACCGCCAAAGTCCCGCTTTGCACAGCCAAGCGTTTCCTCCGCCTTTGGGCAGAAACCACTGTTTCTCCTTCCGCCGCCGGATGCAAAATCAAGGTGGCGCCGGCTGCCGCCGCTTCGGTACAGGGCGGTACCGCAGCCCAAGCATCCGCCCCTACTTCCAGGGCAATTTTCAATTCCGGGAACCCTTCCGCCGTAAATAACTGCCGCCTGCCCAGCGTAACCAAATTACCGCCAAAAGGAATCTGCCAAATTTCTTCTTTGGGGAACAATGCCAGCTGCCGCTGTCCCACTGCCTGCGATCGGGGCACAAAACCCAACACACGACCGCCTGTCACCACTGCCGCCACATTGTAAATTTTATTTTTCACAGCTAAGGGCAGCCCCAACACCAGCAAAAGATTCTTTTCCGCTGTCACGGCGGCGATTTCCAGCAAAGCCTTCTTTGCCGCTCGCCGTAAAGTTTCTTGATAGAACAAATCGCCGCAGGAACTTCCGGTTAAACACAGCTCCGGAAAAGTTAAAATTCGCACATCCTCTTCTTCCGCTTCTTCCACCAAACGCAGAATCGCTTCTTTATTATATTGACAATCCGCCACCGCCAACCGGGGACTGGCCGCCGCCACTCTGATCAAACCGAACATTGCGCACCTCCTGATTTTCTTTTTCCTATGTTTCATCATACCATACTCAGAGTGGAAATTCCAGCCGTTTTCCTGCCTTTAATCTGAAAAACGCCTTCTTTCTCCGGATCTTTTATTGATTCTGCCATGGCTCGGTAATCCCGTTTTTCACCAAATCCCGCTGAAACTCTGCCTTCAAATTTTGCAAATTTTCTCGGTCAGAAGCTTCCGCCACCACCACCAACTCCGGCAAATTGGAAGACGCCCGCACCAATGCCCAACCGCCGTACTGAGGGAAATCCACCCGCGCCCCGTTGACGCGGCAAACGCGCCCCTCTCCGTAAGCGCGTACAAAATATTGTTGTAGTTGTTGAATTTGCAGGTATTTTTTTTCATCGGTACTGGCAATACGGATTTCAGAAGAAGTTTCATAAGACGGAAAAGCATCCAGCATCGTTTCGAGACTCTGCCCTTTTTCCGCCAATACCCGCAGTAAAGACGCTCCCGCCAAAAGAGCGTCATCATAACCGCGACCACGATCATTAAAAAAAATATGACCGCTGCGCTCGCCGCCCAAAACAGCTTCCGTTTCTTTCATTTTCGCTTTTATATAGGAGTGTCCTGTTTTCCACATGATCGCGTTACCGCCGGCGGCGGCAATAGTCTCTGGTAAGGCGCGGCTGCATTTCACATCAAATACCACCGAACTGCCCGGGTATTTTTTCAAATAATCCCGAACCAAAATCATCAAGACTCGATCCGCCCAAACATCCTGCCCCCGTCCGTCCACAACACCCAGTCGATCGCCGTCTCCGTCGAAAGCCAAGCCGATATCCCCGTCAATGCCGACCGTGGTCACAGCCTGTTTTAGAGCCTCTCTCGCTGTTTTTTCCGAAGGATTAGGGAAATAGTGCGGATAATCGGGATCTGGCTCGCAATGCAAAGGAAATGTGAGATAACCCAACCGTTGAAACAGCTCCCAAGCGTAAATTCCGGCGGCCCCGTTACCGGCGTCCACCACCACCCGCAGAGAATTGGCTGGCGCCGCCGCCTGCTCCACCAAATCCCGCAAATAAGCTTCTCGAATCGAAACATGATAAAGAGCGCCTCCAGCCCGCGGCGGCGCCGCAGTCTCCCCGCGGCAATCTTCATACAGTTCCTGAATTTCCGACGGACCCAACGTTTTCGCAAAACCGTCCCCCAACTTACAGCCGCACCACCCCTTTGGATTGTGGCTGGCGGTAATCATCATCACCCCGGGCGCTTCGTAATAATATTGAGCAAAATAAGCCGCCGGTGTAATACAAAGTCCGATTTGATAAACCAGAAACCCTTGTTCCGCTAAAGTCTCGGCTGCCAAACGCGCAAAGAAAGGAGATTCCCTGCGATTATCATAACCCACTACCACTTTTTGTACTCCCCGCCGCCGCAAATATCGCGAAAACCCTCGCGCGATTCGCAAAACGGCGGTTCGATCCATCTCCCCGGGGCGTACCCGCCCTCGAATATCATATTCTCGAAAAAGTTCCCGAAAGAAATCCGTCTTTTGTTTCATTTTTTCCTGCCTTTCTGCCATCGCAAATTTTCTCAGTGTTCTGATTTTATTTTATGAAAAAAGGCAAAAAAAATGCCGGCGGAAACACTGCTCGAACCAGGCGCCCCCGCGGCACCCGAGACAAACTGCTTAGTGCTGCTTTCTTCCGAACCTGACACGGTTCACAGTCTCTCGCTGCGCGGGACCCAATCGTCAGCACAGTGTTTCCACACGACAATATTAATAATAAAATAAAACGTCGCTTTTGTCAAGGAGAATCTGGCGAATTTCCTTCCTTTCCGTCTGCTTCAGGCGCGGTGCAGCGCCTCCCGAAAAGATTCCTGATTAAAGATAATCAACCCGCACAAAATCATGGCGCCGCCGATCAACGTTCCCAGATCAGGAACCTCCCGCAACAACAAAAAACCCCACAATGTCGCCAAAACCGGCGACAAAAACATATAATTAGTCACATAGGACGTTTTTTTTGCTAAGCTCAATGCCTTCACCCATGTATTATATGCCAGCGCGCTGCAAAACACCGCCATAATCAAAACGGAAACCAACACTTCCGCGCCGACGCCGGGCAGCTGCCGCACTGTCTGCACCGATCCGGGCGTCAGCAAAATCATGGCCGCAATCATACTGTATACCGAACATTGCAAAGCCGGATAAATCCGCAGCAAACGTCTTTGACAAAGGTTATACACACTGAAAGAAAGAGCCGCGACCAAAAGCAAAAGAATTCCTATATTGATTGAAAAAACGCCATGCCATAAGGTCACCACGGCAATGCCGGCAAATTCCACCAAAGTCGCCACCCATTGATAACCTTTCAACTTCTCTTTATAGGTCACAGACGCCAGCAGCGCCGTGATGATGGGAATGGAGGCAATTACCAAACTGCTGGTGGCAGAGGTCACCAAAGCAGTCCCTTTGTTGAATACGATCGTATAAAAGGCAAAACCGAAAAATCCGGACAAAAAAAACCAAATCCAATCTCGCTTGCGAGGCAGTTTCAGCCGATAAAAAGCAATAAAAATCAGCATCGTCAAAAAAGCGATAAAATAACGCAAAAACGCTAATGCCTGACTGGTAAAATAGGTCATACAAATTTTGGTCAGCGCGTATGTCAGAGACCAAAACAAAATAGTAATCAGAGCATAAGTATGATAGCTGTTCTTCAATTTTGTTATCAACACAACCGCTCCCTTTCTCTTCGCTCCCCTGTTTTATTTTTTTATTATAACATAAATAAACAGAAAAAGTAGCCCGCTCCGAGAAAACTCAAAAAGAAATCATGATTCTCACAACACTGACAAATTCCTCCCGACAACCAAAAAGTCGAAAGGTACGGCAAATGCCGTACCTTCCGACTTATATTAAAGAGATTCCGAAAAGGAGAAAGTGTCTTAATGATGACAATCATGTCCGCAATTTTCATCATGACCGGGACATTCATCGCCGTTATGAGAATGATGGTCACAAACTGTATCGGGATCAAAAGCCTATGTTTTGTTCAGCAAATCCTGTACTACCGTATCGGCTTTACCTGTCACACCGGGATAAAGGGCAATGTCCGCTTCCGCCAGTTTGTTTCTGGCGCCGCCGCCGATACCGCCGCAAATCAGAACATCCACCCCCTGTTCATTCAGGAAACCACCCAGCGCGCAATGTCCACTGCCGCCGGCGGACAAGAGTTCCGAAGAAAGAATCTTGGCTTCATCGGTATCCACGGTATACACTTTAAATTGTTCTGTATGACCGAAATGCTGGAAAACATTTCCGTTTTGGTCATAAGTTACTGCAATTTTCATTTTCATTTTCAGCACTCCTTTGCGCGGTCTGAAAGACGGGACTACCGATAGGACAGCTTTCCGGGTCACATTCTCCTGCGTCATTTCGCCCCGGGCAATTGCAACAGTGGCGTGTTCCTCCACAGATAGGATTGCCGCAAATAGTGTAATCGCCGCCGGAAATGGTCAAACTCCCGCCTCCAATCAAAAACTCAGCGAGTTTCTTGCGGGCGGAATTGTAGATCCGCTGCACGGTGGTTCTCGCAACCAACATCTGCGCGGCGCATTCTTCCTGTGTCATGCCACTGTAATCAATGAGACGAATCGTCTCAAATTCTTCTAATGTTACCTCAATGGTCCGACCCTGACTGCCGGATTCTTCGGCATGAAAGTGACAGCACATAGGCAAATTACATATTCTCCGGCACTTTCGCGGTCTGGGCATCGGTTCACCTATCTTTCTTCGACTTATAATGAACATATGTTTTTAACATATGTTCATTATAACATATCCTCCGCTCATGTCAACCCATTTTCCCCATATTTTTTAGATTTTCTGCTTTCTCTCAGAAAAAAATTTTATCGATCTCCTGTACAGGACAACACCGTTTCAATAATTTCTTCCTGTTCAATGTCTGTCAGATACGGCGAGATGGGCAAACGTACGATTTTTTCCGCCAGTTCCCGCGCGCCGCTGAAATCTTCCGGCGCATTTTGATATTTTCGATCAGCGAAAAAGGGCACTGTGTGCAGCATTAACAAAGGCAATGGGCTGGCTTTCCAATTCTTTTCAGTCAATGCCTCTTTGATTTGGCGGCTTTGGGCGGCATCTTCCGCCAAAAAAACATATTCATGCCAGGAAGGGATACTGCCTTCTTCGCTTTGAAGAAACTGTACTTTCCCCATGAAAGCCCGATCGTACTCTTTTGCGATCTCAGCAGATTTTTGCAACGCGGTGGGGAAATGTCGTAGTTTTACCCGCAAAGCTTCCGCCTGCAATACATCGAGACGGGACTCCATCCCCAATAATTCCGGCTTCTCCGCCACCAACCCGTGACGTCGCTCAGCGCAAACCAGCCCCGCAACGTCTTTGAAATCCGTCAAAACAGCGGCGCCGCTGCCAATCCCGGAAAGAGGGCTGCCGAAATCAAAAGAAGTAATAGCGGCATGACCGAAACAGCCGCACTGCAATCCTTTATAAGAGCCTCCCAGACTTTTGGTAGCATCCTCTATCAAAATCAACCCATAGGTACGAATAATCTCATTGACCGCCAAATACTGCTCCGGACGGCCGAAACTGTCTGCCGTCACCACCACTTTCGGCTGCAACTTGGTATCCGTCATGACTATCTGAATTTGGGCTTCCAGGTGATGGAGATCAAAGCAACCGCTGGTGGGATCGACATCTACGAAAACCGGTGTCGCGCCTAAAATCTTGGTAGCTTCCGCCACAGCCAAACCACCCCAATCACTCATGAATACCGCATCACCGCGACCAACACCGTAAGCCATCAGCAACATCTGCATAGCCGCCGCCGACGAATGACAAGTAACGGCATTTTTGATATCGAAGGCTCGCGCCAATTCCGCTTCAAAAGCCAATACGCGATCCTCATTATGGTAATCCCCTTTACGCATGACGCTTTCAATCGCCACGGCAATTTCACCGCGAATCGCTTCATTTTCTCGTTTCATCAAAGTTTTCATCATATTGATCACCCTGCCGCTTTTCTCATTTTATTTATTCAGTACGCCCCAAAAAGCACTTATTTTGATACTAATTGTATCACACTTTCCTCAAATTGACAATGACCAGAGAAAGGATGTTTTTTTGTCGAAAAAAGATTGTCTGTTCAGAAAAAAAATGATATGATAGAATAAGGTAAATATAAAGATTTTTTTGAATAAAAACTCAAAACTGATTCGATGAGGTGTTGTAATGAAACAAATGACCATTCAAGAGCAAAAAATTCTGCTCATCGCCTTTCTTTTCTGCACCGCTATTGCAGTCATCAGCAGCGTCTATTACTGCTTCATGGATTTGTTGCAGCCTCCCACCATGACAGAATTCGGCGCGACACAATTATTCGCCGCACTGGGCTTGATGCTCGTTCTCGTGCTGGGTATAGAAACAGCCGCTATCCGCTGGCTGCCTCACAGCGCCTGGCGGCGGCAGAAAGAAACTGTCCTCTGCTTCTTGCTTTTCTGGCTGTTTGCTTTGGTACTGTTGCTTTTAAGCGCCGATTTTTTCAGCGGATCGGCAACGGATCTGATCGCCCAACAACTTCAGCAAATCCTGCTGTTCCCTTATCTTTTGCTGCTCACCCGTTTGCTGCCGCAAAAACAGGAAAAACTCCTGTTGCCCGCTTTGCTGTTAACAGCGACTTTTCTGGCGCAAAACATCCTTCATTTGACAGCAGCCTATCACTTCAGTGAAATGGAATGGTTGACAAGGCTGGTAAACAGTCTCTGCCTTCTGTTCTTCTTCTACCTCTTCTATCAAAACCGCAAAGAGGAACCGCGACTTTTCCGTTTCCCGGGCATCAGCAATCTGCTGTTAGGCTGCTGCTTTTTGCTGGAATTCCTCGCCTCACCGGAACATAATCTGCTCCTGACCGCGGGAATGGTTCTTCTTTTCGCGGGGTTGTTCTGCTACACCCTCTGTTGGGCAGACAGCTCCATCCGAGAAGAGACCAAAGACGAGATTCTGCGCCAACACGCTTTGATCGATTATCAAACAAGGATGAGCAGCCGTTTGGCTTTTGAAGATTTCTACTACCATTTGGACAAAGAATACCAAGGCTCCGTAACCATCGGTCTCATGGTTATCGACTTAAATAATCTGAAAGAAATCAACGACCGCTACGGCAACGCCGCCGGCGACCAAATGCTGAAAGATACCGCCCACTGTATCGAGAAAGTCTTTGACAAAGAGGCTCGTTGCTTCCGCACCGGAGGGGATGAGTTTGCTGTTTTAACTGTCAATTCCTCCTATAATATGGAAGAAGGAATGCACCGTCTGGACGAATGCATTGCCGCCCACAATCTACGACAAATCCATCCTCTTTCTATCGCCCGCGGTATTTGTATGGATCAAAGCGATGTCAACGACCAAGAGAAACTGCGGCAAATTTATAAAGCAGCCGATGACCGCATGTACCAAGATAAAATCCAAAAACATGAACAGATGAAAGTGCAAATGATCCAAGAACGCTATCTACGAAAACAAATGCTGCAAGAACAGATGATCCGAGAAAAGCATTTCCAAGAACAAATGACCAAAGTGGCAAAAGCCAAACAAGCCGCCGATTCCAAAAAAAAGCAAAGCGCTGGCGAACAGCAGTCAAGCGCTGACTATCATTCCTTCTGGGGACCCGCGGAGAAAAAAACAACGCAAGCCACCAAAAAATCTACCGCCAAAGAAGACGCGGCCCTTACTCAAACGGAAAGCGAAACAGCAACATCCACATCGCTGCTGTCCGACAACAAAGAAACAGAAAATCCCAAAACGCCGACAACGAAACCCGATCGCTGAGGATTTCCCGCAATCTCATCGTAAAAGCAATTCTTCAGGGAGAAATTCAAAAATCCCATTTCGGGGGAAGAATTTTGCTTTTGGGAAAAGGCTTGTCGATGAGCCGATTTTCCTCAATCACCATCAGCATTTTGCACACGATTTTATTTTACTCAAAAGCTTGCGTAACCCTTTTGCCCATCGCTTCCTATTAACAAACTCCATAGATTTCAGAAATTGCCTCGCGAAATTTCAAAGATTTCTTTTGTTGAAATGCTCCGCCTATCTCTGTCGATTTTTCAAGGTATCCTTTTCAAACAGAAATTTCTCAGCAATCTTTATTCATTTAGTAAGCGCTTTTTGACAAGGAATACCACCCTTCCGTAAAATAATATCGCTTCTTTGGGGCAGCCGATCTTGATAAAGAGATTTCTGCTACCGGATAAAAAAAACTTTCTCTGCAAAAACAGAGAAAGTTTTTTTTATTTCATTGTTTTATTTCATTGTTATGACCATCCGTTTAGCGTTCGGAATACCCCATATCATCATCTCGATACTCATCCCGATTCATATTAGTGGCCAAATAACGAGACGCTTCGCGTTTTTTTGCTTCCCGTGCCAGCTGCTTTTCATAACTGATCAATTCCATACCGGCTTCTCTTGCCAACTGACAAGCCAAATCATCGGGATATTCATCATCAAAAATCACCGTTTTGATGCCACAGGTGACCATGGCTTTGACACAGGTGACACAAGGTTGGTGGGTCACATAGATGGTTGCTCCATCCAGGCAGATGCCGAATTTCGCGGCAGTGTTGCAAATGTTGGCTTCCGCATGCTGCGCCCGACAGATTTCCTGTCGTTCGCCGGACGGAACACCCAATTTGTTGCGGAGACAACCGCCGATTTCATCACAGTGCGGCGTACCGGGCAACGCGCCGTTATACCCTGTACCGATGATTCGGTGACCGGAACCGACAGCCACAGCGCCCACATGGCGTCGTACGCAAGTAGAACGAGTCGCCACCTGATAAGCCAGACTCATGAAATATTCTGTCCAGGACTGACGCATAAAACTCCTCCCTTTCTTTTTTGCTATGACACGCCCTTATTTGGTCAATTCAGGATATAAGGGATAAGCCGCAGTCAGTTCTTTCACAATGTCGGCGGCTTCTGCCATTTTGGCTTCGTCTTCACCATAAGACAAAGTCAAATCGATGGCGTCGGCAACTTTCCGCATAGCTTCTTCATCAAAACCACGGGTAGTAGCAGCCGGGCTGCCCAAACGCAGACCGCTGGTAACGAAGGGTTTTTCCGGGTCAAAGGGAACACCGTTTTTGTTGCAGGTGATGCCCACAGAATCCAGACGGGCTTCCGCCACTTTGCCGGTCAAACCTTTGCTGATCAGATTTACCAAAATCAAATGGTTATCGGTACCGCCGGATACCAGATGGAATCCATGTTCCAGCAAACGTTCCGCCATGGCCTTGGCATTTTTCAAAACATTCTGCTGATATACTTTGAAAGAAGGATCCAAAGCTTCGCCCAAAGCCACCGCTTTGGCGGCGATAACATGCATCAAAGGACCACCCTGGGTGCCGGGGAATACTGCTTTGTTGATTTTTTTGAAGAGATCTTCATCATTGGTCAAAATCATACCTCCGCGAGGACCGCGCAATGTTTTGTGAGTAGTAGTCGTCACGATGTCCGCGTGACCGATGGGCGTGGGATGCAGACCTGCCGCTACCAGACCCGCGATATGCGCCATATCCACCATTAACAAAGCCCCCACTTCATGGGCGATATCTGCCAATTTAGCAAAATCGATGATTCTGGGATAAGCGGAAGCGCCGGCAACCACCAGTTTAGGCTGTTCGGTTTTGGCGATTTCCCGCACATGGTCATAATCGATGACTTCTGTATCTTTTTCTACTCCATAGGCCGCGAAGTTAAAGTACGTTCCGGACAGGTTCACCGGGGAGCCGTGTGTCAAATGACCGCCATGAGCCAAATTCATACCCAGTACTTTATCACCGGGGTTCAGCAGCGCAAAATAAACGGCAGTGTTTGCCTGGGCGCCGCTGTGGGGCTGCACATTGGCATATTTGCAGCCAAACAGTTCTTTGGCGCGATCTCTGGCCAAATCTTCAATGATATCGACATATTCACAGCCACCGTAATACCGTTTGCCCGGATATCCTTCGGCGTATTTATTTGTTCCTACAGACCCCTGGGCCTGCATAACGGATAATGAAGCGAAGTTTTCAGAGGCGATCAGCTCAATTTTATTTCTTTGGCGGGATAACTCTTTATCCAACGCGTCAGCTACAGCAGGGTCAGTTTGTCTTACAAAATTCAGTAAATCCATGAGTTCTTCCTCCTAATATAGTATCACCACCAAAAGCATCACCACCAAAAGCGAAAACTTTCAGCAATACTTCTATGATATGCCGAATCAGGCAATTTGTCAAGAGACACCGCCAAATTATTCCCCAAAATTCCCGCTTTTTTCCTTCGTTTGCCGCTCCGCCGCAGGGACGTAAATCCGCATCTTTGTTCCGCTGTCCCGTACCAAACTGCCGGCAGGCAAACGAAGCATGGAAACAGCCACAAAATAATCTCCCGATGCCCCGGAAAGATTCAAAATTTGCACACCGTAAAGTACCCAAAACCAAGCCGGGAACGCCCTAAGCAACAGACACAAAACCACACCCCAAATGATCACCGGCGCCAAGGCAATGATCAAATAGCGGACGCGGTCAAAATAGGCGTCGCTGGCGGCGTAGGCATAGCCAAACCCTACGCCGTAACGCGCGGGGCGACCGCTGAACAGGCGAATCAAAATCCCGTGCACCCCTTCGTGCAGCGCCATATAAACTACCGCCGCAATCAAAAACACTGCTGCCTTACAAAAAAAACGCAGCCAAGCTCCATCAGCGAAGGAAAAATGGACAGGGTGTAAAAAAAGACCCCAAATCACCATAATCACCACAATCAGCAGAGACAGCCCGTTCACCGCCAAAAACTGTTTTCGATTACGCAGCAAATCCCAACCGTCAATTTCTTCATAACCGGGCGGCAGTTGCCAAAAAACCCCGCCGCTTTTCTCACGCCTCATCAACCAATCCTCTCTTTTCGGCGGTTCTCGGCACTGAATCATATAACAAACGCCTCAGCACTTGTACAAAAAAATCACAGTCCCGCTGCCGCTGTTTCAACAAATTGAGCAAATTAGACAAAATAAATTCCACCATTTCCTCCAGCCTGAATGTTTCTTCCCAAAGGCGGGGATCGATGTTTTTATCCTCTGCCAGCACTTGCGTAAGCAATGCTTTCACCTCGTCAAAAATTTCCGCTTCTTTTTGACGTCCCAGATGCTTTTCTTCCTCATGGAACGAAGACATTACCGATACCCAACCGGTGATAAACTCCAAAAAATTTTCCCAGAGCAAGTGATAAAACGCCGCGAAAAAAGTACAAAAATTTTCTCGCGGCAATCCGGAAAGGCTCACCTCTTTCAAGACGCTTTGCCAATAGTCCTGCACCACATCAAAAACCAACTCCCACTTGGTTTCGTAATAGTTATAAACAGAACCGACGGAAATCCCCGATTCCCTCGCCACATTGCGAATATTGACCTGTTGCAGTCCTTCTTCGCGGGCAATTTTTTTAGCCGCGGACAGAATCTGTTCTCCGCTGATTCGCTGTTGTTTCAAAACAGGTTCCTCCTTTCGGAAAGCGTGATTATCGTCCTCCCATAATGAACAAAGTTCAATCATAGTTCAATTACAGTATACCTATCCCAAAGCTTTTTGTCAAGAATACAAAAGAAGCGGCTTTTGCCGCTTCTTTTTTGAAGTTTATCATACAAACTGTTGAGGATGAAAATTTCTTTTCTCATTACATCATCGGAGGCATGCCACCTTGCGGTGCCGCGGGAGCGGGATTCTTTTCCGGAATATTGGATACCAACGCTTCGGTGGTCAACATCATAGACGCTACGGACGCCGCGTGCTGTAAAGCGGAGCGAGTTACTTTCACAGGATCGATGATACCTGCGGCAATCATATCTTCATACACGCCTTTGGCGGCATTGAAACCAACATTGGCATCGGTTTCTTTCACATGTTCCACCACAACGGCGCCTTCCACACCGGCATTATAGGCAATCTGTTTTACAGGAGCTTCCAAAGCCTTGCGAATAATGTTAACACCGGTTTGTTCATCGGCATCTTCGCACTGAATATCCGCCAAACCTTTCAATGTTTTGATGAGGGCGGTGCCGCCGCCAGCCACATAGCCTTCTTCCACCGCCGCGCGGGTCGCGTTCAACGCGTCTTCAATACGCAGTTTCTTTTCTTTCAGTTCTGTTTCAGTAGCAGCGCCCACTTTGATCACGGCAACGCCGCCGGCCAGTTTTGCCAATCTTTCCTGAAGTTTTTCCCGATCAAAATCGGAAGATGTGTCAATCGATTGCTGACGAATGAAAGAAATCCGATTTTGGATATCTTCGCTGTTGCCTGCTCCATCAATGATCGTGGTAGAATCTTTGGTGATTTTCACCTGACGAGCGGAACCAAACATGCTTTCTTCGATTTGATCCAATTTCAGACCCATATCTTCGGAGATTACGGTACCACCGGTCAAAATAGCGATATCCTGCAACTGATCTTTTCTTCTTTCGCCGAATCCGGGAGCTTTGACAGCAACCACATTAAAGGTACCGCGCAACTTGTTGACAACCAATGTGGTAGCGGCTTCGCCTTCGATGTCTTCCGCGATAATCAGCAACGGTTTGCCGACTTTCATAATCATTTCCAAAGCAGGCAGCAATTCCTGAATACTGGAGAGTTTTTTATCTACCATCAAAATATAAGGTTCGTCCAAAACCGCTTCCATTTTTTCTGTATCACTGACCATATAAGGAGATACATACCCGCGGTCGAACTGCATTCCTTCCACAACCTCGCAGGTAGTTTCAAAACTCTGGCTTTCTTCTACAGAGATAACGCCGTCTTTGGAAACTTTTTCCATGGCGTCGGCAATCAATTCGCCGATTTCTTGATCGTTAGCGGAAACAGCCGCAATCTGAGCGATGGCTTCCTGGGTTTCTACCTGCAGCGCTTTGGCTTTCAAATCTTTGACGGCAGTGATAACCGCTTTGTCAATACCGCGTTTCAGAATAATCGGGTTCGCGCCGGCGGTCACATTTTTCAAACCTTCTTTAATAATAGCTTGTGCCAAAACACAAGCGGTAGTGGTGCCGTCACCCGCTACGTCATTGGTTTTGGTGGCAACTTCCCGAACCAGCTGCGCGCCCATATTTTCTACTTTATCTTCCAACTCAATTTCTTTGGCAATGGTAACACCGTCATTAGTAATCAACGGAGCGCCGAAATGTCTTTCCAAAATTACATTTCTGCCTTTGGGACCAAGGGTTACTTTCACCGCGTCGGCCAAAGCGTCAACCCCTTTTTCCAAAGCGTAACGAGCGTCTTCTTTAAACAAAATCTTTTTAGCCATTCTCTTTACCTCTTTCTTTTTTCGTCTTATTGTGTAATAATGCCGCGTATCGGCTCCGGCTTGAGCAAGCCGTTTTCATTTGCATTCTATTCAATTACCGCCAAAATATCTCTTTCGCCGTTGATGATCAGATATTCTTCGCCATCCTGTTTAACCGGAGTACCAGCAAATTTGGAATAAACCACTTTGTCTCCTACTTTTACTTCCAAAGGAATTCGATTTCCTTTTTCGTCCACGCGACCGATTCCCACCGCCACAACAACGCCTTCAATAGGTTTTTCTTTAGCGGTATCGGGCAAAATGATCCCGGACTGGGTTTTGTCTTCCGCTTCCTGCATTTTGATGACTACTCTTTCACCTAACGGTCTGATGTTCATAATAAAGCCTCCTTCATCACAGCGCCGGCAACAGCCGAGCATGATTATTCGCGAAATTTTGTTAGCACTCACCATGAACGAGTGCTAACCTATATTTATATCATAAAGATATCGCCCAATAAGTGCAACCGGAAAAAGATGGCAAAAACAGTATGTTTTCTATTGTTTTTTCAAAAATTCATTTGTTTTCTTGGATTTACTTTGTTTTCCGCAATTTTTATCCCTTATAATGGACTCGCAGGAAAGGGATTTTTCTCCATTGGTTGACGTTGCTCCTTTTTAATGCTATGATAGGAAGAGATAGGGTTTACCGCTCTGTCCGTCGCAAAGAACTTTCAGCAAAAGAAGCGGAGGCAGCTATGCGTTTTTGGGAAGAAGCAAAATTCATCGCCTCGCAAGATCCGGCGGCGACCGGACCCTTGCAGGTATTTTTCTTATATGCCGGATATCACGCCATCCAATGGCACAAACCGGCGCACTGGTTTTATCAACACAATCGAAAATCTATCGCGCGGCTGATTTCCCAGTTAAATCGTTTTTTAACAGGAATTGAAATTCATCCCGGCGCTAAAATCGGTAAATGTCTGTTCATCGACCACGGCATGGGCATTGTTATCGGAGAAACAGCGGAGGTAGGCGATTACTGCACCATCTACCATGGCGTCACGCTGGGCGGTACCGGGAAAGACCAAGGGAAACGACATCCCACCATCGGCAACGGCGTACTCATCGGCTGCGGCGCCAAAATTCTGGGTCCTTTTAAGGTAGGCGACCATGCCCGCATCGGCTCCAATGCCGTTGTGGTCAAAGAAGTCCCGCCCAACTCCACCGTGGTGGGAGTTCCGGGAACCGTCGTTACTTCCAAAGAAACCAAAGAATCCTGGGATTTGGATCAGATCAGTCTGCCGGATCCAATTCAACAGGAAATCAACGAGTTGATGAAAAAGATCAACGAGGTTTCCGCCGCCATTCACCAATCCCGGCAAAACGAAAATTCCAACAAAACCGCAGTAGTAGGGCGTTCCCGTCCGCACAACAACGACAAAGAGCATTTACAACAAGAAAAATAGCCCTGTGTTTCGATCGACATAGAAACATCAGCGACCCACAAAAAGAGCGTTCTACGCTCTTTTTGTGGTTTTCCGCTTATTGGCTCGTTTCGTTCTGACCTGCTCGTTTCGATATTTTTTCTTTTCATCCTTCGAACAAGAGTTTCTGGCCATGGTCCCCAAGCAAAAAAAACAAACAGCCTCCCACGACTACGACATACGAGAAAAGCAGCCTCTGCTCCGAAACGAATACCTGTCTGTCATAATCGAAATATGAACGACCGAATTCTCAGCTTTCTTTCGTTTCCCTTATTCACCATTTTTTCTTTGCTTCTATTTTCTTTCTCATAACAATTCTCTCCGCAGCTTTTATGCTACTGCTCTTTTTTCTGCTCCTAAACCTTGTTTTTTGTTCACAAAAAAGCAAGTTCTTTTTATCGTAACTACTAACGCCGTCCGCTCCACAGACAAAAAAAGACCTCCGAGAACGGAGGTCTTTTGATTCATTGAGAAAGAAAAGTCGGAAATAGAATTAAACCAGACCCTGCGCCATCATCGCGTCAGCAACTTTCTTGAAGCCGGCAATATTCGCGCCAGCAACCAAGTTGTAACCCAAGTTGAATTCTTCGCAAGCGGCTTCGGAAGCTTTTACGATGTTTTTCATGATGGCATACAATTTTTCGTCAACTTCTTCTTCGCTCCAGCTCATTCTCATGGAGTTCTGAGCCATTTCCAAAGCGGAGGTAGCTACGCCGCCGGCGTTAACAGCTTTAGCGGGGCAAACCACAAGGCCTTTGCTCTGCAAGAAGTCGATCGCTTCATTGGTGGTAGGCATGTTAGCTACTTCGATGTAATATTTGGTACCATTGGCAACGATCTTTTCAGCATCTTCCATCTGAACTTCGTTCTGCGTAGCGCAAGGCATAACCAAATCAGCTTTTACACCCCAAGGTTTTTCGCCGGGATGGAATTCAGCCCCGAATTTGTCAGCATAATCCTGCGCTCTGTCACGACCGGAAGCGCGCATTTCCAGCAAATAAGCGATTTTTTCATCGGTGGAGATACCGTCTTTATCATATACATAGCCGTCAGGACCGGAGATAGTCAGTACTTTGGCGCCCAGTTCAGTCAGTTTTTTGGCAGCGCCCCAGGCAACATTACCAAAGCCGGACAGGATAGCGGTTTTACCCTGAACGGTTTCATTGAAATGTTTCAACATTTCTACAGTGTAGTAAACAGCGCCGTAACCAGTTGCTTCAGGACGAATCAAAGAACCGCCGAAGGACAAACCTTTACCGGTCAATACACCGTTTTCCCAACAACCTTTGATTCTCTTATATTGACCATACAAATAGCCGACTTCGCGACCGCCAACACCGATGTCACCGGCAGGAACGTCAACATCCGGACCGATATGTCTGTACAATTCAGTCATGAAAGCTTGGCAGAAACGCATAATTTCCGCGTCGGATTTACCGCGGGGGTCAAAGTCAGAACCACCTTTACCGCCACCGATGGGCAAAGTGGTCAGGCTGTTTTTAAAGATCTGTTCAAAAGCCAAGAATTTCATAATACCAATGTAAACGGAAGGATGGAAGCGAAGACCACCTTTATAAGGTCCGATCGCACTGTTGAACTGTACGCGGAAACCACGGTTTACATGTACTTTACCGGCATCATCAACCCAAGTTACGCGGAAGATGATCTGTCTTTCCGGTTCGGTCATTCTTTCCAAAAGACCCATTTGTTCATATTCGGGATGATTTTCAACAACTACTTCGATGGATTTAAAAACTTCTTCAACAGTCTGAATGAATTCAGGTTCACCGGCATTGCGCGCTTTAACCTGATCAATAACTCTTTGCATGTAAGCGTTCATTTAATTTTTCCCTCCTAAATTCCGTATACATGGTTTACTGTTATTCAATTTTGAAAGAAATTGAATAAAATATGTATACATTCTATAGATTATATTATAACACTTTTCCATAAAAATCAACTGTAATTTTCATGAATCATACACACTCAGTGAGACTATTGGACAAATCATCAGGAATACAAGCTAGACAAGGTTTTTCTCTCCTTTCGACCGAAAAAAAACCGATCTTGTTTTTCGGCTGTTTTTTTATAAATATGCGCAATTATACCAATTATCTCGCATTTTTGTGAATTCTTCTTTTTGTTTTTTTCTCCACGAGCCATTTTTTTATCCAAAATTCCTAATTTTCTCACAAATTCAAATGGAGTTCCTCTTCTCACCGCGGAAATTCCGCTCATCGGAACCGTCTTTTCTGTCCTTTTCGCCGATTATGCGCAAATAAGCGCATAAATGCATATTTACACATCCCTCAACCCTGAGAATCTCTTCGGTGAAAAGCAACGGGAATCCTTCTGAAACAAAACCTCCTTTTTCAAGCGATAAATGGCGTATACGCTGTTTAAACTCGATTTTCGCCGAAAATTCATTTCAAAAAAAACACGGGGTTTCGAAATAAAAGAACTCGCCGTCTTTTTTTTAAATTTTTTCACGCTTCTGTTCATTTTTTTCAAAAAAAGCTATCTCTTTATCTGGAAACTATGATATAATAAGCTATAATCAACTTATTATGTATTTCTGCATTTATTCCGTGATAGTGTAACCATTGTTGTTTTCTCATGAGCTAGGAGGATCATACATCAATGAAGAAAAACAAAAAATTAAGGGCCACAACCAACGAAGACGGCACCGTAACTTACACCAAGAAAAAAGTCAGTAAAAAAAAGGTGGCGCTTTGGATTGTTACTGTTTTTTTGGTATTAGTGCTGGCAGCCGCCGCCTTTTTAGGCTACAAAGTCATCAAAAATCTCAATGACCTGCCGGAATGGACAGATCTGGAAACATACGGCACCAGCCATGTCTACGATCGAGAAGGAAACTGGCTGGTTGATCTGGAAGACGGAAAATATTCCGAAGAAGTGGAATATGAAGAAATCCCGCAAAATCTAATCAACGCGATTATTTCTACCGAAGACGCCCGCTTCTATGACCACGGCGGCGTAGACATCATTCGTGTGTTCGGGGCTTTGTTCGCGGATATTCGCAGCGGTGGCGCCACCCAAGGCGGCTCCACCATCACCATGCAGTTGGCGCGAACCGCGATCTTGGAAAATCAAGAAAAACGACTGGATCGCAAAATTCAGGAAGCCTTGCTGGCGCTGCAAATCGAACAACGTTATACAAAAGAGGAAATCCTCACCTTCTATGTTAATGAGGTATTCCTTGGCAAAAATATTTATGGATTCGGCGCCGCGGCACATTACTACTTCAACAAAGACATCTCCGAACTTTCCTTGGGAGAATGCGCCATGCTGGTGGGGATGCTGCCCTCTCCCAATAATTACTCACCGGAGAATGATATGGATCAAGCAACCCGCGTGCGCAACCGTGTGCTGAACAATATGGTGGAACGGGAGTTCATTACCCAAGACGAAGCCAATGCCGCCGCCAACGAAACCATTACGCTGGATCTGCAGGAATTGCAAACAACCAACAGCTATTCCCATATGATCGACTACAGTATTACAGAGGCCGGCGACATCCTGGAAGAACTGGGCTATGAACGAGGCTCCCTCTATTCCGCCGGCTACCACATCTACACTACGATGGATCCTACGACTCAGAACGCGCTGGAAGAAGTCTACGCGGACAGTTCTTATTTCCCTAACGGTACCGGTGAAGATCCACTGGAAAGCGCCGCCATTTTCATCCAACCGGATACAGGTGAAATTATGGGAATGATGGGCGGACGAGAATATGATACCCGTTTCGGATTGAACCGCGCGACAGAAATGAAACGTCAGCCCGGCTCAGTCATCAAACCCATCGCCGTTTACGGTCCCGCCATCGAAAGCGGCGTTTCTCCCAACCATCAAATTGAAGACTCCCCCATTGGGGTCGATGAATTTGGCGGCTATCAGCCGGAAAATTACGACGGCAGCTACCGCGGTATGATCTCTATGACAACCGCGTTGAAATACTCCGTCAATGTTACCGCGGTTCGTTTGCTGGCGGAAATCGGAGTAGATACCGGTTGGGAATTCGCGATGAAATGCGGCCTGCCCTTGGTAGAAGCAGACAAAAATCTTTCTCTGGCATTGGGTGGACTGACCGAAGGAGTCTCTCCGCTGAATTTGGCGACCGCTTATAGCTGCTTCGCCAACGGAGGCTACTACATTGAACCCACATCCATTCTGAGAATCTGCGACAGCGAAGGCACTGTTATCTACGAATATGAACCGGAGCAAACGCGTGTAATGGAAGAAGATACCGCCTACACCATTAACACCATGCTGCAAGAAACTATCAACAGCGGTACCGGTACCCGCGCGGATATCGGTCGGGTAGCGGCGGGCAAAACAGGAACCACTCAGCTGCCGGAAGCGTTCGGTACCCAAACAGGCAACAAAGATTCCTGGTGGGCCGGATATACTCCCGATCTGGTTGGCATTGTTTGGATGGGCTATGACCGAGACTACAGCGATGACGGAACACCCCAGTATATGGTCAATGTTTTCGGCGGACAATATCCTGCCGTTATCTGGCGAGACGTTATCGAAACCGCACTGGCTGACACACCGGAATCAGAATGGGAAAAACCGGAGGGCTATGATGAGCGTGTTGATTTCTCCTATACGGTGACGGAAGGAGACGGCTCCGGCGGCGATTATGATAACGACGACACGTCCGATGACTACTATACTCCGCCTGTTGAAGAACCTTCCACAGACCCCGGTACCGATCCCGATCCGGGTACTGATCCAGGCACAGACCCCGGTACCGATCCGGGCACAGACCCCGGTACCGATCCCGATCCGGGTACTGATCCGGGCACAGACCCCGGTACCGATCCGGGCGGCAATCCCACTCAGCCCACCAACAACAGCTCCTGATTCTAACCCCTTTGGGACAAAATTTTTAAATGGGCATCTTCGTATTATGTCCCTTGCACCCTTTGGGATGTATTACTCTCTTTGGGATGTATTACTCTTTTGAAAAAATTTGATATCACGAATAAAAACCGCCTCCCCGAAAATATCGGGGAGGCGGTTTTCTTATTGTTGTTTTCTTTTTTGTTTTTTTGTTATCAACTTATTTTTCAGCAACTTCTACCACCGAATACAAAAGTCTTTTTACTTCGAAGGGAGATTAGCGTTACTGATTCCGAATTTCCTTTCTTATTCCAGATTCAATCGGTATTTCAACAGGTATCGGGTGATCAGATAGGGTACTACGGAAAGAATGACGCCCAGTACCAACACCCCGACACTGACCAGATATACACCGGTAACAGCATCCAGCGTCGACACCCAGGAAAAGAATCCGCATTTAATCGCGATCGTTGTGGCAATGGTTCCCAATACCTGCAGCACTAAGCTGTACAAGATATAGGCGCCCACACCGCCCAAAATCTGGTGATTGGAAACCTGATGTCCGAGACTGATACACATATAAATGGACAGCAACGAACTCAGCAGACAAAAAATCATCGCCAACAGCCAAATGATGCCCAGCATCCAAACATGCATCCCCCAGTTAGCAAAGGACTCTTGATAAACCTCACCCAGTTCCGTGAAGAAATGGAGTACGGAGGTACCATCCGCCGCGCCGATAACAGCAGCGGAACAAATCGTCGCCAACGTACTGGCGATGACCCAAACACCGGCGGTAATGGTTTTGCTCCAGATATGGCTGTCAACGGAAGCGGGCAGCGTCATCATCAAATATCCCTCATCCGTCAGCAAGCTATTGTAAAATCGTTTAATAGTGATAATCAACGCCAAAACAAAAATAGCGATAATGATGGCGATATACAGAAAGGCAGCTACAAAGGTGGGCACAAACTTCAACGCCTCGATACTGCCTTGGTTGAAGCTCAGACAAATGCGATTCAATACGGCAACTACCAGCAGAGCCGCGATCAGCGGCAAAAAATACCTGGCCGTTGCCTTGAATTCATATTTCAATAATTTCTTTAACATTTGAATACCTCCCTGAACAATCCGTCCACCGATTTTCCGTGTTCTTCTCGAATATCGTCCACTGAAGCATGCAGTACAATTTCGCCCCGATTAATGAACACCACATCGTCCAAGATTTTTTCAATATCCGAGATTAGATGGGTGGCAATCAAAATGGTTCCTTCGGTGTTATAGTTTTCGATGATGGTGTTCAATACATAATCCCGCGCGGCAGGATCCACTCCGGCGATTGGTTCATCCAAAATATACAATTCAGCCGCTCGACTCATCACCAAAATCAGCTGCACTTTTTCTTTATTCCCTTTGGACAGCGATTTCAAGCGGGTATCCAATTCAATGTCCAACTTCAACAGCATAGACAATGCCTTTTCCCGATCAAAATCCTCATACATCTCATCAAAAAAGTCCACCAGATCGTTTACTTTCATCCAATTGTTCAAATAATTGCGATCCGGCAGATACGAAACAATTTTTTTGCTTTCGATGCCCGGCTCCAAACCATCCACCGTAATGCTGCCTCCGCTGGGTGTCAGTAACCCGTTGGCCAATTTAATCAACGTGGTTTTTCCGCTGCCGTTAGGCCCCAGCAAGCCGACGATTTTTCCCTTTTCAATTTGCAAATCAATCTGCTTCAGCGCGCATTTTCGACCGTAGTTCTTTTCCAGCCCGCGACATTCCAAAATTAATCTATTGTCTTCCATAACACTACATCTCCTCTATTCTCGCTTGAAATAACCTCAATATTTCCTGCTTATCAATGCCGATGGCAGCCATATTACGAATGAATGTATCAATCTGCTCAAGGGCAATTTCTTTTTTCAAAGAATCGATCAGCTCGCGGTCTTCCGTGATAAATCTACCGCTGGTTCTTTGCGTATACATCAGTCCTGTCCTTTCCAGCTCTGCTAAAGCTTTTTGCATTGTGTTGGGGTTGACAGCCGCGTCAGCGGCCAATTCGCGAACAGAAGGCATGCGGTTTCCCGCTTCATATTCGCCCGCGACGATTTTTCTTTTGAACTGTTCCACCAATTGCAGGTAGACAGGTCGGTCTGATTCAATGTTCCATCCCAAAACGACCTCTCCTTTCTTTTTGTTTCTTTAGAGCTTAAAACCGCGCTCACACAACCATACACAACTCAGCACAGCAATTGTATTATTGTATTGTTGTACTAAGTGCTTAATATAATAATACACAGAAACCCCCTTTTTGTCAATAGAAAATCAAAAAAAAAAATTCTTTTTTTTAAATTTCCTTTACGACTCAAGAAAAGGAAGGACGATGCTTTTCCAGAAAGGTCTTGATATTCCGCAAACGCCAATAAAAAACGCCGCGGGATTTTCCCGCGGCGTCGGCGTCTCTCTCGCGCCATTCTGTTACTGTTCCATTTGTTTTGCTAAAAAATTAGCGGCAGTCTCCGCCAATTTTTCTTCCACTTCGCCGAGTTTGCCAGTTTCATCACGGGCGCAGATCACCACTGAACCAATGGGGTCGCCCTGCACCACAATGGGGGCAATGATACTGTCTCCCAGTCCTTCTTCGGGCTGGTCTTTAACCAGTATATGGTGCTTACCCATCAGAGGTTTACGGCTTTCCATGGCTTGCTCGATGTCCTCTCCCACCGTTTTGCCCATCAATTCTTTTTTCATGCCGCCGCTGACGGCAATCATCACATCCCGATCGGAAATGCAGACCACATGCCCCACTGTCTGATTCATGGCCTCAGCATATTCTTTGGAAAACAAAGATAATTCTCCCATAGGGGAGTATTTTTTTAAAATCACCTCTCCGTCGTTATCCACATAAATTTCAAGAGGTTCTCCTTCTCGAATTCGCATGGTACGACGGATTTCTTTGGGAATCACCACCCGCCCCAAATCGTCAATTCTTCTCACAATTCCTGTCGCTTTCATCTACCTAACGCTCCTTTTTGTGCAAAAAATTACAACACGCTCAACGGCTGTTGTCTACCATCTACTGCTAGTGTTTGTCAAAAATGAGATTTTATACCTTCCTCCTTTTCGCTCCGACAAACAGAAACGGTCCGCAACACCGATTCCTTTTTTCTCAAATGTTTAGACTTTTTTACAGAAAATAAAAAATACCCCGTTCGAGCCGAAAAGCAAACATCGCTTCTCCAAAACCCAACGGGGCGTTTTATATTTCTTTGACGAGAATGCCGTCACATCGTCCGCTTACTTACGATTAAAAAGTTGTTTGGCGGTAGCAGTCGCCGGAAATTTATAGCGGCACAGTTTTGACGCGCAGGAAACACAGCGCAACTTGCCGTTGGTAGCGCCAAAAAAGCGTTCCGGATGGTGTTTATAAATATATTCCCAGCGAATCAACACCAACAGAGAAATCGCCACTAAACTCCAGGTCAACCAAGAAGGAATAAACAGCAAAGGGGTGCATATCATGAAGAAATCCCAGTTATAGATGCGGCAAGTCATACAACAACGATTTTTCATCAACAAATGTTGGAATGGGCAATAGTACAAAATACATACCACATCTCCAATGGCATACAGCAATGCGATCAAAAGCAGCCCCGCTTCATCCAAAATACCCAGCCAATACAAAATCCCGATCAGGGCATTGAGCAGCGCCCAACAGCCCAACACTTTCCAGGCGCCGCGGTTGGCTCGCTTGATGGTGCGTTTAATGCGAATATTTTCCTCGTCAAAATCAGAAGAAGCAGCAAAATGACGCAAAAACTGCTTCTGATAACCGGGATTGGAAACAGGACCCGGCACAAAACGGAGTAAAATGGTCAGCACCATCAAACCCCAAAGAACCATCAACCAATTAAATCCATCCAAAGGATTGGCATAAATGGCGTTCACGATCGCGTCATGATCCCGAATCACAAAAACCAATACCAAAACAAACAAAACGATCCGCAGCAACAGATTGACATTATACAATTTAAACAAGCGCCCGTTGTCCCGACTCTGATAACCGTCTTTGTTTCTTTTGCGGAAATGATCAAAGGCAGACAACTCCACCACTTCTTCTTGGGCGGGGATTTTCGCCGGTTCTTCCGCTTCTTCGACGGGTTCTTCCGCGAGAGGCGCCTCAATCCCCAATTTTTCCGCGATATCTTCAATGGCGGAAAAAGTTTTATCAATCTCGTCAGCTTCCTGTTCCATATCCATAGCGGTTTCATCGGCATTAGCCATATGGGCAGGATTGTTGTCCCACTGATGCTGGGCATCGCGGGCTTTTTGCCGCCCTTGGCGACGCGCTTCTCGCATGGCTTTCTTCTGCTGACGTTCTCTCAAAGTTTTTCTTCTCATTACTATCCCAACTTTCCCAATGATCGTATTTGATCATTGTTCCAAAATCTTTTTCATAAAAAATATCTATTTTATATTCTACACTTTCCCGCGGGAAAAAGCAAGTTTTGTCCGTCAAACAATGATCAGGGGAAAATTTTAGCAAAACTTACTCTCAAATTATGGCGCTCGGGGCGACAACCGTTCCAAACCATACAGTATGGACTACCTTTTGTGAAATTATGACCGCACGCTAAAAAAGAGGACGTCATGAAGTTAATCATGACGTCTTTTAATCAAACAAATAGTTTTTTTGTATTCCGACGAGTTTTCAACCGACGGCGATCAAGCCAAGTAACTCTTAGGCTCCTTGGGCCGCGGAGGTTCCGCTGCTGCTGTTTCTGTATGAACCTTTTTTTCCGACTGAATTTTTTTATGACTGACCGCGTTGGAAAGCATCAATTTGATACGATTTTCCTGATTGGTGCGAGTGGCGCCGGGGTCATAGTCAATAGCCACAATATTAGCGTTGGGATATTTCGTTTTGATATTACGGATCATCCCTTTCGCCACAATGTGATTGGGCAAACAGCCAAAGGGCTGGGTCGTAATGATGTTATTGATACCATGTTGGATAAATTCCACCATTTCTCCCGTCAGCAACCAACCTTCTCCCATCTTTACCCCATCGCTGATAATACCCTGCGCGGATTTTTTTACATCAGAAAATGTAGACAATGGGCGAAAATTACTGTGCTTTTTAATAATGGCAGTCATCTTGTTTTGCAAATGCATCACATAATCACAAAGCAATTTTATCAGCCAGGTTTTCCAAGTACCCTTGATATACAACCGCGCGTCCACCAGATTGTTATTAAAGCCGTACAGCAGAAAATCCAATACTCCCGTCAGCACCGGTTCGGCGCCTTCGCTCAGCAAATATTCTTCCAGCTGATTGTTACCCAAAGGAGCGTATTTAACATAAATTTCCCCGACAATGCCCACCTTCACTTTGTCTGTGACGTTCCGCGGAATAGCGTTCATTTCCCGCACAATGTAAGTCATATTCCGCTTCAAACGCCGATACTCCTTGGTTTTGAAAGTTTCCGCCAGTTTTTTGGTCAGACGGTCGATTACTTCCATGGTATCTCCCTTGTTTATTTCATAGGGCAGACATTGATTTTTCAGACCCATCATCAAATCACCGTAAATGCAGCAGATAATAGCCTTCAAAATCATTTCTTTGGTGAACTGAAATCCGGGATGAGACTCCATGCTGTTGATGTTCAGCGTGATGACCGGGATAAAGCCCATGTTATTTTTTTCCAACGCCTTGCGCAGCAAATAAGCATAATTGGAGGCACGGCAGCCACCGCCGGTCTGACTGATCAGCAGAGCGACTTTATGAATGTCATATTTGCCGCTTTTCAAAGCATCCATCATCTGCCCGATTACCAAAAGGGCGGGATAACAGGTATCATTATGTACATTTTTTAATCCTTCATCCACAATTCCTCGATGAGTGGTGGTCAAAAGTTCCATTCGATACCCTTCCTGCCGAAAAATTTCCAAAAGCAGAGGGAAATGCACCGGCAGCATCTGGGGCACCAAAATGGTATATTCCTTTTTCATTTCTTTGGTAAACAACGGTCTCGGTACCTGATGTTCAATTAATGTACGCGTCATAATCGCACTCCCCTTATTTTTCCGCGGCAACCGCTATACGCTCCGTTTCGGGAGCAAGCGGGAAAGATTCCCGTTCTTCCATAGCCGCCAGCAAACTTCTGGCGCGGATTTTCACCGCCGCCAGGTTATTGATTTCATCAATTTTCAACTGAGTATAAATCTTTCCGTTTCGCTCCAGAATATCTTTGACTTCGTCAGTGGTCACCGCGTCCAAACCACAGCCAAAAGAAACCAGCTGCACCAGTTCGGTGTTTTCCCGACCGCTGACAAAACGCGCCGCGTTGTACATTCTGGAATGATAGGTCCACTGGTTCAGCACATTGACTTTTTGCGGTTCCAGCAAGTCGCTGACCACTCGTTCGGAAATGACCACAAATCCCAGCGAGTTAAACAATTTGTCAATACTGTGGTTCACTTCCCGATCCACATGGTAGGGACGACCGGAAAGCACCACCGTTTTGTAATGATTCCGCTCCGCTTCATCCAGCGCCGCCAAACCATACTCCCGAATATCCTGCCGCCAACGATCGTAGGCTGCTCGCGCGGCAGTCACCGCCTGCCTTACCTGTTTTTTGCTCGCCCCAAAATGGGTTTTCCAAAACTTAGCGGTTTTTTCTACAAACAATTCATCATCGTTCAAATTCATATAAGGATACAGGAACTCCGCTTCACGCAGCCCGGTGATATTGGAAGCCAGCAATTCGGGATAGTAAGCTACCACCGGACAATTATAGTGATTATCCCCTCGCTTTTCGTCAAAATTATAACTCATGCAAGGGTAAAAGATACAGCGGAATTCGTCCTTTCTGTCCAGCAAACGAGCAATATGTCCATGAACCAGCTTTGCCGGATAACAAACCGTGTCGGAAGGAATGGTAAATTGCCCTTCGCTGTATAATTTATGACTGGATTCGCCGGAATACAACGGATTCCAGCCGATAGCGCGGAAAAACGCATCCCAATAGGGAAGATTTTCCCACATATTCAGCACTACGGGAACGGCCACCACAGGTTTTTTCGGTTCCGCTTCCCGACTGCGGTCGGCTGCCGCCATTAAATCCCGCATTTTATTGATTACATATTCATAGACATTGGGCAAATTGTTACTTTTACCGCCGACACCTCGTTCACACTTGTTGCCGGAGATGAACTTTATCCCGTTGGGGAAAGTATTTACTGTCAAATTGCATTTGTTGGTACATCCACCGCAAACCACCGCCTTAGACTGATGGTGGAAATTTTTGATTTCTTCTAAACTCAGCATAGAAGAAGCGGTTTTCCCCAACCGTTCGTGTTGACGGCGGCTGTACAACGCCGCGCCGAAAGCGCCCATCAAACCGGCAATGCCGGGACGAATCACTTGGATGCCCAATTCCCGCTCAAAACTGCGTAAAATGGCATCATTCAAAAAAGTACCTCCCTGTACCACGATGTTCTGCCCCAATTCCGCGGGATCATTGACACGCAATACTTTGTAAATAGCGTTTTTGATAACACTGATCGCCAAACCGGCAGAAACATCCCCGATCTCCGCGCCGTCACGCTGCGCCTGTTTCACAGAAGAATTCATAAACACTGTGCAGCGGGAACCTAAATCCACCGGATGCTTCGCGAAAATGCCCAGTTTGGTGAAGGTGGGCAAATCATAACCCATGGCTTCGGCAAAACTCTGCACAAAAGAACCGCAACCGGAAGAACAGGCCTCATTCAAAATGATGCTGTCGATGGTGTTATTGCGAATTTTAAAACACTTCATATCCTGACCGCCGATGTCGATGATGTAATCCACCTGCGGATTGAAAAAACGCGCCGCCGAAAAATGCGCCATGGTTTCCACTACACCGTAGTCAATGCCAAAAGCGTTTTTAATCAATTCTTCTCCGTATCCGGTTACAGCCGCCGCGGCAACGCGCACGCGATCTCCGCACAGAGTCAAAATTTCCGCCAGCTGCCGCTGGATTACTTCCAACGGGCTGCCCTTGTTGCTGGCATAAAATGTATAAAGCAATTCATTGTTCTCTGATAACAACGCCACTTTGCTGGTGGTGCTGCCCACATCAATACCCAAATAAGCCGTTCCCTCATAGGAAACCAACTCCCGTCTGGGTACATCATTTTGCCGATGGCGAGCCACAAAAGCGTCATATTCCGCCTGATCTCGAAACAACGGCTCTAAATATCGATTGCTGCTCTTAGCGTTTTTGATTTCCGCCAAAGCTTTCACCATGGTATCAAATTCATAGGTCGTCTTGCTTTCTTCCGCATAAAGCGCCGTGCCGATGGCTACAAAATACTGCCCCAAATCAGGGAAAACAGCATGTTCCTTATCTAAACGCAGTGTTTCCGTAAATCGCTCCCTAAGGCCTCGCAGGAAAAACAGCGGGCCACCCAGAAACAGCACCTTGCCCTTGATATCCCGTCCCTGCGCCAAACCGGCAATGGTTTGCTCTACCACTGCCTGAAAAATACTGGCGGCAATATCTTCTTTGCGAGCGCCCTGATTGATCAGAGGCTGAATATCCGTTTTGGCAAAAACCCCGCAACGACTGGCAATCGCATAGATTTTCTTATGGTTCAACGCCAGCTCGTCCAGCTCTGACACGGATACATCCAATAAAGTCGCCATCTGATCGATAAAAGCGCCAGTGCCGCCGGCACAGGTGCCGTTCATCCGCTCTTCAAAACCGCCCGTCAAAAAGACAATCTTGGCGTCCTCACCGCCCAGCTCAATAACCACATCCGTATCCGGCACCAACAGTTCCACCGCACCGCCCAAAGCAAATACTTCCTGCACAAAATCCAAACGACAGGCTTTGGAAATGCCCAGACCGGCAGATCCGGAAACAGCCAGTTTAAATTTCTTGTTATTCAATAATAACACCATATCTTTGATAATACTATCCAAACTTTCGGCAATTTTAGAATAATGCCGCCGATAAGTTTTGTACAAAATGGCATTTTCTTCATCTAAGACAATCGCTTTAATGGTTGTGGAACCCACATCGATTCCTACCTTATAAACCAACACATTCACCTGCTTTCCCTGTTCCATCTATATGCCGTAACCCCTCGTTTATGTTTCTTTCTCGCCTTTGAAAAAAAAATCGTTCGCTGACAGAAAAAATTTTCTGTCTTTCAGGTTTGTTTTTTCGGGTTACCGTTTGCTCTCGATCAACAAATCACCGTTTGATCCACACTCAAAACAGAGGCGTTTTGGAGAGACACCGTTGCTGTCGCGGTTTAAAAAAACGTTCAGAGACAGCATCGTCTAAATATCACTAATCCCCCAATATAATCTATATACTATCTATTCTATCATTATACCGCAATTTTTGACAAAAAAAAAGAGCAATTCCGAGAAATCGCTCTTTTTTTCATTGTTAAATTTTACAGGACCGAAAAGCTTTTTCTGACTGCCGCGTCCTTTCCCTCAAATCAAGCGTCATTGCGCGTTTTCTTCAGCGGCGGCATCATCAGCGGTTGTCTCATCAGCAGCCGCGTTTTCATCAGAAGTACCCTCTGTCGCGGTATCTTCTGTCGTAGCATCTTCTTCTGTCGCGGTGCCATCGGCAGAAGTGTCTTCCGTGGTATACTGATAGGTATATTCTTTATCATAGACAATATTGGCCATCATTTCATCCATGAAATTGGTAAAGTTTTCATCCTTTTCAGGACCCAGCAAAGATTCTTCGATTTCTTCTTTCAGGTTTTCCCAGCCGGTTACTTTTTCATCCAATTTGATGATGAAATAGCCATAGCTGTCGGAACGAACAGGTTCCGTAGTGTAGCTGCCTTCTTCGGTCAAGCCGACTGCCGCCGTCACAAATTCCGGTACAAATTCTTCAGATTCCGCGGTAAACGGTGTTTCCAAAACGCCGCCGTTTTCTTTGGTACTGGTATCATCACTGTGCTCCTGTGCTAAAGCGGCAAAATCACCGCCTTCATTCAGCTGGCTCAGCACTTCATTGGCTTCGGCTTCGGCTTCCGCCCAGGCCGCGTCATCGGACGTATCCGTCGGTTGAATCAAAATATAGGAAACTTTCACCGTGTCAAAAGCGGCGGGGTTTTCATCATAAGCCGCTTTTAATTCTGTATCGGTGGCAGTCACATCTTTGTTCAAATCATTGAACAATTCTTGATAATACAACTGAGATTCGATGATCCATTTGATGCTTTCTTCAGTAATACCGTTGGTTTCCAAAAATTCCTGATAAGCTTCTTCACTTTCAAAGGATTGTTTGTCTTTCTCAAACTGGGCGTCCACCGCTTCCTGGGTAACTTCCAATCCGCGTTCTTTAGCGCCGGCACGCACCAAGGCGAACTGTTCACAGGTGCTGACGGTCTGCTCTTCAATCAACGGCAAATATTGAGCGCCTTCTTCGGTTTCCGTATCAATGCCATAAGAAGACAGGCTGGCAGACATGGTTGTCATATAATAATCCACTACAGACTGGGGGACTTCTTCTCCGTTTACAATCATGGCGGCATCATTGCTGCAACCGGTCAAACATACCGCAGTCATGATAAACAGCACAAACGCCACTAATTTTTTCTTCATCCGTTTCATTTGTTTCCTCCTCATCGCTTAAAAAATCATGCTATTACACATAATGCTATTTTACTATTTTTCTTCTTGCATTGCAAGCATATCCCGCAAGAAATTCCGCAGGATTTCCAATTTTGCCCGATCCGGTAGATGTTGAACGGAAAGTACCATGGAAAATCCTTTTTTCTGATTGAACTTGACAATTTGCCCGTATTTTTCGGCAATGGCCACCAGGACGCCGCCTGTAAGACGGTGATCTTCAAAGTAACGAATCTGCAAAGCCGCTCCCAGCGGTGTAATAGAGCGGATTAACAGACGGTTTGCCAAGTCCTTGATTTCTCCCAAAGCAAACAGATTTTCCACCTCCGGAGGCAGTTTGCCGAAACGTTCCGCCACCTCTGCCAGCAGCGCGTTTTTTTCTTCTTCCCCGGTCAATGCCGCGATGCGTTTATAGATTTCAATCTTTACTTCTCCATCAGATAAATAACTGTCGGGGATATAGGCGTTAACGCCCAAATCCATCTGCAGAGTTTCTCGTTCCGGCTGTGCTTCGGAAGCGGAATGATGCAGACCGGATTCTACCTCTTCCGCCACCATCTTGCAGTATAACTCAAATCCCACGGCAGCGATATGTCCATGCTGCTCCGGTCCCAAAATGTCGCCCGCGCCGCGAATTTCCATATCCCGCATGGCAATCTTGAAGCCGCTGCCCAGTTCCGTAAAATCACGAATAGCCGCCAGCCGCTTTTTGGCATCTTCCTGAAGCAGCTTGTTTCGCCCGTAGGTGAAATAGGCATACGCCTGTCGAGGAGAACGTCCTACCCGCCCCCGTAGTTGGTACAACTGGGAAAGACCGAAATGATCGGCGTCTTTGACAATCAAGGTGTTGACATTGGGGATATCCAATCCTGATTCCGCGATGGTGGTGCATACCAGCACATCGCCCCTGCCGGCGATGAATTCACCCATCACCTGCTCCAACTGACGTTCGGTCATTTGACCGTGCGCCACCAATACTTCAGCGTCCGGCACCAGTTCCTGCACTTCCCGCTGCACCCGCTCAATATCCTGCACCCGATTATAGATAAAATAAACCTGTCCGCCGCGGCGCAGTTCCTTTTCCATGGCATTCCGAATCAAATGGGGATAATATTCCACTACATAAGTCTGCACCGGCTGTCGGTCTGCAGGCGGGGTCGTGATGATGCTCATATCCCGAATACCGACCAAAGACATATGGAGCGTGCGGGGAATGGGAGTAGCCGATAGGGTAAGCACATCCACATTGTTGCGCCATTTTTTGATTTTTTCCTTATGGGCCACTCCAAACCGCTGCTCCTCATCGATGATCAGTAATCCCAAATCCCGAAAAGCAATATCTTTTGAGAGCAGCCGATGGGTTCCGATTAAAATATCCAAACGGCCGTCCGCCGCCTTTTGCAAAATTTCCGTTTGTTTTTTGCGAGGAACAAAACGACTAACCACTCCGATTTCTACCGGATAATCTCGAAACCGTTCTAAAAAAGTATGGTAGTGCTGCTCCGACAACAAAGTGGTAGGAACCAACATCGCCACCTGCTTGTTGTCACAGACGGCTTTGAAAGCGGCGCGCATGGCTACTTCCGTTTTGCCGTACCCTACATCACCGCACAGAAGACGATCCATGGGGCGTTTACTTTCCATATCTCGCTTGACATCGGCGATAGCCTCCAGCTGCCCTTGCGTTTCCTCATATTCAAAGGCGTCCTCAAACTCCCGCATCCAATTGCTATCAGGGGAAAAAGCAAAGCCTTCCGCCTGTTCCCGGGCGGCGTACAGCTTCAACAGCTCATCCGCCATCTCAGCCACTGACGCCCGCACCTTCTGCTTGACACGGCTCCACTGATTGCCGCCCAAACGATACAGTTTAGGATGGGCTCCTTCGTCCCCGATATACTTCTGCACCAAATCCATTTGATCCACCGGCACAAACAATTTATCATTACCGGCGTAATCAATATGCAAATAATCTCTGGCTACGGAATCCACCGTAATCCGTTCGATACCGCGAAAACGACCGATACCGTGGTTTTCATGAACCACCAAATCGCCCGGTTTCAAATCCACAAAAGCGTCAAAACCCTTTTGGCTAGCGGCTTTTCTGTGGCGGTGTTTGGTCTTTGCCACCTTGCCCAGCAGTTCCTTTTCCGTCAGAATAACCAATTTCCCTTCGGGAAACTCCAAGCCCTGAGTCAGTGGCAAAACGCTGACATTGGCCGCCGTAATCTCCCGATCCCGCAGCAAACGACGAATGTTATCCGCTCGCAGCGAGGAACTGGCGCAGAAGAAAATCTGATAACCCTGTTTTTGCCAAATGAGCATATCTTCGGCAAAGAGATCCAACTGCCCCACATAACCGGTGGCAAACCGCATCCCGAATCGCAACTGTTGATGATAGCTGACGCGGCTTCTGGTGGGCAGCATCAAAAAGGAAAGATGGGCAAACCCATCTATCTGCTCCAAAAGGTGGTTGGTCTCCCAGAAATTTTCAATAAACCCGGGCAGAATCTGTCCGCTGTTCAACATTTCATCATAATAAGAAAATCGTTCTTCGCCGCAATCTTCCAAAGTCTGCACGATTTTTTGACTTTCATCCAGACAAACCAACGCCCCCGCCGGCAAGTAATCCAACAAAGACGCCGCTTCCGGATAAAAATGATAAAAGAAATGCTCCATGCCGTCCTGCCAAATATGTTCCGCCATACTTTCCAGATAAGCGTTGATTTTTTGGCGCAAATTTTTGCGAGCAGTAGGTTCCAGTTTATTCAAGGTGTTTTGAAACTCCCGGCGCAGACGCTCCGTTCCCTGACGCAGCACCGATTCGGGCAAAGGAATTTCCCGCACCGGAATCAAAGAAAGAGAGCCCTCCCAATCCTCTTCCGAACGCTGCGTGTCGGGGTTAAAATACCGAATACGCTCAATTTCCGTATCAAAAAATTCCAAACGTACCGGTCGGCTTGCCCCCAAGGGAAACAAATCGACGATTTCTCCACGAGCGGCGAAGGTTCCCATGGTGTCCACCATCTTCTCTCTGGTATACCCCATATCCACCAGTTTGGCGGCCAAATCGGCAATTTCCCGTTCTTCCCCGACCCTCAGCGTAAAAAGAGACTGCTGAAAGGCTGTCTCAGGTACCAATTTGCGCGCCACCGCTTCGATCGGCGCGATTACCAAGACCTTTTCTTCCTTAGACAAAGCGGACAACACCCGCAGGCGAGCCGCAGCCACCTCCACATTTTGCGCGCAGACATCAAAGGGCAACAATTCCAACCGAGGGAAAGTCAGCACTTTCTCCCCCGGCAACAGAGCAGACAAATTTTGCTGCCAGGTTATTACATCATCCTGTTTCGGCACCAAAACAAGGAGAGCATTGCTGCTCTCCGAAAACAAATCCGCGACGACCAATCCCTTGGCGCATTCCGGCAATCCGACAATCATGGGCTGCTCTTTGGCTGCCAGGCTGTGTCTGATGCGCTCCTGCGCCAAAAGCCCGTGCCAACATTGCAATACATCGTTTCGCATACTGCTTTCTGTCCTCTTCTCCTAACGGTCGCTGTGGAGAAATTCCCGCAGCATCCGCAAAAATTTCTGATTTTTTTCTGTTTGTTCTTTTTCTGTTTGTTCCGAAAAATTTTCCGAAACCGCCGTTTCTCCCTCGTCGGAGAGCGTCGCAGCCAGACGCGCGGTTTTTTTGGCGGCTTTCGCCGCTTCGCGCTGGGGTTTAGGCTTCTGGGCGCCCTCTTTACCGTATCCGTTATAAACATTCATCGTTTCCTGGATACCGTTGTTCACCCAATAGAGCGCCGCCGCCGCCGCCGTTTCCAAGGCCGGATTAATATGTTCCCATTCTTCTCCGCTGAAAGGTTTCAACACATAATCCACCACCGTTCCGTAAAGGGGATGGTCAATCCCCACCTTGATTCGAGAAATTTCCTCGCTGCCCAAACAGGTGATGATATCCCCCATCCCGCGGTGACCGCCGCCGCTGCCTTTCTTTTTCACTTTCATCCGACCGCACGGCATATCCATATCATCATAGATAATCAGAATATCGGTCAAGTCCAAATGAAAAAAATTTTTAACCTCCGTTACCGCCAAACCACTTTTGTTCATATAAGTCAACGGCTGCATCAACAGAACCTTTTGCCCGTTGATTCTGGCTTCTGCCAGGCGCGCGTGAAATTTCTCCTTAGCAAAAGAGATTCCCAACTGTTCCGCCAGTTTCTCCACCGCCATAAAGCCGATGTTATGACGGGTGCGGGCATATTCCGCGCCGTAATTTCCCAAACCTACGATCAGTTTCATGTTTCACCTCTGTTTTTGTCATTCACCGTGCTTACGCCGTTTATCTTTCTCAAATTCGTTCCTTTACAAGTATCAAAATCTGTATCTCGTATTTTTCCCTCATCAATATACTCCGCAAGCAAATTCGCAATCAAAAAGACGCGCGGTTGAAAACGGCAATTTTTTTGTCAAGCCAACACCAATCGGGTTGCAAACATCCTTTCGGTTTTCAAATCAACGCGTACATTCCGCCAAACAGCTTTTATTGATGTCCGTTCCATATGTATGGAGAAATTATTTTTCAATGCCTTCCGACCTATTTTTCCCCGCGGCTTCCGATATCATCACTGACTTAGCGGAATCTGAAGAGAATGGTCCTTTCATCATTTCATTCATAGCCTGCAATTAACAAACATCCGCGAACCCCCTGTGTTTCATCATCGCATTTGATTTCTTCCCGAGGGTTGCTCCTTTGCGCTCCTTTTCCCAATTACAGCCGTTCCTTTTGTTTCTGTCCGCTGTTCTGCCAGAGCCAAATAACAGTTTTATTATATCACACTTTTCCCGTCTTTGTCAGTCTTTTCCCAAGGAAGAAAGAACTCTTTTTGCCAAAAAAACACCGTATTTTCTCCAAAATAGCTTTCTGCCGCATAATCTTTCCCCCGCTGAATAGGAATAGAACAAAAAACGCAACAGGAGTGTTCCGCTCATGAAAGAAATCGCAGCAAAAAATCTGATGGGATTACCTGTTTATAGTATTCGTGAAGGCGAAACCTTCGGGTTTGTGCGCCATCTGGTCATCGACCCGAACGACAAAACGCTCCTTGCCGTCGTCATTGACCGCAAAGGCTGGAGCCAAGACACCAAAATCATTCCGGCAACTAAAATTGCGGAAATCGGCAACGACGCCGTCACAATAGGAGACAAAAATCAACTGACACGTGTTGCCAACCTGCCCCGCATGGTACAATATCTGCACCAGCCCGACCATATTCTGGGGAACCGCGTAATCAGTGAAAACGGCCGACTGCTGGGAAAAGCCGCCGAATACTACCTCAATACAGAAAGCGGTCAAATCAGCCGCTTGGATATCAGCGTCAACCGAACACATCCCCACAGCGGCAAACAGAGCGTGAACGGACGTTACATTTTAACCATAGGACCATCCGCCATTGTGTTAGCCAAAGAAGCCTTGGAACAGTTAAGACCCCTTTCTTCTCCTCATCCGGAGGATCGGCGAAAAAGCAAAAACAAAACAGAAAAAATAGCAAAAAAAAGCATCTCCGTCTCACAAAAAATCAGCCGCGTATTGACGGAAAAATTCCGCGATTTTCCTCAAAAAATAACAGACGCTATTCCCTCCTCTCTGAGAAATGAACCGGATACCGATCGAGAATTACAAAGCCTCCTGCGCGAACGAACCGAAAAGGAAATCGTCTCTTCCGAAAGCGCCGCTGATCATCCTCCCTCTCTCTCTACCCTTCCTCAAAAAGAAGAACTCTCTTGATTTTTCAAACAAGAAGCAAAAAAATCCTATTTCAACAGGCAATTCATCTTGTAAAAACTCGTCCGCTGTGTCATAATAATAAATAGAGCATGCATTGAACAGCGATGTTTGGAGGAATATCATGGAAACAATTATTACGCAAAAACCAGGACAGATAGGGATCATCAAACTAAACCGCCCCCAGTCTCTCAATGGAATCAACGAGATGATGGCAATGGAATTTGAAAAAGCGATCCATGATTTCACAAAAGACACGGACATTCGAGTCATTATATTAACAGGAGCCGGGAAAGCTTTCTGCGCGGGCGGCGATATCAAGGTGCTGCAACAACTGAAAACAGCGGAAGAAACAGTGGCTTTTGTACGCAAAGCCGGCACAATCACCGCCAATATTTATCATTGCCCCAAACCGATTATTGCCATGGTCAACGGGGCAGCGGCAGGAGCCGGGTTCAACATCGCCATGGCCTGCGATTTGATCTTCGCGGCGGAAAACAGCAAATTTATTCAAAGCTTTACCAATGTAGGATTGGCTCCGGACTGCGGAGGACATTATTTTCTTCCCAAAACCATCGGTATCCACTTGGCCAAACAATTCATGTTCGAGGCGACGCCCATCAGCGCCCGCCAAGGACAGAAATATGGATTTGTCAACAAGATTTTTTCTCCGGAAACACTGGAACAGGAAACCATGACCTATGCCGAAGAACTGTGTAAAAAAGCGCCTCTGGCATTGCAACACTGCAAACATCTGTTGAATAATTCCGATACTTATACGCTGGAAGATATCCTCCATGCCGAAGCCAAAAATCAAGGAGAGCTGGCCATAACCGAAGATTGCCAAGAAGGCTTACAGGCCTTCTTGGAAAAGCGCCTTCCGCATTTTCAGGGGAAATAACTTAAAAAACAGCAGGACTGACTGAAAAGTCAGTCCTGTTTTTTATTCAAAGACTCACAAACGCCATAACCGCTCCATTGAGCAATGTTCCGGCAAAACCCAGTACACCACTGGAAACCAGTGTGGGAATGTTAACCGGAATAGCGAATCCGGTCAGTCCGCTGCACACATTTACCAAATACAGAGAGCCAAATCCCAAGACAAAATTGCTTGCCACCAATACCAAACTGCGCAACATCCCTTTGCCCAACGCCAAAAACAGCAAAAACAACACCACCGCCAAAATCCCCGCGAATAAGATTACAGACATACCGATTCCTCCGTTTACCCGATTTTACTTGATTATATTCGAAAACCCGAAGAAACATGCCTCCCCTGCCCATTTCTCTTCGGACAAATTTTTTCGCCTCCCCGTCGCCAATATTTCGTCTTTTTCGTCCGATGACTCGTATCGGTCGGCTTCAACCGCGCCCACCGCAAAGACATTCCCCTAAAATCAGCTACAATTTTCCCAACCCCCCCCAAACCCATCTGAAGCATTTGCTCCTGTCTTTTGCTTTTTTGCCTGTTCTAACCGAAAAAACATCCGAGCCGCATACAAAAATCCAAACGGCAGCCGTCCGCGTCAAAAACACACAAAAAGGGAAAACAAAAAATAGTTGCGTTCGCTACCTTTTTGTGATATCATTTTCTTTGCAATCCCGAAAAGGAGTGAACACCATGCATCAAAAATTTTCTCGTTTAGGGCGGTCGATTTCCATTTTTGACAGGCTCATGAAGATGTACTATGACCGCAATCTTTCTCAATTTGAAATTGGCTGGGGACAGCAGTTTTATGTGGAATATCTTTATGAACATCCCGGCGCCTCTCCCCAGGAAATGGCAGAGCGCATCCGCGTAGACAAAGGTACGCTGACCAAAATCATAAAAAAACTCACCGATATCGGTTATCTCCGTGTGGTCGGGGATAAAAAAGATCGCCGCATTAAACACTTGTACCTAACCGAAAAAGCCGTTCCGGCAGCCAAACAAATCAAATGCATCCATGCCCAATTTTATGAAGCATTTCGCAAGGACATTGATTCCGAAGCTTTGGCTGTAACAGAAGAAACGCTGCGGAAAATGATAGAAAACCTCAATCAAAAAGTATGGCACAGAATGGAGAAACAAAATGGAAACCACTGAACCTGTCGTACTGACAGAGCGGAAACGTACCTTTATTTTTTTTAACCTGATCATTTCCGGCATCGCGACTTCTGTTTTGGCAACCGCCATGACCACAGCGCTGCCCAACATGGTGGATGATTTCGGTATTTCAACATCGCTCGGTCAATGGGTTACCAGCGCTTATTCCCTGGTGATGGGAATGGTCATGCCCTTGACCGCGTTTCTTATTACCCGCTTTCCCACTAAACGACTGTACCTAACCGGGATTGTTTGCTTTATCATAGGGCTTTTATTCAGTATTTTCGGATCTGATTTCTACCTGATGATGGTCGGCAGAATCATGCAAGCCTGCGGCAACGGCATTTTGCTTTCAGCGGCGCAAGTCATCATCTTAAGCGTTTATCCGCCGGAAAAACGCGGCACCATGATGGGAACTTATGGATTGGCAACCACTGCCGCTCCCATCATTGCCCCCACCATTGCCGGGTTAATGATTGATGCTTTCGGCTGGAAATCCATCTTCTGTTTAGTTTTGATTATTATGCTCTTTTCGCTCCTTTTTTCCTGCTTTGTTTTTGAAAATGTACTGGAGCTGCAAAATAAAAAATTTGACGTCCTCTCTTTCGCGGAAAGCATCCTGGCCTTTGGAGGCATCACCCTGGGCATCGGAAACCTCAGTACCTACGGTCTACTCAGCATCGCCGCCGGATTGCCTTTGCTCTTCGGTGTCATAGCTTGCGTCTTTTTTATCATTCGCCAATGTCGCCTGCCAAAGCCCTTTCTGGATGTCAAAATTCTCCGCAACCGCAATTACGCGCTCAGTGTTCTATCCAGTATGATTCTTTATTTAGTCATGATGGGATCTTCTGTCCTTATGCCGTTGTATGTACAGAGTATCATGGGGTATTCTGCCGTTATCTCCGGGCTGGTGATGCTGCCGGGATCCGTGGTAACCGCCTTCATCAGTCCTCTGGCCGGAAGAATCTATGACAAAACAGGAATCGAAAAAATCTTTATAATAGGCTCCGCCGCACTGGCAATCAGCAATTTAGGCATGTTTTTCATCACCATGAACACACCTCTTTGGTGTGCCGCGGCTCTCAACATACTCCGCAACTTTGCCATCGGCAGCTTAATGATGCCGCTTTTGACATGGGGAACAGCCAATGTGGATTTCAAAAAAGTGGCAGACGCTTCTTCGTTGTTGACCTCTTTCCGTACCATCGCCGGTTCCATCGGCTCTGCCGTCTTTGTCGGCATCATGACCACGGTAGAAGCAAACTCCGCGGCGGTATATGGCAACAACGCCCCCATACACGGAATGAATGTCTCTTTTTTATGGATGAACGCCGCTTCTCTGGTACTGTTAGCCATCGCGATATACCGCGCAAAAAAGAATACCGTTCCCAATTCTGCGCTATAACCGCGTAAGCAATCACCGCAAGCCTGATTTCATAAAATTTCAGAAAAAAGAACGAACGCTGACACGTCCGTTCTTTTTTCATTGGTTGCTTTTTATTAGTTACTTATGATAAGGTTCATGGCGATTAATTTTCACCGCTCGATAAATTTGTTCTGTCAAAATCAACCGCATTAACTGGTGCGGATAGGTGCAGCGCCCAAAGGACAGGCAAAAATCCGCGCGTCTCAATACCTCGGAAGATAAGCCGCAGGAACCGCCGATAACAAAAATCAGCTTACGAACACCTTGAAAACTCCATTGATTGATTTTCTCCGCAAATTCCGGGGAAGACAACTCCTTGCCCGCGATGGCTAAAGCCACAACCAAACTATCCTCATCCAAAAGGGACAATAAGCGACTGCCTTCTTTTTCCACCGCTTTGGCAATTTCTTTAGGAGAAGCGTTTTCCGGCACCGGTTGATCGGGCACTTCCCGAATGTTCACAGGAAATACCGGCTTCAAGCGTTTTTGATATTCCGCGATACCCGCCTTCAGATAAGCTTCTTTTATTTTTCCGACCGCGACAATCTCACACCGCATAATTATTCTAATTCTCCCAATACAACATCACAATCCAGCTCTTCTCCGTCACGATAAACCGTAACGGTCACCGTATCGCCGATGTTCTTTTCATAAATATAATTTTGCAATTCTGAAGTGGTTTCCACTCGATTTCCGTCAATGGCAATGATAACATCGCCGTCTTCCATTCCGGCATTGGCCGCCGCGCCGCCATCGGTGGGATGTACCAAAATACCGTAATCAATCCCCAAATCATAATATTGGGCGATTTGCGCCGTGATTTCCCCATAAATACTTACCTGTAAAGCAGGTCGGATAACCTTTCCGTTTTCAATCAGCTGATTACAAATATCCAGTACCGTATTGCTGGGGATCGCAAAACCCATTCCTTCAAAATCACTGCTGCTGATTTTAATAGTGTTAATTCCGATGATTTCACCATCACCGTTACAAAGCGCGCCGCCGCTGTTGCCGGGGTTAATCGCCGCGTCTGTCTGCACCAGCGTCATAAATTGTCCTTCGCTGACTTCTACATTTCTGTTAACACCGCTGATAATCCCCTGGGTAACGGAATTGACAAATTCTTCACCACCGGGATTTCCGATGGCAACCGCCATCTCGCCCACCACGATGTCATCGGAATCGGCGAAATCGGCCGCGGTCAACCCGGTCGCATCAATTTTAATCACAGCCAAATCGCTTTGTTCATCGGTTCCCACAACAGTCGCGTCGTATTCCGTTCCGTCATAAAGCTGTACCCGCACTCGATCGGCTCCGGACACCACATGATTATTCGTAATAATGTAGCCATCTTCGGAATAGATTACTCCGCTGCCGGTGCTGTATACCACATCTTCCTCACTGTCTTCGCTGTCACTACCAAAATTATTGTAATTGCCAAAACCAAAATAAGAAGAATACAGATTGCTAGCATCGACAATGTTGCTGATAAATACCACCGAAGGGCTGACCTTTTCGCTCACACTGATGCTGTTGCCTTCCGCCACGGTCAACTGCCCGGAAGAAACCGTCGCCTGGGTATCTTCCTCGGCAGAAACACTTTGCTGCATATTATTGCTGACAACGGCGCCGGTTACCGCCGCCACAATCACCGCGACAATCAAGCTAATCACAATACACTGCCACAGAGAAACTGTTCTTTTTTCATATCCGCTGCCCGTCATAAAAATCCCTCCTGCTCCATTCATTTTTCACAAAGCATATGCCTTTATTGATGGTTTTATTATACCATATTCCACCCCTTTTTGTGTGAACATTTGTCGAAAAGCGGTACAATATAAACTGAAAATGAAAAAAAATCCATCTGTTGAATAGGAGAACACGGTCTTAGCATTTTTCCGCATGGACAGCAACAGTGGCCACTTCCACCCGGTCAGCGCCCAGTTTCTTCAACACTTTGGCACAACTTAGCGCCGTAGCGCCACTGGTCAAAATATCATCTACCAGCAAAATCTTCCGGCCGGCTACCAGCGCGCTCTGACTGCCCGGAGAAAAAGCGTCCGTCAAATTCTGTTTTCGTTCAGAAAAAGACAGGGAAAATTGCAACTTCGTTTCTTTATGACGTACCAAAGCATCCGACAATACAGGAATACGCAGCTCTGTTCCGATCACCTCTGCTAAAAGCGCCGCTTGATTGTAGCCTCTTTCCGCTAAGCGGTGAACATGCAGAGGTACCGGTACCAAAAAATCCGCAGTCACATGCTCCCGCGCCAAATAAAAGGCCAGGCAATTGCCGAGAGGACGCGCGTAATTTTTCTTTTGATTATACTTCAAATCCAAAATCAACTGCCGCCCTTTTTCCTCATAGGGTAAAGCAGACCAGAAATGGGCTATTTGCGGTTTTGGCTCCTTGCGACAAAAAGCACAAAGAAAACTATGATCTCTGCATGAATCCAAATATAGAAATGCCCCGCAGGAACGACAACGAGGCATCCGCAGCACCTTGTCCAAACAATGAGGGCAAAGGCAGGAATCGTCGGTGGTAGGGTTCCCGCACAGCACACAGACGCTCCACGGAAACACGGTATCCAGCACCGCTCGTTTCCAAACCTGCCAAGATCCTTTTCTTTTTATTTTCTTTTCCATCCCGCTTCGCTTCCTGTCTCTGACATCGCTTCTTTTGCACATTGATACGTCCAATTCTCTAAGTTATTTTTAGGATCAGCAAAAAAAATCGCCGCATAATCCCCCGGTCGATAATACCGTTCAAACACTCGATAGCCGAATTTTCCGGCATGGCGGCGGATGATTTTGCGATTTTCATAATAATATTCTCCCCGTTCTAAATGTAACCACCACTGGGTTTTGGCATAATAACGCTGAAAGAAACGGTGAAAACTATAAATCACCCACTCCACTTGAACAGGATTTACATTGCTCCTGATTACCAGCAACACTTTCCTGCTCTTCGGCTCCCGATAAAATTTAATATAAATTAACACAGAAAAATACAGAACCACCATGCACAGACTGACCAGCTTCAGCATAAGGCACCTCCGCTACTATCCTACTCCGCTTATTAGTAAGCTATGAATAGAATCCTGCCAAAGCTACAAAATAAGCAAAAAAGGAGGTGATTTTATGCGGCAGGAATATTGTCCTTGGTGCGGCAAGCCCATCGCGCGGGATTTAGAATCCCGTCTGGAATATCCCATTCGTTACCACGGGCGCTTTTATTGTCCCAGCTGTTTTCATCAGCTGACCCAAAACACCCTCATCTGAGTTTTTGTAACCGATAAGGTTTCGGCTGATCGTGATGAGGCAGCAAATCCCGCAAATCATAGGCTTCCTCCCGAGACGGCATAAAGGAAATATCCTTGCCGCAGCCGGGACAGAGCCAAACTTGATGTTCCGCGGCAGAATACGACACAGAAAAACAATTCGGACAAAATTTGTAAGGCATAACGACAACACTCCCTAATAAAAAACTTGGTAAGTGCTATTATAACAAAATCTTATTTTATCAAACATGACCTTTGTATCAGGTTGACATCGTTTTTTTCCGTCTTTTTCTCTGTTTTTCTGCCTATCTCCCTTTTATGACAACGATCCCTTTTCGCCCGATCCCCGGGTTTGCGAATCCGCGTCCCGGCTTTGGGCAGAAATTGCTGTTTTTTTTCTGGGTTTGATATAAATCCGTTTCAAAAGGGCGCCGTCCACCCCCAGCGCCAGCGCCTGCTGCCGCAGATAATCGGGACTTGGGTACAATCCATAGTGCGCAGGCTTTTCCGATGGATAACAAAAATTCAACCAGACTCGAAAAGCGGGATAACGGGTTAACAACTCGCCCTTTTCTGCCGGCGTCAACGTTTCCGCCAAAATAAACCAAGCGTCATGTAAAAATTCCGCTTTCACCACCATCGTCTTTTTAGTAAGAACAAACTCCACGAAAAGCTCCGCGGCGCCTTTGGTACCCATCTGCCGCAGCAGCCAAACCAACCCCCGCACGGTCACCGGCTGCCGCGCCCATTGAATCAAAGAACGCAGGGTGGTTTCTTGTTCCCTTTTGTCAACGGGCAATTGCCACCAACAGTCTAACCCCTGCAACTGCCACCAAGGCTCTTCCGTCCGGCGCAGCCAACGGATAATCTCCGGCGCAATGGCGGGGTTTCCCAAGCGGCCGATAGTCAATAACGTTTTGGCGCGAACCAACCAATCTTCTATCGCCAATAGCGGCAGCAATTTACGCTCCCAAGGAGCGCCGTCTGTTTCAGGCAAAAGAAGCCCCTGCACCAAACAAGCTTTTTCCAGTGCCGCCAATGCTGTAACAATTTGCGTCGGCTCCGCCGCGCGTATGGTTTCCTCTTCTTCAAACCAAGCCAGCAAATCCTCTTGCCGCTCCTTTTGATTTTTCGCGTTCATTTTCTGCTTCCTCTCCTTTGCGGCCATTCGACCAGCGTCCCTTCCGCCGAAAAAATTCCTCTCAAAATTTTATTTCTGCTAAGTTCGCTTTCCTGAAACAGTACATAGAAACCATCAAAAAAAGCAACGGGAGTTTCGTTTCCCGTCCCGACCACAAGATACCGCCAACGGTCATTTTTTTTGCGAAAAAAAAGCGCAACAGAAACTCTGCTGCGCCCAATATACACGTTTCTTTTTCCCGCGCCGACTTATTCCGCGTAGGTACTGCTGACATAGCCGGTTTGGCCGTCAGACGTCCGTACCTGATACCAATCGCCTTCTTCCCCGATTTGGGTAACTTCCGTACCTTCAGAAAGAGTCGCGATGACGTCGCCGTTGGTGCTGGCGGCAGAACGCAGGTTTACGTTATTGCCTGTAATGGTCAATGTTTCTCCGGTAGCGGCTGTATCTCCATCATTGCTGTCCGTGGTGGACGTGCCGTCAGTGGAACCTCCCCGCAAAGAAGCGACTTCCGCTTCCAATTCGTCCACTTTGGTGGACAGAGTAGCCAATCTCTCACCGATGGTGGTTTCCACATAGCTTTCTGTCGCGACAGGATCATCAGAAGAACCAGGCAAAGTGGTCATGGCCTGAACAACCTGGCCGGCAACAAAACCAATCGTTACACAAACCAATATCGCAACAATGATTAAAACTATCTTTCCCTTATTCAACTTACTTCTTCTCCTTTCGTGAACAGAAAAAATCGACTTATAGTTATATATTATCCATTCCTTTAAATTTTCCTGCTATAAAAATCGGATTCTTTGTTTTTTTTTACAACTTTCCTCAAGGCTCATTCGTCATCGCGAAGTTTGATAATTCCCAATTTGTTAGCGCCCACAAACAACAGCGCCAAAAAAATCACAAGAATTAATAAAGCAATCCAACTACTGATCATGGTCATCAAAATAGCGACAAAACTCATTACCATGGTGATGGCATAGATAATCAAGACCGTCTGCTTGTGGGAAAGCCCCATAGCAAGCAACCGATGATGTAAATGCCCTTTATCCGGTTGGAAAATGGGCTTGTGTTCTTTGGCCCGTCGAAAAATGGCAAAAAACGTATCAAAGATAGGAATCCCCAAAATCAAAATGGGTACCAGCAACGAAACCACCGTCGCCCCTTTGGCACAGCCGGAAATAGCCAGCGCGGCCAAGACAAACCCCAGTGTCAAAGAACCGGAATCTCCCATAAAAATGGAAGCGGGGCTGAAATTATACCGCAAGAAACCCAGTGTAGCAAAGGCCAAACAAATGCAAAAGGCCGCGACCAAATTCTGCCCGGTAGTCAACAACACCACCGCCATGGTAAAGGCGGAAATGGTACTGACACCCCCCGCCAAGCCATCGAGACCATCGATGAGATTGACGGCGTTGCTGATTCCAACCAACCACAGAATGGTGACAGGAATCCCTAAATAATCCAAATAGACAATGTTGCCGCCGAAGGGATTGGTGAGGTATTTGATATAACCGCCAAATGCAACAAACACCAATGCCGCAATCAACTGCCCCAACAATTTCATCGTAGGCTTGATGGATTTAATATCATCAATGATGCCCACAGCAAACACTATGGTGGTGCTTAACAACAGACCGATGGTATGGACAGAAATTCCACCATAAACGATGGCTCCTGCCATAAACCCACAATAAATGCCCAAACCTCCCATACGGGGCATCAGTTTGGTGTGTACCTTGCGGGCATCCGGCTTGTCCACAGCGCCCACAACAGGAGCCAGCTTTCTGGCGACAGGTGTCATAATCAGCGCCACCACCAGCGATACCGCCGCCGCAATTAAAAGTCTTACCATAGCTTCATCCACCTCAAGGGGAACCCTTCTTTTCCTCTGTATTTTCTACGATTTTTTCAGCTTTTTCTTCACCGCGTCCAGAACCATCTGTGTTTCTTCCAATTTCAGCACAATTACCATTATAGCATAAACCGCGACACCAACGCAAATCCCGACAACAGTTTCCAGCAGAGCGCCGTGGGTAGTGAGTGTATCCAAACCGACCGCCGCCAAAAGGAAGCGCGCTCCCAATACCGCCAGCATCATCACTGCCGCCGCCGCGAACATCTTCACCAACGACTTTAGTAAATTGCCCTCTTTCAACGCCGGCAGGGATTTTCGTTTCAAATAATAATACATACCGATGGTTCCGGTAAGCAACGCCAGCGAATTTGCCAACGCCAAACCGGCGCCGCCGTAATCCATTACTCGGAACAGAGCAAAACTCAAAATAACATCCACCAAAATGATCAAAGCCCCGATTTTAACCGGCGCTTTCACATCTTCCAGCGCGTAGAAGGCACGAGTCAAAACCATGTTGACGGAGATAGGCACCAGCCCCACCGTAAACATCATCAATGCCCAAGCTGTAGCCAAAGTGGCCGCGTGATCGAAGGAACCTCGCTCGTACACCACTTGAACAATGGGCTGCGCCAAGACACACAAACCGGCCGCCGCCGGGATGGCAATCAGGCAAACCATACCGATGCCTTTTTTCAGCGTCCCCGCCATCTTTTGCCAATCCAGTTTCAGCGCCATCTCCGAAAGGGACGGATAAATAGCATAAGCGACGGCATTGACAAAAATTCCGATGGGCAACATCATCAATTTATTAGAGTAATTCAAATAAGAAATGGTTCCTTCCGCCAAAAAAGAAGCGAAAATACGATTGACCGCAAAACAGATCTGATTAACGGCAACCCCCAAAATAATCGGTAATATGTCTCGAATAATCTGCCGTACATCAGGATGATGCAATCCTAAAACCAATCTATAACGAAATCCGATCCGCCATAACACCGGAATTTGAATCAGGAAAAAACCGATGAAGCTGACCAAAGTACCGACAGCCAATCCCAAAATTCCGACGCTGGACGCAAATAAAACAACAGAAACAATGATAATCAAATTGGAAAAACCGGGTGCGAAAGCCGCCACACCGAATTTATACGACGCGTTGGCAATGCCGGTGAAAACCATCCCCACGCCCATAAAGATCACCGATGGGAACATGATTCTTGTCAGCTCTGTGGTCAAAGCCGTCTCCTGAGCGTCAAACCCGGGCGCCAGCAAATTTACCAAAACACCCGAAAACAAAATCCCCAAAAAAGTAACGATGAAAAGTCCCAGCGCCGTAATATTGATGGCACAGCTTCCCACATACCAAGCTTCTTCTTTGTCATTCTTTAACAGATGTTTAGTCAAAATGGGAACCACTGCCGTTACCAGCGCGTATCCCAAAATAGCCTGCAAAAAATAAGGAATCGTATAAGCAATCTGATAGGAATCCGTCAGCGTACCGGCTCCGTAGCCGTTAGCGATAAAAGATTCCCGCAAAAATCCCAGAATCTTCACCAAAATATTGATGATCAAAATGACCCCGGTTGCCTTAACAATACTTTTTCCCATGCTTTCTCCTTTATACTTTGATTAGTTTTTTCGATAAATCTCGGAAATTTTTTTCAACACCGGCTGCCAATAGGCGCTGTAGTCGGATGGTCCCGTTTGATTCTGACCACCTGCCCGAACCGCCTCCGCGATGGAGCGCCCCCGTATCGCTTGAGCAGTGCCCAAAAGGGGAATTGCTTCCCGTTTGGCAAAGCTGTCAATTTTGGGATCGTAGCTGATAGCGGCACAGGGAATCCCCGCCCCGCGCGCCATAATCAACGCGTGCAGACGCATCCCCACCAGAAAATCCGCCGAAGCGACTTCCCCGTACAATTGCAGGGGACCGGTATAAGCGGGAACCTTACAGCGGTTTTGAAGTTTTTCATTGATTTCCGCCGCCAATGTTTCATCTACCCCTTTTTGAAAAGGCAACAACACTACCTCATATGCCGCGTCCAACAACTCGGCCGCCCCTTGGACAATCTGGTCTTTGGCCAATCCCTGCCAAGGACGCACCGCAATCACCACTCGTTTACCATCATGGCTTTTAACTGCATAATCGGGATCCCAATTCAACACAGGATCACAAGTAAGCAGCATCTTTTCTCTCGGCAAACCGATTTTCACCGCCAATTCCAAGCTTTCCCGATCTCGCCAGGAAAGAAAGGCACATTTGCCCATAGCCTTTTTCGTCAGCCGCCTTCCCCAAAAAGTGTTAAGCGGACCTAAACCCTGCGCCAGCACCACTGCCGGAACTCCTGCCTTATGGGCGAGATTCAGCACCGAAGCATAATAGTAGACACTTCGCACACTGGTCACATCTTGGAACAGACTGCCGCCGCCGCTGATAAACAGACCGGCGCCTCGCAGTTCATGTTGAATCAACTTAAAATTTTTGCGGTCGATAGCCTTCAGATCATATTCCCGATTGGCTTTTTCTGTTTTGCTCGGATTCCCGGACAGCGCCACAACGGGCGCCTCCGGCAATAACTCTCGCAACATTTTCACAATAGCGGAAAGTACCGCCTCATCGCCTCCGTTATCAAAGCCAAAATAACCGGAAAGCAAAATTGATTGATTCATAATACATCCTTTTTATCCGTTTGTTTTCACAGATTACACAGCCTGCTTTAAAGTTACTGAGCGACAGGTTCCGTCAACTTTCGCCGCACCCATTTCATGACCGCCCGCACAATGAGGATCAAAATCACACCGATGATGATACCCAGCACCAAACCATTGATTGTACGCAGCAACGACACCAGCAAAGGCGTGTGCAAATGTTCAAAGGTATTTACCAGGCTCACCTGACCGATGCCGCCCAAAACCACCAGCGGCCAAAGATTTTTGCGATAACCCAAGTAAAGCACCAGCAGCATCAAGGGATGAGCGAAAAGGAACTCTTTGGTTCTGGGACGCACACCCAAAGTAGAATCCAAGAAACTGCGGAAAGCTTTTTCCGCGCTGGATACCGTCATGGCGTCGTTGCCGGAACGCAGCAAATAAACCGCCAAAACCGCCGCCGCCAATGCCAAAATCAACAGAATACCCATTGTAACCGGTTTTTTCAACAGGTCGCGAATCATTACCACCACATTGCGGTCGTATCCTTTCAGACGATTGGATTGATACCAATAGTACACCGCCACTACCACCAGCGGCAGCATCAAAGAGAATTTAATTCCTGAGAAAGTATTGACAGCTGTCATATAATCCCGTGTGGACAACATCCCCACTACATAAACAGCGCCGACTAAAGAAACGAAGGTCATCAAAATCAAGGACAGGATGGCCTTGCCGATGCCCCGAGGATCGGCTTTAACAAAAAGTAACATGCCCAGCGTCGGGAAAATCATCACCGCCGCCAGCGCCAATAATTTATACATCCAATAAGAATAGCCGAGCAAAATCGCCGCCCAACTGCCCACCACGCAAACAGCGGGCAAAATCCAAGCGATTTTTTTCAGTCCTAAGCGCTCCAGCAGCAAAACCCCGCCGGCGCCGGTACCCAACGCAATCAGGAACCCGACCCAAAGGGGAACCTGTACGCTGGCAATGGGCGTCATATCGCCCAATTCCCGTCATTTTTCCATAATGGCATGATCCACTTCCGCCAATAAATCCGCGTTAGCTTCCATGCTCAAATTGGAATTGGTACGGTACAGAATAATGTTCATGCCCCGTTCATTGGCTGCCAGCTGGAAACGATCCATCAGGTTGCTGGCATCAACTTCCGCTAATTCATTCAAGCTGACGGCGTGCAGTCTTGCCACCTGATAATCCAACAGGCGCGCCATGGTGGAAAATCCTTCCTGTCCGAAGAATTCCACCTGCAATAAAGGCCATTGGTTTTCCTCAAATTTTTCCGCCATCAATCGAGACAAGTCCGCCCAATCACTCTGGGAAACACCGGGCAGGCTTTCATCATTGAAACCCACTGCCACAATGTTGTCCCATCGCGCCAAATCGTCAAATACCATATTAATGGATTCCTGATCCACATTAGGCCAGCTTTTTACCTGAACAATCAGAGAAAGACCGTGTTCCGCCAAAATTTCCAAGTTTTCTTCCGGGAAGCCTGTCCCAAGGATGGAAAAATCAGCAAAAGGCAGCGAAGTTCCCACAATCAACACGGGATTGCCGTTATTCAGAGCATCAATTTGCTGCACTACCGCATCCGTTTTGATGGCAATATTTTCATATACCATGTCCATAATGGATTGATCAGAGCAAACGATATAATTATAGGTTTCGGAAATTTCCACACCGTCCGTTTGCAGTTGCCAATTTCCGCTGTTCATCTCCTGCAAAAATTCACTGCCCGACATAATGCTGATCAAACCGCTGGTTTCCAACTCGCTGAAAGCCGGCTCTTTATACACAACGCCCGTGTAGAGGGTTTCTCCCTGATACTGCTGAAAATAATCCAATGTTTCATCCAGCGTCATATCGTTTCTGGCAGCCGTCTCGCTGATCTGTGACCATTCCAGAGTCATCATGGTACTGTCGGCGTCTTCTTCCGCCTGGACACGATTGACCCCTACCGTCAACGCGGCCGCGATCCCGATTAAAATAACAGCGATCAGACCGTACTTTCCCCATTTATTCATCGTTTCCATTAATTCCTTTCTGTTGGTTTTCGGGACTTTATCCCTATCCTTTATCACACTGTCCGCAAACGATTCAACATCACAACAGCTTCTGCCCAAGTGGTTTCAGATTCCGGAGCGAAGCGCGTTCCATCCGCGCCGCCATAACCGGTAATCAATCCCCGGTTCACGGCAATGGCGCAAGCTTCCCACGCCCAGTCGCTAATCCGCGAAGCATCGGTCATCTGTTCCAACCGTTCCGAAGAAGAATCTGTCACAATGCCGTCTCGCGCCAAGGCCCGAGAGAAAAGCGCCGCCATCTCCTGACGGGTAATGGATGCATCGGGGGAGAAAGTATTACCGCCGGTACCGTTTACCAGCCCGGCTTCCGCCGCGGACAAAATACTGCCGTAATAAGGATTGGACGCCGATAAATCCGTAAAAGGATTATCCCCGGCTGTGGAAATCGCCAAGCCGATCGTCCGTACAAAATAACCGACAAACTCATCGCGATCGATGGGGCGGTTTAAGCGTTCCGCGGCGATATCCGCAGGCACAATGCCCGCCCGCTGCATCGCCAAAATATCTTCCCTCGCCCAAAAATCAGACGGAATCGAAGAAGGCTCATCGGGAACGGCGCTGTTTGTTTCATTATTCAAATCCGGACAAATGATGGGTACAATGATCCCGGAGGCATAGATATTCGCGGCAGTGGCGATATTTTCCGCGGTATCCAATTGAGTATCCAGACGAACCCACTGCGGGGTGCCGACGGTCATTTTTCTCTCTAAATCATACCAAGCCAGCGTCACGCCGCTTTCTTTTTTACCGGTAAAATTGCTGTTCCAATCTTCCGTATAATCCTGGATAAAGGAAATAGGAGCGGCAAACTGATGGAGATCGGCGACTTTCACCCCGGAGACCAGAATTTCCCCTGCCAAGGTGGTATTCCGCGGCGCCAGCATATAGTTATTGTTTACACCGGAGAAAAAATATTTTCCCATGTCGAAACTTTTTTTCGTCTGAACCTCCAGTTTTACCTGGACAAAACCGCCCCGATTCACCGCCGACAGGTAGTCTTCCGTATAGAACACTTCCGGAGCAAAGCGCAACGTAATATTTTCCATGGTGATTTGGAAGGTTTCTCCCAGTTTTTCCGCCGCCCGCAAAGCATCCGCGTCAATGGTAATGGTGTGGGTACGGGTATAACTGGTTAAATCAAGATTCCCGATATCAATTTTGGACTGTTCCACCGCGTTTTTCGTAATGTTCACCGAAGCGGCGGCAAAAGCCGGTAAAACAGCGAACAAACTGATTAACATTGCCAACGCGATTACAAGAGTCAACTTGGTTCTTTTTTTCATCGTATCCCTTCTTTCCGTAACTATCACGATACAACCAACATAGAAAGCAAAAATTCCCATGATCTTATCTGATTAATTATATCATATTTTCCCCGTCTCGCCAATAGCGTTCAGAGAAAATTCAGAGAAAGAATGCGGGAGCGCAAACAAAAAACAGAAAACCGAAACCGTGGTTTTCTGTTTTTTTATTCAATGGTCCGCAACGCCCTCAAAAAAAAGATCGGTCATCAACATCGCGCGTTTACGCAAGAATTCATTTTCCGGCAAATGGCGTAAACCGCAAACAGAGGATTTTTCAGAAGGCGCTTCCGGAGCAAAAGGAGAAATCTCTCGGCAGCTGCCGTTTCCCATCAAACCGCAGATCATTCCCAACAGCATCAACGTCAGCAAATCGGCGTCTTCCTCTCGAATTTCCCCTTCGTTCATCCCCGCGATTAAAATATTGCGTACCATCGCCTGAAACACACTCCAAAATTTTTCCTGAAAATAGGCGGAAAATTCCCGTATGGAAAGATTCATCAAAAGAGAACCGTAAAGATTGACACCGTCATGATTCAAACCGGACACCAGCAAGCAACAGTATACCAACCGCTGCACCTTAGCGCGAGCAGTAGCACAGGCGCGCAGCTCTCGATTCAACATCGTCAAAAAATCAGTGCCGACGAAATCTACCAGAAACTTTAATATTTCCTCCTTACTGTCATAATATTCATAGAAGGTACTTTTACCGATACCGGCATGTTTCGTGACGTCCTCAATGGTCGTCTTGTGATACCCCTTTTCCAGAAATATTTTTTGCGCGCTCATTAAAATTCGCAATTTTTTTTCCTGTTTCGATGTGCTTTTCTGTTCCTTCATGGCGTTCCTCTGTTTATTGACTGCTTGACTTCAGGTTTACTGGGAAACAATAAGGTTATTATCCAGCGCCGTTTTGTAAATGCTGTATTGCATCAGCGCCTGGTTAATTTGGGCTTCTGTGGAATAAATTTCCGCTTCCGCCGCTAAAACATCATTATAAGTGATCAAACCATACTGATATTGCAGCTTCGCGATGCGATAGCTTTCTTCCACACTGTCCAAGCTGGAAAGCGCCGTATTGTATTGTTTTTCCGCGTCCTGCAAAGTTTCGATCATGTTATAAGCATTGGCCCTGGCATCCAACAAAGTTTTATTATAATCATTTTCCGCATTTTTATAGGTCGCCAGCGCCACCTGCGCCGTATAAGAGTAGTCCAGATAATACCGGCTGTCACAGTCATATTGAATGCCGGCGATGTCAAAGGTAGTCTTCGCAATGGCCACCGCGGGGCTGTAGGCAATTAATTTTTCCACCGCCGCGTCGGCGTCAATTTCACCCAGCGGCGTATAACTCATCTGGGTACCCAAAGAAAAATTGATATCGGGATCCAATCCCAAATAAGCCAATAAAGAACGTTTGGCGTTTTTGGTGTTGGCTTTGGCGGTCAACGCCGTCTGATGCGCCGTTTCCATCTGTAATTCCGCAATCATCAAATCCACACGGGCAATCATACCCTGGGCATAGCTGGCTTCCGCCGTGCGGTAGCTATTGACGGCGTTTTGATAAGCCTTCACCGCGTAAGATTCGGTTTTGCCGTAACTGGCAATAGTGTAATATTGGGAAATAACGCTGAGATTACAAGAGGCAATAGCCAGATCATAAGATTCTTCCGCCATTTCCAATTGTTTGGCATACATGGAAGGTGTGTAAATCAGCATCTGGTAATACGACTCCGTCTGTTCGATTTTCCCCGGTGTCGGTTCTCCCATCGCTTCATAAAAATCTTGCGCGTCCTTATCAATTTCCTCTTTGTCCATTTTTGCCTTCTCCAGATTATTAGTCGCTTCCAACACCTCGCTGCTGTTGGTCAGCGCCGTATTCATGGCATACTCCAATGTCATCACACCGGAGAAGGGATCCGGTACCGGTTCGGGATTGGGGCTGGGGTCTTCTCCCACATCGCCTTCTACCCGTTCCTGGTTGGATAGGGCTTCTTCTTCATTGGCGGCTGCCAGTCCATTGCCCGTGGCATACTCGTCCGCCCAAGCAGGATTCGCGCCCAGACTGAAACAAAGAGCAACAATCAACAACCAGCCGCAACATCTTTTCCAATTTCGTCCCATCAAAACACCTCTCGATCTTCCTTTTTCTTTTCCTTCCGTCCGCAATCGATCTATTCTACAGAATCATATCTTCTTTCTTCGTATTACGGGCTTGCCGTCGATTCAGAACCTGTATCGCCCGTTTGCGTGTCCGCAGAGATTGCTTCCGCCATCAGGGCTTCTCCTTGTACCGGTTCCTCCGTCAAACGCTTCTTCAATTTTTGGTAGGTGCCTTTCTGATTGCTTTTGTTTCTGCGATCATCCACAATACTGTAAATCACGGGAACAAAAATCAGTGTAAAGAAGGTGGAAGCAGTGAGACCGAAGCTGACGGCAATAGCCATGCCGCGACTCATTTCCGCCCCATCCGCCTGGGAAATCGCCATGGGGATCATTCCCAAAATGGTAGTCAACGCCGTCATCAAAATGGGTCGCAGACGCAACGGCCCCGCAATCATCAGCGCCTCTCTGCAAGTCATTTCAGGATCCTCTCTACGCAGATTGTTGACATAATCTACTAGCACAATCCCATTGTTAACCACAATCCCGATCAACATGACGATCCCGATCAACGTCACCACATTCAGAGTAGTGCCGGTAAGCAACAACCCCAGCATCACCCCAATGAAAGCCGTCGGCAAGGTGAACAATATGATGAACGGCTGCAAAAAAGACTCAAAAAGCGCCGCCATCACCATGTAAACCAGAATAATGGCCAACACGGCGCCCCAGCCCAGTACTTTAAAGGAATCCATCATTTCTTCAAACATCCCGCCGGAATAGATTTCATACCCGCTGGGCAGCACAATATCCTTCAACGATTCATTTAATTCTTCCGTATAGGTGTTCAAATCTACACCCACCAATGAACAGGTAATCGTAGCCAGCCGTTTGGAGTCCTCGCGGTTGATGCTGACCGGTCCTTCTCCTACTTCTACATCGGCCACATCAGACAGCAGATAAGTGGTGCCAGTGGCGGTGGTGATGGGAACATTTAACAAATCCTGATAAGTATTGACAGCGCTGTCTTCCTGATAATCCACCTGAACATCAATTTCCCGCCCGTCTTCCATGGTATAAGACGAAGCGTTACTGCCGTCCAGATAGGTGCTGATAGCGGCGCTGACAGCCGGCACCGTCAGTCCCATCGCGGCGACTTTGTCATCATTGACCCGAATATGCAATTCTGGAACCGAATCTTCGATGCTGCTGGAAATTTCCCGCGCGCCGGGGATGCTTTCCATTTTTGCCACTACTTGATCGCAAATAGCGGCAATCTCATCGAGATCATCCCCTTTGACATTCATCGTTATATCGGTAGCGCCCATTCCGGAAAAACTGCCGGTCATCATATCACCCACCGTCACCGAATATTCGATGCCGGCGATGTTCCCCAGGGCGCCGCGCACAGCCTCCCCATAAGCATTTGCCGACTGCAGCCGCTCCTCTTTATCCCGTAAGTTCACATAAATGGTGGCGGTATTATCTTGCACCAACACCAAAGAACTGACCAAATCCTCTCCGCAAACCCCCTGAATAGCGGTATCGGCTTGTGCCGCCATTTCTTCGGCGGCTTCCTCGGAAATACCGTCTTCCATCGTCACGGAAACGCTCAATTGCCCCGTTTCTGACGCGGGAATAAACTCCATTCCCACTACTGCCAAAGAGGCCAATGATCCGAAAAACAAAATACAAACGGTCAGCACTACTGATTTACGATGGTCTAACGACCAGGATAAAAAACTTTGGTAGTTTCGTTTCAAAGCTTCATAACCATCGCCCACTTTATACTGCAGTCGAACTACGAAACTCGGTTTCTTTTCAGCAAATTTTTCCCCTTTGGAAATTTCCGGTCGCAGCAACTGCGCCGAAAGCATCGGGACCAGGGTCACAGATACCACCAAAGACGCCATCAAAGCAAAGGTGATGGTCAACGCGAAATCCTTAAAGATCATGGAAACCAAACCGCCCATAAATACTACCGGCAGAAAAACCGCGACCGTGGTCAAGGTGGAAGCAACCACCGCCAATACCAGCTCTTTGGTACCTTTGACAGCGGCCTCTTCCCGATTCATACCCATGGAAATGTACCGCTGAATATTCTCCAAAATAACAATAGAACAGTCTACCATCATCCCCGCGCCCAAAGAAAGACCGCCCAAGGTCATGATGTTAATCGTCATCCCCGTAAAATACATCAACACAAACGTACTGATCAAAGAAATGGGGATCGAAATAGCAATGATCAACGTACTGCGAATACTGCGCAGGAAAACCAACAAAATCAAGATTGCCAACCCGGAACCAATCAGCAAACTGTCGCGCAACGAATCGATGGTGGAAGTAATATAATCTCCCTGATTCAAAACACTCGTTACCGTAGTCCCCGTAGGCAAAGTCGGTTCCAATTCCGCCAATGCAGCGTTGACATTTTCTGTCGTGGAAACCGTATTGGCATCAGAGGCTTTGGTAACAGACAGATAAATAGCGTCGTTGCCGTCACGACTCACCTTCATTTCATCGGCGGTGGTGGTAATGGAAACCCGCGCCAAATCCTTCAGCAAAACAGACTTGCCGGAAGGCAGCACAATATTGGTGTTTTCAATATCCGCCAAGCTGTCATACTGTCCCAAAACCCGGATTGTCATATCCTTGTTGTTGCTGACGATGGAACCGGCAGCCAAATTAATATTATGCGCTTGAATGGTGGAAACAATGTTGTCCATGGTCAAACCGTAATTTTCCAAAACCGTTTCATCGATTTCGATGGTAACAGCCTCTGTCAGCCCCCCGCCTGTTTCCACCGAAGCCACACCGTCTTGGCTTTCAATGGCGGGAACAATTTCATTTTCCACGGTAGTTTTCAAATCGGCCAAATTGCCGCTGCCGCTGATGGCCATAATCTGCACCGGCATGGCATCGGCAGACATGCGATAAATAGTAGGGGTGCCGGCATCTTCCGGCAGCAGATCCTTCACCAAATCAATCCGCTCTCGCATATTCAAGCTGGCAAAATCCAAATCTGTCCCATAATCATAACTCACCATGACAACGGAAAGCCCCGAAGAAGATTGGGATTGAATAGAATCCACATTTTGCAAACTGGCAAAAGATTCTTCCAGCGGCTCGGTAATCATGCTTTCCACTTCTTCGGAGCCGGCTCCCGTATAGGTAGTATACACCATCGTCATGGGCATTTCCATGGCGGGGAAAAGGTCCATTCCGATGTTTCCGAAAGAAACGACACCCAACAGAACAATGCAAAAAAAACACATTGAAACCGTCACACGCCGTTTCACAGCACTGCGAATAAAACCCATGGCGCCCTCCTGTTAATTCGCCGTTTCTTGCTCAGACGCAACAGGTTCTGCTTCCGTGGAGACAACATCGGTCACATCCCGCACCGGCGCCCCGTCAAAAAGCAGATGCTGTCCCGTCGTCACCACAGACTGTCCCAGCTCCAAACCGGAAATAATTTCGACATAATTTTCATTGCTGATCCCCACTTCCACCGGTACTTTTTTCACGGTATTATCAGCTTGCAACACAAATACGCAGTTTTCTGTATTGACGGCTTCCGCGGGCACCATCAGAACATTATCCACTCGATTAATCACCAATTGCGCCTCGGCAAACATTCCCGGTTTCAACAAACCGCTGGCGTTGCTGATGGTAATTTCCACCGGATACAGATTGGTTTGGGCGTCCGCTGCCGGCGCGACGCCGGTAATCTTGCCGATAAAATCGTATTCGCTGGCCGCCTCAATCTTCACATTAACCGTATCCCCTTCTTTTACCCGATTGATATTGCTCTCCGTCACATCGGCAACCAGTTTCACATCATCCACCGTCACCAGCCGTACCACTGCCCCACCGGAAGCAGCCATGCCGCCCTGTTGTACGTTGACCGCCGCCACTTCGCCGCTGATGGGCGCTGTCACCACGCAATTTTGAATTTGTTGCTGTGCCGCCTGTACCTGCGCCGCGGCAGCATCCACACCGGAAGTATCCACCGCCAGCTGTGCTTGTTCTACCTGCTGCAGAGAAACAGCCCCTTCTTCATACAAAGCCTGCATTCTCGCCAAATTAGCTTTCGCGTTATTGGCGGTGGCCAAAGCCGCGTTATAATTGGCCTGCGCCTGCAAGAGATTGGACTGATAATTGCTGTTATCAATGGAACAAAGAGTCTGCCCCGCCGTGACATAATCACCCACCGCCACATTAACACTTTGCACGGTACCGGAAATTTGCGGCGGCACATCCACTTCACGGCCGCCCGCCAGGGTACCTTTTAAAGTAGTAGTTTCTTCCAATGTCCCCATTTGTACCGCCGCCGTTTCTACCGCGATGCTTTCCGTTTCTTCCGTCGTGGCGGTTTGACTGACATTTTGATAAATGCGAAATCCGATTAAAGCGGCGACAACAACCACAATAATCCCGATGATAACAATTTTTTTGCGGTTCGACTTTTCTACCATTCTCTCGTCCACTCCTTCACCAATCTTGCATAACCGCCGTTTTCTCTCCCGGCTATATGGTTTGTTGCCGTAACAATCCCTGCCACTCTCAAGCATCGTCTGTTGTCAATTCGACTTTTCAGATTTTCGCGATTCTGAAATTTTCTTCGCGCCTCGCCACCCTTATCCGCTGAGACTCTGATTTATTTTCCTCAGATTTCTTCGAAAAACTGACGCAGACACCTTCATGCTTCTTAAAAACGCGCATCGGAAAACATTCGGCGCCTCTATCTTCCATTTAACAGACACCTGTTAAGGCCATTCCACCGACCGACCGAACGGTCGGACTTCACTATTTTATTATAAGCGATTCCACCTCAAAAAGCAACGGACTTTTCATTTTTTTCGCCTGACACTGCGGTTTTCTCGGTGTTTCGTCCAATGCTCTTTCTTCTTCCATCTGTTTTTCCGCCGCCGTCCCATTTCTGTTTTTCTCACACTGCCCTTGTACTCTTCCTTCTTCCTTCGTAACGAATTTCTTCCGAGCTTAGGTTCTTTCCGAGTAAACGCTTTGCAAATTTCTTCTTCTCCGACAGAATCACTGTTTTGCCGTCTGCTTCCTCTTTTGCTCCGGCTTGTCTTTTGTTATCCTCTCTTATTATCATCGCAGAAAAAAAATCACACCGATTAAATCAGTGTAAATTTCACCATAAAAAAACAGGGGACGGCTTTCCTGCCGTCCCCTGTCGCGGAACTTTTTATTCCGGGAATTTATCCCGTTTTACATAGGTAGTATGCAAAATATGATGAGCTTTTTCGCTGCCGGGAGCATCCAGATAAGTATCATAGATTTCTTTTACCACGGGATTTTCATGGCTCTTTCTCAGCGGCAGAGAAGAATCGAAATCATAGAGACCCTTAGCTCTTGCTTCTCTGACATCGGTAAAGTTGGTGATAGAAGTAGGCTGAATGGGCTGACCGCCGCCGTTTACACAGCCGCCGGGACAAGCCATCACTTCGATAAAGTGATAATTCTTTTCGCCACTCTTCACCATATCCAGCAATTTCCGGGCGTTGGCTAAACCGGAAGTTACCGCCACATTAACATCCAATCCTTTCAGTTTGATGGTGGCTTCTTTGATGCCTTCGAAACCGCGAACTTCTTCAAATTCCAATTTTTCCAGAGGTTCTTTGTTGACGATTTCTGCTACCGTACGCAGAGCGGCTTCCATTACACCGCCGGTAACACCGAAAATATGACCGGCGCCGGAAGCGATGCCGAAAGCGGGGTCGAATTCGCTGTCTTCCAACTGAGCGAAGTTGATGCCCATTCTCCGAATTAAATCAGCCAATTCTCTGGAAGTCAAAGAAATATCGATGGGATCTAAACCATCTACGCGCAAGTCTTCACGACCGGCTTCGAATTTCTTAGCGGTACAAGGCATTACGGAAACAACTACTATGTTTTTAGGATCGATACCTTGTTTGTCGGCATAATAGGTTTTCATCAAGCTGCCGTACATACCCTGGGGAGATTTGCAGGAAGAAACGTTATCCAACAATTCCGGATAATAATATTCCGCAAATTTAATCCAGCCGGGGGAGCAAGAAGTAATCAGAGGCAGAGGACCGCCGTTTTCCAATCTGTGCAGCAGTTCGGTACCTTCTTCCATGATGGTTACGTCAGCCGCCGTATCCACATCGAATACGCCGTCAAAGCCCATCATTTTGAGAGCGGTAGCGATTTTGCCGTGGGTGTTGGTGCCGATGGGCATATCGAAGAATTCACCCATATGAACGCGAACAGAAGGCGCGATAGCCACTACCACGTGTTTGTTGGGATCGTTCAATACATCGATGACATCGTCCACTTGATCTCTTTCATGAAGCGCGCCGGTCGGACAGGCAACAATACACTGACCGCAACTTACACAAGGAACATCCTTCAATTTTTTCTCAAAAGCACAGGCAATTTCTGTATCAAAACCACGCTGTGTCGCGCCGATAACAGCAACAGCCTGATGATTTTTACAAGCGGCTACACAGCGGCGGCAAAGGATACATTTACTATTATCCCGCACAATTACACCCGTTGTGTTGTCGATATCTTCTTCAAAGGTATCGTGTTTAAAGCGTACTTTGTCTACGCCGTATTTCTGTGCCAGTGTCTGCAATTCGCAGTTCTGGTTTCTTTTACAAGTCAAGCACTGCATATTGTGGTTGCTTAGAATCAACTCCAACGTAAGTTTTCTGGATTTGATTACTTTCGCGGTAGACGTGAATACTTCCATGCCTTCCGATACGGGATATACGCAAGAAGCAACCAATTTGGCGGGACGACCGCCTTCAGAAACTTCAACCATACAAATACGGCAGGCGCCGATTTCATTGATATCTTTCATGTAGCAGAGAGTTGGCACATCAACACCTGCGTCATGGGCGGCCTTCAGCACTGTGGTGTTGGCATCCACAGTCATGGGCGTGCCGTTAATTTTAATATTAACTTTTTCCATTGATCACTCTCTCCTCTCTTACTTTTTGATGATCGCGTCAAACTTACAGTTGCTGATGCAAACGCCGCATTTAATACATTTGTTCTGGTCGATAACATGGGGCGCTTTCCGTTCGCCGCTGATGGCTTCAACGGGGCATTTTCTGGCGCAAAGGGTACATCCTTTACATTTATCCGCCAAAATTTCAAAAGACAACAAGTGTTTGCAAACACCGGCAGGACATTTTTTGTCAACAACGTGCGCAATATATTCATCTCTGAAATAATGCAGAGTAGAGAGAACCGGGTTAGGAGCAGTCTGACCCAAACCGCAAAGAGAGTTTGCCTTTACATGCAAGCAAAGCTCTTCCAACAGATCCAAGTCTTCCAGGGTTGCTTTACCGTCGGTGATATCGCAGAGCATTTCATAAATTCTCTTGGTACCGATTCGGCAAGGAGTACATTTTCCGCAGGATTCATCTACGGTGAATTCCAGGAAGAATTTAGCGATATCCACCATACAGGTGTCTTCGTCCATAACAATCAAACCGCCGGAACCCATCATGGAGCCGATTTCTTTCAAAGACTCAAAGTCAATAGCTACATCCATATGGGAAGCGGGAATACAGCCGCCGGAAGGACCGCCGGTCTGAGCCGCTTTAAATTTTTTACCGTTGGGAATACCGCCGCCGATGTCTTCGATAATGGTCCGCAAAGTGGTGCCCATAGGTACTTCCACCAAGCCGGTGTTTTTGATTTTACCGCCCAGCGCGAATACTTTGGTACCTTTCGAACCTTCGGTACCCATGGAAGCAAACCAATCGGCGCCGTTCAAAATGATCTGAGGAACATTGGCATAGGTTTCCACATTGTTCAAAATGGTGGGTTTGCCGAACAAACCTTTGACAGCCGGGAACGGCGGACGAGGTCTCGGTTCACCGCGATTACCTTCGATGGAGGTCATCAAAGCGGTTTCTTCGCCGCAGACGAACGCGCCGGCGCCCAGACGAATGTCCAAATCAAAGCTGAAACCGGTACCCATAATGTTTTCGCCCAGCAAACCGTATTCTCTTGCTTGATTGATCGCGATTTGCAAACGGCTGACAGCAATGGGATATTCCGCGCGGACATAGACATAGCCCTGTGTACCGCCGATGGCATAGGCGGCGATGGTCATAGCTTCGATCACCGCATGGGGATCGCCTTCCAATACGGAACGATCCATGAACGCGCCCGGGTCGCCTTCGTCGGCATTACAACAGACATATTTGACGTCGCCTTTGGAATTAGCGGCAAACTGCCATTTCGTGCCGGTGGGGAAACCGCCGCCCCCACGACCGCGCAGACCGGATTTTTTGATCTCGTCAATGACCTCTTGAGGAGTCATAGTGGTCAGCACTTTTTCCAAAGCAAGATAACCGTCACGAGCGATATATTCATCGATGATTTCCGGATCGATTACACCGCAGTTACGCAACGCGACACGAATCTGCGGTTTATAGAAACCGGTTTCGTTCAGGGGTTTGATTTCTTCATTTTCAATGGTTTCGTCATAAATCAACCGCTGAACAGGACGTCCTTTTACGATATGTTCATCGACAATTTCTTTCACATCATCTACGGTGATTCTGCTGTAGAAAGTTCCTTCGGGATAGACGATAACAACCGGACCCAAGGCGCACAGACCGAAGCAACCGGTCATTACCACTTTTACTTCATCTTCCAGACCGTTGGCTTTGATATTTTCTTCAAAGGCCGCAATGATTTCTTTGGAACCGGAAGAAGTACATCCTGTACCCCCACAGCAGAGGATATGTGATCTATACATGAATTGGCTCCTCCTTTATTATTTTGCTTTCAACACGTATTCGCTAACAACTTTGCCGTTTACTAAATGTTCATCCACTACTTTGACCGCTTTTTCCGGAGTCATGTGAACATAAGTCACTTTGTCTTTTCCTTCCTGGATCACTTCCACGATGGGTTCAAATTGACAAATACCGATGCAGCCGGTTTGCAGAACCGCCACATGATCGGTCAGGTTTTTTTTGTTAACTTCTTCCACCAGCTTGTTCAGTACGGGACGAGCGCCCGCCGCGATACCACAGGTAGCCATACCAACCACTACTCTGATGGGGGCGTCGGTTTCATTGCGAAGATTCATATTGCCTTTTGCAGCTTCACGAATGGCTGCCAATTCTGCGAAAGATTTTTTCATAGTCGGAATTTCCTTTCTTTTTAATTTTGAAACCCTATTTCGCTCAAACTCTCAGACACAAAACCACTCAGCCAAACCAGAACCTGAGGACTGGTAATCGGTACCCCTTCCAGAATCTCTTTGACCTCATCAGTATCTACTACAAAGTCTTCGTCATCCACCCGGCAAGTCAAAATAAACCGCACCTCAGGATCACCCTGCACCAATGTGACAAAAGTCCCCGGCAGGTCTCCCACCGGCATACGGTCGATATTATCCAGTCCAAAAGAAGCGGACACCGTCGTTCCTACACCTTGCCGCGAGTGAATTTCAAATTTACCTCCGGCCTGTTCCGCCGCCAATTTAAAAAGGGGCAGACCCAGACCCACCTTTCTGGTAGTGCGCGTTGTAGTAAACGGGTCGCTTACTTTTGCCAAAAACTCCGGACTCATGCCGCATCCGTCGTCCTTAATGGTAATGGTCAAAAACCCGGTTTTTGTATCTTCTTCCAAAAGGATTTCCACCTTTTCGGCGTTTGCCTTGGTCGAATTTTTTGCAATATCCAAGATATTCAGCGAAAGTTCTTTCATAATAATCTCGTACAGTCTTCTTTAGGCTTGTTCTCTGTATTTGGCCAAAATTCCGGGAATATCATCGGGAACCAAACGACCGAATACATCATCGTTGATCATCATAACGGGAGCCAAGCCGCAGCAGCCCAGACAACGAGTCGCGTCCAAAGAGAACACACCGTCAGGTGTGCAGCCGCCGTCGTCAATTCCCAGTTCCAGTTTCAACCGATCCAATACGCCGCCGGAGTTTTTAACATAGCAGGCAGTACCCATACAGACACCAATTTCATATTTGCCTTTGGGAGATAAGTTGAACTGCGTATAGAATGTCGCGACGCCGTAGATTTCCGCCAGAGGGACATCCATTTCCTCGGAAATCATTAACTGCACTTCATACGGCAGATAACCGTAAATATCCTGCGCTTGTTGCAAAACAGGCATCAAAAAGCCGTCAGTACCTTTGTACTTTTCCATAACCGCTTTCAATTGCGCTTCCTGTTCTTTCGTTCCATGGAACGGAATGTCAGTTGGTTTTTTTACGCTCATTCGTTTTCATCCTCCTATTTTCTTGATACATGGCATCAGTTCCAATTTCACCTATGTATACAGCTACAACAATTATATCTTTTTTGACAAAAAATTTCAACATCAAAACAATGTTTTGACAATATTTATCTACTTATGATAATTTCGTAGCCATTCAATGACTCCCGTCGCGGTTAATTCTGCAAGTTCTAAGCAATTTTCCCGTTCCGCGATATCGCCCAGGTAGTGAGCGTCGGAATTCCGCACAATTCGATACTCTGACAGATAAGGGTGCGTCGGCAGCAACTCTTCCACCGACTGACAATGTTTGGAAAGTTCCGCCGTACGGAACCCCATCTCCGGCGCCAAAAACCCCAGCATGGCCAATACACTGTAAGACGGCCGATCGATATGCGCGGGAAACGCCGCGCCGCCGAAACCTTCTACTAAATCACTCACCTCGTCCACACTGATTCCCGTGGAAGTAGTCAGCAGCGTCTCTTCTTCCCCCACAATTTCATCCTCGCTGTCCATGAGCAACTGACGGCCGAAAATATCCGGCTTGTTTTTTACCGACGCGTAGCGGGCGCGAACATATTCATCAAAAGACAGACACTCCGACAAATGGGGAAACAAACAAACAATATGACACTCTTCCGCCGTGCAAAGCTCCATTCCCGGCAGTACCATCAGCGGCAGTCCTTTGGCGGCTTCCATGGCGGCGGCGCAATTGCCGGAGGAATTGTGATCGGTCAGCGCGATAATATCCAGCCCTTTGAGAGCGGCCATGTTCACAATATTATTGGGCGTCATATCCTCATCTCCGCAGGGAGACAAGGCAGAATGGATATGAAAATCATAATAAAACTTCAAAACTGTAACACCTCGGTCAAACGGCGTTCGGCATTCATCCTCCCGTTACAAAAGGAATCCTCATGCTATCGCCGCAAAAATTCATGGAGTTTGCCGGCAACCTCAAAAGCGTTGAGCGGTGTGCGCAGCATCACGACTCCCTGGAGTTCTGCCTTATTTCGCGTTTCTTCTTCGATTTCATTGCTTTCCGGCACAATGACACAGGCCACATCGGACAGCATCGCTACCGCCACCACATTCACATTGGTCATAATGGTGATCCAAGCATTGCCGGCTTTGCAGCGACCGATCACATAACTGAGCAAATCGCAGCTATAACCGCCGGTAATTTCTTTTTCCTCCGCTTCATCAGCACAGGTCACAATCTCTGCCTGAGAGAATTCCGCGAATTCCCTTACATTCATTTCATTTCCTCCCTTCCGCAGGCCGAAACGGGTTCGGCGTCTCGCGCGTCGTCATATCCTTTTTTTACTCCGCCGAATTTTCTGTTTCGGGTGAGTCGGGGTTTTCCCGATTCGCGCTTTCTCGAGATTTTTTCACCTTGCGTCTGCGCACCCGTGCCTTCAATAATCCGGATTTTTCTCGATCCAAATAGAAAATGCAATCGGAGATCCGCCCATATCCCAAAACAATATCTTCCGCCTGGGTTTGGCAAGTAGGAGCGCCACAGGAGCCACAGTCAAAACCGGGCAAACTTTTAGCGATCCGTTCAATTTCCATCCATTTTTCCAAAGCGGTAACAGGATCATCACTCAAGGTCTTAAAGGGTTTCGGTTCCAGCGGGTTTTCGGACAGAATACCGGCATGAACGGGATTTTGCTCATCGTAGAAATTTTTAGAAATGGGCATAAACTTTCTCAGATTTTTAATACGCGCCTTGGCGACAAAAGGATTGACCACCGTCAGCACACCGCCCACACAACCGCCGGTGCAAGCGTTTAATTCCACAAAATCCAAATAATCCAAACCGTTGTTTTCAATTTCGTCCAATACATTGATGACATTTTCAATGCCGTCCGCCGCCAAATACTTATCATTCAGCAAGGCGGACGCTTCCCCGCCGGTAATAGCCCAGCTGATACCAATAATGCCGCTTTCCAGATTGATATCATCAAAGTCCTCCCGGGTCATGATCTTTACCAGCTGCATATAAACTTTGTTCATGGAAAGGACGGCGTCAATGCCGCTGTCATCAATGAAAACCGGCGCTTTGGCGGCAGTGTTTTTCGCCGCGCAGGGTGAAATAAACGCACAGCAAATCTCATGGGCTTTCAAGCCTGTTTTTTTCATCACTTCATGTTTCGCCAGCTTGGCTGCCAATTCCACCGGTGTCAACACCGGCAACACATGGTCGCACAAAGACGGGAACCGCACCCGAATCAAACGCACAACAGCAGGACAGGCAGAGCTGATCACCGGTTTCGGCACATCATCCCGCTTAATGTATTTTCTGGTATAATCAGAAACAATCTCCGCCGCTTTCGCCACTTCAAAAACAGAATCAAACCCCAGCTTCAATAAACCGGCAATCACATATTCCGGTGTATCCAAATTGTTAAACTGCGCGAAAAGAGACGGCGCCGGCAAAGCCACAACATGCTTATAACGCCCGTCAAAAATGCTTTCCATTTCATCATAAATCGGAATTTTCGCATGTTGCGAACAAATGCGAATACATTCCCCGCAGTCAATACAACGACTTTCGATAATGCTGGCTTTGCCGCCACGCACACGGATGGCGCCTGTGGGGCAATGCCGGATACAGTTGGTGCAGCCAATACATTTGGTCTTATCCAGCGTTACGGATTTTTTAATCTCCTTTTCCACTTTCTCACCCCCGTTTTTATACTTTTTCATACGCAAACTTTGTCGCTCCGAAAACCCTACTATTATTTACTATATAGCGATAGCCTTTATCATAGGTACGTTCCTCGCCAGGCGGATTTCTTGAAGAGACATCCGAGACGGTTATTTTGATCTACCCGTCGGTACTACTTTGTCGACAAATTCACAATCATGGTAATGGTGGTGCCTTTGCCGACTTCTGTATCAATAATCATTTCATCTGTGTACCGTTTCATATTCGGCAATCCCATTCCGGCGCCAAACCCCAATGCCCGTACGCTGTCGGGAGCCGTAGACCAACCGGACTGCATGGCCTTTTCCACATCGGGGATCCCGGGACCTTGGTCAGAAAGAACCATTTTGATTCGATCGCCGGAGATTTCTACATCAGCGCTGCCGCCGCCGCCGTGAATCACCGTGTTGATTTCTCCCTCGTACATGGCGATCGCCACTCGACGAATCACCTCACTGGGAAATCCCATGGTCTTCAGAATTTTTTTAATCTTCGCGGAGGCCTCTCCCGCCGCCACAAAGTTCTCTCCGTCAATATCATAATGCAGATTTAACGCGGGCATACAATCACTCCTCACAACCCAACCCATTGGTATAGAGAATACCGCAAGCTTCATACATATTATAAGCAGTAGAAAGAATACAAATGCCGGATTCCTTTGCCAATGAGACAATGGTTTCATCGGGAACTTTTCCACGGACAAAGACCACACAGCGCATATCGGTCATTTCCGCGGTGCGCACTACCTGCACATTCATCAACCCTGTAATCAAAACCGACTGATTTTTTACAAAAGCCAAAACATCACTCATCATGTCGCTGCTGTTCGCGTTCAGCACTTCCGTCTCATAACACTCTGTCCCGCAAAGGGGCGTTGCTTCAAGCAGGGCCGCGATTTCTTTAATTTTCATTTTTCTACCTCCGAGCTTAAAATCATGGGTTTTCTGTGCACACCGCAACAGTGTCCATTGCTTTTTTATTTTAAAACAAATACAAACGATTTTCCAGAAAAAAATTTTACCAACTCGACAGTTCAAATACCCGCTGCCGTTTTCGCGGATTCCGAAAAATCTCAAAAACACAAAACAACCGAATCAAAGCCCGCCTCGACCAAACAGCAATGAAAAGAATCGCTCCGTAAACATCTCTCCAGCGCCTTTTTCAATCGAACAACCTGTCTCTTTGCGTATGCCGCGCTTCGTTTTCGACTGATCCTGACGAGGCAGCAGACAAGGAATTATTGTTTTCTGGTCAAATAATAATCGGGACAAAACCGATAATAGGGACAACTGGCTGTATTGCCCCGCAAAAAACGCTCCATTTCGTCCTGATCCAAATCGAATGTGCAATAATAATATCCTTCTATTTCATCATAATCATAGTACGCACATTCTTCGCAACGATCACTGCCGCTCATAAAAACCTTCCCACCGTTTCCTTTGTGCTGTCTTTTCGTGTTCTGTTATAGTTATTCTAACATATTCCGCAACAAAAAGAAACCAAAACAAAGGAATTCCGATTAATAAGTTCCCTCTTGCTTCCGAAAAAAACTTTCGCCCGCGGCTTTTGCCGCGGGCGAATAACTTCCTGACCTTTGTTTTTTGATAGAGCAGCTATTTCAAAACATGCCGGGTAGCCTTATCCCAATCCAAAAACAAATCCAATTCAAACCAGAAGGTGCTGCCGTGATGCAGCTGACTTTCTACCCCATAACGAGCATGGTGCATTTCCAATACCCCGCGCACAATGGACAATCCCAGCCCGGTTCCCATTTGAGCGCGCTTGTGGGTTTTATCTACCTTATAATATCGCTGCCAGATGTCTTTCAGATGTTCCGGCTCAATACCTTCCCCATGGTCAATAACCTCTATTCGCACAGCCTTGGGCTCCAGCATTTGATCCTTGCCCCGTTTACCGCCGATCTGGTCGCGGTCAACAATCCGTTGCCGTACAATCACCTCTCGATCCTCGCCGGCATGGGTGATCGCATTGATGATCAAATTATAAACCACCTGGGAAAGCTTCACCTCATCTCCGCAAACAAAAACCTCACGGTCATAATCAAAGGAAATGTTGTATCCTTCCTCCGCCTTCAGTTTACCGAAGCGCTGTAAAATTTCTTCCACACTCTTGGTGAAATTATATTTTTTCATATCCAGCACCTGGTTGCCGCTTTGCAATTTAGAAAGATCCAGCGCGTCGTTGACCAGTGTGGTCAACCGATTGGCCTCATCAATGATAACCTGCAGGTTTTCCGGCGTGTTTTCACCCGGCAGATCCCGCATCACCTCCGCATATCCGGTGATCATCGTCAACGGCGTCCTCAAATCATGAGAAACGTTGGCGATGATTTCTCGTTGAAATTTTTCGGTTTTTCCCAATTCTTGGGCGGCATAATTCAAACTTTCGCCCAATTCTTTGATCTCTCGGAATCCTCTGCTGGTAAAGTCAATCCCATAATTTCCTTTCGCCAGTTCCTTTGAGGAATTACTGATTTTGATGATAGGACCGGAGATGGCTCTGGAAACAATCATCGCCAAAACTACCGCCAAAATTAACATGATCACCATAATCACAATCAACTGCCAACGCAGCGTCTGTACCGTCGCGTCCACCGGCGTAATGGTGCTGTTAATCAAGATGGCGGATTCTTTGCCCTCGGAGTCCTCAGTCACATTCAGATAAATAATGGATTCACTGTTTTCGCCGAAAGCCTGCCGATAAGCATCATCCTCGTCTTTATAACCGGAAAAGCCTTCTACATTTTTCCCGATGAGCATCCCCCGCTGGGCATCATAATAAAACTTGTAAATGACTGCTTCGTCCTGTCCCAAAGCAGACTCAACCAATCCCAACAACTCCGTATAAGGAAGATTATGGATGATACAATAACGGGAATGTTCCGCAGTCTGGGTGATCAAACCATCGCTGTCGATGACCATGACACAGATGTCGTACCGTCTGGATTCCGACAAAACCGTTTCTTGCACCGAATCGGACGAAGCCGTGTCCTCATTGATGGCGCGGGTAATGCGGCTGCCCGCTTCCGCAACCGATCGAGTTTTGATTCCTTTATAAAAATCATCCAGCAAAACAACCTGAAACAACCAAAGGAACAACAGCATCACCACGCAAAACAGTGCGAAATAGCCAAAGATTTTCCAGCGAATGCCGAATCCGTCGTAATTCAGTTTTCTGTAATTCTCTCTTCCGAGTTTACTCAGTTTCCGCATCAAAACGATAGCCTACCCCTCTTAGTGTTACAATATATTTGGCATAATCGCCCAATTCTTTTCGAATCAATTTGATATGCGTATCCAAGGTACGGTCATCGCCGTAATAATCGTACCCCCAAACCTCCGTCAAAATCTGCTCTCTGGTCAGCGCTTTACCGCGATTTTTTACCAGGTAAAAGAGAAGATCGTATTCTTTGGGCGACATATCGATTTGTTTGCCGTCAATGGACACAATGCGAGCAGTAAAATCAATTTTCAAACCACCGATTTCTACCACCTCATTTTCTTCCGTTTTGTTGCCGGCCCGGCGCACAATGGCGTCAATACGCATCATCAATTCTTTGGGCGAAAAAGGTTTGACTACATAATCGTCAATACCGATTTCAAACCCATGAATTTTGTCGTATTCCTCTCCGCGGGCAGATAACATCAACATGGGCGTATCCTTAAATTTGCGGATTTCCCGGCAGGCTGAAAACCCATCCAATTCCGGCATCATCACATCCATGATAATGATATCAAAATCCTGTTTACGGCAAATTTCTACCGCTTCCATCCCATTGGAAGCTTCCGTCACCTTATGCCCTTCAAATACAGCATATTTTTTAATCAACTCTCTGATTTTCGCTTCGTCATCTACAATTAAAATATGATACATCGAATCACCTATTTTCTGTTTAAAAATTTTTCTGTCTTTTCCGATATTCTTTTATCATCTATTGTTTAGGAAACCTGTCTTACTCAGACATAAAAACCCAATTCCATTATAACGAATTTTTTTTGGGGATACAATGTTTTCTTTCTCTATTGGCGGCATGAACAACAAATTTTTGAAAGGCTCTGTCACAACAAATGGTTGATTTTTGACGAGAAATAGCGTATAATAATA
>CBCTTQ010000003.1:0-98573 GCA_965149945.1 uncultured Peptococcaceae bacterium | reverse complement strand
GGAGGGGTTGTTGTGTGTTGGTGATTGAGGCGGTGGATACAAGAAATATTTTTTTTGGTTTGATGAGTTTTCGCGGAGTTTTTGGTTGTGCTGTGAGCGGCAGGCGGAGAGGGAAGAAGATTGAAATAAAAACCGGAAAATTTTTACACTGTTTTTTTCCTTCTAAAAGCTACGGAACGGTTTTATTTACGGCATTGTGAAAAAAGAATGAAGTTTATAAAAAAGTTCGGAAGACAGAGAGAAATTTATTTTCTTGCATAAATTATTTTTATTTAAGAATCTTATAGATAGATTTATTTTATTTTACACATTGTTTTATACTATGGTATACTTACTTTATGTTAGCAGGGAAGCGCGTGTTTCAGGTGAAAAGAGTGGAAGGATATGCATCAGAACGATCAAATGACGCCGAAGGAACGGCAACGCTGTTTGAAAGAAAATCGCCCGGTTGACCGCATGCCCATCGGGATTATCTTTACTTCGGCGGCGCGGCGGATGTTTGCGGAAGATTTACGGGAATTGAAGAGCCCGGCTGCGATAAAAGCCGAAACACAGATTAAAATTTATGAGACTTTTGGTGTTGACAGTGTTGAGGTATTTTACGGTTTGTCTACATTCGGCGAGATTTACGGCGCTGTCATGAGCCAACCTGAAATCGGAGCGCCGTCTATTTTGCGGCATCCTTTTTCTTCTTTAGAGGAGTATCGAAAAATTTCCCCGGAAATCTTTTCTGCTGCTCATGAGATCCATGCTAGAAATTGTTTGGATGCTTTGCGAATGATCCAGGAGCGTATCGGTGAAGAAGTTCCTTATGGGATGGGATTTCCCGGCGCTTTCACTGCTGCTTCATCGTTGGTGGGACCGGAAAACTTATTGCGCGCCATTCATCGCGATCCGGAAAATTTACATCGACTGTTAGAAGTTGTCAATGCTGCTTTGATTCGGCTTGCCGCGGATTTTTTACGAGAGGAGATTCCTGTCGGGATTTCCGATCCTGTGGCTTCCGGAAGTTTGTTGCGGCCGGAGCAATTTCGGACTTTTGTACAGCCGTATGCTCGCGCGTTTGTTGCCGCCTGTCAGCAGATTCGGCCTTATGGTGTCAGCTGTCACATTTGCGGAGATACTACTAAAATTCTTTTGGATATTTTGAACTGCGGTTATAGCAGTTTGAGTTTGGATGATAAAGTAGATTTGGCTGTAGCAAAAGCTGCTTTGGGTCACGCGATCCCCATTTCCGGCAATGTTCCTCCTGTCGAAATCATGGCGCTGGGTACTCCGGCGCAAGTGGCGGCTTCTGTGCGGGAATGCTATCGGAAGGCAGGGGATAGTCCATCCGGCTTTACTATTAACACAGGTTGTGATTGTTCTCCTCTGATACCGCCGGAAAATGTACGCGCTTATTTTCACGCTGCCAGAAAATGCGCGGCATATCCCTACCATGAAGAACAATGGCAGGAATAACGCGTTTTTTAGTTTTTTTGTTAAGGAAGAATTATATGATAACAATCAAAGGTTTAGAAAAGTCATTTGGCGATTTGAAGGTATTGCAGCAAATTGATTTACATATCGAAAAAGGGGATATTTACGGGCTGGTAGGTAAAAGCGGCGCGGGGAAATCCACTTTGCTGCGGTGTATCAACGGGTTGGAAAAATATGACAAAGGCAGTTTGGTGGTAGATGGGACGGAGGTTTCTTTATTAGGGAAAGGGGAATTGAGACTTTTTCAGAAAAATATCGGGATGATCTTTCAGAATTTTGCTTTATTAGAACGTAGAAGTGTGTATCAAAATATTGCTCTGCCGATGAAGGTTTGGAAGATGGATAAAAACGCCATTGACTACAGAGTGAGGGAATTGTTGGATTTGGTCGGGATTCCCGAAAAAATCCATGAGAAACCGGCCGTGCTTTCCGGCGGCCAAAAACAACGGGTGGCTATTGCCCGCGCTCTTTCTATGAATCCGCAGATTTTGCTTTGTGATGAGGCAACTTCGGCTTTGGATCCCAAGACAACCCAATCGATTTTGGCATTGCTGCGAGATATTAATGAAAAAATCGGGTTGACGATTGTGGTGGTTACCCATCAGATGTCGGTAGTCAGACAGATTTGCAGAAAGATGTCTATTTTAGAAAACGGGAAAATTTCTTCTACGGGAGATGTTGCCGATATGTTTTTGCGACAGCCGCCGGCTTTCCGTTCTTTTTTGGGCAGAGACAGCGCGCCCTTGCCTGAAAGCGGTGTCAATGTTCGGTTGATGCTGCCGGCTGGAATGGCGCAAACTACCGCTTTGAGCGCGGTGTTGCGACAGTTGGATCAAGAAGTGCCTATTGTTGCCGGGCAAATTGATACTTACCGGGATCAGGTATTGGGCAGTTTTGTGATCAACGTGCCGGAAGAGCGCCTCGATCAGACGCGGGATGTTTTGCGGCAAAACGGTTTGTCGTGGCAGGTACTCGAGGAGAAAGGCGAGGTGGACAGAAATGCTGAGTGAATTGGGAGAAGCGCTGGTCAATATCATTGGACCGGCCGCCCTGGAGACTATTTACATGACCGCCGCCAGCATGATTTTCGGCAGTATCCTCGGGTTTGGTATTGCCATTATACTGTTGATTACCGGCGCGCATGGAATGCACCCCAATCGAACGGTTTATCGGATTGTGGATTTTCTGGTGAATATGTTTCGTTCCTTTCCTTTTATTATCCTGATCGTAGCCATTATTCCCGTTACTCGTTTGATTGCCGGAACTTCCATCGGCACCCAGGCGGCTATTGTGCCGCTGACGGTAGCCATGGCTCCTTTTATCGCCAGAATTTTCGAGAGCGCTTTTCTGGAAGTGGATCCGGAACTGATCGAGGCGGGGCGCGCTTTTGGTATGACAGATTGGCAGATCATCTATCATATCATTATGGTGGAATCGGTACCCGCCGTGGTATCGGGATTGGTGCTTTCCACGATTACCGCGATGGGCGGCACGGCGATGGCAGGCGCGGTGGGCGCCAAAGGGCTGGGAGCAGTCGCCTTGATGTACGGTTATCAAAGTTATGATGATTTGATTATGTACACGACGGTTGTGATCTTGGTGATTATTGTGCAGTTTATCCAGAGCTTCGGCAATTGGATTTATAAAAAAGTAAAATAAAAAACGAAAGAAATGAGATGACTCCGCGGAATAAAAGAATATAAATATGGAACAAACGATCCTGGTTTATGGCCGATATGATGAATAAAAACAAAAAATGAAAAAACGGAGGAATGGATAATGAAAAAAGGAAAACTGATTTTAGGTTTGGTATTGGGTTTGACGCTGTGTCTGGGGTTGACCGCCTGCGGCGGCGACGAAGCCGCGACAAACGAAGGCGGTACGGAAGCCTCTGCTGAAAAAGACACCATTGTCATCGGTACGGAGCCCAGCGCGGCTCCCAGTGCGGAATGTATCCAACCCGTATTGGAAGAAATGGGTTATACGGTGGAAATTACATATTTTGATGATTACGTGCTGCCGGACACTGCTTTGGAGGAGGGTTCCATCGACTGTAATATCTATCAGCACACCCCCTATATGGAAATGTACAACGCGGATCATGGCACCGATTTGGTAATGGCGGGATTGATTGCTTATCCCAATCTTGGAATTTATTCCACACAGTATGATTCTTTGGAAGAAATTCCTGATGGCGCTCAAGTATCCATTACCAACGATGTTTCCAACGAGGATCGGGCGCTGCGCTTGTTGCAGGAAGCCGGTTTGTTGACTTTGCCGGAAGAACCCGATGAGGATGGTTTGTATTCGCAGTATGACATTGTGGACAATCCCAAAAATCTGGAATTTGTCTCCGTAGCGGAAACTCAGCTGGTGGAATCGTTGAACGACGTGGCCATTTCCGTTTGCCCGAGCTCGCATATTTTAGAAAACGGTTTGGACCCTCAGAGCGCTTTTTTGATGGAGGAACCCAATGAGGATGCTATGATCGGTTTGACTATCCGTCCGGAAGATCAGGACGCGGCATGGGTACAGGATGTGTTGGAAGCATACCGCACAGAGGAAGCGCGGACCGCTTTTGATGAAAGTTATCAAGGCGCCTGGCAGCTGGTCATTGAATAAGGAAAATACCGCTCCGTTAAGGAGTCATTGAGAAATCAGGATTGGAACCGTCGTTGTCTTTTGGGCAACGGCGGTTTTGTATAAGGAGAAGTGTGTAGGCGGCCCGGAAGAATTTGTTTCGATTTATTAAATTCTTTTTGCTTCTTCTTTGAGCGGTTTTGCTTCTTGTCGGATATGGGATTGGCGAGGGGAAACATATAGGATTCGAAGAACCCGCCGCAATAAGAAGAAAAAAACGGAAAATGGAGGAAAAAATTACTGAAAACCCTTGTGTCTCTTGACTTTTTGTGCTAGAATATATCGAGTGGGGCATGTGCCCTCGAGAAAATGATCAGCGATGATGTGGGAGGTTGCGTCTGCTAGAGGCCATTTTGCAGGCGGTTTTTCCACGGAGCGAGTCCGTAGTCAATGCGGGCGAATAAGGAGGTAAATTGAATGGCTAAACAAAAAATCCGTATCCGTCTGAAAGCATACGATCACAAACTGCTGGATTTGTCTGCTTCTCAGATTGTGGATACAGCAAAGAGAACAGGTGCGAATGTTTCCGGTCCCATTCCCTTGCCGACGGAAAAAAACATTTATACCATTTTGCGTTCTCCCCATGTCAATAAGGATTCTCGCGAACAATTCGAAATGAGAACGCATAAAAGACTTATTGACATTTTAGAAGCGACTCCTAAAACCGTTGATTCTTTGATGCGTTTGGACCTGCCGTCCGGCGTGGATATTGAAATCAAGGCGTAATGGATACAGCGCCATAAGAAACACACGGTAGCGTGTACAGAGGAAACCCGCACCGTATGGCGCTTCGAGCAATGCGGTTTGGCATGACCGTAACTCGATTTTAAAATTTGGAGGTGTAAAAAGATGCCAAAAATGTTAATCGGCAGAAAGCTTGGCATGAGTCAGATTTTCACAGACGACGGCAAATTGATTCCCGTTACTGTAATTGAAGCCGGCCCCTGCTTTGTTTCTCAAGTCAAAACCGCCGCTACGGACGGTTATGAAGCTGTTCAGATTGGGTACGGAACGCTCCGTAAACCCAACAAACCGCAAACCGGTCATTACGCGAAATACGGCGTAGAACCTCTGCGTTATGTCAGAGAAATGCGCGTGGATGACGCCAGCGAATTTCAGCCCGGTTCCGAACTGAAAGTTGATCTTTTCGCTCAGGGCGAAAAAGTAGACATCGAAGGAACTTCCAAAGGGAAAGGCTTTGCCGGCACCATCAAAAGATGGGGCTTTAAACGCGGCCCCATGGGACACGGCAGCAAAAACCACCGTCGCCCGGCTTCCGCCGGCGCCAAAGGTCCCGCCCGTGTTTTCAAAGGTAAAAAATCTCCCGGCCGGATGGGCGGAGAAAGAGTGACCGTGCAGAATCTGGAAGTAATCAGAGTTGACGCTGATAAAAACATGATCCTGGTAAAAGGCGCCGTTCCCGGTCCTAAAAAAGGTCTTGTTTATGTAAAATCCGCTGTGAAAGCAGCTGAATAAAACCGCTGGAAAGGAGGATAAACATGACTAAAATTGCAGTTCTTGACATGGAAGGAAAAGAAGTTGAGCAGATGGAGCTTAATGATTCCGTGTTCAATCGTGAAATTAACGAAGGTTTGATGCATCAGGCAGTTGTGCTTTATTTGGCTTCTTTACGCCGCGGCACGCACGCGGTAAAGAATCGCTCCGCGGTCAGCGGTGGTGGCAAAAAACCTTATCGGCAAAAAGGAACCGGTCATGCCAGAGCCGGCTCCAGTCGTTCTCCCATTTGGGTCGGCGGCGGAACGGTGTTTGGTCCCACACCGAGATCCTATGGTTTTTCCATGCCGAAAAAACAAAGAAGAATCGCCTTGGCTTCCGCTTTGAGCGCTAAAATGCAGGCCGGTGAGCTGGTTGTTGTAGACAAGCTGGAAATGGCCGCGCCTAAAACCAAAGAAATGGTGAGCGTTTTGGCGAAATTGGATGCCGCCAACGCGTTGATGGTCGGCGCGGAAGAAAACGCGGTGCGCTCCGCCCGCAATATTGTCGGCGTTGAACCCGTTGCCGCCACAGGCGTGAATGTTTACAATGTGCTGAACCACGGCAAAGTGATTTTGACCAAAGATGCCGTGGCGCATCTGGAGGAGGTGCTGACCAATGCGTAGCCCTTACGACGTTTTGATCAAACCGATGATTTCCGAAAAAACCATCGCTTTGATGGAAAACGATAAATATACCTTTTTTGTGGCGAAAGACGCCAACAAAACCGAAATCAAAAAAGCGGTAGAAGAAATCTTTGATGTGACCGTGGTTGATGTGAATACGCGCAACCAAAAAGGTAAACTCAAAAGAATGGGTCGTTTCGAAGGCAGACGCCCTAATACCAAAAAAGCCATCGTCACCTTAAAGGCTGGCGATAAAATCGAAGTTTTCAGTGGACTGTAAGAGAAGGAGGCAGTTGGTTTAAATGGGTATTAAAAAATACAATCCAACCTCACCGGGTCGGCGTGGGATGACAGTTTCTACATTCGAAGAAATTACTGCTTCCACCCCGGAACGTTCCCTGCTGCGGCCGTTGACCAAAAGCGGCGGTCGTAATAACCAGGGTCGTTTGACCCTCAGACATCGTGGCGGCGGTCACAAGAGAATGTACCGCGTCATTGATTTCAAAAGAGATAAAGATACGGTTCCGGCAAAAGTCGCGACCATTGAATACGATCCCAATCGTACCGCCAACATCGCGTTGCTGCATTACCTGGACGGCGCCAAAAGATACATTCTGGCTCCCGAAGGCATCAAAGTGGGCGATATGGTCGTTTCCGGTCCGGAAGCGGATATTAAAGTGGGCAATGCTTTGCCCTTGGCCAACATTCCCGTTGGTACCATGGTACACAATGTGGAAATGAGAGTCGGCTGCGGCGGTCAGATGGCGCGTTCCGCCGGATCTTCCGTACAGCTGATGGCCAAAGACGAAAAATACGCGACTCTGCGCCTGCCTTCCGGCGAAATGCGCAAAGTTCCCATTGGCTGCAAAGCCACCATCGGTGTGGTCGGCAATGCAGACCAGGCGAATATCAATATCGGGAAAGCCGGCCGTATGCGTTGGCTGGGTATCCGCCCGGCAAACCGCGGTGTTGTAATGAACCCCAACGACCACCCGCACGGTGGTGGGGAAGGTCGTTCGCCCGTTGGTCGTAACCCCGTTACTCCTTGGGGTAAACCCGCGCTGGGTATGAAAACCCGCGACACCAAGAAACAATCCAACAAATTGATCATTCGTCGCCGCACGAAATAATCGTGTGTAAGGAAGGAGGCAAACAGAGTGGGTAGATCCATCAAAAAAGGTCCATATTGTGAACCGAAACTTTTGGCAAAGATCGAAGCCATGAATGAATCCGGCAACAAGTCTGTGATCAAGACTTGGTCTCGCCGTTCCACCATCTTTCCGCAAATGGTTGAACATACCATCGCGGTGCATGATGGCAGAAAACATGTTCCTGTATATATTACCGAAGATATGGTTGGCCATAAACTGGGCGAATTTGTTCAGACCCGCACATTCCGCGGTCATGCCAAATCCGAAAAATCTTCGGGTCTCAGATAGTTTCGAGAGGGGGTAGTCAATCCATGGAGGCAAAAGCACTTGCTAAATTCGTACGTGTATCTCCGCGTAAAGCCCGTCTGGTCGCGAGAACCATCGTGGGCAAAGATATTCGTGAAGCTGAAGCCATTCTCCGCTACACACCCAATAAGGCTAGTGACATCATCAACAAAGTGATGCTTTCTGCCGCAGCAAACGCAGAAAATAATTTGGATTTAGATAGAAACAGTCTTATCGTGAAATCGGCAATTGTGAATCAGGGGCCTTCCCTGAAACGCTTTAAACCGAGAGCGCGGGGCCGTGCCGACAGAATGGTACACCGCACCAGCCACATTACCGTGGTTGTTGCTGAAAAGGAGGAGGATTAAACAGTGGGACAAAAGGTTAATCCTAAAGGTTTACGGGTTGGCGTAATCAAAAACTGGGATTCCCGTTGGTACGCTGACAAAGAATACTCCGACTATTTGTTGGAAGATTTTCGTATTCGTCAATATTTAAAGAAAAAATTATATGCGACCGGTATCTCCCGTGTGGAAATTGAACGGGCCGCCAACCGAATCAAAGTAAACATTCTGACCGCGAAGCCCGGTATCGTGATCGGTCGCGGCGGCGCGGAAGTGGAAGTGCTCAGAAAAGAACTGGAAGCCATGACCGGCAAACGGGTGAACATCAACATCACCGAAGTAAAACGTCCCGAATTGGACGCGCAGCTGGTGGCTGAAAGCGTCGCGCAGTCTTTGGAAAAACGTGTGTCTTTCCGCCGCGCGATGAAACAGACTGTCGGCAGATCGATGAGAATGGGCGCTCAAGGTATCAAAATCATGTGTTCCGGTCGTTTGGGCGGCGCGGAAATCGCCCGCACGGAATGGATTTCCGACGGGAAGGTTCCTCTGCACACATTGAGAGCGGATATTGATTACGCTACCGCGGAAGCAAACACCACTTATGGTAAGATCGGCGTAAAAGTTTGGATTTATAAAGGCGAAATCTTGGGCGGCAGACCGGTTCCCGTGCAGGAAACTCGGGAGGAAAGACGTTCCCGCAGACCGAGAAATCGCAGAAAAGGTACGGAGGAGGGCGCGTAAATGTTATTACCGAAAAGAGTGAAATATCGCCGCCAGCACCGTGGCCGTATGAAAGGCGATGCGCATAAAGGAAATTTTGTTGCATACGGAGATTATGGTCTGCAGGCTACAGAAGCCTCTTGGATCACCAGCCGCCAGATTGAAGCGGCTCGTATTGCGATGACCCGTTATACAAAACGCGGCGGGAAAGTTTGGATTAAACTGTTCCCCCACAAACCTGTTACCAAAAAACCCGCGGATACTCGTATGGGTTCCGGGAAAGGCGCTCCGGAGTTCTGGGTAGCGGTAGCAAAACCAGGCAAGGTGATGTTTGAAATCGCCGGTGTTCCTGAAGAAACAGCACGCGAGGCCATGCGTTTGGCCGCTCATAAACTGCCCTGCAAGTGCAAGTTTGTGAAACGCGAGGAAGGGGTAGGTGAAAATTAATGAAGGCTAAAGATTTGCGTGATTTTTCCGATGAAGAATTGGTCCAGAAAGTAGCCGATCTGAAAACTGAACTTTTTAACCTTCGTTTTAGAGCAGCCACCGGGCAATTAGAAAACCCTGCTGTTATCAAAGGTGTTAAAAAGGATATGGCACGAGTAAAAACCGTTATTCGTGAAAGAGAACTCAAAAACGCATAAGCCTGAAAGGAGAAGCATAACATGAGAAAAGCTCGTAAATCTCTCATTGGGATTGTGACTAGCGACAAGATGGATAAAACCATTGTTGTGCGTGTGGAAACACGCGTGGCTCATCCTCTTTACGGCAAAATTATTCGAACCGGCAAAAAGTATAAGGCTCATGACGAAAATAATGAAGCTCGTATCGGTGATAAGGTGGCCATTGTTGAAACAAGACCTTTGTCGAAGGACAAAAACTGGAGGCTTTTCAAAATTATTGAAAAAGCTCCGATTGTATAGTATGGAAGAATCAAGAAAGGGGGCGGCTTTTTAATGATTCAAGCCGAAACCAGATTAAAAGTTGGTGACAACACTGGTGCGAAGGAACTCCTTTGCATTAAAGTTTTGGGCGGTTCCCGCCGCCGCTATGCCAGCGTTGGGGATTTGATCATCTGCTCTGTGAAGGTAGCAACTCCCAACGGCGTAGTGAAAAAGGGGGATGTGGTACGCGCTGTCGTAGTCCGCACCAAAAAACCGATTAAACGTCCGGACGGTTCTTTCATCCGTTTTGATGAAAATTCCGCCGTTATTGTTGATGATCAAGGCCAGCCGCGCGGCACTCGTATCTTCGGGCCTGTTGCTCGTGAACTCAGAGACAGAGATTTCATGAAAATCATCTCTCTGGCTCCGGAAGTGCTTTAAGGCTGGGAGGTGAATAAGATGACGAAATTGCACATTAAAAAAGATGATACAGTTGTAGTCATTGCGGGAAAGGATGCCGGCGTTCAGGGCAAAGTTTTGGCTGTGGACACCAAAAAAGGCAAAGTGATGGTTGAAAAAGTGGCTATGGTGCACAAACATCAGAAACCTACCCAGGCGAACCCGCAGGGCGGCATCATGAACAAAGAAGCTTTCATCGATGCTTCCAATGTGATGCTTTATTGCAGCAAATGCAAACAGGGTGTTCGCATCAGAAAAGAAGACCATGCTCGTGTTTGCGTGAAATGCGGAACAAAACTCGACTAAGATAAGGAGAAAGGAGTCATAGAAGATGGCTAACAGACTGAAAGAACGCTACAATACGGAAATCCGCTCCCTTCTCCAGGAAAAATTCGGTTACAAAAATCCGATGGAAATTCCCAAACTGGACAAGGTAGTGATTAATATGGGTCTGGGTGAAGTTATCCAAGATCCCAAGGCTTTGGATGCCGCTGTTTCTGACCTGACTGCAATCTCCGGTCAGAAACCCATCGTGACCAAAGCGAAAAAATCTATCGCCGCTTTCAAAATTCGTGAAGGCATGAGCATTGGCTGTAAAGTCACTTTGCGCGGCGAAAGAATGTATGAATTTGTTGACAAGTTAATCTCTGTGTCCCTGCCTCGTGTAAGAGACTTCAAAGGGGTCTCCGCGAAAGCTTTTGACGGCAGAGGCAACTACACTTTGGGCATCAAAGAACAGCTCATCTTCCCGGAAATCGACTATGAAAAAATCGACCGTGTGCGCGGTTTGGAAGTTTGCTTTGTAACCAGCGCCAAAACCGACGAGGAATGCAAAGAGCTTTTGGGCTTGATGGGCATGCCTTATGCACAGTAATTCCCGGGTAAAGATGAAGGGGGTAATTTAGTGGCTAAAAAATCGATGATTGCTAAGCAGCAACGGGAACCCAAATTTAAAGTCAGAGCATATAACCGCTGCAGAATCTGCGGCCGTCCTCATGCGTATATGCGTAAATTCGGCATTTGCCGTGTTTGTTTCCGTGAGTTGGCTTATAAAGGTGAAATTCCTGGCGTTACCAAATCGAGCTGGTAGGCAGGACCTGATGGAAGGAGGTTTATCCTATGGTTATGACTGACCCTATTGCCGATTTCCTTACCAGAATTCGCAATGCAAATATGGTATTTATGGATAAAGTAGAGATTCCCGCATCGAGAACCAAAAAAGGTTTGGCCGAAATCTTGAAAGAAGAAGGTTTCATCAAAGATGTGGAATACATTGAAGACGGCAAACAAGGCGTTATCCGTGTTTATCTGAAATACGGCGCGAACAGAGAAAAAGTAATTAATGGCTTAAAGAGAATTTCCAAGCCCGGTTTAAGGGTTTATGTTGGTAAAGATGAATTGCCGAAAGTATTGGGCGGTTTGGGTATTGCCATCATTTCTACCTCCAAGGGCTTGATGGTTGATAGAAAAGCTCGCAAAGAAGGCTTGGGCGGCGAAGTACTTTGCTACGTATGGTAACCGTCGGAGAGCAATCAATTAGGAGGTGTATTTCATGTCTCGTATCGGCAAACTGCCTATCGCTATTCCTGCCGGAGTAGAAGTGACTTTGAACGGTCAGGATATTACCGTAAAAGGTCCGAAAGGCACGATGACAAGAACGGTCGTGGATCCTATCACGGTCGAAGTCAAAGACAACGAGATTGTTGTAACTCGTCATGATGACGAAGCCCAAAACCGTGCGTATCACGGTTTGACCCGCGCCCTCATCAATAACATGGTGACCGGTGTCAGCAAAGGGTTTGAAAAGAAATTGGAAATTGTCGGTGTTGGTTACCGTGCGCAGATGCAGGGCAACAAGTTAGTGCTGAATGTGGGAAAATCCCATCCTGTAGAATATACTGCCCCGGAAGGTATTCAGATTGAAGTGCCTGCTCCCACCAAAATCACGCTGACCGGCTATGACAAAGAAAAACTGGGTGTCTTTGCCGCGGAGCTGCGTTCCGTGCGTCCGCCGGAACCTTATAAAGGCAAAGGGATTCGTTACGAAGGCGAATATGTTCGCCGCAAAGCCGGTAAAACCGGTGCAAAATAAGCTTAGGTTAAGAATTGGTTGAATCCTCGGCCGGATAGTGAAATCCAAAAGAGAGTAACAGTACCGTCCAAAGGGGATGTTGACGGAAGGAAGTGAAAAACCTTGTTTAAAAAGGTAAACCGTAAAGCTGTTCGTGCGAAAAAACATTATCGCATTCGTAAAAATATCAGCGGTACCGCTGCTTGCCCGAGACTGGCCGTGTTCCGCAGCGCGAAACACATCTATGCCCAGATTATTGATGATACCAAGGGCGAAACATTGGCGGCCGCGTCTACTTTGGACGCTTCTTTAAGAGGCGCTTACGGCGGCAATTGTGAAGCGGCAAAGAATGTCGGCAAATTGCTGGCGGAAAAGGCCGCGGAAAAAGGCATCAAAGAAGTGGTGTTTGACCGCGGTGGTCTCCTGTATCATGGTCGAGTTGCCGCTCTTGCTGATGGTGCGAGAGAAGGCGGCTTGGAATTCTAAAGGATAGGAGGTAAACAGATGGTTAAATTAGACACCAAAGATGGTGCTCCTGAAATGATTGAAACAATCGTGCATATCAACCGCGTCGCCAAAGTTGTAAAAGGCGGTCGTCGGTTTCGGTTTAGCGCGTTGATGGTTGTTGGTGACGGAAAAGGCAAAGTCGGCGCCGGCATGGGGAAAGCCGGTGAAGTTCCGGAAGCAATCAGAAAAGGTGTGGAAGACGCCAAAAAGAACATGATCGCTGTTCCGGTACAAAACACGACCATTCCCCATGAAATTATCGGTGAATACGGCTCCGGCAGAGTTTTGCTGAAACCCGCCGCTCCCGGTACCGGTGTAATCGCCGGCGGTCCTGTGCGCGCGGTTTTGGAAGCAGCCGGCATCAGCAATATTTTGACCAAATCACTCGGCTCCAACAACCCCATTAATATGGTCAAAGCAACCATGCAGGGTCTGGAAAGCCTGAAAACTGCTGACGAAGTTGCGAAACTCCGCGGCAAAGCAGTGGAAGAAATTTTAGGCTAGGAGGTTATCACAGTGGCTAAAATCAAAATTACTCTTGTGAAAAGCCCCATCGGCTACAACAAGAAGCAGAGAGCAATTGCTGAATCTCTGGGACTGAAAAAGCTCCACAGCAGCGTTGTTCAGGAAGATACACCTGATATCATGGGCAAGGTGAGAAAAATCACCCATCTGCTGAAAGTGGAAGAAGCCTAGTATCGGATCCGGAAAAAAGGGAGGTGTTACAAAAATGAAACTGAATGAATTGCGACCCAACGCCGGCGCGAAACAAACCAGAACTCGTGTGGGTAGAGGGATCGGCTCCGGCCTCGGCAAAACTTCCGGTCGTGGTCATAAAGGGCAGAAAGCGCGTTCCGGCGGCGGCGTTCGTCCCGGATTTGAAGGCGGCCAGATGCCCCTGTACAGAAGATTGCCTAAACGCGGTTTCACAAACGCGGTATTCAAAAAAGAAATCGTAAACATCAATCTTTCTGATCTGGAAGTATTTGAAAACGGCACAGTTGTCAATGCGGATCTGCTGAAAGAAGCAGGTTTGATAAAAAATGCGAAAGACGGAGTAAAGGTGTTGGCAAACGGTGAATTGACCAAAGCGCTGACCGTAGAATTGGCCTGCACAAAATCTGCTGCTGCGAAAATCGCGGAAGCCGGCGGTAAAGTAGAGGTGAAGTAATTTGATTTCTACTTTAGTAAATGCGTGGAAGATTCCTGATATCAGAAAGAAAATCATTTTTACTCTGTTGATGTTTCTGGTATTCCGTATCGGCGCCCACATTCCTGTTCCGGGCGTAGATGCCAGCATGCTTTCTACCTTGTTCGGCAATGATATTTGGACGCTGATCGATACTTTCTCGGGCGGCGCTTTCAAGAGCTTCACCATCTTTGCCATGGGGATTATGCCCTATATCAATGCGTCAATTATCATGAACCTGTTGACCATCGCGATTCCTTATTTTGAAAACCTGGCCAAAGAAGGGCAGGAAGGACGCAAAAAAATGGCTATGTTTACCCGTTACGGTGCGGTCATTCTGGCGTTCATCCAAGCCTGCGGTATGGTTTTCTATATGAGAGACGCTTTTGTTGACGGCAATTTTCTCACGTATGTGACGGTTGTGATCATTTTGACCGCTGGAACCGCATTTTTGATGTGGCTTGGGGAAATGATTACCGAAAGAGGAATCGGCAATGGGATCTCCCTGATCATCTTCATCGGTATCGTATCCCGTTTCCCCAGTGGTTTGAACACCATTTACACTTCCTGGACCGGTGATCAGGTCAGCACACTGTCTCTGATTATCTTCGCCATTATCGCTGTTTTGATTATCGCCGGCGTTGTGACCATCCAGGAAGGACAAAGAAGAATCCCTGTTCAATACGCTAAACGCGTCATTGGCAGAAAAGTGTACGGTGGTCAGTCCACCCATATTCCGATTCGTGTAAACCAAACCGGCGTTATTCCTATCATCTTCGCGATGTCTATTTTGATGTTGCCGACGACGATTGCGGGCTTTTTCCCGGATAACGGTTTCGCCGTATGGTTGACCAATGTGCTGAGCACAACCCATCCCGCCTATATGATTTGTTATGTATTACTGATTATCTTCTTCACGTATTTCTATACGGCGGTTACTTTCAATCCGAGAGAAGTCGCGGAAAATATGCAGAAGAACGGCGGGTTTATTCCCGGCTTGCGTCCCGGAAGAACTACCTCGGAATATTTAGATCGCGTGTTGTCCAGAATTACTTTGGCAGGCGCTGTTTTCTTGGCGTTTATCGCCATCCTGCCGAATATCGCTTCTGCTGCCAGCGGCTTGAACATTTATTTCGGCGGTACTTCACTGCTGATCGTAGTCGGCGTCGCGCTGGACACCATGAAGCAGCTGGAAACTCAAATTGTTCAGAGAAATTACCAAGGCTTTATGAAATAAAGGGTGAACATTATGAGAGTAGTATTAATTGGCGCCCCAGGAGCCGGCAAAGGCACCCAGGCCGACGAAATGTCCAAGAGATTGGATGTGCCTCATGTTTCCACAGGGGATATCTTCAGAGCCGCGATCAAAGCGGGTACTGATATGGGCAAGGTGGCGGAACAGTATATTTCCAAGGGGCATCTGGTGCCTGATGAAATCACTTTGGGCATTATCGAAGACCGGCTGAAAAAGGACGATTGCAAAAACGGCTTTATTTTGGACGGCTTCCCCAGAACCATCGCCCAGGCAGAAGGTCTGGCGGATTATCTGGCTGATGAAGGCAATATGCTGGATGCGGTCATCAGCATCAATGTTGATATGGATAGTTTGCTGGATCGTTTGGCGGGTCGCCGCGTGTGCAAAAAATGCGGCGCCAGCTATCATCTGAAGTACAATCCGCCTTTGCAAGAAGGTGTATGCGATGTCTGCGGCGGCGAACTCTATCAAAGAAAAGATGACGCGAAAGAAACCATCGAAAAGCGTCTTGACGTACATCTGAAAAGTACCAAACCGCTGATCGACTATTACGGCAAAAGAAATTTGCTTCATGAAGTCAACGGCAATCAACCCATTGAAACGGTTCTGTCTGACATCGGCAAAGGTTTGGGGAAAGATTGGTAAGATGTTGACGATTAAAAACCAGGCGGAACTGGCGAAAATGCGTAGCGCCGGATATGTTGTGGCGGAGGTGTTGGCCTTGATGGCAGAGCTGATCCGCCCCGGAATTACTACGAAAGAGCTGGATATTGCCGCCGAACAACTGATCCGAAAGCGAGGCGCCCGTCCTTTGTTTTTAGGCTATTACGGCTTTCCCGCCAGCATTTGTACCTCTGTCAATGAGCAAGTGGTACACGGTATTCCCGGCGAACGGGAATTAAAAGCGGGAGATATTATCAGTATTGATGTGGGCGCGGAAAAAAACGGCTACTGCGGCGACGCGGCCCGTACCTTTCCTGTGGGAGAGATTGATTCCGAAATCAGGCGGCTGCTGGAGGTTACGGAATTGAGCTTCTATCGGGGTATGGAACAGGCTGTGCATCATCACCGTTTAGGCGACATTTCTCACTGTGTACAGACAACGGTGGAAACAGCCGGTTTTTCGGTGGTGCGTGACTATACGGGTCACGGCATCGGCAAACAAATGCACGAAGACCCCGCTGTTCCCAATTACGGCAAAGCCGGTCGCGGTATGCGGCTGGTCAATGGCATGACACTTGCTATAGAACCTATGGTCAATATGGGGACGCACAAAGTGATTACTTTATCGGACGGCTGGACTGCGGTCACAAAAGACCTGATGCCTTCGGCTCATTATGAAAACACCGTGGCTATCACGCCCAAAGGCCCGCAGATTTTGACGGAGCTATGAGGTGATAAAATGAATCGAAAGGCAAATGTAGAAATCTATAATCTGGAAATCGGTCAGGTAGTTTTTTCAAAAGCAGGCCGCGACAAAGGTCATTGTTATCTCATCTATGCTTTGGATGATGTCAGCGGCAGGGTATTCTTGGTGGACGGGGAAAAGCGTATACCGCAGAATCCCAAAATCAAAAACCCTCTCCATTTGCAAAAGACCAAGATCGTTAATCAGCTTTTTCGAGAAAAAGTAAACAACGGAAGTGTCATAACAGCAAATGAAATCAAAGAGTTTTTCCAATCTCTGGAGTTGACTGGGTCAGAGCAAGGAGGCGTGTAAAGATGTCTAAGGCAGACGAAATTGAAGTTGACGGCGTGGTGGTTGACCCGCTGCCTAATGCCATGTTTAAAGTAGAACTGGAAAACGGGCATATGGTATTGGCACATGTTTCCGGCAAAATCAGAATGAACTTTATCCGTATTTTGCCGGGGGACAGAGTGACTGTGGCGCTGAGTCCTTATGATTTGGACCGCGGTCGGATTATTTATCGTTACAAATGAGTTTCCCGGGGATTCCCCCCGATGTAAGGAGGTAAGGACAATGAAAGTTCGCGCTTCAGCAAAACCTATCTGTGAAAAATGTAAAGTCATTAAACGCAGAGGCACTGTAATGGTCATCTGCTCCAACCCGAAACACAAACAAAAACAGGGTTAACAGATAGGTATTTTTAAGTGAATGAATAACCGGACGGCAGTTTGTCGCCGGAAAAGAATTGTTATGGAGGTGTATCTACTCGATGGCACGTATTGCTGGTGTTGACTTGCCGAGAGATAAGCGCATCGAAATCGCGATGACTTATATCTACGGTGTAGGCCTGCCCACTTCTCAACGGGTGTTGAAAGAGGCAGAAGTAAATCCGGATACAAGAGTGAAAGATCTGACAGAAGATGAACTGGGTCGTATCCGTGAAGTGTTAGACAAAACAACAATCGTTGAAGGTGACCTGAGAAGAGAGGTCGCTCTGAATATCAAAAGACTGACGGAAATTGGCTGTTATCGTGGAATTCGTCATCGCCGCGGTTTGCCCGTGCGCGGTCAAAAAACGAAAACCAATGCCAGAACCCGCAAAGGTCCCAAACGCACCGTTGCTGGTAAACGCAAATAGAAAGGGGGTAAATGATTTTGGCTCGTAGACAAGTTCGCAGAAGAAAAGAAAAGAAAAATGTAGAATACGGCGTGGCTCATATTCAATCTACATTTAATAATACCATTGTTACCATCACGGATAAAGACGGCAATGCCTTGTCCTGGTCTACTGCCGGCGCGCAGGGTTTCCGCGGCTCCAAAAAGAGCACGCCTTTTGCCGCTCAAATGGCAGCGGAAGTAGCCGCCAAAGAAGCGATGGTTCATGGCCTGCGCCAAGTTGAGTGCATGGTAAAAGGTCCCGGCGCCGGTCGCGAAGCTGCAATTCGCGCCTTGCAGGCAGCAGGATTGGAAATCACCATGATTAAGGATGTAACCCCTATTCCTCATAACGGTTGCAGACCGCCTAAGAGAAGAAGAGTTTAGGAGGTAATCAGAAGAATGGCAAGATATACAGAATCTGTTTGCAGACTTTGCCGCAGAGAAGGTCAAAAACTGTATCTGAAAGGCGATCGCTGCTACAGTGATAAATGCGCGATTGTAAAAAGATCCTACGCTCCCGGCCAGCATGGTCAGCAGCGTAAGAAAGTTTCTGAGTATGGTCTCCAGCTCAGAGAAAAACAAAAAGTACGTCGTATCTACGGTGTGCAGGAAAAACAATTCCGCAGAATTTTCGCGGAAGCGGAACGCCGCAGCGGTGTAGCGGGTGAAAACCTCCTCACTCTGTTGGAAACCCGTTTGGACAATGTGGTTTATCGGATGGGCATGGCTGCTTCCAGAATTGAAGCGCGTCAGCTGGTAAACCATGGTCATTTCACTGTAAACGGCAGAAAAGTCAACATCCCGTCCTATGTGGTTCGGGTGGGTGATGTAGTTGCCGTAAGAGAAAAAAGCAAACAGTCCAACAAATTCGCGGAAATCGCGGAAGCTTTGGCTTCCAAATCGATCCCCGGCTGGTTGGATGTAGATAAAGAAAAACTGGAAGGCAAAGTTGTCGCTCTGCCCACCAGAGAAGATATCGACATCCCGATTACAGAACAGTTGGTAGTTGAATTGTACTCCCGTTAAGTAATTGCTTGAGCAGGTTCCTACAGTTCACGATTTGGAAGGGGGCAATACAATAAATGTTTGAAATAGAAAAGCCCAGAATTCAATGTGTTGAGATGTCGGAGGATAATACCTTTGGCCGTTTTGTGGTGGAGCCTTTGGAAAAAGGCTACGGCATTACCCTCGGCAACGCTTTGCGGCGTGTACTGTTATCATCCCTGCCGGGTGCGGCAGTTACTTCTGTTCAGATTGAGGGCGTTCTTCATGAATTTGCGACGGTGCCGGGTGTGGTGGAAGATGTCTCTGATATCATCCTGAATTTGAAAAAACTCTGCATCAAAATGTACGTACAGGAAGAACAGACGATCTATATTGAAGCCAACGGACCCGGAGAAGTCAAAGCCGGTGATATTCGGTGCGGCGCGGATGTGGAAATCCTGAACCCCGAACATCACATCGCCGATCTGGATGTGGACGGCAGATTATTCATGACGATCACCGTGGCAAAAGGACGCGGTTATGTCAGTGCCGACAAGAATAAAAAGGAAGGCGCGCCCATCGGTGTGATTCCCATTGATTCCATGTTCTCCCCGGTGGTCAAAGTGACTCCCATTTATGAGACAACCAGACACGGCGAACAGACAGACCTGGATAAGCTTACTTTGGATGTTTGGACGGATGGCACCATCGCTCCTGATGAAGCGGTCAGCTCTTCTGCCCGGACATTGATCAAATATATGAAATTATTCAGCGATTTGTCCGAATCGGTTCCCGATGAAATCGGCATCACCGACGCGCCCGAGGACGGCAAAGGCAAGCTGTTGGAAATGACCATCGAAGAGTTGGATCTTTCCGTGCGTTCCTTTAACTGTCTGAAGCGTGCCGGCATCAGTACCGTTAGCGAACTGACCCAGAAAACACCGGAAGATATGATGAAGGTGCGGAATTTGGGTCGAAAATCTTTAGAAGAAGTCATTCATAAGCTGGATGAGTTGAATTTGTCTCTTCGCAGCTCCGATGACTAATCCCTATCAAGATAAAGGAGGTTTGTGTTCATGGCATACCGTAGATTGGGTGTGAAAAGCCAGCATCGCCGCGCGATGTTCAGAAACATGGCTACAGCACTCTTAAAGAATGGTAAAATTGAAACAACCGCTACCCGTGCCAAAGAATTGTCCAGTATCGCGGACAAAATGATTACCCTTGGCAAACGCGGTGATTTACACGCTCGCCGTCAGGCATTGGCATATATTATGGAAGAAGATGTGGTAACCGCATTGTTTGAAGAAATCGCTCCCAAATATGCCGACCGCAACGGGGGCTATACCCGTATTATCAAAACCACGCAGAGAAAAGGCGATGGCGCTCCGATGGCCATTATTGAACTGGTGTAGAACGGTAAGATTAGAGAATGATCCGTGTTTTCGGCAGTAATGTTGGACGATACAGCAATGCGTTGGCTCAATTTACTGTCGCCGGATATGGCATTTGAATGGTTCAAATGTTTTTTACTTTGCGCAAAGTAAGTCAGGATTCCCATCCTGACTTTACTTGTTTTTGTCGTCAAAGCCCGTCAAAAATTTTACCGAATGATCGATTTTGTTCCGAAATTGCGTTGACAGGCTCTTTACAAAAGTTTACAATAAAGAGGTATGGAGATAGCAAGCCTTTGACGATGAAAGCAAATACAGTCAGAATCTTCTGGGAACACCAACGGATGAGATGAGGTGAAGAAGGTGTTTTGGGTTGACAATGTCAGCTTTTCCTACGATCAGGAAGAACCGAAAAAACTGGTTTTAAATAAAATCCATTTAAAAATCAACAAAGGAGAGTGGTGGTCGATCATCGGCTCCAACGGCTCCGGAAAAAGCACGCTGGCTCGCCATTTGAACGGGTTGTTGATTCCTACTTCCGGCAAAGTGTGGACGGATGGATTGGACACCTCGGACGCCGCCAATTTACGGACGATTCGCCGTAAGGTAGGCATTGTGTTCCAAAATCCTGATAATCAAATCATCGGGAATACAGTGGAGGAAGATGTGGCCTTCGCGCCGGAGAACTTAGGTGTGCCGACAGAGGAAATCCGTCGTCGTGTGACCCATTGTTTAGAAATGGTGGGTTTGTCCGGGTTTGAGCAGGCTGATCCCAACAATCTGTCCGGCGGACAAAAACAGCGGGTGGCTATCGCGGGCGCTCTGGCTATGGAACCGGAAGCTTTGATTTTGGATGAGGCTACCGCGATGTTGGACCCCCAGGGTTGTCGCGAGGTTTTTCAGGTATTGCGCCGTCTTCATGGGGAAGGTATGACTATTTTGATGATTACCCATAACATGAGCGAAGTAATCCATTCTCAGCGGGTAGCGGTGTTGCGTCGGGGAGAGTTGATGTCGGTGGGTTCGCCGCGGATGATTTTTTCCCAAACGGACCAAATGAAAAATTGGGGCATTGAATTGCCTATGGTGAACCAAATCGGCGAAACGCTGGTGCAAATGGGCGTCGGTCGTTATCTGCCCGATCGGGAAAAACAAATCCCCGCTTGTCTGACCATGGAAGAGCTGGTGGATTTGCTGAAAGAAACCAAATAATCGATATAAAGGGAGTGAGGAAATGAGTACTTTGGATAACAAAAAACGAGTATGCGCTTTTTTGAAAGAAGCAGGTACCTATTATCTGGCAACAATGGAAGGCGATCAGCCGCGAGTGCGTCCTTTTGGCACCATTCACCTTTTCGAAGATCAATTGTATATTCAAACAGGAAAAAGTAAAGAAGTCGCCAAGCAGTTAGCGGCTAATCCCAGAGCGGAGATTTGTGCTTTTGTCAACGGAGACTGGTTGCGGGTGGCTTGTGAATTGGTGGAAGATGATCGCCGTGAAGCTCGCGTGTCTATGTTGGACGCTTATCCGGATTTGAAAAATATGTACGACGCTGACGACGGTAATACGGAAGTGCTGTATTTGCAAAACGCCACAGCAACGTTTTCTTCCTTTACTAAGGCGCCGGAGACTATCACCTTTTGATGGACGGGGGAAACCCCCGAAGGGAGGGTTTGGAATGAGAAGAAAAGATCGAGAACTGACAGATCCTCAAAAAATTCGGGAGATTATCGCGAAATGCGATTGCTGCCGTCTGGGATTGGTGGCGGACGGCGCGGCGTACATTGTACCGCTGAATTTCGCTTTTGTACCCGATGGCGATCGCGGGGTGTTTTATTTTCACAGCGCCGGAGAGGGTCGCAAAATTCAATTGCTGCAACGACAAAAAACGATCACCTTTGAGATGGACTGCGGTCATCGGTTGAAAGAAGGCGCTGTGGCCTGTCGCTACGGTTATGCTTATCAAAGTGTGATGGGACGGGGCGATGCGGTGTTTGTGGAAGAAACGGCGGAAAAACAACAGGCGCTGGCGCTTTTGATGGCGCGTTACACCGAGCGGGCGGATTGGCGGTTTACGGAAGCGGAGACCGCCTCTGTTCAAATCATCAAATTGACTGTCAGTCATTGGACGGCAAAACAATGTGTGTAAAAAATCCGAAGAGGAACAAAAACCGTGAAACAAGAGTTAAAAAATAAACGGAAGAGGGAGGAAGCTGATGTCTCTGGTGGTAAAAAATTTATGTTATACCTATGCTGATGATACCGATTTCGCGGTGACAGCGGTGAGGGATGTCAGCTTTTCTGCGGAGCAGGGAGAAATCATCGGCATCGTCGGTCATACCGGCAGCGGAAAAAGTTCTTTGGCACAATTGATTTGCGGATTGCTGCCCGGGGACAGCGGTGAGATTTATCTGGACGATTGTCAATTGGTAGGGCAGAAAAAGCTGCGTGCCAAGGAACTGGCTAAACGGGTCGGCATGGTTTTTCAATATCCGGAATATCAATTATTTGAGGAGACCGTTTGGCGGGAACTTTCCTACGGACCTACCAATTTGGGCTGGTCGGAAGGAAAAATCAATCAGGAAATCGGCAAATTGATGAAGCGGTTTGACATGGATGACGATTTTCTGGATCGCAATCCTTTGCAACTGTCCGGCGGGGAAAAACGCAAAGTAGCGTTGGCGTCGGTGTTGATTATGAATCCCCGTGTGTTGGTGTTGGACGAGCCTTTTGTGGGATTGGACTGTGTAACCAAAAATGATTTTACGGAGTTGTTGCTGGATTGGCAGAAAAACAGCGCCGCTACCATTCTTTGCATCAGTCATGATATGGATCAGCTGGCGGCTTTTTGCCGGCGGCTGCTGGTGATGAATCACGGTCGTTTGGTGTTGGATCGCCCCCTGGAGGAAGCGTTCGCTCAGCGGGAATTGTTAGCGGAAGCAGGGATTTTGCAGCCAACCCCCAAGGAGTTATTATTGCGGCTGGCGGATTGCGGCTGCGACATTGATACGATGCCCGTTCGTGTTCCTGAGGCTTGTCAAGCGGTGCTGGATTATCTGCGCGAGGCGGGTGAGCGCCATGGCTAAAAGCAAGGTTCGGTTTGGTTCCTATTATCCGGCGGATTCTGTTATCCATCGTCTGGATCCGCGGGTTAAATTGGCGGGGTTGCTTATTTATATTGTGGCGGTGTTTTTCGCCGACAGCTATACGCTTTTCGCGTTGCTTTATTTGTTTGGCGGGGCGGTGGTCGCCGCCAGCCATGTCCCCCTGCGTAAAGTGCTGAAAAGTGTTCGCGGCGTGTTAATCTTGTTGATTTTAACAGGGTTATTGAACATTTTCTTTACCTCGGGCGAGACGGTAATCTGGGAATGGGGCGTGCTTACGCTGACAGTGGAAGGATTGCACCGCGGGGCGCTCATGATATTGCGTCTGGTGGGCTTGATCGCTTTTTCCGCGGTTCTGACCTTGACTACGACCCCTATTTTATTGGCGGACGGGGTGGAAAGTCTGTGCCGTCCTTTGCGCAGGATCAAATTTCCTGTTCACGAATTTGCCATGATGATGACCATTGCACTGCGTTTTATTCCTATTTTGATGGAAGAAGCGGACAAAATTATGAAGGCGCAGCGTTCTCGCGGCGGCGATTTACGCAACGGTTCTTTGGGACAGCGTCTCAAAGGCATTGTGGCGATCATTATTCCTCTCTTTTTCAACGCGTTGAAACGCGCGGATGATTTAGCCATCGCCATGGAGGCTCGTGGTTACGAAGGAGGAGAAGGCAGAACCAAACTGCGGCAGCTGGTTTGGCGCAAACAAGATACCGCCGCCTTGGTGGCTGTGACACTTTTGACCGTACTGGTTATTGTTTTGCGTTTCACCGTGGCGCTGCCTTGAAGGAGAACGTATGAAACAGTATTTGTTGACCATTCAATATGACGGTACGGATTTTGTCGGTTGGCAGCGGCAGTCGCTGGCGCACGCCCGCAATCGTAGTGTGCAGCAGACGGTGGAGCAAGGGTTGGAAAAATTGTTGCGCCAGGAAATCCACCTGCGGGGAGCCGGACGCACCGACGCGGGTGTCCACGCTTTCGGACAGCGGGCGGCTTTTCTGGCGGAAAGCGGCATCCCCACCGCCAACATTCCCCGCGCTTTAAACGGAACCCTGCCGGAAGATGTACGGATTACTGCCTGTCAGGAGGTTCCGTTGACCTTCCATCCTCGTTATGACGCCGTTGGCAAAGTCTATGAATATTATTTGTTGCCCGGAGCGGTCCATTCCGCCTTTGACCGTTCTCGTTTTTTTGCCTGCGGGTATGAATTGGACACGGCATTTATGGCGGAACTGGCGCCGTTGTTTGAAGGGCGGCAGAATCTGCGCAGCTTCACCGCTAACGGCACTCCTGTTGCCGATTATGAGCGGGATATTTATCATTGTCGTTTGACGCCTTTTCGGGCAGAGGTTTCTTTGCCTTGGCGGCGTTCGGGGATATTTTGGCGTTTATCCGTTTGCGGCAGCGGCTTTTTGTATAAAACCGTGCGTCTTTTGATGGGGGCCTTGTTGGAGGCGGGGAAAAGGAAGCTGGACGCCGCCGATATTATAAGGGCGTTGGCGGAACCGGGCGCTATCATCGCGCCGCCCGCCCCTGCTCGCGGTCTTTATTTACGACAAGTGTTCTATGCGGAAGAAACACTGCAAAAATGGCTGGCAGAAGAGAAATCCTGCCGAAAACAGGAAAAACCTATTGACACTGCGGAATGAAAAGGATATAATAAATAAGTACGACATTATTAGCCCCGTTTTAATGCGTACCTTGTACGAAATGACAAAAAAATTCTAGCTCAAGATTATTTAGGAGGTTCATCGTCATGCGCACTTATATGGCAAAGGCCCAGGATGTTGACCGTAAGTGGTACATTCTCGATGCTGCAAATAAACCTCTCGGTCGTGTCGCCAGCGAAGCGGCTCGTATGCTCAGAGGAAAACACAAACCGATCTTTACTCCCCATGTAGATACCGGCGATTATGTGATTGTAATCAACGCGGATAAAGTGATTTTGACCGGCAAAAAAATGGAACAGAAATTCAACTATCGTCATTCCGGTTATCCGGGCGGTCTGACCGCGACGCCTTATAGCGAAATGCTGGCCAAAAAACCCGAACTTACCATGGAATTGGCGGTAAAAGGTATGCTGCCGAAAAACCGTCTGGGTCGCAAAATGATCAAAAAATTGAAAGTTTACGCCGGCACGGAACACAAACATCAGGCGCAAAAGCCGGAAGTTTGGAATTTCTAAAAGAGGGAGGAAAAAGCAATGGCAGATAATAAATTTTATGGTACTGGCCGCAGAAAAAATGCTGTCGCGAGAGTTTGGATCCTTCCCGGTAGCGGTGCGGTGAAAATCAACAATCGCGAATTGGATGAATACTTCGGCAAAAAAACTTTAGAAATGATTGTAAGACAACCGTTGGAATTGACGGATACTTTGGCTAAATTTGATGTGGTCGCCACTGTCAAAGGCGGTGGTGTGACCGGTCAGGCGGGCGCTGTAAGACATGGTATTTCCCGCGCGCTGTGCCAGGCGGACGAACAATATCGCCCCGCGCTGAAAGCGGCGGGTTTCCTGACTCGTGACCCCAGAATGAAAGAAAGAAGAAAATACGGCTTGAAGAAAGCGCGTAAAGCCAGCCAGTTCTCCAAGCGTTAAAAAAGACTTTGGTCAATTTCAGATCGCGGCGATTTGCCGCGATCTTTTTTTGCGGAATTTGTTCGATGTTTCAGGGGATTTCGCGGGGTGTCGCCGTGGTTGGTTCGATAGGGCATATTCCGTCACCGGCAGCATATGATTGGGTAGACCAACTGCGGAGGCGGTGTGATGAGAACTAAAAAAATCAAAGGAAGCCGGGTGGTGGTGTTGGTGGTGCTGGCGGCGCTGCTTTGCGCTGTGGCGGATCTGGCGCTTTATGTTTATGAAGAACGGCAATATGATTATGATATGATGGATGTGCTGTCCGGCGCTATGATCGGGCGCACTGTTGTGGTGGACGCGGGTCACGGCGGGTTTGACCCGGGCGCCATCGGTTTGAGCGGCACTTTGGAAAAAGATGTGAATTTGGCGGTGAGTCGCCGTTTAGCGGATTATCTGCGGCAGTCCGGGGCCACTGTGCTGGAAACCCGCACCGAGGATCAAGCCTTGGCGGGTACCAAAAAAGAGGATATGGCGCAACGAGCGACTCTGGCCAATGAAAATGACGCCGATGTGCTTATCAGCATTCAGGCCAATTTTTTGCCTCAGCATCAATACAGCGGCGCCCAGACTTTTTATGCTTCTGATAATGTCGAGGGCAAGGCTCTTTCTGAGAGTATTCAGCAATCCATCATTGAGCAGTTGGGTAATACCGATCGTGTCCCCATGTCATTAGATGATGTTTATTTGATGAACGCGCTGGAGATCCCGGGGGTTATTGTGGAAGTGGGTTTTCTTTCCAACGCCGCCGAAGAACAGGCGCTCAATGATGCTGATTACCAAAGTGAAATGGCTTATGCTATTTATGCCGGTATCGTTCGTTACTACAACAGTTTGGAACGGGAGGCGAGGTCTTCGGTTGTCGAGGAAGAGGAAGCGAGTCTGCTTCGGCAGTAGCGCGTGCCGTTTTTTTCCGGCAGCGGAGAAAAATACCTGAACGGTTTGGCAGGTAATTGCGGATGCTTGCAGAATTATGTAAGATATCGCGAAAAAAGAAGTTTCGGCGTCAGTCTGAGTCGAAAAACGCTGTCGAAGGGAACGGTCATTATGACAAAACACGGCTTTCGTCATCGAAGACGAGCGCTTTTTTATGAGAAAAATCAAATAGACGATACGGTCACTTGTACCCTTTGTCCGCGGTTTTGTCTGTTGGAATCGGGCATGGTCGGCGCTTGCGGCGCCAGAGGTAATCGGAAAGGCGTCTTGTATAGTTTAAATTACGGTTGGATTCGAGCGTTGACCATGGACGCGGTGGAACGGATTCCGCTGGTAGAGTATTATCCTTCCATGAATTTTCTCTCAGTAGGCTCTTGGGGCTGCAATCTTCGCTGTACCACTTGCCGGGATGCCCATTTGATCGATGAGCCGGGAACGGGACGGGTGTTGTATCCGGATGAACTGGCTCAGGTGGCGGCGAAATTGCGGAATAAAGATTGTGTCGGGGTAGCGTATACTTTTGGGGAACCGTCGGTTTGGTATGAGTATGTGCTGGATGCTTGCAAAAGCGCAAAACGTTACGATCTGCGCAATGTCCTTTCCACCAACGGTTGTCTGAATGGCAAACCTCTGCGTTATTTGCTGCCCCATCTGGACGCGGTTAATTTGGATATCAAAACGATGGACTCCGCTCAGTATGAAACGCTGGGCGGTTCTTTGGAGACCGTGCTGCAAAGCGCCAGAATCATACGAGAAGCTGATGTGCATTTGGAAATCAGTCGTGTGTTGATTCCCGGGGTCAATGACAGCGAGAAAGATGTGACCGCCTTGATTCGTTTTATCAGTCAGGAGTTGGGGCGGGATGTGCCGTTGCATTTTCTGGAGCATATTCCCAACGGCAGGACAGCCTATATCCGCACGCCGGAAAGCGATTTGATTTGGGCGGCGGATCTGGCAGACGCCCATTTAAATAATGTATATATCGGAACACCGTAAACACAGACAGAAAGTGAAAAAACATGAATCAGAAAAAAATTCTGGGACAGCGGTTCGCCGTCTGTACCTTGGGCTGTAAAGTGAATCAAGAAGAGGGCGTCGCTTTGGCTAATGTTTTTCGGGAACATGGTTGGACGGCGGTGGACTTCAATGAAGAAGCCGATGTGTATATCATCAACTCTTGCACAGTGACCCATTTGGCTGATCGCAAATCCCGCCAGATGCTGCGGCGAGCGGTGCGGCGTAATCCTCAGGCGTTGGTAGTAGCCACCGGTTGTTACGCGCAGGTGGGGCAGGAAACCATCGCGCGGATTCCCGGTGTGGATTTGATTGTGGGAACGAACGACCGCCATCGGTTGTTTGAAGAGGTGCGGCGTCTCTGCGGCAAACAGGATCCCCCTCGTGTTTGTGTGACACCCGCCGCCGAAGCGGGCATCTTTCACCATATGGGCAATTTGAACCATGATACACAGCGCGCCCGCGCTTATATTAAAATCGAAGACGGCTGCAGCCAGTTTTGCAGTTATTGCGTCATTCCCTACGCGCGCGGTCCGGTGCGCAGCCGGCCGTTGGCGGATATTTTAAACGAAGGACGGGAAATGGTCGAAAAGGGCTATCAAGAACTGGTGCTGACGGGCATCCATACAGGCGCCTACGGCAGCGATCTGGCGAATGGATTGAATTTGGCAAAGGCGGCGGCGGCGCTGGCGGAAATTCCGGGATTGCACCGTCTGCGCCTGGGCTCCATAGAACCTCAGGAAGTGACGGAAGAACTGCTGGCGGTGATGGCATCCCATGATAACATCTGTCCGCATTTGCATATTCCCTTGCAAGCTTGTGACGATGAAATCATCGCTGCCATGAATCGCCGTTATACCGTGGCGGAATACGGCGCTTTGTTGGTAAAGATTCGGCAATGTCTAAACAATCCCGCCGTTACGACGGATTTGATTGTGGGTTTTCCTGGAGAAACACCGGAAATCTTTCAGGCGGGGCTGCGGCGATTGGCGACGTTTCGCTTCGCGGACATGCATATTTTCCCGTATTCCCGACGGGAAGGAACCCCCGCCGCCGCCTTCCCTAATCAAATTGACGCGCGGGTGAAAAATGCCGAAGTAAAAGAAGTCTCCGCACTGCGGGATGAGATGAAGCAAGCGTTTCGGCGGCAGCAACTGGGTCGCAAGCTGGAAATTCTGACAGAACAAAAGATCCTGTTGGACGGGCAGCCCTATTGGACGGGACACAGCCCGAATTATCTGCCGCTGGCTTTTGAGGCGGCGGAATGTCCGCGGGCGGCCGCGGGGCAACTGTACCAATTGAAAATCACAGAAATGAAAGGATCCTACCTCATCGGCAAGGTGATTTGACAATCCCGCCGACAGGGATTATAATGAAAACATCATATGGGAAGGAGCAATTGAGATGACAGATTGTTTATTTTGCAAAATGGTAGAAAAGGAAATTCCCACGGAAATCGTATATGAAGATGCTGATGTGATGGCCTTCAAAGACATCGCGCCCAAAGCGCCGGTGCATGTGTTGATCATTCCCAAAAAACATCTGGAAAATGTGGAAGACGCCGCCGCGGAAGATCAACTGTTGTTGGGCAAGATACAACTGGTCGCGCAGAAATTAGCACGGGAATTGGGCATTGCTGATACGGGTTATCGTGTGTTGACCAACTGTGGCACAGATTCCGGTCAGGAAGTCTATCATCTCCACTACCATTTGGTGGGCGGCAGAACGCTGGGCGATATCTGCTGAGACGACGGTGATTTCACAAAATGTGAAGTTTTTCATCAAAATTATTCCGTACGCTGAAAAAAAGGTTGACTTCCCGAGGAATTTTTTATATAATAGGAGGGAATTAGGCGTACAGTCGTACGCAAAAATTTCTACTCGCATACTGCAAAAGCGAAAGCTTTTGTTGCTATATCCAAAAAGCATTTTTGCGAGAGGAGGGATAGAAGTGAGTGAAGTAAGAGTTGGTAAAAACGAATCTCTCGACAGTGCTTTGCGCCGGTTCAAACGGACTTGTCAGAGATCTGGTGTGATGTCTGATATCCGGAAACATGAACATTACGAAAAACCCAGCGTAAGAAGAAAGAAAAAATCCGAAGCCGCCAGAAAGCGCAAATGGAACTAATCTTCTGATCGCGCCCGGCATTGGGCAAAAGGAATAAGACAGGAGCCTGATTGTAATCAGGCTCTTTTTTTATGGACGAGCGTTCGATTGGCGCGGATATGCAAGTATACACTAATTTTGCATAAAATATGGTGTAAGAGAAAAATATTCAGTAATTTGTATAGGAATTTTTGGAAAAATCCCGCGAAAGGTTATTGCATATTCATGCGAACTTGTGGTATAATGTTAATCGGAAAAAGAAGCATGCTTTGAGGAGGAATCGCAATGATCAGAGTTGGAGTAATTGGCGCGGCGGGTTACGGCGGCGGCGAATTATGTCGTTTGATTTGCCAACATCCCGAAACGGAACTACGGGTAACGACCGGACACAGCAACGCCGGCAAGTCCATTTTGGAAGTTTGGCCCCATTTGCGCGGTTATACGGATTTGATGGTAGAACAATTGGATATCGATCGTATGGCGCGGGAAACGGATGTGGTTTTTTTGGCGCTGCCTCACGGTCACGCGGTGGAACCTACCACGGCTCTTTACGAAAAAGGAATTAAAGTCATCGACTTGGGGGCGGATTTCCGTTTTGCTGACGTACAGGTATATGAACAGTGGTATCATGTGCCCCATAAAAATCCGCGATTGGCTGCCGAAGCTGTTTACGGATTGCCGGAAATCTGGCGGGAACAGGTGAAGACGGCATCGGTTATCGGCAATCCCGGTTGTTTCCCCACCAGCGCGGCGCTGGGGTTGTATCCTTTGGCTAAAGACGGGCTGATCGATATGTCTGATATTATCATTGATTCCAAATCCGGTGTCAGCGGCGCCGGCAGAACGCCTGGCGCTACCACGGTATATTCTGAATGTAATGAAAGCATCAACGCTTATAAGGTAGCGGCGCATCGCCATACGCCGGAAATGGAGCAAACGCTTTCCAGAGTCAGCGGCCGGCAGGCTTTGATCAATTTTACTCCGCATCTGACTCCCATGACCAGAGGTATTCTTTCCACTATTTACGCGCGGTTGACTCCACAAGCCGCGGGTGTGGATTTGCGAAGACAGTATGAAGAGACTTATCAAGATGAATTTTTTGTACGGGTTCTGCCGGAAGGCGTTTGGCCCCATACCAAATGGGTCGCCGGCAGCAACTTTTGCGATATCAATTTGAAAATGGATCCCCGCACGGGACGGGTGATCATTTGTTCTTGTATCGATAATCTTGTGAAAGGCGCCGCGGGACAGGCGGTGCAGAATATGAACCTGATGTTCGGACTGCCGGAAACCATGGGGTTGCGGCAGGCGCCCCTCTTTCCCTGATGACGGGCGATCGAACGGCGGCGATAGGGAGGAAATCGTATGACAATAATCAAACCCATAGAAGGCGGCGTTTGTGCCGCGAAAGGTTTTTCCGCGGCAGGTTTTTACTGCGGCATTAAAGAAAGTATTACCCGTAAAAAAGATTTGGCGTTTATTTGCTCTGATGTCATGGCGAAGGTGGGCGGGGTATTTACCACTAACCAATTCGCCGCGGCGCCGGTGGAATGGAGCCGCAAGGTGGTGCAAAGCGGAGAGGCGCAGGCTATTTTTGCCAACAGCGGGGTAGCTAACGCCTGTACCGGCGATGAAGGTCGGGAAAATGTCCAGAAAACACTGGATTTGGTAGCTCGATACAGCCGTATTCCCAAAGAAAAAATTTTAGTTTGCTCTACCGGAGTCATCGGGGTGCAGCTGCCCATGTCCATGATTTCCGGCGGTATTCCCAGTGTTATCGCGGATTTATCGCCCCAAGCGCGGGGCAGTGAACATGCCGCCGACGCCATTGCCACCACGGATACATTCTTGAAAGAATACGCCGTGGAATATGAGTTTGAAGGCAAAACCATCCATGTGGGAGGGATTGCCAAAGGTTCCGGCATGATTCATCCCAATATGGCTACGATGCTGTGTTTTATCACTACGGACTTCGGAATTTCCGCCGCCGGCATTCAGCAGGCTTGTAAGGAAGCCGCCGACGACAGCTTCAATATGGTGACGGTAGACGGAGATACCAGCACCAATGATACCATGTTGGTGTTGGCTAACGGTATGGCCGGCAATGAAGAGGCGGAACCGGGAACGCCTGCCTACGCCGCGTTCATGGAAGCGTTGAAGCAGGTTTCCTGTAATTTGGCAAAGTTGATTGCCACTGACGGAGAAGGCGCTACTAAATTGCTGGAATGTACCGTGACGGGAGCCGCCGCCAAAGAAGACGCGCGGAAAGCGGCTAAAGCCGTCGTGACTTCCAATCTGGTCAAAGCCGCCTTTTTCGGAGAAGATGCCAACTGGGGTCGAATTATCTGCGCGGTGGGATATTCCGGCGCTCATTTTGACGCTGCCGGCGTGGATTTGTGGTTGGCCAGCGACGGCGGTCGCGTTCGATTGATGAGCGGCGGCGCGGGGCTCTCTTTTGATGAAGAAGAAGCCGCTGCCGTTTTGAAAGAAAAAGAAATCAAAATTCAGCTGCGATTTCATGACGGCGACGCGACCGCCACGGCGTGGGGCTGCGATCTCAGCTATGAATATGTAAAAATCAACGGAGAATACCGCAGTTAAAGGCGGTTCTCGCAAAGAAGGAAGGCAAGGAAATCATGACAGAAATTACTCCTCTGCAAAAAGCGACGATTTTGGTGGAGGCGCTGCCCTATATTAAAAAATTTCACGGCAAAACCGTAGTGATCAAATACGGCGGCAATGCCATGATCAATGAAGAACTAAAAGAAGCGGTCATCCGCGATGTGGTGCTGATGCAGCTGGTGGGAATGCGGCCGGTTTTGGTACACGGCGGCGGTCCGGAAATCAATAAGATGCTGGATAAATTGGAAATTGAATCCAATTTCATCAACGGTCTGCGCTACACGGACGCCGATACCATTGATGTGGTGGAAATGGTGTTGGTGGGGAAGGTGAACAGCAGCATTGTGACCGCTATCAACGGTGCCGGCGGTTCCGCCGTCGGTCTTTCCGGTAAGGATGCCGAGTTGTTAAAAGCCCATCAGAAAAAAACTTTGAAAACTGATACCGAAGGCAGGGAAAAAATCTGTGATTTGGGGTATGTGGGCGAAATCGACTCCGTTAATGTAGAACTTATTGATTATCTGTTGGATAAAGGCTATATTCCGGTGATTTCTCCCGTGGCCATCGGTCCCGACGGAGAAAGTTTGAACATCAACGCCGATATTGCCGCGGGCAAAGTGGCGGCGGCGCTGGGGGCGGAAAAACTGGTGCTGCTGACGGATGTGGAAGGCTTGTATGGGAAATACGGTGATAAAACTACCTTGATTTCTCGTCTGAAAATCAACGAGGTAGATGAACTGGTGGAACGGGGCATTATCTCCGGCGGTATGTTGCCGAAAATTTTCTGTTGTGTGGACGCCCTGAAGGGCGGTGTCAACCGCACCCACATCTTGGACGGCAGAGTATCTCACAGCATTTTGCTGGAAATTTTCACGAACAAAGGGATTGGTACTATGGTGTATAAAGATAATCTGTAAAACAGGCGCCGGATGCGCTTTGAAAGAAAGGAATTTGTATGGCAAAAATAATGATAGAAGAAAAAAATAACGCCCAAATCGTGGCGGAAGGGCAGCAATACCTGATGAATATTTACGGCAGGCTGCCTATTGCTATGGTGCGGGGAGAAGGCTGTCGAGTTTGGGATGCCGACGGCAAAGAGTATTTGGATTTTGTGGCGGGTATTGCGGTGAATTCCGTAGGTCATTGCAACCCCCGAGTGGTAGACGCTGTTTGTACCCAAGCGAATCGCCTGATCCATTGTTCCAATTTGTACTGGATCCCGCCTCAGGTGGAACTGGCGAAACTATTGGTGGAGCATTCGGCGCTGGATAAAGTGTTTTTCTGCAACAGCGGCGCTGAAGCCAATGAAAGCGCCATCAAATTGGCGCGGAAAGCCGCCAAAGAAACTCATCCCGGTGAAGAAAAATACGAAATCATCACCATGCTGAAAAGCTTCCATGGCAGAACGCTGGCGACATTGACCGCCACCGGTCAGGAAAAGGTGCAGGTGGGCTTTGATCCGCTGCCGGCAGGGTTCTGTTATATACCCTATAATGATATCGACGCTTTGCGTGCCGCGGTTAATGAACGCACCTGTGCGGTTATGCTGGAACCGGTGCAGGGAGAGGGCGGTGTGATCGCCGCCGATCCGGAATATCTGCGACAAGTACGCCGGCTTTGCGATGAAAAGCATTTATTGTTGATTTTTGACGAAGTGCAGGTGGGCATGGGTCGGACAGGTAAATTGTTTGCCTATGAGCACAGCGGTGTGGTACCCGACATCATGACTTTGGCAAAGGCTTTGGCGGGCGGCGCTCCTATCGGCGCCATGCTGGCCAAAGAAGAAGTAGCCGCGCACTTCCGGCCCGGGGATCACGGTACTACCTTCGGCGGCAATCCGCTGGTAACGGCGGCGGGCGTCGCGGCGGTGAAAGAAATGCTGGAAAAACACCTGCCGGAAAACGCTGAAAAAATGGGACATTATCTGGAAGAAAAACTGATGCTGTTGAAAAACCGTTATTCCTTCATCGAGGGAACCCGCGGGCAGGGGTTGTTGCTGGGATTGAAATTGTCTGTTCCGGGCGCCGCTATTGTTCAGTCCTGCTTGGAAAAAGGGCTTTTGATCAATTGCACCGCCGGAGATGTGCTGCGGTTTATGCCGCCTCTTACCATTACCAAAGAAGACGCGGATCGGTTTCTGACGATTTTGACCGCGGCCTTAGACGAAGTGGAATGAAAAAAATCCTTTGGAGAAAAATGAAAAATTTCCGCTGAAAGACTGCCTTTCCGGAAAAAAACATGATATAATGATGTTGCACGATGTGAATCGGAAAAAATAGGAACCTAAAATCAAACTATTAAGGAGTGAATCGAACAATGAGTGAAGCGAAAAAAGTGATTCTGGCTTATTCCGGCGGTTTGGATACTTCCATCATCATCGCCTGGCTGAAAGAAAATTACGGATACGATGTAATTGCGATGTGCGGCGATGTGGGACAGGGAGACGAATTGGAACCCCTGCGGGAAAAAGCCATCAAAACCGGTGCTTCCAAGCTGTACATTGAAGATTTGAAAGACGAGTTTGTGGAAGATTATATTTGGCCGACTTTGAAAGCGGGCGCTGTTTATGAAAACAAATACCTGCTGGGTACTTCTTTCGCTCGTCCGCTGATTGCCAAAAGAATGGTAGAAATCGCCCATCAGGAAGGCGCGGTGGCCATTGCGCACGGCGCTACCGGCAAAGGCAATGACCAAGTGCGTTTTGAATTGGCGGTCAAAGCGCTGGATCCTGATTTGGAAATTATCGCTCCTTGGCGGATTTGGGATATCCAATCCCGTGACCAGGCATTGGAATATGCCGCCGCCAGAAACATTCCTCTGCCCGTCAGCAAAAAAGACAATTACTCCATGGACCGCAACCTCTGGCATCTGAGCCATGAAGGCATGGATCTGGAAGAACCCTGGAACGAACCTCAGTTCGATTCTTTGCTGAAAATCTGCACGCCTCCTGAAAAAGCGCCGGATCAGCCTACATATATCGAATTAGAATTCGAAAAAGGGGTTCCTGTAAAAGTGGACGGCAAAGCGATGAAACCCGTAGAATTGGTAGACTATGTGAACAAAGTGGCCGCCGCCAACGGTGTCGGCGTGATGGATATGGTGGAAAATCGCTTGGTGGGCATGAAATCCCGCGGCGTGTATGAAACCCCCGGCGGTACGGTGCTGTATGCCGCGCATCAGAATCTGGAAGAACTTTGTCTGGACCGCAACACCATGCATTTTAAACAACAAGTGGCGCTGCGCTACGGTGAATTGGTTTATGACGGTGTTTGGTTCAGCCCTCTGCGGGAAGCATTGGATGCTTTCGTTGATTCGACCCAGCAGTATGTAACCGGTACGGTTCGCTTGAAATTGTACAAAGGCAGCATCATCGGCGCCGGTACCAAGAGCCCCTATTCTTTGTACAGCGAAGATTTTGCTACTTTTGGTGTGGATGAGGTATACAATCAGAAAGACGCCACCGGTTTCATCAATCTGTTCGCTTTACCGCTGACCGTTCGCGCTAAACTTTACGGCGATCAGGCAAAAAAACATTTGTCCGATGAAGTGCGCGTTCCCGCCGCTGTCAAAGAAGAGTAGGCCGTAAAAGACCACGGTATTTTCAAATCGCGGTTCCCGTGAGTTTTCCCGTGGAAAAATCTTCCGAAAGCTCGGAATTTTCCACAGGAGGGACGCCGCGGCAACGGAACCGGGTGATCGTTTGGCAGTAATGGATAAAATGCGACTTGAATTTATCCCTAAAAAAAGAAAAATGAGATGAATTTTCTCAAAAATGTAAAAAAGTCCCGTTTTTTCACGGGACTTTTTTTGCTGTGTTTTTATGCTTTTGATGAATCAATATCTGGGGATAAATTTAGAGAAGGTGCTGTTCTTGCGGTATATCTTGTGTCGAATAAAATCATGTTATGTATAATTTTGTACTATTTATGCATGAGCGAAATGTGAATGTTATCTGAATTTTCGGCGCGGGACTTGCAAAAAAAACGCAAATGCGATAAAATACCAGTTATGGGAAGGGTTTTTTGCTTTTTTGTGGAATCCTACCATGTGTATAGTTATGCTTTTCTGATGTGATCAGTGCGTGACTGCGAGAATCGCGTGAAAACTCAGTGTTGAGCGGCTTGCCGCTCCGCCGGCAAGGAAATGTCGCCCCTGTCAAGCAAAATCAGGTTTCTTTTTTATGTGGGGTTGGTATTTTGGGTTGCCGCTTTGCTGTGTCAAAAAACTATGCAGGATGGATGGAGTAGGTGGTAACAAGATTATGATCACAATGTCGAATGTCTATAAATCTTATGAGAAAGACGGTAATCTGGCTCTTAACAATGTTTCTTTACATATCGATAAGGGAGATTTTGTTTTTCTTACCGGGCAAAGCGGCGCCGGTAAAAGCACCCTGATCAAACTGCTGTTTCGGGAAATTTTACCGGATTCCGGACAGATTTTTGTAGCAAACCGCAGTATTATTCGGTTATCCACAAAAGAGACCGTGATGCTGCGCCGCAACACGGGCGTTGTTTTTCAGGACTTTCGTTTGATGGAAAACAAGACTGTTTTTGAAAATGTGGCTTTCGCCCTGAAAGTGTTGGAATATCCCTGGGCGGAAATCAAAGAAACGGTGCCCTTGGTTCTGGACAGATTGAATATTTTGGACAAAGCGGATGCTTTTCCGCGGCAACTTTCCGGCGGAGAGCAACAGCGTGTGGCTTTGGCAAGAGCTATCGTTAATAATCCTCCGATTTTGTTGGCGGATGAACCCACCGGTAATTTGGACCCGGATACTTCCGACGAGTTGATGGAAATTTTTCAAATGATCAATGATACGGGAACCACCATTATCATGGCTACCCACGACAAACGCATTGTTAACAACATGTTCAATCGTGTGATCGCGTTGCGTAACGGCGAGATTGTGGGCGATGCCAGAGGGGGGTGGCTGCTGTGAGGGGATTGACCAAGTGGCGCTATATCCTGCCGGAACCTTTTATTTCGCTGCGCCGGAACATTTTGATGACCATTGCCGCCGTGTTGACAGTGGTGATTACCTTATATCTTTGCGGGATTTTCGGTATTTTGGTGATGAACATTGATGAAAACGCCACCATGATGGAAAATTCTGTGGAAATCAAAGCATTTATTTCCGAAGATTTGACCCAGGAAGAAATGGACGCCCTTTCGGCGGAAGTCAAGGGGATGCCCGGAGTGGCTGATGTGGAATATGTCAGCAAAACCGAAGGGCTGGAATCCATGAGCGAGGAATTCGGCGACAGCGCCAATATTTTGGACGCGGTGGAAACCAATCCGCTGCCTAATTCCTATACGATTTCCGCCAATACGCCGGAAGATGTGCTGGGAATTGTGGAAGAACTGGAGCAAATCCCGGAAATCGATGAGGTGCGTTACGGTCAGGGTACCGTGGAAAACCTTTTTCTGTTGATGAAATGGTTGCGTATTATGGGAGTTGCCATTATGGTACTGCTGGGATTATGCGCGGTAGTGCTGATTTCCATGAACATTCGTCTTTCCGTTGAGGCGCGCAAAGAAGAAATTCAAGTAATGAAGTTCGTAGGCGCCAGCAATTCTTTTATCATTTGGCCGTTTATTTTGGAAGGGATTCTGTTAGGGTTGTTAGGTAGTATTGTCGCGATCATCCTTGTGCTGTGTTCTTACAACGCGGTACTGGGAAAAATCGTCAACACACTGCAATTCTTGACCTTCTTGGAAATCGGTTCGATAGCAGGCATGGTAATTTTCTGGATGCTTTTGGTGGGCATTGTGCTGGGCGCTTTGGGTTCTGCCATTGCCGTAAGAAAGCACATCCAGGTGTAATGATCGGAAAATTAAAATGGGAGACAATCGTTCGTTTGCTCCTGTTTGTTAATAAATGGTTTGTGAGAAGAAGTTGTATAGAAACAAATAAAAGACTCACTTTGAGAAATTAAAGGAGGGACAGCCCTTTACGGCGCATAGGTATGTTGAAAAACAAAAAATGGACGAAACGTTTGAGTATCGCCTTGGTGATGGCATTTGCCGTTTCCTTGGGAGTGGTGTATTTGGATCCTGCTCCGGCGGCAGCCAGCACTTTGTCCTCTTATCAGCAGAAGCAAAAAGAGATTAAGTCGGAATTGGCGGAAAAGCAGCAAGAAATCAAAGATGCCAAAAACAGCATCTCGGAATATCAGTCCCAGCTGCAATCAATTAATGCCAATTTGAATGCCGCTCAGGATCAGCTGGCGGCGGTCAATGCTTCTTTGGAGCAGGCGGAAGTGGAACTGATTCAAACTGAAGCGGAGTTGAAAGTGGAACAGGAAAATCTGGATACGCAGTTGGATGCGTACAGCAATCGTCTGCGTCAAAATTACATCGACGGACGGGTTTCCCTGTTGGATGTTGTGTTGCAGTCTACCAGCATGGAAGATTTCATCACTCGTTCTTATTATATGGAAAAAATTCTGGAATACGATAACAATATGATCGATACGATCAACAGCAGTATCGATAAGATTGAAGAAAAGAAAGCGGAACAGGAACAGCAAAAGGCGGATATGGAAGCGCTGCAGGCTGAAAAACAAAGTGTTGTGGCGGAACTGGAAAGCGCCCAGTCGGAAAAACAATCTCTGGTTGCTTCTGCTCAGGAAGAAAAAGCCGCCGCGGAAGCAGAATATGATTCCATGCTGGCGGATTCCAAAGCCTTAACTTCGGAAATTAACAGCTTGATCGCGAAACAAAAAGAACAGGCTGCCCAGCAAAGTTCCGGAGGCAGCTCTGGCAGCAGTTCCGGCGGCGGTGGAAACTACCAGACCGGCAGCGGTACTTATTCCTGGCCTTTGCCTTCCAGTTATCGAACCATTACCAGTAATTATGGCATGAGAATGCATCCCACCAAACATGTGTACAAAATGCATACCGGCATTGATATTTCCGCGCCCGGCGGCACCTCTATTTACGCGGCGGACAGCGGTACGGTTATTTTGTCCAGATACTACGGCTCCTATGGGAACTGCGTCATTGTGGACCATGGCAATAACACCGTCACTCTCTATGCTCATATGAGCAGCACTGCGGTGAGTGTGGGTCAAAGTGTCAGCCGCGGCCAGACCATCGGTTATGTGGGTAGCACCGGCGCTTCTACCGGCAATCATCTGCATTTTGAAGTGCGGGTAGGCGGCAGCTGTGTCAGCCCTTGGAACTATGTCAGCTAGGACAGACATAAGACCCCGAAATCTACATATTAGTTGATTGCGGGGAGTGATGAATATTAAACATATCAAAAAAATTCTTTTGCCCGCGTTGCTTCTTTTGGCTCTGGGGCTTGGAGGCTGCGGTGAAACAGCTCCTTTACCGGAAGCCAACGGGACTGTGGACGCGGTGAGTTTGGCGGAACGGTCTGCGGTCAGAATTGATGAAATCAGCGAAGAATACCGCGACCACTATGCGGTATATTATACAGCGGAAGAATTCACCGCGCTGATGGATAATATCACCGGCAGTTATATCGGCATTGGTGTGTATATTTACGAAAATCAGGAAAACGGTCGGGTGACGATTCTTTCCGCTATCAAGGACAGTTCGGCCTATGAGGCGGGATTACGACCCGGGGATCAGATTTTGCGGGTCAACGGGGAAGATGTCACGCAGGAGACGAGCGAGTCGCTGAGCAGTATGTTTAAAACAGCGGAAGTAGGAACTTCCTTTGAGTTGACGGTTTTCCGTCCCGATGAGGGTGAGTTGGATTTTACAGTGGTTGTCAGTGATGTGGAATACCCGACGGTAGATTATAAAATGCTTTCGGCGGAATCGGGCGTCGGTCTTATTAAAATCAGCAGTTTTAATATGCTGACCGACGAGCAGTTTTCTGATGCGTATGAAGCGTTGCTGGAAGAAGGCATGAAGGGATTGATTTTGGATTTGCGAGATAACGGCGGCGGCGAGGTGACTTCCGCTTTGAGCATTGCCGATTATCTGACAGACGAAGACGCCAATTTGATGTATATGGTAAAGACCGACGGCGTTTACAGCTATTACGGTGAAAAAGAACGCTACGATATTCCTTTGGTGACTTTGCAAAACGGCAACAGTGCTTCCGCTTCCGAATTGCTTTTAGGGGCGATTCAGGATAATGAGGCGGGAACCCTGATGGGAACGCTTTCTTTCGGCAAGGGGATTGTTCAGAGCATTGTTTCGCTGGACAGTGGCGCCGGTCTGCGTTATACTTTCGCCCGTTATTTGACGGCGGACGGACACGAAGTGCAGGACGTGGGTATTACGCCGGATATCGTTTGCGAACAACCGGAAGGAACTGCCGTCTTTGCCTCTTATCTGATGGATCCTGAGGAAGATCCGCAGTTAACTGCCGCGATGGAAGAAATGGAGCGGCAGTTGGCGGCGTCCTAAGGACGTGGAATTCCATTGAATAATCAAAAAGAACGGACGCTTGGCGGCCGTTCTTTTTATTGAACTTGATTTACAAAAAAAGGCTCTTGTGCTATGATAGAGCCATACGAAAAGTGCCTTTGGGGTGGTTCTGCGAAAGGAAGGAAATGTATGCGCAGGTTTTTTATAGAAGGTTCCTGTCAAGTGGGTGATCAGCTGACGTTGAAAGAGACGGACAGCAAGCATTTTGCCCATGTTTTGCGGGGACGAGTGGGTGACGAGTTGGAAATTGTCTGTGACGGTCGGGTTTTTGTGGCTTTGGTGATCGAGGTTCAACGGACTGTCACAGTGCGCCTGTTGCGGCAGGTGGAAGAATACAGCGAAGCTCCGCTGGAGTTGTATCTGCTTCAGGGCATCGCCAAAGGCGAACGGATGGATTTGGTGATTCAAAAGGCTGTGGAACTGGGTGTGAAAGCCATCATCCCGGTGATGTTCAGCCGCTGTGTGGTACGTCTGACAGGAGAAAAGGCGCTGGAAAAGCAAAAGCGCTGGCAGAAAATCGCCGAATCCGCCGCCAAACAGTGCGGACGGCAGCAGGTTCCGGAGATTCTGCCTGTCGCCGCGCCGGCGGAAGCATTGGATTGTCTGCCGCCCGGCGCTTCTTTGATTTTGCCTTGGGAAGAGGCGGAAGAAAAGACGTTGGGGAGTGTATTGTCAGCGGAAGCGCCTGCCGTCGCCGCGGTAATGATTGGTCCGGAAGGCGGTCTGACGCGAGAAGAGGTGGCGCGGGCGCGTGCCCGCGGCGCTCAAGTAGTAACCTTGGGGCGGCGGATTTTGCGGACAGAAACCGCCGCTATCTCTGTGGTGGCTATTGTGATGCACCGCTGGGGGGATTTGGGTTAGATTGGAAAAACGGTCGGAAGTAAAACTCGGACAAGAATACGGAGGAGAGTATTATGTATCAGGATATCGCGAAGTTGCTGTTATACAGCAATGTGGGGGAAGACAGCATTTTGATGCGGTTGTCGGAAATCTTTCAGGATTGGGATAATGAAACCGCTCAAAAAGCGGATTTGGTGAAGCGAATTTATCGACAGATGAAACGTCTGCTGGATTTGGCAACGGATTTTGGTTTTGATGAAAATCTGTGGCATAATTATCTGACTTTTTTGCTGATTACTAATGAAAATTCCTTTAGTTTAACCTGTGAGAAGATAGGCGCCGGCAATGGCACTGTTAATGCTTTTGCCAAAAAGGATTTTCGGATTTTTAAAAAATTGTTCGATTTCGATTTTCGTCCCATTGAGCAGGATTTAAGCATTGATTGTTTTTCAGTGATTTCTCATTATCAGGCTATTGCTAAAAAAGAACGCATGTATAATCGGAATGTCAGCGAACAGGTGCGTCGTCTCAGTCGGGAAATCGAACAGGCGCCCGATGAACAGGCTGTTTTTACAATTGTTACTGATTTCTATCGGGATTACGGTGTGGGGATGTTCGGGTTGAATCGGGTTTTTCGCATCAAGCCGCGGGAAAACGGGGTGGAATTTTGTCCGATCAATAACATGGATAAGGTCATGTTGGCGGATTTGGTAGGATATGAGCGGCAAAAACAACAACTGCGGGAAAACACCGAAGCCTTTGTCAACGGCTGTGTGGCTAACAATGTGTTGCTGTATGGAGACAGCGGTACCGGTAAATCTACCAGCATGAAAGCCATCGTCAATGAATATTATGATCGAGGGTTGCGTATGATTGAAATTTACAAGCATCAATTTCGCAATCTTTCTGACATCATTGCCGGAATCAAAAACCGTAACTATCGTTTCATTATTTATATGGATGATCTTTCTTTTGAGGAGTATGAGGTGGAATATAAGTTTCTGAAAGCGGTTATCGAAGGCGGTGTGGAAAGCCGTCCTGACAATGTGCTGATTTATGCTACCAGTAACCGCCGCCATTTGATCAAAGAAACCTGGGGGGACCGCGAGGACATGGAAAAAGTGGGTGAGGTACACCGCTCCGATACCATGGAAGAAAAATTATCCTTGGTGGATCGCTTTGGGGTGACCATCAATTACGGCAGTCCCAACCGCAAGGAATATCATGAGATTGTGTCGGCATTAGCCGCGCGCCAGCCTGCTGTTAAGCTGTCGGGAAAGGCGCTTTGGCTGGCGGCCGATCAATGGGAAATGCGCCATGGAGGTATTTCCGGTCGTACCGCGCAGCAATTTATCAATCATTTGTTGGGGAAATCCGAAACAACGGAAAAGGAAGCGTCAACTTGATAAAGACCCTTTTAAAGGACAGGTATTCTGCTATAATTCAAGAAAAAACAGCGGGAGGCATGTGCCGTGGGAATCTTTTTGTTGACCGGGAGCATTGTTTTGCTTTGTTTGAATTGGATTGAGCAGGAAAGCCGCCGTTCAAGGTAAAAAAGGTAAAAAATCGGAAAAGAAAAAAAGGTTGTTTTCCTGTAAATATGTGATATAATGGTAGGGTATGTGATATTGCACGGATAATAATGGTGTTGTCCGTACAAATTTACCTGTAATGGAGGAAAAACAGTGGCAATCGAAAAAGTGAAGGAGTACTTTCGGCAGTTTCATATGGAGGATCAGGTGCTGGAGTTTGATTCCAGCAGCGCTACGGTGGAGTTGGCTGCGGAGGCGCTGGGTTGTGTTCCGGCGCGCATTGCCAAAACCCTTTCTTTTCGTCGGGAGGACGGCTGTTTGATTGTGGTGATGGCGGGAGACGCCAAAATCGATAATAAAAAGTTTAAAAGCCGCTTTGGGATGAAGGCACGAATGTTGTCCGCTGAGGAAGTTGATACTTTGATCGGTCATTCTGTGGGCGGTGTTTGCCCTTTTGCCATTGACCCTGCCATTCCGGTGTATTTGGATATTTCTCTGCGCCGTTTTGAGACGGTGTTTCCTGCCTGCGGCAGCGGGAATTCCGCCATTGAGCTGACTTGTCCGCAGCTGGAACAATACGCCAACAGCCTGGATTGGGTAGATGTGTGCAAAGGCTGGCAGGAAACGAATGCGGTTAAGTGAAGATGTTGAAAACAGAACAGGAGACAAAAATGAATTTTAGAAAAGTAATGCTTTCCGACAAAACGGATTTTTTGATGATGAACAGAAAGTTTTTCTCTTCTCCGGCGGTATTGCATGATGTGCCGGAAGAGTATATGGACAAAAATTTCGAGATTATGGTATCTGACAGCCCTTTGGCAGAAGGCTATATTTTTGAGCAGGACGGAAAAATTGTCGGGTACAGCTTTCTTACCAGAAACTATTCTTCAGAGGCCGGCGGCATTTGTCTCTGGATTGAAGAGGCTTATGTGGATGAAGCGTATCGTGGTCAGGGTATCGGTCGTCAGTTTTTCCGCTTTTTGGAAGAAACTTATCAGGACGAAGTGGTACGAATCCGCATGGAAGTGGAACCCGGCAACGAAGGCGCTTTGCGTCTTTATGAAAATCTGGGCTACCAGCGTTTAAATTATGTACAGATGATCAAGGATTTTCAATAAAAATTGTCAAAATCAGTTGTCGCTGTTTGATCTATAAAAACCCTCTTTCCTTTCGGGAAAGAGGGTTTTTTATAGAAAAGAATTTTCAGATCCCTTTACTCTTGGGGCAAGGGCGGGAGGCAACCACGGCAAAAATAGGGGAGTATTTCTTTGAGAGCGGGGCAGGCGCTTCAGCGCGGTGAGACTCAGGAGGAATTGCCGAAAAAAAGACTCCACTAAAAAAGTGGAGTCGAAAAATCACAGTGATTAGGGTTTTGGCTGTGGTTGTTTGGAAGGTTGCGCTGCGGCTGCCTGTGTCGCCGAACCCTTTTCCAGCGCCGCTTTTTCTTTCGCTTCCCGATGTGCCTGTGCCAATGTTTTGCGGGTGCTGGGTTGGACGGGTTTGTTTTTGGTGAGTAGAATAGAGAGCAAGATGCTTAGCACCAATACGCCGAAGATGATGCCGATGGACATGAGGATGGGAATTTCCACATGGACGATCAGCAATGCCAGTTTCACCCCGGTGAAGGTCAGGATAGTGGCGACGCCGTATTTGACATATTGAAAACGTTCCTGCAGGTGTTCCAGAACAAAATACAACTGCCGCAACCCCAGAATAGCGAAGATGTTCGAGGTATAAATAACAAATAAATTGGTGGAAATGGAGAAGGCCGCCGGTACGGAGTCGATGGCGAACAGAATATCCGAAGACTCAATGACCAGCAAAACCGCCAATAACGGGGTGGCGTAGCGTTTACCGTTTACTTTGGTGAAGAAGTTGTGCCCGTCGAAATGGTCGGTGACGGGGATGATTTTCCGCATCACTTTCAGCACGCGGCTATCGTGCAAATCTTTATCATCGTGTTCATCGCCTTTGAACATTTTCAGACCGCTGATGATCAGCACAAAACCGAAAATATACAGTACCCATTCAAAACTGCTGACGATAGAGACCCCCAGCAGGATGAAGATGAAACGCATCACAATAGCGCCGGCAATACCGTAGGCCAGACAGCGGTGCTGATATTCCACCGGTACATTAAAGGAGAGGAAAATGGTCATGAACACAAAGAGATTGTCCATACTCAGGCTGTATTCAATCAAGTATCCTCCCAAAAATTGCAGGGCATAGTCTTGTCCCAGGGCCAGATAAATACCGCCGCAGCAGCACATGGCCAGCAGGAACCAGAAGCCCACCCATTTCAGGGAATGTCTTACTACGTGATCCATGGTGAACAAGAAACCTCCATTCTGATTACCGATTGAACTTTTTTATTTGGTTGTGCGGAGAATTCCGGACAATCAAAAAGACCTTGGTATTTTTTCAAATAACAAGGTCTTGCTTTCCAACGACGGAGAATACTGCCAGATTTAAAAAATCGGCTGTTGACAGCATTGCTTTTAAGCTACTCCCCTTATACTTATCATCGTTATTATCGCATATTTGCTTCTATTTGTCAACGTCCCGAAAATTTTTTTCATAAAGTTTACGAAAAATCCTGTTTATTGGACAGTATATCGTGTACTATATAATATAGAAAACAGCTGTTGAAAATTTTCGCGCGAACAGAAAACAGGATGGGAAAAGGATATGGTTGTTATGTTACGATTAGGGAAGGGGGAGACGTAAAATGGCCAAAAGTCCCAAGCAAAAACTGAAAATTTTGTATTTGCTGCAAATCCTTTTGGAAAAAACCGATGACGAACATGCCGTCACTATGCAGGAAATGATTGCGGAATTAGCCAAATATGGCGTCTCCGCCGAACGGAAAAGTGTATATGATGATATCGCGGCTTTGCAGGAATACGGAGTGGATGTAGAGATGAGGAGGGGTAAAAAGGCGGCATATTATATCGCTAACCGTCGCTTTCAGCTGCCGGAGTTGAAGTTGTTGGTGGACGCCATTCAGTGCTCCAAATTTATTACTTATAAAAAATCAAATGAATTGATCAAAAAAGTGGAGGCTTTTGCCAGTGTCTATGAGGCGCGGCAGTTGCAGCGGCAGGTGTATGTCACCAATCGCATTAAGGCGGAAAACGAAAGCATTTATTATAATATCGATATGTTGCACGACGCTATTTCATCCAATCGTAAGATTTCCTTTGCCTATGAGGAATGGGCGTTGGATTTTCACGGCGGCAAAAAACTGACGCGCCGTTTGCGCAAAGACGGCAGCCGTTATTTGGTCAGCCCGTGGGCTTTGACTTGGAATGATGAGAATTATTATCTGCTGGCCTACGATGAGCAGGTCGACAGCATCAAACATTTTCGTGTGGATAAGATTGTGAATCTGGAAGTGGAAGCCGCGCCGCGGCAGGGTCAGGGAAAATTTGACCGTTTGGATATGGCTGTTTACGAAAAGAAATTTTTCGGTATGTTCACGGGCAAGGAAGAAACGGTGCGCATGGTTTGCGGAAATCACCTGGTGGGGGTGATCGTAGATCGCTTCGGTCAGGAAGTTTTCCTTTCGCCTATGGATAAGGAACATTTTTGTGCCGTGGTTCGGGTTGTGGTCAGTCCTCGCTTTTTGGGGTGGCTGATGGGATTCAGCGGCCAAATTCAGGTGACGGATCCTCTTTGGGTACGGCATAAGGTCGCGGAGCAGGCGCGGAACGTGTTGGATAAGCATGCCTCTCAGTGAACGGCTAAGCGTGTAAAAACAAGGGCGGCGTTCGCTACGGAAATCGGCGCCGCGTGACGAAAAGAGATCTCGCGCGAAGCGGAAAAAAAATCTTTGCCGCGCCGCGTAAAAGAAAATCGGCTTTGCCGAGCAAAAAAAGTCTCCCGCGGACAAGGCCGGGAGACTTTTTTTCGAAAAATATCAAAAAACTATTTCGAAAGAATTTATCAAAAACATATTCCATGAGATTTTAGAAAAAGGGCGTTAAAAAAATGGGTAAAAAGATGGCGGGTAAAAAATTCGCTACTTTGATATCCGTTAATTTTAACAGATTCAGAGCCAGCGCGATGATAAGAATAGACCCGGCGCAGGTCATGTCTGCCACGACAGTGTCGCTCAAATAGGGAGCGACCCATTGCGCCAGCATGGTGATGGCGCCTTGATAGAGAAAAACCGCCGCTACGGAAAAAATCACGCCGAATCCCAGGGTGGAAGTAATAATAACGGAATAAATGCCGTCCAGAATGCTTTTGGTGAACAGTATTTCGTGATTGCCCGCCAGACCGCTTTGGAGGGAACCCACAATAGCCATCGAGCCGACGCAAAAAAGGACGCTGCTGGAGACAAAGGCTTCAGAAACGGTGCTTGTGCCGCCGTTTGCGGGTTTGCATTTTTGCTCAATCCAATCTCCCAGGCGGTTCAACCTGCCGTCCAGATCCAATAGGCAGCCGATGACGCCGCCTACGGCAACAGAGATAATGGCGACAATGGCGTTTTCGCCGTCCAGGCTGCTGCTGATGCCGATGTACAACACGCAAAGGGCAACGCCCATCATTACCGTTTGTTTGATTTTTTCCGGCAGTCCTTTATGCAGGAGCAGACCGATGAATGTTCCCGCGGCAATGGCGCCGCAATTGACCAGTGTGCCTAACATGGTTTCACCTCGTTTCGGATTCCCTTTCGGCGCGGCGGAAGCCATCGAGCCGAATCTATTGTAACAAAAAAATTTTTTGTTGTCCAGCACGAGGTAGGTTTGGCTTGACTTTCCGGTATCAGACGGTCGGAGAATGCTTGTCTTCGCGGAGCTGCTTCGGGAGAAGGCTTAAAAACACGTGATGAAGGAGGAAAACAGGTGTTTCCGTCGTTCTTTGATTTTTGGGGAGGGGGAGGAAACACGACGGTGAAAGGATCCTTTCGAGGAGCCTTTTAGCGAATTGTCCCGGCGGCGTAATATCGCCCACGGTGGACGGAGCCCCTTCGTCCTATTGACAAACCGCCATGGAAAAAGGTACAATAAATGCGTTATGAAAGATAAAAGCGGGAGTTTTCGCGGTGTTGTTTGGCGGTTCCTTTGCGGGGAATGCGGACAGCTGAGCGAAAAGAGAAGCCGAAAACCGCCGCTTTATCGAAAGAGAATTCGAAAAAACGCGGCTAGAAAGATCAAAGGAGTGAATTGCTGATGAAACTGGAAACCAAATGTCTGCATGCCGGTTATACGCCGAAAAACGGAGAACCTCGGGTCGTTCCCATTGTGCAGAGTACGACATATTGTTTTGATTCCACCGAACATATCGCGGATTTGTTTGATATGCCCACGGAATATATGTATTCACGGTTCGCGAACCCCACCTGCGACGCGGTGGAACAGAAAATCGCCGCTTTGGAAGGCGGCGTGGGCGCTATGCTGACCAGCAGCGGTCAGGCTGCCTCTTTGTTTTCCATTTTGAATCTGTGCAAGGCGGGAGACAGCTTTATTTCTACCGGCACTATTTACGGCGGTACGGTCAATCTCTTTTCCTTCACTTTGAAGAAGCTGGGTATCGAGTGCATTTGGGTGGATGCCGATGCCTCGGAAGAAGAAATTCAGGCAGCGTTCCGTCCCAACACCAAGGCTGTTTTTGGGGAAACATTGGCCAATCCGGCTTTGGCGGTATTTGATATTGAAAAATTCGCCGATATCGCCCATAAAAACGGAGTGCCCCTGATTGTGGACAACACCTTTGCTACGCCTATCCTCTGCCGTCCCATTGAGTTCGGCGCCGATATTGTTATTCATTCCACTACCAAATATATGGACGGTCATGCTGTGCAGGGCGGGGGTGTGATTGTGGATGGCGGTCATTTTGACTGGGCCGCCAGCGGCAAATTTCCTGATTTTACTGAACCGGATGCCAGCTATCATGGAGTGGTTTACACCAAAGAATTCGGCAATATGGCCTATATTATCAAAGCCAGAATGCAGCTGATGCGTGATTTCGGCTGTTATCCCGCGGCTCATTCCGCGTTTTTGCTGAATCTGGGGTTGGAAACCCTTCCGGTCAGAATGCCCCAATATTGTAAAAACGCCTATGCTATGGCACAGCTGCTGAAAGCGTCTGACAAGGTGCAGTCGGTCAGCTACCCCGCTTTACCTGATGATCCGTATCATCATCTGGCAGAGAAGTATTTACCGGAGGGAACCAGCGGCGTTATTTCTTTTTCCATCAAGGGCGGTCGAGATACGGCGGTTAAATTCATGGACAATTTGAAACTGGCCTCTAACGTAGTGCATGTAGCGGATATCAGAACCTGCGTATTACATCCTGCCTCCGCGACGCATCGTCAGCTGACGGATGAGCAACTGGTGGCGGCGGGTATTGACGGCGGTATGATTCGCCTGTCTGTCGGTTTGGAAAATATTGACGATATTAAAGCCGATGTGGAACAGGCTTTTGCCAAAATTTAATGAAAGAAAAACTCCCGTCCGGGTAAACGGACGGGAGTTTTTTTGCCCTTAGCTCAGTCCGAAATAATTCAGGGTTCCCTGGTACAGTCCATCGGCAAAGGATTGGGGATTATCTCGCAGCAGAGCGGCGTCCTGGGGATTAGTCAGATAGCCTAGTTCCACCAGGACAGCCGGCATTTGGGTATGTCGCAGCACATAAAGTCCGGGATTGGTCATGACGCCGCGGTTGGTCAGTCCGGTGCTTTGGTGCAGACCCGCCAGCAAGTCCCTGCCCCAGTCATAGGCCTGCGAATAAAGACGATAAACGTATGCTTCGCTGCCGCTGATGTTGGTATTGGTGTTGGCGTTGCAGTGGATGCTGATGAAATAATCCGCCGCCCAACGGTTGGCTTCTTCCACGCGGATTTGCAGGCTTTCCGTTGTGGTGGCGCCCAGAATTTCATCCGGATCATTGCGAGAGAGGCGTACTTCAAAATTGCCGTTTTGCCGCAGCAGTTCCGCCAGCCGTACCCCCACATCGTAATTGACGTCTTGTTCTCGCAGACCGCCGCCTTCGGCGCCGGCGTTGGGATTTTGAGGATTGTGTCCTTGATCGATAAAAATTTTAATTGCCATAGGGGCCTCCTGTTATATACTTTTGTTAGGATTGTATGCGGAAAAGTGAAAAAAGTGAAGAAAAATTCAAAGGGAATCTGTTTCTCTTTTTTTTTAAGAGTCTTAGCAGGAGTTTTTTGCAAAAAAAAGGAGATTATGACGGGAAGAGTATAATTATTTTGCAATTTTTGTATAAATATGAAATTATTTTGATCGAATAAAATTAAATGTAAAAGTAAATATGGATGGGAAAAATTTTTTTGTCGTGTGAAAGCGGAAGAGAAAAAGAGGAATTTGCCTGATAAGAGCCTGTTGTGTACAGATACGGAAAACATAATCCGGAGGGAGATTTTAGTAATTTAAAGTATTGACACCTTTGCATAAACGTAGTATCATATAAATTGAAACAGAAGCGGTTTTTTTGCGGAAAACAGGGAAAGCGGTTTTGACTTGTTTTTTACGAAGAATTGTAATAAAATTTTGAAAAGTCTATTTTCTTGGTATCTGTATACTGTATTTTTCTTACCGGGGTTGGGTCTTTTCGTGAAAAGGAGTGATTATTATGCTGGTACAATACGCGATTGTGGGGATTATTTTGATCGGCGCCATCGGTTTCGCGTCCACCGCGCTGTTGCTGTCCAGATTGTTGCAAACTCATCGTCCGTACAAAGTGAAAACAGAGGTCTACGAATGCGGGATGGAAACCATCGGCACCGCGTGGGTCCGCTTTAAGATCAGCTATTTTATTGTTGGTCTTTTGTTTTTAATTTTTGATATTTCGGCCTTGTTTTTATTTCCTTGGGCGATTGAATTTACCGGCATGGGCGCTTATGCCCTGGTTGAAATGCTCTTTTTCCTGATTTTGATTGGCGCCGCGCTGACCTATGCCATGAAAGAAGGTGCGTTAAAATGGCTTTAAGATATCCTGTGAAAGAAGCAATGCCGGAGGGTGATCCCAATCGGACCGATGAACTCATGAGTCAGCAGGAATTGGAACACCACGGAATTTTCATGACTTGCTTAGATAAGCTTTTTGCCTGGGGCACCGGATATTCTTTGTGGCCTTTGCAGTTTGGTTTGGCGTGTTGTGCCATTGAGATGATTTGTACGACACAGATGCGTTATGATATGAGTCGTTTTGGTTTTGAGGTATTCCGCAACAGTCCCCGTCAGGCGGATGTGATGATTGTGGCGGGAACGATCACAGAAAAAATGCGCCCGGCGGTGGAACGGTTGTATCATCAAATGCCGGAACCCCGTTGGGTGATTGCCATCGGCAGCTGTGCTATTTCCGGCGGTCCCTTTGTGGACTCCTATGCGGTGACGGCCGGCGCTGACAAGGTGGTGCCGGTGGATGTGTATGTTCCCGGTTGTCCGCCCAGACCGGAAGCCATCGTTGACGGGATGCTCTCTCTGAAGGCGAAACTGAAACATCCCGAAAGGACGGAGGTGTTTAGAGATGAAAAACGCTGAACTGCGCCGATTGATTGGGGAAAAATTCGGGGAGGCTGTCGTCTGGAGCGAAAAGGACGATACGGTGATGACAGCGGAAAAGGACTGTTTGTTGCCGCTGATGCGCTGTTTAAAAGAGCAGGATTACGGATTTTTGGCGGATATCACCGCTGTGGACTATCGGGATTATTTCGCGATGGTTTATCAATTATATCAATTTTTGGGCGATGGACACCTGACTGTGCGGGTAGAACTGAATCATGACTGCCCGGAAGTGGAAAGTCTCTGTTCCCTTTGGGATGCCGCCAACTGGCTGGAACGGGAGGCGCTGGATTTGATGGGTATCACCTTCCTGAATCATCCCGACCCGCGCCGCATTTTGCTGTGGGACGGTTATGACGGACACCCTTTGCGCAAAGACTATGTTCACCATCCCAGTGTGTACCAGGGAAGGAGGTCGATTCGCAAATGAATACAGAACATTATATGCTGAACCTCGGACCACAACATCCCAGTACCCACGGGGTATTGCGAGTTTTGGCCGAAATGGACGGCGAGACCTGTGTAAGTTCTGATGTACGTATCGGCTATCTGCACCGGGGTATAGAAAAACTGTTGGAAAGCAGGACGTTTCAACAGGGTATTCCCTATACGGATCGTTTGGACTACTTGGCAAGTCTCAGTAACAATCTGACCTATTGCATGGCGGTGGAAAAACTGGCCGGCATTGAAGTTCCTCTGCGGGCGCAGTATATTCGTATGATTACGGCGGAAATGATGCGCATTGCCAGCTATATGGTAGGCATTGGTTGTTATATCATGGATTTGGGCGCTGTGTCGGCGGTGTTCTATCCTTTCCAACAGAGGGAGTACATTTTGGACGCTCTTTGTGAACTCTGCGGTTCCCGCATGACCCACAATTATATTCGAATCGGCGGCGTGGCGGAGGATCTCAATGAAAAGTTTTATGAAAAACTGCGGGTTTTTCAAGAGGAATTCCCTAAGTTTTTGAAGATGTATCATAAATTATTGGACGAAAATGAAATTTTCCGCGCCAGAACCAAAGGCGTAGGCGTGATTACCAAAGAACAGGCCATGTCTTTTGGGTTGTCGGGACCGAACTTGCGCGCTTCCGGGGTACCCTATGATCTCAGAAAAGATAAACCGTATTTGCAATACGGCAAATATGAATTCCGAGTGCCGTCCGGTCAAAACGGCGATTGTTATGACCGGTATTATGTGCGCATGATCGAAGTGGAAGAGAGTTTTCATCTGATCCGGCGTTTTTTGGATGATCTGCCGGAAGGTGAAATTATGGCAAAGGTACCGCGGGTATTGAAGCCGGAGCCGGGCGAAGCCTATGTGCAGACGGAAAATCCCAAAGGAATCCTGGGTTGTTTTGTGGCTTCTGACGGTACGGTGAATTCCTATCGTACCCATTTCAGAAGACCCTCTTATTGCAATATCGCGATCTATGATACCCTGTTCCCGGGGTGCAAGGTGGCGGATATGGTTTCTATTATCGCCAGCTTTGACATTGTATTGGGAGAAATTGACGCGTAGCTTCTGAAAGAAGGTGGAACTGTGGATTTTATCAATAATTTTTTTCTGTACATAGCAGGAGCTATTCGGCAATTCTGCGCCTGGATCGGGCTGGGTGAATTCGGCGCCGATATTGTCATGGGTCTGGTTTCTTATGTGGCTATTATTCTGGTCTGTGTGCTTTGCGCTTTGTTTTATGTGCTGTGGGAAAGAAAATTTGCCGGTTATATTCAGAGGCGTCCCGGTCCTAATCGACTGGGCCCCAATGGTTGGTTTCAGACGGTGGCCGACGCGTTGAAGCTGTTGATGAAAGAAGATATCGTTCCGGCTTCAGCTGACAAAAAGCTGCATTTGACGGCGGCTTTGGTGGTGTTCGCGCCTACTATGTTGGCATTGGCGGTTATTCCTTTCGGCGAAGGTATGGTGGCGTTGGACTTGAATTTGGGGCTGGTGTATCTGTTGGCGGTGACTTCTCTTTGTACACTGCCGATTTTGATTGCCGGATATTCCTCTAATAACAAATATTCTATGGTGGGGGGAATGCGTGCCGTTTCTCAGATGGTCAGCTACGAAATCCCCATGGTTTTTTCGCTGGTGGGCGTGGTGTTGATTGCCGGAACTTTGAATATGTCTGAGATTGTAGAAGCCCAGCAGCCCCTTTGGTTTGTTTGTTATCAGCCGGTGATGTTCATTGTGTATCTGATCTGCGCTACGGCGGAATGTAATCGGGCGCCTTTTGATCTGCCGGAAGGGGAATCGGAACTGACCAACGGGATTTATACGGAATATTCCGGGATGCGTTGGGCGCTGTTCTTCCTGGCGGAATACTGCAACATGTTTGTAGCGGCGGGTATTGCCACGACCCTGTTTTTGGGCGGCTGGATGGGTCCCGTCCTGCCGGGCTGGGTGTGGTTTCTGCTGAAGACCTTTGCAATCATGACATTGTTCATCTGGGCGCGTTGGACATTCCCCAGGATAAGGGTCGATCATTTGCAGGCGTTTTGCTGGAAATGGTTGTTTCCGCTGACTATTTTGAATGTCATCATCACCTGCGTGATGCTTTATGTTGCTTAAGGAGGGGTGGTAGAGATGTTCGGAAAAGGTTTGCTTAAAGGATTATCGGTTACGGGTAAGGAAGCCGTCAGCAAACGCATGACGGAAAAATATCCCGAAGAAAAACCCTATTTGGCGGATTGTTTTCGGGGAAGCGATTTCATTTTGCATATTGATCGCTGTATTGCCTGCGGGATTTGCGCCAAGTCCTGCCCGAATCGCGCCATTGAGATTGTGACGGAAAAAAACGAAGAAGGAAAAAAACAACTGAAAGAATATTGGGTTGATCGGCAGTATTGTTTGTTTTGCGGTTTTTGTGTGGATGCCTGCCCCAAAGACGCGCTGCAATTTACCATGGATTTTGAAACGGCGGTTTATTCCCGTTTTGATGTGCCGGTGGATTTGGTGGCGACGCCTCATCTGGATCGTCGAGGTTCTTCCTATGGTATGAAGGGCAGTCGGATGGCTGTCAAAAAGACGCCCGTCGAACAGAATCACGCGGGGCGGATGCCCGCGTCGGAAAAGGGGGCGGAATAACATGCTGCATTTTCTGGTTTTTTGCTTGCTGGCGGCGGTAGCTCTGGGCAGCGCTGTTTGTGTCGTCGGGTTTAAGAATCTGGTACACGCGGTGCTTTCCATGATCATTTGTTTCATCGGTGTGGCGGGACTGTATTATTCTTTGCAGTCAGATTTTATGGGAGCGGTGCAGGTGCTGGTTTACAGTAGCGCGATCGCGATTGTGACTATTTTGGGACTGCTGTTGATCAAACGCGGCGGAACCACCATGGATAATACCAATCTGTTTGCCTTCAAATGTCTGCCTAATATGATTATATCGGTGGCTTTTGGGGTGGTATTGGTAGTGAGTATTTTCAGTACCGAATGGAGTGGAACGGTGCCCACAGACGCTATTGTAGACAGCGATTTGCATCGTCTGGCTATTAATCTGTTTAGTCAGTACCCCGTTGCTTTTCTGTTGATCGGCGTGACGCTGATCGCGGCGGTGGTTGCCACCGTCATCATCGCGGAAGAGGTGAAGAAAAATGACGCTTAGTTTGAGCCATTATTTGGTGGTAGGAGCCATCATGTTTACCATCGGTCTGTTTGGCGCTTTGACGAAACGCCATGCCATCGCCGTTATTATTTCCATTGAATTGATGCTGAACGCCGTGAACATCAACTTTATCGCTTTCAGCAAATATATGATGGGTGATGTGGGTGAGATCATGGCTATCTTTGTCATTGCTTTGGCGGCGGCGGAGGTCGCTATCGGTTTGGCGATCTGTGTGGTGTTGTTCCGCAATCGGGAAAACATCGACCTGGACCGCTACAATATTTTGCGTTTTTAGCGGTTTGAAAGAAAAGTATTTGAGAAATGAGGTGAGCATGTGCTGGAATATTTTTGGCTGATCCCCATTCCGGTGTTGCTGACGGGCATTATAATTTTCCTCTTCGGGAAACAGCTGGGACTGAAATGCGCCTGGGTGGGTGCCCTCGGCACAGGAACTTCCTTTGTGTTGTCATTATGCGCGTTGCCGGCGGTTTTGGCGGGTGAGACGGCGTCCGTCACCTTTACCTGGTTCAACAGCATTCAATTGGGATTTATCATTGATCCGCTGACTATTACCATGTTGCTCCTGGTATCGTTTTTGGCGACGTTGATTATTATTTATGCCCACGGTTATATGCATGGGGAAGATGGCTTGATGCGGTTTTTCGCGGAAGTTCAGCTTTTTGCCTTTTCCATGCTGGGCGTTGTTATTGCCGACAACCTGCTGCAGGCTTATATTATGTGGGAAATTATGGGGCTTTGCTCGTATTTGCTCATCGGTTTTTGGTTTATCAAGCCGGAAGCGGCTTATGCTGCGAAAAAGGCCTTCCTCACTACAAAGGTAGGGGATATTTTCCTGTTCATCGGGATTTTGATTTTGTTTACCCAAACGGGATCTTTCGCGTACAGTGATATTTTCGCCGCTATTGAAGCCGGTACAGTCAGTCAGTTTTGGCTGACGGCGGCAGCGCTGGGTATTTTCGGCGGCGTTGTCGGAAAATCCGCGCAGTTCCCCCTCCATGTTTGGCTGCCGGACGCGATGGCGGGTCCTACGCCGGTGTCTGCGTTGATCCACGCTGCTACCATGGTAAAGGCAGGGGTTTATCTGGTCGCGCGGATGTTTCCCTTGTTCGCGGTGGCGCCTGTTGCTACTGACACCATGTTGGTCATCGGCGGCATTACGGCGTTGATCACGGCGCTGTTGGCGGTGGTGCAGACGGATTTCAAAAAAATTCTGGCCTATTCTACATTGAGTCAATTGGGCTTTATGGTAGTGGCGCTGGGTTCTTTGAATTGGGTGGCGGCTTTGCTGCATCTGGTCAACCACGCTTTCTTCAAAGCGCTTTTGTTTCTGGGAGCCGGTTCTGTCATCCACGGAACAGCTACCAACAATATTTTTGAAATGGGCGGGGTTTGGAAATATCAGAAATTAACAGCCATTCCTTTTTTGATGGCAACCATTTCCATCGCGGGGATTCCGCCTTTCAGCGGTTTCTGGAGCAAAGATTTGATTTTGGCATCAGCGCTGGAAACCAACACCGTTATTTTTGCTTTACTGGCGATTGCCACATTCTTAACGGCCTTTTATATGTTCCGTCTGTTCTATGTGGTATTTACCGGCAAAAAGAGAACCGACTATCCCGGCCATGAATCCTGCGCTTCCATGGTTTGGCCCTTGTGGGTGCTGGGGATTTTCGCCATCGGTTCCGGTGTTTTGGCCAATCCTCTGACGGAATTTTTGACAGGCGCGCCGGCCCCTCACGAAGGAGTAAACGGGGTGATGATTGCTTCCGTGATCATCGCGCTGGCGGGTATCCTGTTCAGCACCTGCTTCTATTATTGGCAGGTGTTCTCGGCGGAAAAGGTGAAAAACAGCCTGGGAGCGTTCTATCGTTTCCTCTGCCATCGTTATTATATCGATGATTTTTACGATAAGATCATTTGCGGCGGCTTGGTAGTGGGATTTGCCCGAATTTCCCGCTTCATTGATGTTTATATCATCGACGGCATTGTGAATTTGCTGGCGAAGGTTTTCTACTATATTTGTCTCTTGTCAAAAATTGTGGATTATTCGGTGATTGATGGTGTCATTCGGGGACTTTGCTCCGGTATTATGAATATCGGCGGCGCGTTGAAAAAATCTTCCACCGGGTATATTCAGCAGTATATGACATTGGTTATCGGCGCCATTGTGGTGATGATTCTTCTGGTCTGGGGAGGTGTTCTGTAAATGAGTGCTTTATCCTGGATGTTGTTTACCCCTTTAGCAGGCGCGATCATTGTCTATCTCTTCGGAAAAAACCGAGAAACGGATCGCTGGGTGAAATGGCTGGCGTTTGTGATTTCTTTGATTCCTCTGGCCATCAATCTCTGCTTGCTGCCTCAGTTTGACTGGTCTTTTTCAGAGATGCAGTTCTATGAAGAGCACCAGTGGATTTCTGTTTTCGGCATCGGTTACGCGCTGGGTGTGGATGGGTTGAGCATGCCCATGGTGTTGTTGACCACCATTTTGACCAGCTTGACCATTCTGCTCTCTTTTGATGAAAAAAACAATGCCAAAACCTACCTCTCTTTGATGTTGATGATGGAAACAGGGTTATTGGGCGTATTTATCAGCATGGACTTTTTCCTTTTCTATCTGTTCTGGGAGTTGACACTGATCCCCATGTTCCTGTTGATTATGGAATGGGGCGGTCCCCGCAGAAGATATGCTTCTTTGAAATTTTTCATCTATACGCACATCGCCTCTTTGGTGATGCTGATTGCTATTATTTCGATGGTATTCGCGGCGCGGGAGCAGCTGGGATACTATACTTTCAATATTTTGGAAATCACATCGGAAGTTGCTTTTGCCAAAGGATTCCAGTTGATCATCTTCCCGCTGCTGTTCTTCGGTTTTGCGGTAAAGATGCCGGTGGTTCCTTTTCATACCTGGTTGCCGGACGCGCACGTGGAAGCGCCGACAGGCGGTTCGGTGATTTTGGCGGGTGTGATGCTGAAGATGGGCTGTTACGGTTTGATCCGGATTGGCTTTACCATGATGCCGGAAGCTGCCGTGCAGTACGCCTTGCCTTTGGCGATTTTGGGCGTAATTTCCATGGTATACGGCGCCTTCCTGGCTTTGGCGCAGGACGATCTGAAGAAGATGATCGCCTACTCTTCCGTCAGCCATATGGGTTCGGTGCTGTTAGGTCTGGCGGTACTCAATGAATACGGTTTTGACGGAGCCATGTTCCAGATGTTTGCCCATGGCATCATCTCGGCGATGATGTTTATGGCCTGCGGCGTTTTGCAGCATTCCGTGGGGACCAGAAAAATTTCCCAACTGGGCGGAGTCGGCAACCGCTTGCCGATTTTGACAGCTTTTACGGTATTTGCTTTCTTGGCGTCTCTGGGTCTGCCTGGTCTGGCCGGTTTCATTCCGGAGCTTAATGTGTTCCTGGGCGCCTTTGAGGCGATGCCGGCGTTGGCTCTGGTGGCCATGGCTTCCATGATTATCACGGCGGCCTACTATTTGTGGGCGCTGCAGCGGGCGTATTTCGGCAAATATAACGGGAAGCTGGAAAAAGAACATCCGCACGATGTCCGCTGGTTCCAGACGGTGCCGCTGGGCGTTTTGACAGCGTTGATTCTGGTCTTCGGGGTGTATCCGGCGCCCATTATGGATATGATTCATACAAGCTCCTCATATATTCTGAGTATTATAGGAGGTGTGCTGTAAATGAATATAGATGTAAACACTTGGATTTGTTTGGCGCCGTACATTATTTTGCTGGTATTTGCGGTGGTCATCGTTTTGTTGCCGAAACCCAGCCGAACCTTGGCTTATGTGTTATCTCTGGTAGGCATCGGTCTTTCAGGGATATCTTCCGCCTTGCTTTGGGGGACGGATACCACGCTGTTAAACGGTTCCTTTGAAATCAACAACTTTTCCGTTGTGGTGAATTTGATTTTTCTGCTGCTTTCCTTTGTGGTGGTGCTGGGTTCTCATACTTTCTGTCAGAATCTGCGGTATACCAAAGATCGCGCCAGAGAGTATTACGCTTTGATCATGTTTGCTACTATCGGTTTGATGGCGTTGGGCAGTGTAACGGATTTTATCACGCTGTTTGTCGCCTTTGAATTGGTCAGCATCGCTACCTATGTGCTGCCGTTGATTGATTGTGCCGATCCCCGCGGGAAAGAAGCCGCCATCAAGTATTTCCTGATGGGCGCTTTTTCCTCGGCATTGATCCTGTACGGATTGTCTCTGCTCTATGGATATACGGGAAGCCTGCGGATTGAGACGGTGGCTGCGCAGCTGGCAGATACGGGTACGTTGTTCCAGCCTATTATTTTGATTTCGGTTATTTTGGTTTTGGCCGGATTCGGCTATAAGATGGCGCTGGTGCCCTTCCACCTTTGGGCGCCGGATACTTATCAAGGCTCTCCGTCTCCTGTTTCCGCTTTTTTAGCGGGTGTAACGAAAAAAGGCGCCTTTGTAGTTTCTTTGAAGGTGTTCTTGGTGGCGTTGGTGGCCTTGCAAAAAGATGTATTCATCATCCTCAGTATCATTGCCATTCTCACCATGTGCGTGGGCAACTGTGTCGCTTTAATGCAGACCTGTGTGAAACGTATGATGGCGTATTCCTCCATTGCCCATGCCGGTTATATTCTGGTAGGGATTGCTATCGCCACGCAAATGGCGGTGGCCGGCGCGATGATTCATATCATCGCGCACGGCTTGATGGTTGCGGGGTCCTTCTTTGTGATTTATCTGATTTCCGAAAGTCTTGGTGGGGAGGATCTGGATGATTTCCGCGGATTGAATAAAAAAGCCCCTTATACGGCGTTTGCTTTTATGATTATTTTGCTCTCCTTGGCGGGGGTTCCGCCTTTCCTGGGATTCTGGAGCAAGATGGTGATGGTGGTGGCTTCCTTCCAATACGGCGGCTGGTACATTGTGTTGGCAGTATTCCTGGTGTTGAACAGCGCTCTTTCGCTGGTGTTTTATGCCCGTATCATCAAAACCATGTATATGGATCCGCCGCTGGAAAAAAACGAGGGCAAATTGGTACGCGAAAAGAATTCGTATACGGCGGCTATTTATATTGTCGTGATTTTGCTGACGATAACGGGTCTCTTCCCCAACCAGGTGTTGGAGATTTGCACAAACGCGGTTGGCTGTTTGATGTTGTAAAGGAGGTGCGAGAATGGGGATTATATCTGCTATGTTGTTGCTCCCGCTGCTGGGCGCCGGCGTGATTATGCTGGCTCGCAAACATGAGGAGCTTTGCAAGGTGCTTGCCCTGATTGCTTCCGGCATTGTGCTGCTGATGGCGTTTTATCTCTGGTATGCCTTTGACCCCGCGGCGGAAGGCGCTCAGTTTGATGTGTTGCTGCACTGGTTTCCTTCGTTGGGGGTTTCCTATGCGGTGGGTGTGGACGGACTGGGTCTGCCCTTCGTTTTGCTGACGGCGCTGCTCTGTTTTTTGGCGCTGATTTACACCAACGACATTCCTGAGCGGGCGTCTCTCTATTACGCACTGGTGCTTTTGTTAGAAGTGGGATTAATCGGCGTATTCACTGCCATGGATCTCTTCCTGTTCTATATTTTCTGGGAAGTTGTTTTGTTGCCCATGTTCTTTATGATTGGCATTTGGGGCGGAAACTTCCGTAGTTATGCCGCCATGAAGTTTTTGATTTATACTCATGTGGCTTCGGTGATCATGATGCTGGCCATCGGCGCCATGTACTTTAAGGCGGAATCTCTGTTGGGATATTATACATTCTTTATTCCGGATTTGATGAACGCCGGTTTCCCGGCAGATTTTCAGATGATGGTTTTCCCGGCGCTGCTCTTTGCCTTCGCGGTAAAATTGGCGACAGTGCCTTTTCACACCTGGCTGCCGGATGCTTATGTGGAAGCGCCTATCGGCGGTACCATCTTGCTGGCGGGGATTATCATCAAAATGGGTGGTTATGGTTTGATTCGTATCGGTTATATGCTGAATCCGGAAGGAGCCGTGTATTATACGCCGCTCATTGTGGTGTTAGCAGTTATTACCATTGTGTTCGGCGCTTTTGTGGCGCTGACCCAAGACAGCCTGCGCAAGATGTTGGCATATTCCTCTGTCAGCCATATGGGCTTTATCCTGATCGGGGTGGCGTCCATGACTTATTTCGGCATTCGCGGCGCCATCTTCCAGATGGTGGCGCACGGACTGATTTTTGCGGCGTTGTTTATGGCCTGTGGTATTTTAGAAGAAAGAGCCAAAACCGATTTGATTTCCAAGATTGGCGGATTGTACTATAAAATTCCCAAAACCATGACGTTGTTGCTGCTTTCCTGCTTGGCTTCCATGGGAATTCCGGGATTTGCCGGATTTGTGGGAGAATTCGGTGTGCTGGCAGGGGTTGTGGATGCCTTTGGTTGGGTGTCCGTCTTGGTTATTTTGGGTATGGTGATTTCCGTTGCTTTTTACCTTTGGATGTTCCAGCGCATTGCTTTCGGGCAGGTTTCGGAAAATCTGGTAACCATCAAGGATTGCAGTCTTTTTGAAGGGGCGCCTATTGTGGTGCTGGTGGTATTGTTCATTTTCTTCGGACTGTTCCCCATGCCGATTTTCAATATGATTGAAACGCAGGCGGCGCTTTTGGCGGCTCTGATTTAGGAGTTAAGGCGCCGTAAAAAAACTGCGGGCGCGCGACAACGCGTCCGCAGTTTTTTATGGGCGGTGATCGAAACGGATTTCCCTCGTCTTTGTCTTTGCGGCAGTTGACTATTGCGGGGGTTTGTGATACATTTTTAAGTAAGAAGAAACGGGAGGCGTTGTGAGTGGGCTTACTTACCCCCTGGGCTTATTTGCATAGACTTTACGAAATCGATATTGAAACGCTGGAGCGACAAGGTGTGAAAACCCTTCTGCTGGACGCGGATAATACCATTACTACCTGGAACAATCCGGATATTGATGAGCAGGTGCTGGATTGGTTTGCCCGTCTGCATCGCAGTTCTTTGCGGGGGTGTATCATTTCCAACAATTCCGCCGAACGCCTGCGGGATATTGCCGATAATTTGGGCTTGCCTTTTGTGGCAAAGGCAAAAAAACCTTTGCCTTTTGGCTTTTGGCGCGCGATACGGGAGATGGAAGGAACGAGAAAAACCACCATGATGGTGGGGGATCAGTTGTTTACCGATGTATTGGGCGCCCGTTTGGCGGGACTGCCCGCCATTTTGCTGGAGCCTATTTCAACAGCAAGAGAGTTTCGAGGCACCCGTCTCAACCGCATGATGGAGCGGGTGGTAAAAAAATCGATCTTGAAAAAATTGGCCAAACAACCGCCGCGTTTTGAAACCGCTTTTTCTGCCGCGGATAAAAAACGCGACTGAGATCTTACTGCAATAAACAAAAACCAGCCATACGGAGGTCAGAATGATGAGAGTATTCGGTGTTTACGGAATGTATTGTGAAAAAGATCTGCATCGGGAGATGATGCAGGCTGCTTTTGATTACAAGGGAGAATCGGACACCATGTACCAGAGCATGAGTGTCAACCCGCTGTCCTTCAGCGGCGCTGTGGAATCTGCCAATCACGAGGAATTCGCGGGATTGCACATTCTGTGGCCTTTTCAGGAATATGTGACAGAGCTGGTGGACGACAGCGATTTCTTGGTAAAGACTGCTTTTTGCGCTAATGTGCTTATTTGTTCCGGCGGTATGATTTCCGCTTTTAACACTATTGGGCCTGGCATGATGAACGCGCTGACCAAAGAAAAAAATTATTCGGTGCAGGGGAAGAAGATCCTCCTTATCGGCGCCGGTGCCGCGGCGCGCACTTTTGCGTCTGTTTTCGCGCGGGCGGGCGCTGCGGAAATTATGATGGCAAACCGTACCAAAGAACGGGCGGTACAGAATGCCGCTGATCTGTCGGGAAAATTGAATCGGGAAATTTTGGCTTGCGGTTGGGAAGACGCGGAATTGCCGGAATATCTCCAGACGGCGGATTTGGTGGTTAACTGTACTTTCTTGGGCAGCTGGCAGGCGCCTGCGGGGGAAATGCCCCTGCCCAATCTTTTGGACAAACTTCACGCGGGGCAGTTGGTGGTGGATGTGACAGTCAATCCGGCGGAAACACCTTTTTTGAAAAAGGCGGCGGCACAGGGAGCGGACACGCTGCCGGGTTATTTGATTTTGCTCCATGAAGGCGCGGAAGCTTACAAGATGTGGTTCAATGTGCAGAGCGCTCCCGTCTCCTTTATGCGGAAGGCGTTGGAAGAAAAAGTCCTGAACAAAACAGAAAAATAAATTTTGACAAGGCAAGACCGCGTTCTTATGAACGCGGTTTTTTTTACAAAAATTTGCTACAAGCAGATGGGATGAAATAATTTGTGCTGCCTGATACGGCAGTTTTTTTTATCGGAGAATTTGTTCCGCTGTTTCGGGACAAATTCTCCGCGGGGGAATATTTTGGTACAACCGGGCATATTGTCTATTAAAGGAGGGAATGACATGAGTGTACGAGATTTGTTTGAGCATAACGGCGGCGGAGAATACGGTTGGAACCAAAACGGTCGAAAATCCCGTACTCCTTTCGGTCATTTTATCGGGCAGTTGGTTATTGCAGGGTTGATTTTTTCCTGCGTGCTCTTTTGCTATGATCGGGAGGGTACCGCCGGCGAGGCGGTGCGTTTTGTGGTAGCGATGGCGACAGCGGATCAAGGAGAGATGCTGGCGGTGGACGGGAATGTGTTTGCGCCTTTAGATGAAGAAAAAACAGAGAACGCGGAGGGATTGGATATTTCCGCTGCTTATGAAGGGGTGACTGATGCTCAGGGAGATCTTTCCATGGTATTGCCTATGAGCGGCGTCATGGAGGCTTCTTTTGGCGAGAAATGCGCCAACGGCGCTGCCGACGGCATCGATATTCGTTCTGAGTCTGAGCAAAAAGTCAAAGCGACAGCTCCGGGAACCGTGACGGAAATTCTGGAAAACGGCGGTACGTACAAAATTCTTTTGGAACATAACGAAAAGACAGAAAGCCATTATGTCGGGGTGGAAACGGTAACCGTACAAGAAGGGGATAAGGTGATGCAGGGGGATAAGATCGGAGGCATGTCCGAAGGCGCTACTTTACATTTTTCCGTGTACCAAGGAGATACGCCGGTGGATCCTTTGACCTTTTTGGAAAGCCCTTCCGTCCGCTGACAAAGACAGAGGAGGAAATAAAAGATGGTGATTAATTTTAAAAATAACAGCAGAAAATTGCGTTTTGTCGCCGGTTGTTGTTTGTTTTTGTTGGTGGCTAATTTCATCAACGGACGTTATTTTTTGCCGATGATTGTGGGCTGGATCATCCATGAGCTGGGGCATATGGTCATGGGGCATTTTCTGCGGGTGCGCTTGCGACCGGAACTGGGGCTTCTCGGCATCGGTTTGCGAGAGCGGGAGCCTGCCTGTGGGCGTCGAGAGAGTTTGTTGGCGTCGGGCGGCGTTTTGGCGAATTTCCTTTGGGGAGGAATTGCCGCCGGGCTGGGTTGGGAGTATTATTATGAGGCGTCGATGGTGTTGGCTTTGGTTAATTTGATTCCGGTACTGCCGCTGGACGGAGGTAAAATTTTACGGGGACTTTTGAGCGGTCGTTGTTCGGAATTACGTTTGACTCGTTGTTTGGCTTATTGGGGACAAGTTTTGGCATTGTTGTTGGCGCTGGCGGTGTTTTGGTTCCAGCTGCGGCTGTGGCTTTTGATTTTGCCGGTAACCATTTATTTGCTGGCGATGGCCGATATACGCAGCGGAGAATATCAGCTTGCTCGAAAAGTAGTTCGGCATTACCCGGCTTGAGAGAATTTTCAAGGAAAATCAAGGTAGAAATAAAGGAAATGTTCCGTCCGTCAGAGAATATTAAAAAGTTAACTTTTTTATTGAGGAGCGGAACATGAATCAAAAAGACTATCGTAGCTGGACACGGGAAGTGGAAGAGCAACTGCTCCCGTATGTGGAAAAGCCCGGTCAGTATTTGGGCAATGAATTTAACAGTGTGGAAAAAGATTTGCGGCAGGTACAAGCTACCTTTGCCTTTTGTTTTCCGGACACCTATGAGATCGGTATGTCGCATTTGGGGTTGCGGGTGCTTTATGAAGTGACCAACAAAGACCCTCGGTTTGCGCTGGAGCGTAGTTTCGCGCCCCAAACAGATATGGAAGCGTTGATGCGGGAGCGGGGAGTCCCCCTGTTCACTTGGGAAAACTATCACGCGGTTCGTGATTTTGATTTTGTGGGATTTACTTTGCAATATGAGATGAGCTTTTCCAATATTTTGAATATGTTGGATTTGGCGGGTTTGCCGGTATATGCCGAAGCCCGCGCTTCTTTGCCTGATCTGCCCATTGTGGTGGCGGGGGGCCCTTGTGCCTATAATCCGGAGCCTTTGGCGGATTTCATCGATCTTTTCATTTTGGGAGAAGGGGAAGAAGTCAATTTGGAACTGATGGAGCGCTGGGTGCGGGTGCGGGATGATATGGGTGGTAATACCGCGGCGGCTCGTGCGCGATTTCTGAGAGAAGCCTGCCGAATTGAGGGTGTTTATGTACCGCGATTTTATACGCCCCATTGGGATGAGACGGGCAAGTTGTTGTCTGTTCAGCCGCGGGAAGGCGCCCCTGCTGTGATTAAAAAAAGAATCATTCGTGATTTAGAAAAGGTGGGATTTCCGGTACGCCCCATTGTCCCCTTCACTCAGATTGTTCACGATCGGGTGGTACTTGAGGTGATGCGCGGCTGCAATCGGGGCTGTCGTTTTTGCCAAGCCGGAGTTATTTATCGTCCGGTACGGGAAAAATCAGTAGAACTGCTGCGACGGCAGGCCAAAGAAGCCGTGAAAAACAGCGGCTATGATGAAATCGGTATGATTTCTCTTTCTACCGCCGATTATTCCTGCGTGGAAGAACTCATCGACTGTCTGATGGCGGATAACAAAGAGGACGGAGTCAGCGTGTCCCTGCCAAGCTTGCGGGTAGATGCTTTTTCGGTAGATTTGGCGAAACGAGTGCAACAAGTACGAAAATCCGGTTTGACCTTTGCGCCGGAGGCGGGAACACAGCGGATGCGGGATATCATCAACAAGGGTGTGCGAGAGGAAGATATTCTGGCAGCTGTTACTTCCGCTTTGAGCAACGGCTGGCATAATTTGAAACTGTATTTTATGGCGGGTCTGCCCTATGAGACAGACGCCGATTTGGACGGCATTGCCGATTTGACGGCAAAAATTTTACACTTGGGCAAAGAATTGAAAAAGGAAGGAAAACTGCAAAAACCTGTTCATATTACTGTCAGCGTCGCCTTTTTTGTGCCAAAAGCCCATACCCCTTTTCAATGGTTCGGACAGGTGCGGAGAGAAGAATTGCTGGCAAAACGAGATTATCTTCATCAACGATTCAAACCGTTGAAAAATGCTCGTCTGGTCTGTCATGGGGTGGATTTGGGATTTTTGGAAGCCTGCTTTGCCAGAGGAGACCGTCGTCTGGGCGCCGTACTGTATGAAGCCTGGCGCGGCGGCTGTAAATTCGACGGCTGGTCGGAGCATTTCTCTTATGATCGCTGGCTCAAAGCTTTTGCCAAAGTCGGTTTGGATCCTGTAGATTTTGCCAATTATTCTTTCCGGCGGGAAGATGTGCTGCCCTGGGATCATATTTCTTCCGGCGTTAGCAAAAAATGGCTGTGGCGGGAATGGGAACGTGCCGGCGCGGGACAAATCACGCCGGACTGTCGTAAAAATGTTTGCAATGGCTGCGGGGTCTGCGGTGCGGTAGCTTGCGAAAATCTTTATCAGAAACCGACGGGAGGAGGCGATGGTCCATGTTGATGCGTTTTGCTTATTCTGTAACAGGGCCGACGAAATTTTTATCCCATTTGGATTTGCTGAAATATTTTGCTAAGGCGGTTAAACGGGCGGAGATTCCCATCGCTTATTCCGAAGGGTTTAATCCTCATCCGCGTATTGCCTTTGGTCCGCCCCGCGGGGTCGCCATTGCCGGTCTGCGGGAATATTGCGATATGAAATTAAAAGAAGAGATGACGGCGGAAGAATTTCAAAACAAGCTGAACAGCGCTCTGCCAAAAGGTATTCGTGTGGAAGCCGCGCGGGTGTTGCGGGGTAAGGTGAAACCTTTGCAGGCGGTGATTAATCGCGCCGACTATACGGTGGAGCTGAACGGCTGCGATCCCTCTCAGGTAGGAGAGCGGGCGGCGCGGTTGATGCGGTCGCGGCAGGTGGACTGGGTTCGTCATAATCCCAAAAAAGGAGACAAGGTGATCAATTTGCGCGCCGGTATCGATCGATTGCAATGGCAACCGGCTGTACAGGGCGGGAAACTTTTCCTTTCTTTGATTTTCGGCGCCGACGGCAGTGTGAAACCTGCCGAGGTGGCGGCTTATGTCACAGAGGGACAAGGCAGTTGGGTGATTTGCCGCACCGGACTGTTTGTGGCGGACGCGACAGGAAAAAGAACAATCCCCTAAACAGCGAAAAATGATCAGAGGATAACGCGATGAGAAAAGAAATGATTGTAAAACATACAGAAGAAGAAACCATGGTGGCGGTGACCGAAGACCAGAAACTGGTGGAAATTTATTTTGAGCGCAGTAAAAATCAGAACATTATGGGAAATATCTACAAAGGCAAAGTGGAAAATGTGCTGCCGGGCATGCAGGCGGCTTTTGTCAATGTGGGAGAAGCCAGAAACGGTTTTCTGTATGTCAATGACGCTGTTCCCCGCAAAATGGATGCTCAAGGCAACATTTTGCCGCCCGATTGTTCCATTGATCAGGTGTTGCGACCGGGACAGGAAATCATGGTGCAGATTATGAAAGAACCGGTAGGCAGCAAAGGAGCGCGCATCACCACACATCCCACTTTGCCGGGGCGTTTTCTGGTGTTGATGCCGACGGTGAATTATATCGGTATCAGTCGTCGTATCGAGGATGAAGAAGAACGGAAACGTCTGAAAGAGTTGATGGAGCTGATTTTAGGCGATAAAATGGGCGCTATCATCCGTACTTCCGCGGCAGGCATCAGCGGCGAAGAATTGGAAAAAGAAGCTAAGCGGCTGCGGCGACAGTGGTATCGCATCCAGCAGAAAGGAATGAAATCCTCGGCGCCTGCTATGATCCACAAGGATTATACGCTGCTGGAGCGGATGGTGCGGGATGTGTTTGTGGGTGAAATTGATAAGATTTATGCCGATACGGTGGATACTCGAGAAAAACTCCGGGAAATTTTAGACTTTTTTCTGCCGGAAGCCAAAGAAAAAGTAGTAATTGCTACTCGAGACATTATGTTGGTCAATGATGTGGAAACTCAATTGGAACGAGCGTTACGCAATAAAGTTTGGTTGAAATGCGGCGGCTATCTGGTCATTGAGCAGATGGAGGCTCTGACGGTGATCGATGTGAACACCGGGAAATATGTGGGCGAGCGTAACTTGGAAAATACCGTTTTTACTACGAATGTGGAAGCGGCGGAAGAAATTGCCAAACAGCTGCGTCTGCGCAACATCGGCGGCATTATCATCGTGGATTTCATTGATATGCGGGATGAGGCGGACAAGGCAGAAATCATTCATCACCTGGAGCAGGAACTGAAGAAAGATCGGATCAAAACTAATATTTTGGGGCTGACCCAACTGGGCCTGCTGGAGATGACCCGCAAAAAAAACGGCAAAGGACTCAGCTCTGTTCTGATGAAAGACTGCATGTTCTGCGGCGGTCGCGGCAAAGTGTATTCCGAAGAAAGCGTCTCCATCAAAGCGCGTAAAGAATTGTTCGCGCTGGCGGCGGAGACGACCGCCGACACCCTTTATGTGGAAGTCAATCCGGTAGTAGCGGCGCATTTCATCGGTCCCGGCGGCAGCAATTTGACCCGTCTGGAGCAACAGACAGGAAAACATATTATGGTGAAAGGCAACGGCGAGATGACGGCGGACGGTCTGCTGGTGCGCCCTTATGTAGGGGATGTGGAAAATTCCGGCGTGGTAGCGCCGGTATCTCCGGGAGAAGAAGTAAGGCTTTGTATCGAAAGCCGTCAGACGGAACATTCTCGGGACGGAGTCGGCAGGATTCAAGGATTCATTATCATTGTGGAGGGCGGCGCCGCTTTCATCGGGCAGGAAAAAACCGTAAAAATTCAGGAAATTTATAAAACTTACGCAAAAGGTATTGCGATTCATTGAGTTTTGTTATATAATAGCATTTGCGCTGTGGATTGCGGCGGCGCCGTGGCTATGGCCAAAAGCGTCGGGGCGTAGCTCAGTTTGGCTAGAGTGCTACCTTGGGGTGGTAGAGGTCGCAAGTTCAAGTCTTGTCGCTCCGACCATTAAAAAAGCCTGTTATCTTACAAGGTAACAGGCGTCTTTTTTTCTTTTTAACGGTTGTCGATTTTTTCCGGATAGAGGTCATGACGGGTCAAACGGTACTCCGCCGCTTCCTTCCATTTGGTGCCGGCCTTGCCGTAATTGCAGTAGGGGTCAATAGAGATACCGCCTCGAGGGGTGAATTTACCCCAGACCTCGATGTATTTGGGATCCAGTTTTCGGATCAGATCGTTCATGATGATATTGACACAGTCTTCATGAAAATCTCCATGATTGCGGAAACTGAACAGATACAGCTTTAAAGATTTACTTTCCACCAATTTTTGATCCGGAACGTAGGAAATGTAAATGGTGGCGAAATCCGGCTGCCCCGTCATGGGACAAAGACTGGTAAACTCCGGGCAGTTGAATTTGACAAAGTAATCGTTTTCCGGATGCTTGTTAGGAAAAGCCTCCAGCAGCTCCGGCGCGTAATCGGTGGGATAATTGGTTTTGGCTGAGCCCAAATGGGTAATGGGCCCCATTTCTTCTTTGGTTCTTCCGGACATGATTAAACCTCCTTTTGGTAATGGGAAAGTCCTTTGATCAGCAGGAAACCGACAATGCCGGCAACCAGCTGTCCGATACACAGACTGGCGGCAAGGACGAGATAAGGGACATTCAGCAGCGCGGAAAGATAGGTGGGAATGCCCAGCCCCGGGACGAAGGCGACAGGGAGGATGATCGTCCATTGGGGCAAATGAAAACGGCGGATGAGATAAACCAAAAACGAGGTAAGCAGCCCGACGCAGAAGCCGCCGATCATATCAATGGGACCTAAGCCGCCGAAGAGGGTGTTGGACAAAAAATTGGAAAAGGCCAAGGGCATTACTAAAAAAGGAAAACAATAAGCCAATGCGTACAACGCGGTGGCGATGCGGATTTGGTAAGCGCCGAAAGCAAATCCCTGGGTGATGTACATGACGCAGACGTAAAGAGCGATGACCATGGCTGAGACTGTCAGTTTTTTGGTTTTGGAAAAGTGAGTGCTGTTTAAATCCATGCTTACCTCCGAAAGCAAAAAAAATAGACCCGTAGGGTCTATGTCGTTTACCGCAAAAAACGCAAAGGCGCGTCCCTTTGCGGTAAAAGTTCCCTAGTTTTGTTTTGTGACAGGATGGTTTCGAACTGTCATATTCTGTTCTTGGTCTATCATAGCATATTCCCCTGAAAAATACAAGAGAAACTTTTCGGAGCAGCGCCGCTGCCTTTGCAAATTATCGAGTTGCTTTTACGCGGCTCTGAATCGTTTTGTTGATTGTAAGGTTGCGTTTTTGCTGTTCGGCCGGGAACATTTAAGAGGAAGAAATTTCCCCAATTGTGCAAACCGGTCGGTTGGTTTGTTTGCATGGATTTTGGAGACGCTTGAGAAGAAACCGGAAAGACTGCTTAGAGCAAGGCGGTTTTTTCGGGGATCTTGACCTGAAGCAAATAAAACGATATTACGCGAAAAGAAAAACTGCCCGCAAGAGGCAGAAATGAGAACTTTTGGTTGTTTGTGGAGAAAAATCAAAGGAATGACGCGGAGATATTGACATTTTCTTCGGGAAACGCTATAATAGAGAAAGCGTCGGGGCGTAGCTCAGTTTGGCTAGAGTGCTACCTTGGGGTGGTAGAGGTCGCAAGTTCAAGTCTTGTCGCTCCGACCATATTGGCCTGTTATCTTACAAGATAACAGGCATTTTTTTGTTCGCGGAGATCTCTCTCCGCGTTTTTTTGTTTTCGGAGCCGGTAAGAGATCTCCTGATGGCGCGGAAAAAAGAAGCGGATAAGCGTATAATCGATAGGAAAAGCGTGGTTTGATTATTGTTTTAGGAATGAGAATCGAAAGGTCTTTTTTTGAAAAAAATCGGATGTTTTTTCTTTTTATTTCGAGAAGCAAGACGCCTGCAGGGTGAAAAAGGGGACTCCCCCGGGCAGGAAATGAATTTTATTACTTTTTTTGTGACAAAAAAAGACTGGATACAACACTTTTTACTCATATTCATTGTGTTTGGAGCAGGCATTTGTTATAATTATGAATAGATTGTGAAATAGGGCATGAAGACGGCAATTGTTTTTTTGAACCCGCCAAAAAAGAATTATAAAACTACCAATGATTCGGAAATCGTTTTCCGCGCTTCTCACATAGGGTCGAATCGGAAACGGGAACGTGTCTTTTGGGTTTGGGTCGCTGTTTTTGAAAGCAAAATAAAAAAGCCATGGAATCCATGACTTGATTATTTTGGCCACTGCCGTCTAATGACGATTTCGGATAAACCTTATTTGAACTCGTCTTGTTAATTCACAATACTCCAAAACCTTCTCCTACGATGGTTGGCGTATACAGATGTAAACCATTGACAGTCGGATGTGGCCGACAGAAACAAAACGCAATTTTCATGGAAACTAAAAGCCCTCTGTAATCAGTGGATTTCAGGGGGCTTTGGATTTCCGTTGGAAATAGAAAGCGGCAGGGAGCCTGCTCAAAGGTTCCCTGCCTTTTGTGATTTTTTTGGTGAAGAAGAATCTTCTCGAAAGATCGGTGTGCTTTGCTATTGGGTCGGATTTTGCTTCCAATGAAGTTTGCGCAGCGTATGTCGCAGGAAGAAGATTGACAGTATCAGCGCCACGATTTCCGAAATGGGGAACGCCCACCAAACAGATTCCAGGGTTCCGATTTGGGACAGCAGATAGGCGATAGGCAGCAATACTACCAACTGACGGACGACGGAGATGTACAGGCTGTAGATGCTGTAGCCAAGAGCTTGGCAGATAGACGCGAAAATGATAGAGAATCCCGCGAAAATGAAGCTCAGGGAAATGACGCGCAACGCCGGTATCCCGATATTCAGCATATCTGTCGAGGCATCAAAGAAAAACAGCAGTTCTCTGGGGAAAATCCAGAAGATGCCCGTTCCTACCAACATAATAGCGGCGGCAAAAATGCTGCTTAAGCGGATCGTATGCAGCATACGGTCTTTTTTGTTGGCTCCGTAGTTGTAGGCGATGATGGGAACCATGCCATTGTTCAGACCGAATACCGGCATGAAGAAGAAGCTTTGCAGTTTGAAATAAACCCCGAAAACCGCCACGGCGGTAGAAGAAAAGACGATCAGGATTTTGTTCATGATGAAGGTCATGATGGAACCCACCGACGCCATGAGGATGGAGGGAATGCCGATGATCAGGATGGGCTTAATGACTTGCCAGTCCGGACGGATATCGGCAACCCGCAAAGAGAGTTCTTTGTTGCGTTTTTGATTCAAAGCGATGGCCAGTACGGCGGCGCAAATCTGTCCTGTGACTGTGGCGACGGCTGCTCCGGCGACGCCCATTTCAGGAAAACCGAACATCCCGAAGATGAGGATAGGATCCAGGATGATATTGATGATGGCGCCGAAGCCTTGCGTATACATGGCATAGAGCGTTTTACCGGTGGACAGCAGACACCGTTCGAAGGTGATTTGGATAAATACTCCGAAAGATAATAAGCAGCAAATGCGGACGTAGACGTCACCCATTTCGATGATGTCCGGGATGTCTGTCTGGGTGCGCATATATAAATTGCTGGCGAGAATCCCGATGACTACGAACAATACATATCCCACAAGATTCAAAAAAAGCCCCTGCATGGCGACTTTGTTGGCGTAATCAAAACGTTTTTCGCCCAAAGAACGGGACATCAACGCGTTGATCCCAACCCCCACACCCACCGCGACGGAAATCATCAGATTTTGGATGGGAAAGGCCATTGAGACGGCTGTCAGAGCATTTTCGCTCAGCTGCGCGACGAAGATGCTGTCCACGATGTTGTAGCAGGCCTGCACCAGCATGGACAAAATCATGGGAATGGACATGGTCAACAGTAGTTTTTTGACAGGCATATAGCCCATCTTGTTTTCTTGGCGCCCGGATGGGGCGTCTGAAGTAACCGTCGGCGTTGTTTCTTCAGTCATTTCTTTTGCCTCCTTTTTCTTATAATCGATTAAATAAATGTACAAAATAAGTATAGGATAATCGATTCGGGATGTCAATTTCCCTTTCGATTCTGTAAAATTCTGAATATTGATAAAATATCCCCGAAAACGGCTTTATGCAGGAAAAAGAAGCAAATTTCCCTTGACTTTGCCATTTTTTTTTGATATAGTATAAGAGTAGTCTGTTGGTGTACCTTTTCGGTATACCATTTTTGTTTTAGGAACTGTGTTGGAAAGTGGGTATAACGGCCCACTTTTTGTTTTGTATGGAAGCCGCGGCGTCTGAGGAGGCAAAAATGAGAACAGAAGAAAGAGTTTTGGCTATGGCAACTCCCATCTGTCGGGAACTGGGTTGTGAGATTGTGGATGTGGAATGGAAAAAGGAAGGCGCCGATTGGGTTTTGCGGCTGTTCATCGATCGGACTCCCGCGGTGGATCACGATCTGTGCGCGGCCGTCAGCAGAGCTTTGGGAGACGCTCTGGACGAAGAGGATTTTATTGAAAGCAATTATGTGTTGGAAGTGTCTTCTCCCGGGCTGGAACGCCCTTTAAAAAAGGCTACCGACTACCAGCGGTTTGCCGGGGAAAAAGCGGTGATTCGACTGTTCGTCGCCGCGGACGGCAAAAAGGAACTGGTGGGACGCCTGCTGGGTTATACGGAAGCCGGTGTGGGGCTGCTGGAAGAAGAAAGCGGCAAAGAATACCATCTGCCCCTGGACAAAATCGCCAAAGCTCATTTGTTGTTCGAGTTTTAAAGGTGAGGGCAGAGAAAATAGAGACAAATCGTAGGAGAGGATGAAAAAAATGGCTCGAGAGTTTATCAACAGAGAATTCATTGAAGCGCTGGAAGATTTGGAAAAAGAGCGTGGTATCCAGGCTGATGTGATTCTGGAAGCATTGGAAGCGGCGTTAATTTCCGCTTACAAAAAGAACTTTGGTTCTTCGCAGAATGTACGAGTGGAAATCAACCGCGACACGGGAGAAATCCATGTGTATTTCCGCAAAACCGTCGTGGAGGAAGTGGAAGACGAACGGGTGGAAATGTCCCTGGAAGAAGCCCGTTTGCTGGATCCGGAATTTGAAGTAGGCGATATGTTTGAATCAGACGTGACGCCGCGTTCTTTTGGCCGCATTGCCGCCCAAACCGCCAAACAAGTGGTGGTGCAGAGGATTCGGGAAGCGGAACGCGGTATGGTTTACGATGCTTTTGCCGGCAGAGAAGGAGATATCGTTACCGGTTTGATCACTCGAGTGGAAGGACGCAATGTAATTGTGGATTTGGGCAAAACCGACGCCTTTTTGCCGGGCAGCGAACAAATCCCCGGAGAAACTTATACCGTGGGACAGCGTATTAAAGTATATTTGGGAGAAGTGCGAAAAGCCAGCCGCGGCGCTCAGGTGATTGTTTCCAGAACCAACCCCGGCTTACTGCGCCGTTTGTTGGAGCAAGAAATTCCGGAAATTTACGACGGAGTGGTAGAAGTCAAAGGAGTAGTCAGAGAACCGGGATGTCGTTCCAAAGTGGCTGTTTACAGTGAGGATGAGAATGTGGACGCTGTGGGCGCCTGTGTCGGCGCCAAGGGCATTCGGGTGCAGAGCATCGTCAATGAGTTATCCGGAGAAAAGCTGGAGGTCATCGCTTGGTCACCTGATTTGGCGGAATTCATCAGTAATGCCATCAGTCCCGCTCAAGCTTTGGAAGTGATTTTGGACGAAGAAGGCCGCGCCGCGAAAGTGGTGGTACCTAATGAGCAGCTCTCTTTGGCTATCGGCAAAGAAGGTCAAAATGCCCGTTTGGCAGTACGTTTGACCGGTTGTAAGATTGATATTAAAAGTGAAGAACAAATGGCCGCCATTCGAAAAAAAGAAGCGGAAGCGGCGGCATTGAGTGAGGAAGTTGCCGAAACAGAGGAAGCCGCTGTAGAAGTAATGGAGGAATCTACGGAAGAGTCCGTCGCGAAAGCAACGGTTGAGGCGGAGGCGGTTGTTACTCCGACAGCCCCGGAAGAAGAAGCATAAATTCGGATAAGATAAGGTGATGATATGGCAAAGAAAAGCAGACCGGAGAGAATGTGTGTTGGCTGCAAAGAAATGAAAGAGAAGCGTTCCTTGATTCGTGTGGTCAAAACTCCGGACGGGGAAATCAAAATCGACAGCACCGGCAAATTGTCCGGAAGGGGAGCCTATCTTTGCAAAAACAGGGATTGTCTGCAAAAGGCCATTAAATCTCGAGGGCTGGAACGATCGCTGAAAATTCCTATTGATGAGGAAATCAAAGACAGGCTTTCGACAATATTGGAAGAACTGGCGCCGAAAGTCGGTGATGACAGTGCCTGAGCGAATTGTTTGGGAAAATAAAATTTATACTTTGCTGGGATTCGCTCAGAAAGCGGGAAAACTGGTTTCCGGTGATGACAGCGTTTTTGCCGCGTTGCGGAAAAAAAATATATGGTTGGTGCTGGTGGCCGAGGACCTCAGCGCCAACAGCCTGGAAAAATTTCAACAGAAGCGTTATGCTGCTGAAAACAATCAGAAAAGGGATCAAAAAATCGATGTTTGTACCTTTGGTACAAAAGAGCGTCTGGGTCATGCTATCGGCAAATCTCCCAGGGGTTTGGTAGCGGTGATGGACAAAAATTTCGCGCGGGCCATCAGCGACTGTCTAAATGAACTGGTGTAAAGAAGGGGTGGTTTCATGGGAAAAATCAGAGTACATGAACTTGCGAAAGAAATCAATGCAGAAAGTAAAAAAATCATAGAGGTTTTAAATAAAAAAGGGTATCAGATTAAAAATCATATGTCTGTGCTTAACGACGAACAGGTGGAAGTGGCTAAAACCGAGTTGGGCGTTATCAAGAAGTCTGATGGGTTTAAACCGAAAATCAAGCGGATTCCTCGGGCTCAGGTAGAAGCGGAAGCCGCCAAAAAAGCGGCGGAAGAAGCCAAGGCCGCCGCCGAAAAAGAGGAATCGGCAGTTTCCGCTCAACCGAAGAAGACTCAAGAGGTCTCGGTGACAACGCCCAAACCGCCCGCGGCAGAATCCGCCCAACCGGAACTGTCTCAAGCGCCGCAGACGGAAACGCCGCAGACGGAAACGCCGAAAACAGAGAAGACTGTTCAAAAACAACCGGCTCAAGTAGCGGAAGCCGCGCCGTCTCAGCCAGAACCGCCGACAGCGCCGAAGGAAGAGCCTCAGGCGGAGTCCCCAAAAACGGAACCGAAAAAACAAGAACCCGTAACGCCTCAGCCGAAGACCGCCAAATCGGAACCCATTGCGAAATCGGCGGCGGTTAAAGAAACACCGGCGCCCCGGGCGGCGGTTCCCGCTCGGACAGCAGTTCCCCGAACGACGGAATCCCATCCGGAAAAAAGGACTCCCCGGCCGCCGAAGGCGGCGGGAGAACGCTCTGCCAAAAATGAACAAAGACCGCCTTACAATCGAGATAACCGCGGCAATCGGGATAATCGAAACGCCCGTGGCGCTTATAACGGCGGACGAGATAACCGCGGCGGGTTCAACAAAGAGAACCGCGGCGGATTCAAAAAAGATAATCGAAGCGGCGCCCCCAATCGCGGCGCCAGACCCGCGCCCAAAAAAGACCGTTTTGAACAGCCGGTAGGGGAAATGCGCTATGCCGCGGCGTCCACCTATAAACCGAATAACAAAAAACAGGACGCCAAAAAACGGGAAAATCGAGAACAAACCTTCTATAACGATCGGTACAAGGGTAACGAGTTCCAGAAGAAAAACAAGAATCGCCCGAAGAATAAATATAAGGAACAGAAGAAGCAGAAGAAAGTAATGCCGCCCGTTACGCCGAAGAAAATCATCATTAACGAAACTGTCAGTGTGCAGGAATTGGCGAAAAATATGAGCAAAACCGCCAGCGAAGTCATTAAAAAACTGTTTGAAATGGGCATTATGGCTACCATCAACCAGGAGTTGGATGCTGATACGGCAATTTTACTGGCGGACGAATTTGGAATCACCGTTGAGGTGAAACAGGAAAAAATTGATGAAATCCTCTTTGACGATGACGATAATCCCAGAGATTTGAAGTCCAGACCGCCGGTGGTTACGGTAATGGGTCATGTCGATCATGGTAAAACTTCTTTACTGGATGTGATTCGGAAAACCAGTGTAACGGCAACGGAAGCCGGCGGAATTACGCAGCACATCGGGGCTTATCAGGTGGAAATCGACGGTAAAAAGATTACCTTCCTGGATACTCCCGGTCATGAGGCCTTTACCTCCATGCGTGCTCGCGGCGCTCAGGTGACAGATATTTCCATTTTGGTAGTGGCTGCCGATGACGGGGTAATGCCCCAGACTATTGAAGCCATCAACCATTCCAAAGCCGCCGGCGTGCCGATTATTGTGGCAATCAATAAAATCGACAAACCCGGCGCCAATCCGGATCGAGTGCGTCAGGAATTGATGGAACATGGGTTGGTTTGCGAGGAATGGGGCGGCGACGTGATTATGGTGCCCGTATCCGCCAAAAAAGGGGAAGGTATCGACACCCTGCTGGAAATGATTTTGTTAGTAGCGGAAATGGGAGAACTGAAAGCCAACCCCCGTCGTCAGGCCAGAGGAACCGTCATCGAAGCTAAATTAGATAAAAGCCGTGGTCCTGTCGCGACCCTGTTGGTACAGAAAGGAACTTTGAAAATCGGTGAAACAGTGGTTGCCGGTTCTGTTTTCGGGAAAATCCGCGCCATGGTGGATGACAAGCATCGCACTGTAAAAAGCGCCGGTCCGTCCATGCCTGTGGAAGTGCTGGGCTTTTCGGAAGTGCCGGAAGCCGGTGAGATCTTCATGGCGATCAAAGATGAAAAAGACGCTCGTTACGCGGCGCAGATTCAAGCTATCAAAAAACGGGAAGAAGAAATGCGCAAAAGTTCCAAAGTCAGCTTGGACGATCTTTTCAAAAAAATTGCCGAAGGCGATATGAAAGATTTGAATATTGTCATCAAAGCCGACGTGCAGGGTTCCGCCGAGGCGGTAAAACAATCACTGGAAAAACTTTCCACAGCCGAAGTAAAAGTCAATGTAATCCATGTGGGAGTAGGCGGTATCAGCGAATCCGATGTGATGTTGGCGGATGCGTCCAACGCTATCATCATCGGCTTTAATGTGCGGCCGGTGGCACAGGCCAGCAAGACAGTGGAAGCTACCGGTGTGGATATGCGTCTGTATCGCGTCATTTATGACGCTATTGAAGACGTGAAAAAAGCCATGGCGGGGTTACTGGAACCGGAATACAAAGAAAAAATATTGGGTCAGGCGGAAGTCCGCGATACTTTCAAAGTTCCGAAAGTGGGCGTAATCGCGGGCGCTTATGTGACAGAAGGCAAAGTAACCCGTCAGTCCCAGGTGCGCATTGTACGGGACGGTATTGTGGTTTGGGAAGGTCAGATTTCCTCGCTGCGCCGCTTCAAAGACGATGTCAAAGAAGTGGTACAGGGTTATGAATGCGGGATCGGTATTGAAAACTACAATGATATCAAAGTGGGCGATATCCTGGAAGCTTTTATTATGGAAGAAACAGAACGGGATATTTCGGACCTTTAAGGAAGGCGCGATTAAGAAAAATGAAAAGCGGTACTGTTTTCGGAATTGTACCGCTTTACGGAAATCAAGGTGAGAGAATGGGACAATATCGAAAAAATCGTCTGGATGAAGAATTGAAAAAAGAAATCGCTCGCATCATCCGCGGGATGAAAGATCCCCGCTTGGGTATGGTGTCGGTGATGAAGGTGGATGTGGACGCCGATATGAGCGCCGCCAAAATTTATGTGAGCCATTTCGGTTCTGGTTCTTTTGCTGATATGATGGCGGTTCTGCACAAAGGAAGCGGTTATATCCGCAGCGAGTTAGCGAAGGTGATTAAAACCAGAACCGTACCGCAGCTGATTTTCATTGAAGATCATTCCGTGGAAGAAGGATTTAAAATTACGGAAATTCTGGAAGATTATAACCGATCTCATCCTCCGACGCGGACGGAAGCAGAGAGACCCTCGGCGGAACCGTCGGAACAACAGGAAGAATAGGAGCGAACCATGAAAGAACGATATGATTTTTCGCCGGTGCGCACTCCTTTGCTGATCAGTCAATATCCCCTGATTGTCGGTCATGTCAGCCCGGATGCTGACGCGGTAGGTTCTGCCTTGGCGTTGGCTGCGGGTCTGCGTCAATTGGGCAAGAAGCCGCAGGTGGTCTTTAAAGATCCCATCCCCGACGCGTTGTGTTTTTTGCCGGGCGCGGAAGATATCGCGACGCCGGAGACGGTGGACTCACGGCGGGATTTACTGGTGATGGTGGACTGCGCGTCGCCTAAACGCATCGGGCGGCGCTGGAGCGAACCGTGGCTGGAAAAACTACCGGTGATTGCTATTGATCATCATGAGACCAATGACGGCTATGACTGTGTATCGTTGGTAGATCCGCAAGCCGCCGCCAACAGCCAGATTGTATATTATCTGTTGCAAGCGTTGGGCGCGGATTTGACTTTAGAGATTGCTACCTGTCTGTTTACGGGAATTTCCGGCGACACGGGGGGATTTCGTTTCAGCAACACCACTCCGGAAACTATGGAAATCGGCGGGCGTTTGATGACGCTGGGTGTGGATACGCAGCAGGTGAGGATTCAGCTTTTTGAATGTAAGTCCATGACGGATATGGCGATGATCGGGGCAAGCCTGCGCAACTTGCGCCAATCTCCCGACGGGAAGTTGGTTTGGACGGTTATTGATATGGCGGAAAAAGAAGCAGCGCGGGCGACTGACGCTAATTGTGAAAATATCTCTGACTATACCATGTATCCCAATGGAGTTCGGGTAGGGATTTTTTTCCAGGAGATGCCCGAAGGATACGTGAAAATATCCATGCGCAGCCGCGACGGCTACAACGTGGCGCAGGTGGCAAAGGCTTTTGACGGCGGCGGGCATATTGCCGCGGCCGGCTGTCGGGTGCGGGGCGCCTTGGCAGAAGTGCAGCAGGCGGTGTTGACGGCGGCGCGGGAAATGATTCGCTCGGCGGATGCTCGCGGGGCAGAGGATGTTCTATGTAAAAAATGAGGAAAAGGTGGTGCGGAAATTGCCCAATGGGCTGATCATTGTGGATAAACCGCGACAGATGACTTCCCACGATGTGGTGGCTATTATTCGCCGTTGTCTGCCGAAAAAAACGAAAGTAGGACATACGGGGACATTGGATCCTGATGCGACGGGAGTTTTGCCCATTTGTGTCGGCAAAGCGACCCGTCTGGCAGAATATTTTTCACCGTTAACCAAAACTTATCTGGGCGAAATGGTTTTAGGCGCGGAAACTTCTACCCAGGACAGCAGCGGTCGGGTGCTGCGTCGTGCTTCGGCAGCGGAGCTGGCGGCGGTGACGCCTATGGCGGTAAGGCAGGCGACAGAAGAATTTTTGGGAGAAATCCGGCAGATTCCGCCTATGGTGTCCGCGGTGAAAATCAATGGTAAAAAATTGTATCAGTTGGCGCGAGAGGGACAGGTGGTGGAACGGCAGCCTCGCTGTGTGACTATTTATGAGTTGGAAATAACAGAGATGGATTTGCCGCGGGTGTGTCTTCGCGTGATTTGCTCCGGCGGAACGTATATCCGCACTTTGATGCATGATATAGGACAAAAGCTGGGGGTTGGCGCTCATTTGACCGCTTTGGAACGACAGGCGGTGGGAGAGTTTGATCTTTCTCAAGCGTTGTCGTTGGAACAGGTGAAAACCATGCTGACAGCAAGGGATTATTCCTGCCTGTTACCGTTGGGCGCCGGTTTAGAGTATTTGCCGGCTTTGTCGTTGACCCAAGAAAAACAATTGGAGGCGGTGTGTCATGGACGTCCTTTGACGCTGACGACCGCGCCCGCCGGTACTTATCGAGTACTGTATGACGGCGCGTTGGTGGCTATGGGGGAAATCGCTCCGGGCAGTCGCCATTTAAAAATGAAAAAAGTGCTGTTTGAGACAGAACCGCAGTGTTATGCTGAACAGGAATAGGAATAAAATTTCTCCGAACCTGTGGGCGGTAAAACAGAAATACGAGAACAGAACAGAAAAACAGAGGAAAAGGAAGAATTCGGATGATCGTTTTGAACAGTTTGCAGGAATTTCCGGCGGAGCTGCGGAACACTGACCGTTTTGTGGCGGTGACGCTGGGAAACTTCGATGGTGTTCATGTGGGACATAAAGCGCTTTTTTCAGTGATGGAGCGGGAAGCAAAAAAACATTACGGCATCGGCGTGGCGTTTTCTTTTAAGCCCCATCCCCAGGAAGTGCTGACAGGAGTCGGTCCAAAAAAACTGAATACGGAAAAAGACAAGGAGCAGATTATTCATAAGTTGGGGGCGGATTATCTGCTGAATTTCCCTTTCAATCGAACCGTTGCCGCGCAATCTCCGGAAGATTTTGTTCGGGAGGTGCTCATTGAAGGACTGAACGCTAAAGAGGTGGTAGTTGGTTATAACTATACCTTCGGCGATCGAGGTGTCGGTACGGCCAAAATATTGGAAGAGCTGTGTGCTTTCTACGATTGCCATGTGACTGTTGTGCCGCAGGTGCAGACTCGTTTGGGCGTTGTTTCCAGCACCCTCATTCGCAAGAAAATCGCCGCGGGGGATATTGCGGCCGCCAACGAACTGTTAGGATATAACTATCAATTGAAAGGAAAAGTGGTAAAAGGGCTGCAGCTTGGGCGCAAGTTGGGATTTCCCACTGCCAATGTGCGCCTGGAAGAGGATATGCAACTGCCGGAATACGGCGTATACGCCTGTTATTCCGCCTTTGAGGGACGGATGGTGAAATCCGTAGTCAATGTGGGTTTGCGCCCCACCATTAACAACAATGTGGAACCTACGGTGGAATCTAATTTGCTGAATTTTACCGGCAATCTTTACGGCAAAAAGATGACGGTTTTCTTTGTGGAAAAGATTCGCTCGGAAGAAAAATTTGACGGATTGGATGCTTTAAAAAGACAAATTGCCAAAGACGCTAAAACCGCGGAAGCTATTTTAGCGGAAAAAAAAGTTGTGAAATTCTAAGAAACGCCTTGCTATTTGGCGGAAAATCAGGTATAATAAACCTTGTGCTCCATAGCTCGGATATTGGTTCTCCGGCCATACCTGTGCTATCGGAAAGAAAAATTTTATGGAGGTTATAAACATGCCATTGACAAAAGAAGTAAAGACAGATATTATTGATCGTTTTAAAACCCATGAGGGCGACACCGGTTCTCCGGAAGTGCAGATTGCCTTGCTGACACAACGGATTTTGGACTTGACCGAGCATTCCAAACAACACCCCAAAGATCATCATTCCAACCGCGGTTTGTTGAAACTGGTCGGTCAGCGTCGCCGTTTATTGAACTATGTGAAAAAACAGGATTTCGATCGGTATCGTACGCTGGTCAAAGAATTGGGTTTGAGAAGATAACCGTTTCATTCGCCGCCCGTGTGTTCGGGCGGCGGTTGTTTTTTCCGGACGGCCGCGGTTTTTGCCTTTGGCTTTTTCTAAAAGGCGAGGGATAAAAGAAGCGAATGAAAATCTGTATCCGAAAAAGGGCGAATTGTCATTGTTCCGCCGTTCGGAGGCGGTTTCTCAACCATAAAGAAAATCTGCGTGGAAAAAGCTCGCGCCAAAGCAGGAGGAGGTATGACAAATGGATTTTTTTGCAGCGGTAAAAGACAGACATAGTTATCGGGGTCCCTTTCAGGAAAAGGCGTTGCCCGATGCGGATATTCGTCAGATTTTGCAGGCGGGTTTGGACGCGCCTTCCGGATTGAATTTGCAGACCACTTCTTTTTGGGTGGTGAAAAATCTTCAATTGCGGCAGGAGATTGCCGCTTTGCTGCAAATTCCGACTAACAAAACCGTACGCACCGTTATCCCTTTGGGTGTACCGATGGATTCGGTTACGGCACAGAAAAAGAAATCTTATGAAGAACGAGTGACAGTGGTAGAATAATTTTCAAAAACAAGCAAACAGAGAAAAAGGCGCTTAGGCGTCTTTTTCTTTTGTGAGAAACGCCTATTTTAGCAGGAAATTTTGATGAGATGTCGAATATTATTGTGAAACTTTAAGGGTTATAAGCGTAAAGAAAATGAGGAGGCAACATGACGATTTTAAGAAAGAGCCTGGAAATCGGCGGCAGAACGTTGACGCTGGAAACCGGCAGAATGGCTAAACAAGCCAGCGGCGCGGTGTTTACCAGCTATGATGATACTGCTATTTTGGCAACGGCCGTCGGTTCCAAAGAAGCAAGAGACATCGATTTTTTCCCGCTGACGGTGGATTATGAAGAAAAACTGTATTCTGTCGGTAAAATCCCCGGCGGTTTTATTAAACGGGAAGGGAAGGCATCCAACAAAGCGATTTTGAATTCTCGGTTGATTGACCGACCCTGCCGCCCTTTATTCCCCAAAGCTTATCGTAAAGATGTGCAGGTAGTCACTACGGTATTGTCTGTGGATCATGACTGTCCGCCGGAAATTACGGCGATGATCGGCGCCAGCGCCGCCCTGCATCTCTCTCATCTGCCCTGGGCAGGACCCATTGCCGGTGTGGTTGTGGGCATGGTTGACGGTGAATTTGTCATCAATCCCACTATGGAACAAAAATCTCAAAGTGTGATGCATATCACGGTGGCGGGTACCAAGGACGCCGTGATGATGGTGGAAGCCGCCGCGGCCGAAATTTCCGAAGAAGTGATTTTAGACGCCATTATGTTTGCTCATGAAGAGATTAAACGTATCGTTGATTTTATTCTGGAATTTCGCCGGGAAGCTGAAGCGTTGGGTTTGGCGGAAGAAAAGGAAATTTTTGAAGAAGAAGAAGTAACCGGTGAAATCGAAGCCAGAATTTTGGCTCATAAGGAAGAACTGTCTGCGGCAATCAAAAAATGCGCCATTGAAAAAATTCCCAAAAAAGAACGGGAAGAGTATTTGGACGCGGTTAAAGCCGGTATCAAAGAAGAATTCTCCGGAGAGGAATACGAAGAAGAACAGGAAAATATCGATCACTTTATCGATAAATTGGAAAAATCCGTGTTCCGTACCATGATCGCGAAAGATAAGCTGCGTATTGACGGCCGGGCTCTCAATGAAGTGCGTCCTATTTCTTGTGAAGTGGATGTGCTGGCACGTCCCCATGGCTCGGCTTTGTTTACCCGCGGTCAAACCCAGGTGCTTAATGTCTGCACTTTGGGCATGTTGGGCGAAGCGCAGACGTTGGACGGTGTTTCGCCGGAAACCAGCAAACGCTATATGCATCAGTATAATTTCCCTCCTTACTCTGTTGGGGAAACTCGCCCCATGCGCGGTCCCGGTCGACGGGAAATCGGTCACGGCGCCTTGGCGGAACGCGCTTTGGAACCGGTGATTCCTTGTGAAGAAGAATTCCCTTATTGCCTGCGTTTGGTATCAGAAGCCATTGAGTCCAATGGCTCCACTTCCATGGCCAGTGTTTGCGCCAGCACGATGTCTCTGATGGCGGCGGGTGTTCCCATCAAAGCGCCGGTATCCGGCGTGGCCATGGGGCTGATTTCTGACGGGGAGGATTTTACGATCCTTACCGATATTCAGGGTATGGAAGATTTCCTGGGAGATATGGATTTTAAGGTAGCAGGTACGGAGCAAGGAGTGACGGCGATTCAGATGGATATTAAAATCGCCGGCATCAATCGTCCTATTTTAGAAAAAGCATTGGCACAGGCCAAAGAAGGTCGCCATTTTATCTTGGGCAAAATGTTGGAATGCATCAATCAGCCTCGCACAGAACTTTCTCCTTACGCGCCGAGGATTATGAATTACACTGTGGATCCCGATAAAATTCGGGAAATCATCGGCAGCGGCGGTAAAGTTATCAAAAGGATTGTGGAAGAAACCGGCGCCCAAATTGATATTGAAGATGACGGCAGAGTGTTTATTGCCAGCGTAGACGTTGAAGGCGGCAACAAGGCGCTGGAAATCATCAAAGCCATTGTGGCGGAACCGGAAGTTGGTAAAGTTTACACCGGAAAAGTCGTGAAAGTAATGGATTTCGGAGCTTTTGTGGAAATCATTCCCGGTGTGTTCGGCAGCAAGGGGAAAGAAGGTATGGTTCACATTTCTCAGCTGGAAAATCATCGTGTTAATAAGGTAACGGATGTTTGCAATGAAGGAGACGTCATTACGGTGAAAGTGATCGGTATCGATCCTGTTTCCGGCAAGATCAAACTTTCTCGCAAAGAATGCCTGTAAAATATACGAAAAAAGCGTCCTCGTCGAGGACGCTTTTTTCGGCTTGTATTTATTATATTTCCAGGAACGAAAGAGACAAAAGAAAAACTCTTGCTGTTATTAAGCAAGAGCCAAAGAACGGCGCGAGACCGCCGTTAGGGTTTTCTACACTCTCCATACACTGTGGAGACATAGCCATCAGCTGCTTAACAACTGATCTGTTTTGGCAGGTATTCCGACTCGGACTTGACATCAGCGTTTGCCTTCTCAGGATTTTCCCAATGGCTGGCAATTGCCGAAAACACTGACTATTCCACACGGCAACAGGATTGTTCAGGATTCTCACCTGATTCCCTTTTCACAGAATTTCTGCACCAAAACCGGTATTCAGTTCTTTTTTATTATAAGACAGGGAAGGTATTTTGTCAAGATGTACCTTCCCTGATTTTTACGAATTCGATTTTTCCTCCGTAGATTTTTCGGTGGATATGTCTGTTGCTTCTGATGGCGCCGGCTGTGCTTCTGATGGCGCCGGCTGCGTTTTTTGTTCTTCTGCGAAGGTGAAAAAATTTTGTAAAAAATCTCCCAGTTCTTTGGCGTCTTTGTTACTGAGGACAACATGATCAGCAAAATCGACAATACAAATGCGCTGATTTACATAACCTTTTTTTTGCCGTTTCAGCTTCAGCACTTTGCTGTAAGCGGCAATCATGGGGCGGACGTCATCTGCTACCGAGCCGGTTAAAATAACTGCGGTCAAAAAGGTGGACAGGTAGCCTTTGGTAGGGTTGATTTTTTCTACACCTGTTTCCAGTACCCAATCCCGAATTCTGGAAAAGGTGTCTCCGTCCAGAGCGGACAGGTCGAAGAGGAAAACATGTTCATGGCGTTCTGCCCGCAAAAATCCCTTTTTGGCGGATTCCATGTAATGGGCGGTGGCTGCCAAATGCAGCTCATGTTCCTCAAAGTGTTCCATTTCAAAGATTTTATCATACGTGTTGAGCAGATTGTCCAGATAAGTTTGCTTGTCTTTTTGGATGTTCGAGGGGAGAGAAGGGGCAGGCATCGCGTTTTCATTCAAATGTGTTTCTGTCATGGTAATTCACCTCATTTTGATCGGGGTTGGTTATTTCCTGCCGGTGGAGCCAAATCCGCCGCTGCCGCGTCCGGTTTCGTCCAAGCTGTCTACTTCCTGAAAATCCACTTTCAAAAAGGGCGCGATGACCATTTGCGCGATGCGTTCCCCGGCATCGATTTCTTGGTCGATTTTGCTTTGATTATGAAGCGCCACCAGAATTTCTCCTCGATAGTCGGCGTCAATGACACCTACTTTGTTGGCGGGAGCCAGTCCTTTTTTTGTTGCTAAACCGCTGCGGGCATAAACAAAACCGCCGTAACCGACAGGGATTTCCATGGCAAGACCGGTGTGGATCAGGACCGTTTCCCCTGACGGGATGATGATGGGATGGGAATTGCAGGCGTATAAGTCAAAGCCCGCGGCAAAAGGAGAACCAAAGGTGGGTACTTTGGCGTTGGGGTCTAATTTTTTGATATTGATCGTAAGCATAAATCCTCCTTGTCTGTCTGGGATACCGTCGCTATTCCCAGAGAATGATTTTCTTTTCTTTCAGTGATTCCTGTACCTTGATGATGCGCTGGTTGCCGGAACCGCGAAAACGCAGATCGGGATTTTTTTCCGCTTCGATGAAATCACCGTCTACCAATACGTCGAGATAAGAGAGGAATTCTCTGGTTTCGGACCAGTTTGGCGCCATTTCCTGTAAAATTTCCCTGTCAAAGGAGTTGCCGGTATAGCACCAGATATCTTTTTGGGGAAAACGGGCGCGGACTTTTTTCAGCAGAGGCAGCAGGGCTCTTTGGTTTTCCCGTTCAAAGGGTTCCCCGCCCAGCAGAGAAAGCCCTCGAATATAATGGGGTTCCAATGCTCGGAGCACCTCGTTTTCCGTTTCTGTTGTAAATTCTTCGCCGTAGTTGAAATCCCATGCTTCGGCATTGAAACAGCCGGGGCAGTGGCGTCGGCAGCCGCTGACAAACAGGGATACGCGTACACCTGGACCGTTGGCGATGTCATGGGTTTTGATATCTGCATAATGCATCGGTAACACCTCTCTTGGGGGATTTCTATGACATTTGTCGAAATCCCGTATTTTCATTATAACACAGTTTTGTTTGATCTGCCACCCGAATCGAGGGGAGTTTCCGCTGTCTGAGACGGCGGAACCAGCACGCTTCCGAAACAGCGAAAAAAGAGATAAGAAACGCCCTGCGCCGCTTTGCGGACAGGGCGTTTGGTTTGTCCTTCGGAAATATTACAGATGAAGCACGCGGGCTTTGATTTCTTTGGTTTTGCCTACATTCCAGAAATTTTCTCCTAGATAACCGCACGTACGACGAGTAACGTTCATTTTGTTGCGGTCTTTGTTGCCGCAGTTGGGACATTCCCATTCGTTGTCATCATTGATGATGATTTCTCCGTCAAATCCGCAAACGTGACAGTAATCGGATTTTGTGTTAAATTCCGCGTACTGAATGTTTTCATAGATGAATTTGACCACTTCTTCCATGGCTTCCAGATTGTGGCGCATGTTGGGAATTTCCACATAGGAGATGGCGCCGCCGGAAGAGATGGGCTGGAACTGACTTTCAAATTCGAATTTCTTGAAAGCGTCGATTTTTTCCCTCACATCCACATGGTAAGAATTCGTATAATAACCTTTGTCAGTAATATCCTTGATGGTACCGAACCGTTCTTTGTCGATACGGGCAAAGCGATAACACAGGGATTCCGCCGGAGTTCCGTAAAGCGCGAAGCCGATGTTGGTTTCTGCTTTCCAACGGTCGACGGCTTTCCGCATATGGAGCATGACCTGACGGGCAAAGGCTTCGCCTTTGGGGGTGGTTTGGCTTTCGCCGGTCATCAATTTGGTGACTTCATATAAACCGATGTAGCCCAAAGAGATAGAGGAATAACCGCCGTACAGGAATTTTTCGATTTTTTCTCCTTTGTTCAAGCGGGCGATGGCGCCGTACTGCCAATGGATGGGGCTGACGTCGGAAGTGACTTTTTTCAAGGCGTTATGACGGCACATCAACGCTTCATAGCATAATTGAAGGCGTTCATCAAACAATTTCCAGAACTTGTCCATGTCGCCTGCCGCGATAATACCGATCTGAGGCAGATTGATGCTTACAACACCCTGGTTGAATCGACCTTCAAATTTATAGTTGCCGTTTTCGTCTTGCCACGGAGCCAGGAAAGAGCGGCAACCCATGGGTGAGAAGACGTTTCCTTCATAATTGGCGCGCATTTGTTTGGCGGAGATGTAGTCGGGGTACAACCGTTTAGCGGAGCATTTTACCGCTAGCTTGGTCAAATAGTCGTATTTGCCGCCTTTCAGACAGTTGCATTCGTCCAATACGTAAACCAATTTGGGGAAGGCAGGCGTCACATAGACGCCTTTTTCGTTTTTGATGCCTTGCAGACGTTGGCGCAAAATTTCTTCGATGATCATGGCGTTTTCTTTAATGTACTCATCATTTTCTTCCAAATGGAGGAAGAGGGTGACGAAAGGACTTTGGCCGTTGGTGGTCATCAATGTGTTGATCTGATATTGTATGGTCTGAACGCCGGAGCGCAACTCATCCTGTTGCCGATCTTTGGCGATGGCGATGATGGCTTCTTCGGACAGGGTATCCCCAAATTTTTCTGTCAGATTTTTGACGAACTTATCATAGCTTTTGCGCAGGTATTTCCCCAGATGACAAAGATCTACCGACTGACCGCCGTACTGGCTGGAGGCTACCGCCGAGATGATTTGTGTCATGATGGTACAAGCGACTTGAAAGCTTTTGGGACTTTCAATCAATTGCCCGTTCATGACGGTGCCGTTGTCCAGCATGTCCTGAATGTTGATCAGGCAGCAATTAAAGATGGGCTGGATGAAATAGTCCGCGTCATGAAAATGGATGACTCCTTCATCGTGGGCTTTGGAGATATGTTCCGGCAAAAGCAGACGGCGTGTCAGGTCTTTGCTGACTTCCCCGGCAATCAAGTCCCGCTGGGTAGAGGCCACTGTGGCGTTTTTGTTGGAGTTTTCGTCCATCACGTCGATGTTGCTGTTGTGGATCAGACTGAGGATGGATTCGTCCGTGGTGTTGGCTTTTCGTACCAACGCGCGATTGTAGCGGTAGATGATGTAAGCCTTGGCCAGTACATATTTGTTTAACTCCATTAATTTTTGTTCCACAATATCCTGGATATCTTCTACCAGCATTCTGCTGCGGTTTTTGCTTTCGATGTAGAGAATAATGTTTTCGATATCCTCATCGGTAATGCGTTCTTGTTCTTCTACGGCGGCATTGGCTTTTTGCAGAGCGATTCTGATTTTGCTGCGGTCGTAGTCTACCGCGCTGCCGTCTCGTTTAAAAACTTTCATGATGTATCCTCCCAATATTCCTGTTTACTATCCGTTTTTGCGGAAGAAAATGTATGTGACAAGATCCCGCGTAAGTTTGTTTCTGTTTCTCGGATCTTGCATATTTTGAGATTTTTACGGAGTCTTTGTCGTAAGACGCCACATATATAGTATCACAACGCGGATGGTTTGTAAAGGTCTATTTTACTAAATATTGTGTACTTTTCCGACAAAATTGCAATAAAAACACAACATGTTGTGTTATCTCGTTTGAAAAGAACGATGCTCGAAATCCTTGTCTGCTCTGTGTTTTTCACAAGATGTTGTGTTTTTGCCCTGCTAGAATTCTTTCGGAAAATCGGGGGATTTGCCACTAAATCTAGGGGTTGTCAATTTTGTATGAAAATTTTTCATCGCGAAAAGGGAAAAGGAAAATTGTTTGGTAAAAATAGCAAAAAAGGCGGGAACAGGTCTTTTGTTTGCGGTAAACAATTCCGCGGCTCAGAGAAACGGTCATGAAACTGTCGCTGAAGCTGTTTTTTGTCTGCTTGCGATGTTTGGCGGGATAGAGCCAGAAAATGCAGAAAACGCGGAATAAAAGGTGACAGAGGGTAGGGGAAGGTGTTTTTTTCTGCGTTAACTGCACCGGTTGCTTTATTCAGTCGCTGTCTGTGGTCAGTTGGGTAGCGTTGATATGAATGTCGCTGCCGGGGTCTCCCGGCGGATCCGGCAAATTGGGCAGAGAGTTAAGAATTTGCAGGTTGCGCTGACAATATTCCCAGCCGCAGGAATAGGTGAGGCAGGGGAACCCTTGTTCCCAGCCGCGCAGATATCCTTCCAACACTTGTCTCAGTCGATCGGCCAGGGCAAGGGCGGATTCAATTTGCTTTTTATTGGCCAGGGCAATGGCATTGTAATGGGCGGCGGCCTCCAGCGCCAGCTTGTAGCTGGCGCTCAGATCTTTGATCTGTTCAATGGCAAGATTGCTCATGGGGCATTTGTTTGTTGGCATGACGATCCCTCCTGACGCTATCATCCTATGCCGTTCGGGGGATTGATAGAAGGGCGCTGATAGAATAAAGAAGGCGATCGACGCATAGAAATTCAGAAAAGAAGGGAGGATTGTTATGTTGGACTTATCGCTCATTGCGGAGGGATATCATTTGCGAATTGAAGATTTTTTGTTGCTTTCAGCGAAAGGAAATCGGAGTATTTATCGATTGCGTACCGATAAGGGTGATTTTGTGCTGAAGCCGGTAAGTTATCCGCCGGAGGAATTCGCGTTTATTGCGGAAGCCTGCGCCCATTGGCTCAAAGCGGGGTGCAGGGTGGCGGCGGTGATCCCGACAGTGGACGGGGCCTGGACATTGGAGGCGGCCGATCGCGGGGACGGACGATTTTTTTTGATGCCTTATTTGTCCGGGACGGCGGTGGATTTCAGACAGGAGGAACAGGTTTTGCGGATTGCGGAACCATTGGCGGATTTGCACCGTCAGGGAGCGGGATTTCAATACCGCCGCTATCCCGATCGTTGCAAGATCGGGCGTTTCCCGGCCATTGTGGAGCAAAAAGTGGCGGACTTGCGCCGCTGGCGTCATCGCCTGCGGCAGATATCTCAAAAGTGTTATTTTGATTTTCTTTACGAAGGACAGATCGGGGAAGCCTTAGCGGAAGCAGAAGAAGTGGCGCGGCGGCTGGAGATTTATTACGCGCCTTTGGCGGAGGAATACCGAAAGCGAGGCTGCCTTTGTCATCATGATTTGGCAAATCATAATATTCTGTTGGATCCGCGGGCGGAATCACCGCGGACAACGGTTGCTTTTGTGGATTTTGATTACTGCATCAGCGATGTGTTTGTTCATGACTTGGCTTCAATTTTATGGCGCTTGGGCAAAAGCAATACTTATCAGCCTTCCTTGGCGTTAGCGTTTTTGCGCCGCTACCGGAAATTTTTACCTTTGGAAGAAGGAGAACGGCGTCTCCTTCGAGATTATCTCTGCTTTCCCCAGGAGATTTGGCAGATGGGGCTGGCGTTTTATGAGGAAGTTCCTCAATTGGTCAATGAACAACTGCGTCGCGGCCGCCGCGGACGGTTAGATCGTCGTTTGACGGAATATGTAGATTTGCTTGAACCGCGTCGGCGGTTTTTAGCATGTTTGAAGGAGGAAATCCAATGCGGGTTTTGATGGATCGACGGGCGGAATTTCAATACGCGAGCAGCGGCATGGGAACTTATGCCGCCATGATTTGGCAGTATTTGCGGCAGTCGGAGACGGCAGAGCGGCAATTGCTGGGCTGGGGCGAGGGGATATCTTACCAAACGGATCCTTTTTTTTGGGAACATTTAGCAGAACGGCAGTTGCGAGCAAGAGATTGTGATTTGCTTTTTGTGCCTCACAACGGGATCGGGGATTATGATGATAGTCGCTTGTCTTGTCCGACGGTGGTAACGGTTCATGATTTGATTCCTTATAGGCTGCCGGAATATACAGGAGTTGGTTATAGGGAATTGTTTTTTCGGCAAATGCCGAAAATTTTGGAAGACGCCGCCCATCTTATCGCTGTTTCTCATCAGACCAAAGAGGATCTTTGTCGTCTTTGCGGTGTGGAAGAAGAAAAAATTACGGTGATTTATGAAGGAGTACATCCTTTTTTTCAGCCGTTGCCCCGGGAGTATGTTTGCCGCTGTTTGCAAAAAACCTATGGGCTTGCGAGACCGTATGTATTGTATGTGGGTGGATTCTCCGGCAGAAAGAATGTGGAGGCGCTCCTTTGTGCTTATGGCGCTTTGCGCCGCCGAGGTTTGCGTCAATGTCCGCTGGTGTTGGTAGGAAAGTCTTCTGCCAATGAGGAGATGTTGATGAAAACCGCGTGCCGTTTGGGCATAGAGGATGCCCTTTATTGGCTGGGGGAAGTTCCTTTGGCCGATTTGCCGTTGTTGTATAACGGCGCGTCCGTTCTGGTGTATCCTTCTCGTTACGAGGGATTCGGTTTGCCGCCCCTGGAGGCTATGGCCTGCGGGACACCCGTTATCGCCGGAGATCACTCTTCTTTGCCGGAAGTCATAGGGCGAGCGGGGTTGCTTGTGGATGTGGAACGGGTTGAAGATTTGATTTTTGCCATGGAATTGGTGCTGACTTCTCGCACCACGGCCGCCGCTATGGGAAAGCGAGGACTCAAGCAAGCGGCTCGCTTTTCCTGGAAAAAATCAGCGGAAAAAACCTGGAAAGTTTTTGAAAAAATCAAAAAATTTGCTGACAGATAACAAAATATCTTGTATAATAAAGATATTCGTAATGATTTGATTTTTTTAGAAACTGCTTTGGCGGTTTCCCCGATAACAGGAAAGGTGGTAAAAACATGTTAGATCCCAGAGAGTATAAGGATTGGCAGATTGCCGCGGAAGCGGAAAAAAATATGCCGAGACCGGAAGATTGGGTAGAAAAATTAGGTTTGGAACGCGACGAGATGATTCCCTACGGCAAAGTCGCCAAATTGGATTTTCTCAAAATTATGAAACGTCTGCAAAATAAACCGGACGGCAAATTTATTGAGGTAACGGCTATTACGCCGACCCCTTTGGGTGAAGGCAAAAGTACAACTTCCCTGGGGTTGATCGAGGGGCTGGGCAAATTGGGTAAAAAAGCCGGCGGTTGTCTGCGTCAGCCCAGCGGCGGTCCGACCATGAACATTAAAGGTACCGCGGCGGGCGGCGGCAATTCGTTGTTGATCCCCATGACAGAGTTCTCTTTGGGATTGACCGGAGATATCAATGATATCGCTAATGCGCATAATCTGGGGATGGTTGCTCTGAACGCTCGGATGCAGCATGAATATAACTATGACGATGCCACATTGGCCAAGCGGAATCTGACCCGTTTGGACATCGATGTGAACCGTATTGAATATAACTGGGTGATCGATTTTTCCGCCCAGTGCCTGCGTAATATTATTATCGGGATCGGCGGCAGAATGGACGGATTCCAGATGAGTTCCAAGTTCGCTATTACCGTTTCTTCCGAATTGATGGCGATTTTGGCGGTTGCCAAAGACCTGAAAGACCTGCGGGAACGCATAGGCAACATTATCTTAGCTTATGATAAGAAAGGTAATCCCGTCACCACTCACGATTTGGAAGTAGACGGCGCGATGGCGGCATGGATGCGGAATACCATCAATCCCACCCTTTGCTGCACCGGAGAATACCAGCCTTGTCTGGTGCATGCCGGTCCCTTTGCCAATATCGCGATTGGTCAGAGTTCTATTATCGGCGACCGGGTGGGCCGCAAATTGTGGGATTACCATGTGACGGAATCCGGTTTTGCCGCGGACATCGGATTTGAAAAATTCTGGAATGTAAAATGTCGTTTGAGCGGCATGGTTCCTGATGTCAGCGTTATTGTGGCTACCATTCGTTCTTTGAAGATGCATGGCGGCGGTCCGGCTGTGAAACCCGGCCTGCCTTTGGACGAAGCCTATACCACTCAAAATTTGGAATTGGTGGAAAAGGGATTGGAAAATCTGCTCCATCATATCAAAGTGGTGCGGAAATCCGGCGTAAAACCGGTGGTTTGCCTGAACAGCTTCTATACCGATACGCCCGAAGAAGTAGAAATCGTGCGCAGAGCCGTATTGGCGGCAGGCGCTCGTTTCGCGGTTTCCGAGCATTGGCTGAAAGGCGGCGAAGGCGCTGTTGATCTGGCCAGAGAAGTCATTGAGGCCTGCGAGGAAGAAGTCGATTTTCAATATCTCTATCCGCTGGAAATGCCTCTGCGTCAAAGAGTAGAAGTTATTGCCAAAGAAGTGTACGGCGCGGACGGTGTCGACTGGACGCCGGCAGCGGAAAAGAAAGCTATTGCTTTTGAGCAGGATCCTCATTACAATGATTTTGCCACGATGATGGTGAAAACCCATTTGTCTTTGTCCCATGAACCCAATTGGAAAGGGGTTCCGAAAGGTTGGCGGCTGCCTATTAAGGACATCTTGGTTTACGGCGGCGCGAAATTCCTTTGCCCCATGGCAGGTGATATCAAGCTGATGCCCGGCACCGGCTCCAACCCCGCCTATCGTCGTGTGGATATTGATGTGGAAACGGGCGAAGTAAAAGGTTTGTTCTGAGATCGCGGCAAGGTTGTTTGCGGCAATGAGAAATTCAAAGGGCGGCCATAGGCCGCCTTTTGCTTTTATCGGGATGCTCCGATGAAAGCAAAAACCTCTGAATCTCAATGGGAAAATATAAAATTTCAGGAGGAAACGATGACCGAAAAATTAATTGATTTACGCTGTCGAGAATTTGTGACCGCAATGGGCAGCAGCGCTCCGGTGCCGGGAGGCGGCGGAGCGGTGGGACTGGGCGGCGCCATGGGTGTGGCGCTGGTGAATATGGTAGTCCGTCTCACCATCGGCAAAAAGAAATACGCTCAGTATGAAGAAGAATTGAAAGAGTTGTTGGCAAAAGGCGAGAAACTGCAAGAAAAAATCTTGGCTATTGTGGATCAGGACGCCGAAGCATTTACGCCTCTTTCCCAAGCTTACGGTTTGCCGAAAAACACTGACGCGGAAAAAGCCGCCAAGGCCGCCGCTCTTTCCGAAGCGGCAATCGTTGCCTGTGACGTGCCTCTGCATGCGGCGGAAACCCTGGTGGAGGCGATGGAAATGGCGGAACGAGTGGCGGAAATCGGCAGCATGTTGGTGATTTCCGACGTGGCTTGCGGCGTGGAAATGCTCTGCGCGGCGGTAAAATGCGCCGAACAAAATGTCATGATTAATTTGAGCAGTATTCAGGACGCGCAATATGTGAAAAACGCCGCTGTATCTATCAAACGCATGGTGTTGGCGGCTGAACAAAGTCGGGCGCAGACCTTGTGTAATTTGGCTGCTCGCTGAAAAGGGTCGGCAGGCGGAATATTGTTACGATGAATGAAAAAAAAGAGCGTGAATCAGAAAAACGAAATTTTTTTGGAAATTTTGCGTAAAAAAAGGAAAAACACCTGTTTTTTTTGCAGGTGTTTTTCTGTCGCGTGTAGAATAGGGATAATAAGTTCCCGATAAAAAAGGAACTGATTGCCAGACGAACAAGGAATACAGACAACTTAACAAGGGTGTGAAAACTGATCGTTTAGCGCCAAAAGGCAAGCCGAAGAAAAGGAAGAATTTTTTTTGCGAGTATTGTCTGAAAATTCCGACATCTGCCCCTGCGGGAGCATCCTCGTTGTGAAATGAATCGCGTATACAATATAACGCGCCGCTTGCGGGACTCCGAAAGCGAAAACCGAACAGTCAGACCGAAAACGCCCCTTGCGGTGGTAAGCGGTCTGGGTAAAGGAGGTATACTTATGGCGAAAATTTATTTGGATACCGGCAATGTGTTGAATGAACGAAATGAAGGGTTGCAGAAAGATTATTTGTCCAGATTGTCCGGAAGAAATCCGGTGAATGTTTCTTTGACCGCGGCTACCCAATGTGAGGCAAATTTCTATGAAGAAGTGAAATCCGTTGCCAAAGCGCTGCAGGAGAAAGGCGATGCTTTGATTGTACTGGGTGTGGGCGGTGTACGCGCCGGCGCTAAAGCCGTTGTGGAAGCGCTGAAACCGGAAAAAATGGAACTGTTTTATGCCGGTCATGGCTTTAGCGGTCACCATCTGGAAGGGATTCTGAAAAATTTGAAAGATCGTGATGTCGCGGTTTTAATGATGACCAAAAGCGGCAACACCTCGGAAACACTGCTGGCGTGTAGTGTAGTGAATAAATGGATGATCAAACGATACGGCGATGACGCTAAAAACCGCATTGTCTGCATCACCGGCAGTGAAGGCGGTCGTTTGGGCGCCTTCGCCGATAAATTGGGTTATCGTCATCTTATTGCTCCCGATGTAGTGGGCGGTCGTTACTCTCTCTTTTCTAATGTAGGGTTATTGCAGTTGGCGGCGGCCGGCGTGGATATTGATCAATTCATGGCAGGTGTGCGGGAAGGGCAGGAGGAATATTCCGGCTTTACCTTGGATAACACAGCGCTGCGTTATGCCATTGCCCGAAACATCCTTTACCATCAAGGGTATTGCAATGAAATGTGGGTCTGCTACGCGCCGTATATGATTGCTTTCGGCAAATGGTGGCGCCTTTTGTTCGCGGAAAGTGAATGTGTCAATGAAGCGGGGATTTATCCTATCATCGCTGATAACAGCAAAGAACTGCGGAATCTGCATCATTTGCTTTCTCAGGGACATATCGGTATGTTTGAGACTACTTTCTGGATTCGAAATGTATCCACCTATGAAGTGGATAAAGCGACCGCGGATCTGCTGGGCTGGGAAACAGGCGGCGACTTTACTGATGTTACCAGAAAGTTAAAGGAAGAAAATAAAATTTATACCTTCTCCAAAGGGGTTCCGCAGATGGAAATCCAGCTGGAAAATCTGGATGCGGCGCATCTGGGTAAACTGGCGGTGTTCTTTGTGCAGGCCTGTCTCTTAAGCGGATATACTCGTAATGTGGACCCGCAGGATCAGCCGGGCGGCGTCAACAAAAAGCATGATAAGAAAAAATGGAAATTCCAAGCATAAGGAACGTTATGGCGGGAAGTTGGCAATCTTGTTTTGGCAGCAATTGAATCATGGAGTTTTTGTCGCGCGGTCGTTAAGATGACCGCGCGTTTTTTTTGATATGGCAAGACCCATTGTTGTCTGTCGCTCGACGAATGTTTCGATGATTCGGGGAGAGGGGAAATTTTTTCTTGCCGATACGCGAAAGACGGTTTGGAATACGGGGTGTTTGGTTTGACCGTTTAAAAACGCGGGAGAATTTTTTTACGAAATTGTTTTCTTTGTTTTCAGTAGAAACACAGCCGCAGTTCATTCAACTGTCACATTTCGTCGCTATAATAAAACCATGAAATGGTTGACGGCCATTTCAAGAGCAGTGCTATAGCTGGTACAGAATATGTCATGAAAGGATGATGTACGAAAGTATAGTTGTGACGGAGAGTCAATCATAACAGAAAACTTTTTCATAATTACAACCAAACCCTATACAAAAATAACCGGAAAATATCCCATGCAGCCCAACCAACTGTCATGGGATATTTTCATCATAATGGTTGTATTTTCAAAAGGCTATGTCACAACAAACAGTTGATAAATAGCCATTTTTATAGGGGAGTATCA
>CBCTTQ010000002.1:0-165309 GCA_965149945.1 uncultured Peptococcaceae bacterium | reverse complement strand
GTTGCTTGCGGGGAAGACACCGCAGAGACAGAGTCGCGGCCTAACGCCCCTGTCAATGAGACGCTGGCGGCCGACCTGACCGAGGTGCGGGACGGCGGTTCTGCCGTGCAGCGGCTGGGTGTTAATTTGTTGCGTCAAACTTATCAAGAGGAGGGTGAAAACAACCTTGTGGTATCTCCTCTTTCTGTCATGTATGCCGTAGGGATGAGTGCCAACGGCGCGGCGGCAGAAACACTGACAGAAATGGAAACCGTGTTGGGTCTGTCGTTGGATCAATTGAATGCTTTTTTGAAAGAGTATACGGCGGGATTGCAGACTTCGGAGAGGTTTAAGATGAATTTGGCCAATTCCCTCTGGTTGAATACCGATGGTACGGGATCCTTTGTGGTGAATCCGGAGTTTGTGCAGACAGTGCGGGAAGCCGAAAGCGCTCAGGTTTTTGAACGAGAGTTTGCCGATGGCGCTGTTCTTGATGAAATCAACCAATGGGTGCAGGAAGAAACCAATGGCTTGATTCAGAATATGCTGTCGGAAATTCCTGTTGACGCGGTGATGTATTTGATCAACGCTTTAGCGTTGGATGCTTCGTGGACAGAACCTTATACGGAAAATCAGATTGAAAGAGATATCTTTACTACAGCGATGGGAGAAGAACAGCAAGCTGATTTTCTGACTTCTACGGAGTCCATTTATTTGGAAGATGAACACGCGGTGGGATTTATGAAGCCTTATGCCGGCGGCAGCCGCTATGCTTTTGTCGGTCTTCTGCCTAAAGAAGGACAGACTTTGGCAGAATACCTGGAAACACTGACTGAAGGCGGACTGGCGTCTGTTTTGGCTACGGCTACAGAGGAATACCTGGTAGATGCAGCTTTGCCCAAGTTTAAAAATGAATATGAAGTGGAACTGAGCGCGTTGTTGGGCGCTCTGGGCATGGAAAGCGCCTTTGGCGAGGAAGCGGACTTCTCGCAAATGGGAACGACAGCAGAGGAAAATTCTCTGTATATCAGCGCGGTGCTGCATAAAGCGAAAATCTCTGTGGATGAAAACGGCACGGAAGCCGCCGCGGCGACTGCGGTGGAAATGATGGAGGCCAGCGCAGTGCCTCTTGAACAGGAAACGAAAGAAGTCCGGCTGAACCGTCCTTTTGTTTACCTGCTGTTGGACAGAGACGAGAATGTCCCCCTCTTTATGGGAACGGTAGATAGTTTGGGATAGAGATATCGGTTGCTCGTAAGAGAAAATCCTCTCGGAATTTGCGGGAAACAGTTGACAGACGGGGAAAATTCTTATAAAATCAATATGATAAGATTTTTTACAGCTTGATGCAAAATACGGAGGATTATTTTTCATGTCTATTCAAAGAATGAGGGAATGGGTTAAATCCCATAGAATTCTGATCGGTGTGTTGTTTGGGCTTTTGGTGCTGAGTCTGTTGTTGACTTACTCTATTGGTAATTTGGGACGTTCTTCTGCCGGTAGCGACGAAGTGGATTATTCCGCTTTTGAGGAAAGCATCGCCAACCAGCGCGCGGAACAAGAAGCCAATCCCGATGATTATGCTACTAACTATAATTTGGCAAATTCCCTGTACGAATACGCCAACCAATTATACCAGAGTGAAAATGAAGAAGATTACCAAAAAGGGCTGGATGCCTTGGCGGAAGCTGCTCCCTTGTATGTCAGAGCGGCGGAAAACGCGGGCGAAGATGTCAATGATTTGGCTAAAGCCCAGATGTACACCAGAGCTGCCCAATGTTATGCGTCCGTTGATGAAAGCGCCCAAGCAGAAGAATACTATCTGTTAGCGCTGGATTTGGCGCCGGATGATTTGGATACGGTTATTGCCTATGCGCAGTATCTGGCCTATGCCGCTCGCTATGATGAATCCATTAATTTGCTGAATGAATTGTCCGCCACCATCGACGATGAAGCGACTAAGAGTTCCGTAGACTCCTTGATTCAGCAGTTGGAAACATTGCGTGATTCAGCGGAATCTACAGATGAACAGGAAACACAAGAGGAAAGCAGTACCGAAACAACAGAAAGTGAACAATAAGGGTAGATTTCTGCGGTATCTTGCATGGTTGAAAGAAAAGGAAAGAGCCGTGTTAACGGCTCTTTTTTCACGGAATTTGTTCCGTTACAGGAGAAAATGTTTTTTTCATCGGAAAACCGGTAAATAAAAAGCAGGCAATCAGAAAACGCGGAGAAAGAAGAACGGAATGGTATGAAAAAATTGGATGAAGGGGATTACCGAAGAATTTGTCGGTAAAAAATGAGTCGAAACAGAATAATCGGAATAGGATTATGGATAGAAAGAACAAATCAGAAAAGAAGCAGAAAGTGGATCTGTAGGCGGTGGCTTTAGGCGCCGCCCGGAAACGGAGGTAACAATGACAGAACATAAGATTCGCAATCTGGTATCTGACCGGGAACAAATTATTACATGGCGCCGTTATATTCATCGCCATCCGGAAACCTTTGGAGAAGAATCGGGAACGGCTGCCTATATTCAGGGGGAATTGAAAAAATTGGGATTGAAGATTCTCCCGAATATCTTTGAAAATGGGTTTGCGGCCCTGCTGGAGGGCGATCCCCATAAAAAATGTGTAGCGGTACGCGCCGATATGGACGCTTTACCTATTGAAGAACAAACAGGGTTTCCTTTTGCCTCGGAAGTACCCGGAAAAATGCATGCCTGCGGTCATGACGGACATATGTCTATCATGATGGGAGTGGCTAAGGCGTTGGTGGAAAATCCTCCCCAGGGAACCATTAAATTTATCTTCCAACCACGGGAAGAAAAGCCGCCGGGCGGCGCTAAATTCATGATTGAAAACGGCGTGTTGGAAAATCCCAAAGTGGATGCCATTTTGGGGTGCCATGTCAATGCTAATTTCCCCACCGGTACCATTGCTTTGAAATCGGGAATCATTATGGCGGTGGCCGATGATTTTACATTGCATATTTATGGCAAAGGCGGGCATGGCTCGGCGCCTCAAGCTACCATTGACCCCATTTTAGTAGCGGCGGAATGTGTGGTGGCTTTGCAGTCCATTGTCAGCCGCATCAATAATCCTATGTATCCGTTGGTGATTTCTTTCGGGGAAATCAAAGGCGGCACCAGCCAAAACATTATTCCCGATGAGGTGATGCTTACAGGAACTTTGCGCTGTTTGAGCAACCATGTACGAGATCGAGCGGTTTCGGAAATGAAGAGGGTGCTGAACGGTGTCACGGAAGCCTGGGGCGCCAGCTACCAATTGGATTATCTTTATGCGTATCCGCCTCTCAACAATGATGAAACCATGGTGCGTCTGGTAGAAGATGTGGTAAAAACACTATCGGGAACCGATCTCCCCGGTATAAAAACGGAAATTATGCCATACTCCTTATTAGCGGGAGAGGACTTCGCCTACTATTCGCAGAAAGTTCCGGCGGCGTATTTTATGTTGGGTTGTGAACAACCCGGTCATGTATATCCTTGGCACCACAGTTGCTTTACGCTGAATGAGGATTGCCTGCCTATTGGGGTGAATGTCATTGCCAACACGGCCAGTGTATTGGCTTCCCAAGATAAATAAGCAATCGAGGTGCAAAGGTGGAAGGCATTGTCGCGGCATTGAGTGGTATACCATCGGAATGGACGGTATTTTTGATTTCCATGTTGCCTGTTGTGGAGCTACGCGGAGCTATTCCGGTGGGAATGGCTTTGGGGTTATCTGCTCGAGAGGTTTTTTTCCCGGCGGTAGCGGGGAACGCTTTAGTGACGGCGCTCCTTCTTTGGTTGTTGCCCAAGCTGTTCGCGTTGCTCTGTCGTTTGCCTCATTTGACTGTTTGCGGAGAAAAATTTTGCGAAAGGTTGCAGCGGAAACATAGATTGCCTCGACAAGGACAGACAGCGGGATTGTTGCTTTTTGTGGCGGTACCTCTGCCTGGTACGGGTGTTTGGACAGGGTGTTTATTGGCGTATTTGCTGGGAATGGAAAGAAAATCCGCCTTACTCGCGGTGCTGCTGGGAATGATGCTGGCGGCTTGCTTGATGACCTTGGGTTCTTTCGGTTTGTTTTCTGTTGTTTCCGATGCTAAAATTGCGTTGTTTTTAGTGGCGTTCTTTTTAATCGCGCTCTGGGGGTTGAAAAAACGGCTGGCAGTAAAAAAAAGACGCTGTTGCTCTTATGCTGAAATGAATACCTTTCAGACAAACGAAAAGAAAAAGGCGAAACATAAATAAGAAAGAGAAAAAATAAATAAGAAAGAGAAAAAATAGAAGGGTTCTCTAATCATTTTCAAAAGACAATTCGCGAGAATTGTCTTTTTTTTATTGGATTGGTGCAAGGCAGCGGCAAAATTTGATTGCTTCTTGGAAAAAGCAGGGAACTTTTTATCTTTGGCAGCAAAGCAAAGGAGAGTAGGGAGTCGAGAAGCAAAACCGCGAGTCTTTGGGTGATTTTGATTGAAAAAACAAATGTTATTAGGGGATTGAGGAGGGAGTGTTGTTCAGTAAGTTAGCAGAAAAATTGGATTACCGATTGAAAAGAAACCAATTTGGTAATATAAGCAAAAATTTTCTTAGCCGATAACACGGAGCTTTCTGCCGAACGATTGCTTCTTTTGGAAAAATTTACTACCAGTCTTTTAAGAAAGAAGGCAAAGCTAAGTAAAAAAAATAAAAAACTAGATATAGTAGTCTGCTCCGTGCTGAAAGGTGATTTTTCGTGATATCTTGTGTTTGGAAATCGTAAAAAGAGGGGAAGAACGTGATCGGGAACATTTGTTCGGGGTTGAAAACTTCCCAAAAATGGTATAAAATCAGTATGTGAGTGGTGAAAAGTGTGTATTTGTGTTAAAAAGTGGCACAAGAGGGAAGCCGTCAACAAAATTCCTTTGCGAAATACAGGAAAATCCAGGGAAAGGAAGGTGAGAGCGTTGTCGTTTTTCGGTACCAGTCAAAATAATATCGATTTAAAGGGGCGGGTCAGTATCCCTGTCAAATACCGCAGTGCTCTTGGACCTTCTTTCATTGTAACCATTGGATTTGATAAATGCCTGTGCGTTTATACGTATGAACAATGGGAAATTTTAGAAAAACAGTTACGAAAACTTTCCAGCACCAAAAAAGATATGCGTGATTTTACCCGTTACTTATTTGCGGGCGCCAGTGAAGTGGAGTTGGACAAACAGGGACGAATTCTGATTCCTGCCAATTTGCGGGAGTTTGCGGAATTGGAAAAAGAAGTTACTATTCTCGGCGTCAATAACCGAATTGAAATTTGGAACAGGGAACGCTGGGAAATCCGCAACAAAGAAACCGCCGCGCGTTTTAATGAAATCGGAGAAAATTTGATCAATTTTGATGTGGATTTTGATGATGAGGATGACGCGTGATTCTCAATGGACGGAGGTGCCCAAGATGGAATTTCATCATGTACCGGTGTTGTTGGAAGCGACCATGGAAAGCCTCGCGTTAAAAAAAGAAGGCATTTATGTGGACGGTACATTGGGCGGGGGTGGTCACAGCGAACAGATTTTGTTAAGAACCGACCCCGGCGGTCGTTTGATCGGTATTGATCAGGACGAAGAGGCGCTGGCGGCGGCAAGCGCCCGTTTGGCCCCTTTCGGCAACCGTTTTACAGCAGTCAAAGGGAATTTTTCCGAGATGAAACAGATTTTGACACAGCTGGAAATTACGGAAGTGGATGGAATTTTGCTGGATATTGGAGTTTCCTCTCACCAGCTGGACGATAGCAGTCGCGGATTTTCTTATATGGTGGACGCGCCGCTGGATATGCGAATGGATCAGCAAAGCAACGGAAAAACCGCCGCGGATTTATTAGCGGAATTATCAGAAGAAGATTTGGCTAATCTCATTTATCGATATGGAGAGGAACGATATTCTCGCCGCATTGCTCGTCAAATCGTGGAACAACGGCAGCGAGAACCTATTACAACTACCTTGCAGTTGGTGAGATTGATTCGTAAGGCGATGCCGAAAAATCAGAATAAAGAAAAACAACATCCTGCCAAGCGAACCTTTCAGGCGTTGCGGATTGCCGTAAATGATGAGTTGGGTGTGTTGCAAACCGCTTTGGTTAACGCGCTGGATTTGCTGAAACCGGGTGGCAGGCTGAGCGTAATATCCTTCCATTCTTTGGAAGATCGTATTGTGAAAGAGCAATTCAGAACTTGGGCAAAGGGTTGTACTTGTCCGCCGGATTTTCCCATTTGTGTATGCGGCAAAGTGCCGTTGGTGCGGTTGGTCACCAGAAAACCTATTGTGGCGACGGAAGCGGAATTGACGGAAAACCCTCGGGCTCGAAGTGCGAAATTACGGTGTATAGAAAAATTGTGAGCGATGTGACGCGTGACAGTTCCCTTTAATTTCAAAAAAAGGTTTGAAACGGGAAAGGAGGCGAATGAATGTTACCTGAGAGACAGTATGTGGATGAGCTCAGCTATTATCCTGAGGAGCGTCCCGATGTGCGTTTGGAGGTTTATACCAACGATTCTCCGAAGCGCCGCCACCGTCATTTGAGGAAACTTTCTTCCAAACAAAAATTGGTGATCTGTCTCCTGTTGGTGTTCGGCTGCAGTTTGCTCTATGTCGCGTTGGAGGCGAAAATTACCCAGACCGGATACAAAATCAACCAGTTGCAGGCGGAAGTAGATACGGCAACGGAAGCAAATCAACGTCTGATGCTGGAAGTGGAACAGTTGTCTTCCCCTGAAAGGATTGCCCAATATGCCACGGAAAATGAAGGTATGACCACAGTGGAGGACGAAAATATTCTTTATGCCAATGATGTGGCGGCGGAATCTACGGTTGACGCGACAAGCGCGGCAACGGAGGCTGACGCGACAAGCGCGGCGGAGACAACAACGGATGCCGCGGTAACAAAGGAAACAGAATCTGACGGTGGGGTAGTCGGCGCTTTTTCTACTTTGCTGGGAAATTTAGCAAGTGCCCGAGCGGAAGCCGCTCAATTGGCGCAATAGCTTTCTTTGAACTGTGATAACAAGTTCCAATACTTTTTATAAATTGTGATCAGTGTATAGTTGTGTATCTTCCCTAATAAATCGGATACATGGTTTTTCATGATGATAAGAATGCCAAAATAATTCAAGTCAACTACGGCTTGAAATATTTTGGTTTATTGGGAAAAGTGGATTTTTCCTCTTTGGCGAGAGCAATCTTTGGAAAAGATAGATTTTTTTCCGCCGGTAAGGCGGAATGTAGGAGAAAGTCCGAAATATACTATTGAGAGAAAGTATGACGAGGATGTGATATTTTGGCAAAAAATAAAATTTCCATGAAAAAAAATCAAATGAGGGTTTTTGGAATTTTATTGGTTGCGTTTTTATTTGTGATCGGTGGATTAGGTTATCGTACTTTGGTGCAGGGCAGTGAATTGGAGCAGATGGCAACGGAAGCCCGTACCAAAACAGTAGAAGTAGAAGCCTCTCGGGGTGATATTCTCGATCGAAACGGAAATAAATTGGCGGTCAGCATCAGCGCTGATTCCGTCGCTGCCAGCCCATCAGAGATTATCGGCAGCGGGGAAGAAGATGAAATCGCGGATTTTTTGGCGGAGACGTTGGAGTTGGATCGTCAGGAAGTTTATGAAAAGATTACCAGCGATAATTCCTTTATCTGGGTGCAGCGAAAAGCCGACTACACTGCCGCCGAGGCCATTCGGGAGGCGGATTTGACAGGGATCAGCGTTGTGGAAGAAACCCAGCGGTATTATCCTAAAAATACGTTGGCGGCTAATATTCTGGGGTTTTCCGGTGTAGACAATCAAGGATTGGAAGGCATCGAATATTCATATAACGACATTTTGAGCGGGGTAAACGGCAGCATTTCTACGGAATATGACGCTAAGCAAAATACCATTCCCCAGTCTCTTCAGGAATATACGGCGCCTACCGACGGACAAAACATTTATTTGACCATTGATGAGAACATTCAGTATTTCGCGGAACGAGAACTGGACGCTATGATGGAAAGTGAGATTTCTCCCAAAGCTTGCGCTATTTTAGCAATGGATCCGAAAACGGGAGAAATTTTGGCCATGGCCAGCCGTCCCACCTATGACCCTAACAATTATCAAGATTCCGAAACGGCGGATAGGCGTAATATGTTGGTAACGGACACCTATGAGCCGGGTTCCACTTTTAAAATTGTTACGGCGTCAGCGGCGCTGGATTCCGGCTCGGTAACTACGGAAACGCGGTTTTATGACCCCGGTTATGTGACCATCGGCAGCCGTACTTTGAAATGTTGGCGTTCGTATAATCCTCATGGCAGTCAGAGTTTCGCGGAGATTATTCAGAATTCCTGTAATCCTTGTTTTGTCAATTTGATGCAGGCGATGGAGTCCAAAAAAGAAGGCACTTTTTATGATTATATCCGTGCGTTCGGATTTGGTGAAATCACCGATATAGGCTTGGAAGGCGAAGCAAAAGGGATTGTCATCGATGAAGAGAACGCCACCATTCAGGATTTGGCGAGTATGTCCATCGGTCAGTCTATTGCGGTGACTCCTTTGCAATTGGTTACGGCGGTGTCTGCTGTCGCAAACGGCGGACAAATGTTGCAGCCGCAGATTATTCGAGAAATTACCGATGCGGATGGCAACACCGTTCAGGAATATGAAGTGAAAGAAAAAGAACAAGTGATTTCCGAAGAAACGGCGAATACTATTTGCGAATGTTTGGAAAGCGTAGTGGCATTGGGTACCGGGAAAAATGCTTACATCGAAGGATTTCGTGTAGGAGGCAAGTCCGGTACGGCTCAGAAGGCAGGTGAAAACGGCGGCTATATGGAAGGCAAATATGTGGCCTCCTTTATTGCTGTCGCTCCTGTTGATGATCCGGAAATTGTCATGTTGGCTATTGTGGACGAACCCCAAGGCGATTTGTACCAAGGTGGTCAAGTAGCGGCGCCTATGTTACGCAATGTGTTGGACGATACGCTGCGATATTTGGGCGTGACGCCGCAGGTGACGGAAATTACCAAAGAAGAAATAGACGCCGCGGAAGAAAATACCGTCTCCGTTCCGGCTTTGCGCAATATGGCTGTGGATGAAGCGAGAAAAGTACTGGAACTTTTGGGGTTGCAGGGCGTCTTCGCGGAAAGTGACGGCTATGTTTCCGAGCAGTCGCCGGCTGCCTACAGTCGGGTTGCGGCCGGTTCCGAGGTAGTTTGCGACGCTACCTCCCGTCAGTCAGACAGTACCTTGAGTGTTCCCGATTTAACCGGATTAAATGTGCGGGAAGCGGCGGAGATTTTGAAGGCAATGGACCTGAAGCTGAAATCAGAAGGTTCCGGCTATGCTGTTTCTATTAATCCTTCTCCGGGTACAGAGGTTCAGCGGGGAGAAGTAATCAGTATCGTTTTCCAACAACAGACGGAGGAAGATCTGCTTACAGAACCTAATTAAAAATCGAAAACATCGATTTTGCAAGGCGGAGATGTTTTCGTTTGCAAAGAAATACAAGATTAAAAAGTCAGTAAAGAACATTTGAAACAAGAAAAAGGGAAGAGGCGCCGCGCGGCGCCGGAAGATCACAGATGAGGTGATAGAATGAGACTAAAGGATGTGGCTCAATATTTGGGTGTCGATTCACCGGCGGTGCCGGATATTTCTGTGAAAAATTTACAATATGATTCTCGGTGCATTCAGCCGGAAGATGTCTTTATTGCTATTGTGGGTACGGCCAGCGATGGACATGATTACATTGATATGGCGGTGGCAAACGGCGCTTCCGCTTTGATTGTGGAAAACCCGGAAGCCGCGAGAAACGCGGATATCCCTGTTTTGGTATGCTCGGATACCAGGAGGGCAGTAGCGCTTTTGGCGATGCTTTGGCATGGATTTCCGGACCGCAAATTGCACATCATCGGGGTAACGGGTACCAACGGCAAAACTACTACGACCACGTTGGTCAAATATTTGTGGGAGAGGGAAGGCATCAAGTCCGGGCTGATCGGAACAGTAAGGAACATGTCCGGCGACCGTGTGTTGCCTGCTACCCATACCACACCGGAACCGTTACAGTTGGCGGAATTGTTGGATATTATGGTGCGGGACGGTTGTCAGAATGTGGTGATGGAAGTTTCTTCTCACGCGCTGAAACAAGAACGAGTAGACGCCATTCATTTTGACGGGGCCGCTTTCACCAATATGACCCAAGATCATTTGGATTTTCATAAGACGTTCGAGGATTATTTGCAAAGCAAATTAATGTTGTTTAAAATGCTGGATCGCGGTAATACATCGAAAAAATTCGGGATTATCAATATCGACGATCCGGTAGCTCCTGATTTTTTGATGAAAACCAAGGTCCCCGTTATGACTTACGGGATTGAAAAACCCGCCACGTTGCAGGCGGTGGATTATCATTTGACCGCGAAAGGTACGACGTTTACTTTGTTGTATAACGGCAATGAGTATCCTGTGGATATTCCTTTGACAGGAAAGTTTAATGTATATAATTGTTTGGCCGCTATTGGCATTACCTTGGCGGAAGGAATGCCTTTGGCTAATATTTGCAAACATTTGGCCAACGCGCCTCAAATTCCCGGTCGTTTCGAAAAAATAGACTGCGGACAAGATTTTACTGTGATTGTGGATTATGCTCATACACCGGACGGTTTGAAAAATGTACTGGCAACAGCTCGGGAAATCGCGGAAAATCGCTTGATCACCGTGTTTGGCTGCGGTGGTGACCGTGATCAGACCAAACGCCCCATAATGGGTGAATTTGCTGCAAAATACAGTGATTATGCCATTATTACATCTGACAATCCGCGGACGGAAGATCCGATGTTCATTATTCGACAGGTAGAAAAAGGTGTAAAGCCGCTGACGGATCAATATGCGATTGAAGAAAACCGCCGCAAAGCCATCGAAAAAGCTTTGGCTATGGCCAAAAAAGGCGATGTAGTCATCATCGCCGGTAAAGGTCATGAGGATTATCAATTAGTGAACGGTAAGGTGTTGGAGTTTGACGACCGCAAGGTGGCGAGAGAGTTTTTGTGGGCGGCGCGGCAAAACAGGAAAAAATAAACGCAGGGAAAAGGATATATTCGGCGAACATGATAAGGAACGGCGCCTGAACAGGGCGGTATCCGCCGCGGAAAAATGGGTTCCACATAGGTTATTTTAGGAGGATTTGTTATGAAAACGGCTTTGCTGGCGATGGCAACAGCGTTTGTTGTAGGGGTTATTTTGGGGCCGCTGATCATTCGGCTGCTTCGGTATTTGAAATTCGGGCAGACCATTCGCAGCGATGGTCCGCAGCGGCATTTGCAAAAACAAGGAACCCCGACTATGGGCGGGCTCATCTTTTTACTGGCATTTCTCATTTCCACCGTTTTTTGGGCGGACGGCACTGCGGCGGTGGTGCTTTTGGTAATTACCACTTTAATGTTTGGATTGATCGGTTTGATTGATGATGGGATCATCATCATGCTGCACCGTTCTTTGGGCTTGACGCCTCGTCAAAAGTTGGTATTGCAGTTCTTGTTTTCTTTTTTGTTTATTTATTTCACCTGTCATACTCTGGGGCGGGGAACGGATTTGATCATTCCCTTTTCCGGATATTCCTGGGATATCGGCATTTTTTATTACATTATAATGACGGTATTTATGGTCTACATGGTGAACGCGGTGAATTTGACCGACGGGCTGGACGGTCTGGCGGGCGGTGTTACCTTTTTGGTCGGACTGGGCTTTATGATTATTTGTTTGCTGGCGGTGAATCATCCCCCTGTATCCGGTATTGATTACGCGGGATTGGCTACTGCTGTCGGCGCTCTTTTGGGTGGAATTTTAGCCTTTCTGGTATTCAACCACTATCCCGCGAAGGTTTTCATGGGAGATACAGGCTCATTGGCGTTGGGCGGCGCTGTGATGGCGCTGTCGATTTTGACGAAAACAGAAATTGTTTTTATTTTGATGGGATTGATTTATCTGGCGGAAGCGTTATCTGTTGTTATTCAGGTGACCAGTTTCAAGTTGACGGGTCGTCGAGTGTTCAAAATGAGCCCGATTCATCACCATTTTGAGATGTGCGGTTGGTCAGAAACCAAAATTGTGCTGGTTTTTTGGTCGATTACGGCGTTTTGTGTCGCATTGGGCTTGTTGATAACAACGCTCTGAAATGGTATAATAAACAAGAGATTGATTATTTGATTCATATTTTGCGATACGACCGCATATTGGTTAGTACCGCACAAAACGGAGCGTATCATGAATAATTTGGAAGAAAAAGCAAAAACTATACTCGTGTTAGGTGGCGGTGTTTCCGGTGTGGCAGCCGCTGCCTTTTTGCGCAAAAAAGGCGCCTCGGTTACGTTAGCTGATGAAAAAACAAAAGAACAGGTCAGTGAGTCGGCGCGAAATCTGGAAACCCAAGGTGTGACTTTACATTTAGGCGGGATGCCGGAGGTTGTGGATGGCTATGATTATGCGGTCATCAGCCCGGGAATTCCGTTGGATGTACCTATTGCGCAAAGATTGCAGGCGGCGGGAATTCCCATCATAGGGGAATTGGAATTGGCTTATCGGTTCAGCCATAATCCTTATTTGGCCATTACGGGTACTAACGGCAAAACTACCACTACTTCTTTAGTGGGTTATATATTGGAATTGGCGAAAATCCCTTGTTTGGTAGGCGGCAATATCGGGACGCCCTTGGTGGAACAGGTAGAGGCTTTGCCGGAAGAAGGGTATATCGTGGCGGAAGTTTCCAGTTTCCAGTTGGAAACTGTTAGGGATTTTCGTCCGCGCGCGGCTGCTTATTTGAATTTGACACCGGATCATTTGAATCGTCATCATACAATGGAAAATTACGGGCGTATCAAGGCGCGGATTTTTGCCAATCAACAGCCGGGGGATACGGCGGTACTGAACGCGGATGACGCGGCGGTGCGGCGGTATGCTGAAGGATTGCAAAGCGAAATTCTGTGGTTTAGTCGGAGGCAGCCTGTCGCGGAGGGATTTTTTGTACGAGACGGCGGCATATTTTTGACGGACGGCAAAGAGGAGCAGAAGCTTATCGATATTGATGAAATCTTTATCAAAGGCGGTCATAATGTAGAAAACGCCATGGCGGCCGCGGCATTGACGTATGCCGTCGGTGTGGAGCCGGAAGTTATTCGGCGGGCGCTGATTCAGTTCCGCGGGGTGGCGCATCGGCAGGAATATGTGCGGGAAAAAGACGGAGTGCTGTATATCAATGATTCAAAAGGCACTAATCCTGATTCTACTTTGCAAGCGTTGTTGGCTTATGATCGTCCGATGGTGTTAATTTTGGGCGGTTATGATAAAAAGGGCGATTTTGATTCTTTGATGCCCCTTATTAAAGAAAAAGTACGGCATGTGGTATTAGTGGGGGAAACCGCCCCGCAGATTCAGCAGATGCTGGAAAGAAATCAATATACAGCCTATACGATGGCAGGCAGGGATTTTGCCAAGGCGGTGACGTTGGCGTCCGAGTTTGCCGAGTCGGGAGATGTGGTGATGCTTTCTCCCGCTTGTGCCAGCTGGGATATGTTCCGGCGCTTTGAGGACAGGGGAAACTTGTTTAAAGAGCTGGTTCGGAAATTGTGATCCGCCTTTTTTCGTAAATTTTGAAGAAAGGAGCATCCGATGAAGATCAAAAAAACAAAAGCGGATTTTTGGTTATTTTTGATTGTTTTGGTTTTGGTTGGGATCGGTTTGGTGATGGTTTTATCCGCCAGCCAGTATTTCGCGCAACACAAACCTTATGAGGACTCCTTTTACTTTTTGAAAAGACAGGCGATCAACGCGGCGATCGGTTTTCTCGGAATGTATATTGCCTCCAAGATTCCATATAAAATTTACGGCAAATATGCGAAAATCATTTTGGTTATCGGAATTTTGCTGACGGCGGTGCTGTTTATCCCCGGGGTGGGCGATTCCGCCGGCGGTTCGGTGCGTTGGATTGACTTAGGGTTCATCCGATTCCAGCCATCTGATATTACGAAAATTTGTTTAGTGATTTTTATCGCCAAAGTACTGGCTGATCGCAAACGGCAAATGAGCAGTTTTTTCCGGGATTTTTTACCGGTGTTGATTATCTTCGCCATTGTCTGTGGAGAAATTGCCGTCAAAGACTTGGGTACCGCCATTGTATTGGCGATTACGGTATTGTGCATGTTTTTGGCGGGATGCGTACCGTGGAAATACGTCGGCACCACCATCGGAGCCGGTTTGGTAGGAGTGGCGGCCATGATTGCCATTGAGCCGTATCGAATGGAGCGGATTACCGGTTTCTTGGATCCGTGGTCGGACCCTCTCGGAGATGGTTATCAAACCATTCAGAGCTTGTTGGCGGTGGGTTCCGGCGGCTTGTTGGGGGTCGGCTTGGGCAAAGGCGGCGCCAAATGGTATTATCTGCCGGAGCGGCATACGGACTTTATTTATGCGGTGCTGGTGGAAGAAGGCGGATTTATTTTCGGGGCAGTGGTGTTATTGTTGTTTCTGTTGCTGCTTTGGCGAGGGATCACCATTGCATTACGCGCCAAAGACGCCTTTGGCAGTTTGCTGGCGGTAGGTATTACTTTAATGATCGTGGTGCAGGCATTGGTCAATATCGCCATCTGTCTGGGTATGATGCCCGTGACAGGGATCACGTTGCCTTTCATCAGTTATGGCGGGACATCATTGGTCATTTCACTGACTAGTGTCGGTATTTTATTAAATATTTCCAAGTTTGCCGAGCTACGCAAGTAGCAATGGTAGAAAAACAGAGAGTCAGGAACTCTGTGCCAATGAGGGAAGTGGGTGTAAAGTATGCGTGCAATGATTACAGGCGGTGGCACCGGGGGGCATATTTACCCGGCTTTGGCCATTGCCGAGGGAATCAAAGAAAAGGATGCGTCTGCAGAAATTCTTTATGTGGGATCGGAGACGGGTCTGGAAAAGAAACTGGCGGAACGAGCGGGGTTTCCTTTCGCCGGGATTTCTGTTGCCGGAATGACTTCTAAATTCAGTTTAAAAATGGCAAAAACCATTGTTAAAAACATGCAGGGTATCCATCAAGCCAAAGCGCTGTTGAAAGAATATCAGCCCGATATTGTTATCGGTACTGGCGGCTATGCCTGTGGGCCGTTGATGCTGGCGGCCGCCAAACAGGGGGCGCCGACTCTTCTGCATGAACAAAACGCCATCATGGGAAAAACCAATATGATCCTCAGTAACCAGGTGGATAAAATTTGTCTGACCTTTAACATTATGGATAGGGGTTTTAAAGCACATGAAAAAGCGGTCCTGACGGGATTGCCTGTACGCAGACAGATTTTGCGAGCAGATAAAAAGCAAGGCATGGATTTTTTTTCTTTAGAGGAAGGCAAACCGGTGGTATTGGTGACCGGAGGCAGTCAGGGCGCCAGACACATCAATGAGGCTGCTGTTGCCGCGGGAGCAAATATTTTAGCGGCAGGCGGACAGATTTTGCATTTGACAGGGCCAAAACTTTATGAAGAAACCAAAGCAATGGCGGAGCAAGCCGGTCTTTTGTCAGAGCCTTGTTATCATTTGATTTCATATCTTCATGAAATGGAAATGGCTTTGGGGGCGGCAGATATCGTAATCAGCCGTTCCGGCGCCAGTTTTTTAGCGGAAATTATGGCGGTAGGTCGTTGCAGCATTTTGATTCCGTATCCTTTTGCCGCCGGCGGACACCAAAAAGCTAACGCTCTTTCTTTGGTGCGGCGAGACGCGGCAGAAATGATTTTAGACGACGAGTTGGACGGAGATTCTCTGTGGTCTGTGCTGGAACCCCTGCTAAAAGATGAAAAACGGGTTGCGAAAATGAGTAAAAACTGTTATGATATGGGGTGCAGGGATGCGGTGGAACGCATTCTGCAGGAGGCGGAAAAGATTATAAAAAAATAGGATGAAGTAGGAAATGCTGAATATGACCGCGCGCCGTAACGGAAAACGTGCGGCGGAAACGTTTGATTCAGCGATAGATATTTAGGAGGAAGTTATTTGCGGAACATTGCGAAACATATCCATTTCGTCGGGATCGGCGGTATCGGCATGAGCGGTTTGGCTCGGATTCTTTTGGGCTTTCAGGTGAAAGTTTCCGGCTCCGATGTAATGGAATCAAAAATGGTAAAAGAACTGATGGACTGCGGCGCTGAAGTTTTTATCGGTCACCGTGCGGAAAATTTGAGCGATGATGTGGATTTGTTGGTTTATTCATCGGTGATTAAAGAAAACAATCCCGAATATATGGAGGCGGAGCGGCGCGGTATTCGGATTATTCCCAGAGCGCGGCTATTGGCTATGATGATGGAGCAAAGTGTCGGCATCGCGGTGGCGGGCGCTCACGGCAAAACCACTACTACGGGCATGTTGGGAACGGTTTTTCGAGAATGCGGCAAAGAACCGTCGATTATTATCGGGGGGTATTTGCCCAATATTCATGCCAATGCCTGCTGGGGTAAGGGTGAATATTTGATTGCCGAAGCCGACGAAAGCGACGGTTCTTTTTTACTTTTGTCTCCCAAGTATGTAGTGGTGACCAATGTAGAAAACGATCATTTGGATTATTATGGAACGATGGAAAATCTGATTCATTGTTTTGATCAGTTTATTCACCATATCCCCGCAGACGGCAAAGCCTTTTTGGATGTGGACAGCCCCATTGTGCAACGGATTGCGGAAACGGAGCCGGGCAATTATGTGACTTATGGACTGCATACTCCGGACGCTGATTATCAGGCGAGGGAAATTGACTATGATTCCCAGGGAACCATCTCTCAGGTGTATTACAAAGGAGAGCATATGGGGGAAATGCGGTTATTTGTGCCGGGTGAGTATAATGTATCCAATGCTTTGGCAACTTTTGCCGTGGCGCATTCCTTGGGGCTGAAACCGGAGGATATTTTAGCGGGGCTGCAGGAATTTCACAGTACCGGTCGGCGTTTTGAGCGACTGGCGGCCAATAAGGCGGGAGATATTGTACTGTATGATGACTATGCCCATCATCCCACAGAAATTAAGGCAGTGATCAGCGCCGCCAAAAAATTAGGATTCAAACGAGTGGTAGCGGTGTTTCAACCTCATCGTTACAGCCGAACCAGGATTTTGAAAGATCAATTCGCGGCGTGCTTTGACGAAGCCGATGTGCTGATTTTGAATGAAATCTATTCAGCCTTTGAAACGCCGATTTTGGGTGTTAATGCTCAGATGTTGATTGACGCTATCAAAAACAGGGGTCGAGAAACGGTATACTACGGCAAGGAAGCCGCTGATGTGATGAAGATATTGGATCAAGTTACTCAAAGCGGGGATTTGATTTTGATAATGGGCGCGGGCAATATTCGGCGAAAAATCGGCGATCCTTATGCGGAAATACTCCGCGATCGTTGAGGGATGTGTCAAAAAAGTAAGCGAGGAGAAACAGTACGATGAGCAAAATTCCGGAAGCGGCATTGACAGAATTTCAGAAAGTGTTTCAGGGGAAAATTCTCTTTGAGGAGCCTATGTCGGAACACACTTCCTGGAAAATCGGCGGCGCCGCGGAGTATTTTTTGATTCCTGAGACAGTAAACGATATCGCGGAAGCGTTGCGATTTACTCATTTGCATCAGGTGCCTTTGACCATTATCGGCCGAGGAACCAATCTGTTGGTGAGTGACGCGGGCATCGAAGGCATGGTTTTGCAGATTGCCGATCAATTCCAAAAAATTCTTTGGTTGAACAAAACGGAAGTGCGAGCGGAGGCGGGCTGTTTACTGGCGGCGCTTTCCCGCGATGCCGCTCGAAACGGTTGCACCGGTTTGGAGTGGGCCTGTGGTATTCCCGGCAATGTCGGCGGCGCCATTATGATGAATGCCGGCGCTTACGGCAGCCATATCAGTCATTATGTTACGGAAATCGAAATGATCGTGCTGTCGTCGGAAGGGAAGCCACAGTTGAAAGTTTGCACCAAGGGGGATCTGGATTTTTCTTATCGGCACAGCGGCATCGGTCCCGATCAGGTGGTGGTCGGAGTAAACTTTCTGTTGGAACCGGGAGATCGGGCGGCTTCCGAAGCCCAAATGCGGGAGTTACTGCAAACACGAGCAGCCAAACAACCGCTGGAGTATCCTTCTGCCGGCAGTGTTTTCAAAAATCCCGACGGTGATCACGCCGGGCGTTTGGTAGAAGTCTGCGGTTGTCGGGGGCTGACTTGCGGCGGTGCGCAGGTTTCGGAAAAACACGGCAATTTTATTATTAACCGTGGCGGCGCTACGGCGGCAGACGTATTGTCTTTGATTCAACAAGTGCGGGAAATTGTGCGGAACCAAACAGGTATTCTTTTAGAACCCGAGGTTCGAAAAATCGGTCGTTTCCCTCAAGGTTAAGGAAATGGACGAATTTAATCATGGAGGCTGAAAATGGGACAAGTTGTTTCAATATCAGACCACAAAAAGCGAAAACGCCGTCGCGGCGGGTTTCGTTGGATGCGGATTATTTTTGTTTGTTTGGTCTGTATGATCATCGGCTTTGGCATTTCCCAGTCGTCTCTGTTCCATGTAAAAAATATTGAGGTAGTCGGTAATAGTCGTATTGACAGCGAGTTGATTATTGACCTTTCAGGTATCACCGAGGGACAGCATATGTACAGTTTTCGCGCGGGGAGAGCGGAGACCATGATTGCCACCAATCCTTGGGTGGATACGGTGGAGGTGAGTCGGTCTCTTTCCGGCACTGTGACCATTTCTATTACAGAACGGACAGCTACCGCGGCTGTGGTGGCCGGTGATGGTGTATTGATTGTGGATAAAAATGGATATGTCCTGCAGAAGCAGGAATTGTTTGACGGATTGTCCCATGTGTTAATTATCGGGGTGGATGATTGGCAGGACGGTCAAAATGCTGAGGAAGACGGAGAAACGGCAACTTCTTCTGCTGAAAATTCCAAAGGAGATACTGTTGTCGAGGGCGAAAATTCGATGACAACGGATCTGGGGACGAAGTCCGCCGCAGAATCGGAAAGTACGACAGCCGCAGAATCGGAAACTGCGGCGGGGCGCCAAAGTGAAGAAGCCGAGGCGGAGGATCAGGCAGCCTATTCGGCGACTATCGATTATCAAAATGTAATGATCGGTCAAAAACTAAATTCCGAAAAACTGGCGGCAGGACTGACTGTTGCCCAAACAATGCCGCAAGAAGCGATGGATATTGTTACGCAGATGAATGTATCGGATCCGCAAAATATCATTCTGGATACAGTTTACGGTATAAAAATTTACTTTGGCGACGAGAGCGGCACGGAGGAAAAATTTACTGTCGCTAGTCAGATTTTGGCGGATGAAAACAAAAGCGGCAGCGTGACAAAAATCAATTATATTGATGTTTCGGTGCCTACGCGTCCGGCATTGCGGTACAATAATTAGAAAAAATAGAAAAAATGATAATTTTTTGCAGGACTTTTCCTGTTAGAGAAGAAATTATTATAGAATAGAATGTCTAGAAGTGTGCAAATAATTTGAATGTGATATAGAAAGAAACCACCAGAAAGGGGTCCAGTTGAATGGTAGAAATCGAAGATATGAATAACAATACATTTGCGAAGATTAAAGTGGTCGGTGTGGGCGGCGGCGGCAGCAACGCTGTGAACCGCATGATCAACAGTGATTTAAGCGGGGTTGATTTTATCGTTGTCAATACAGACCACCAAGCTCTGGAAGGTTCCAAAGCCAATCGAAAAATTCAAATCGGCGCCAAACTGACCCGTGGTTTGGGCGCCGGCGCTGATCCGGAGGTAGGCAGAAAAGCCGCGGAAGAAAGCAGAGAAGATTTGCGCGCGATTTTGGAAGGCGCTGATATGGTCTTTATTACTGCGGGTATGGGCGGGGGCACCGGTACGGGAGCCGCTCCCGTTGTTGCTGAAATTGCCAAAGAAGTGGGCGCTTTGACTGTAGGCGTGGTTACCAAACCGTTTACTTTTGAGGGGCGCCGCCGCGCTCAGCAGGCTGAAACCGGAATCAGTGATTTGAAAGAACGGGTAGATGCGATTATTACCATCCCCAATGATAAAATTTTGCAGATTATCGATAAAAAGACGCCCATGAACGAAGCTTTCTCCTATGCGGACGATGTTTTACACCAGGGTGTTCAGGGTATCTCCGATTTGATTTCCAAACCTGCTTTTATTAACTTGGACTTTGCTGATGTAAAGACCATTATGCAGGACGCCGGTTCCACCATGATGGGAATTGGGACTGCTTCCGGAGAAACTCGCGCTTTGGATGCCGCGAAATTGGCGATTTCCAGCAAGCTGTTGGAAACCAGCATCCAGGGAGCAAAGGGTATTCTGTTCAACATCACCGGCGGCGAATCCATGAGTATGATGGAAATCAACGAAGCCTCCGAATTTATCTACAGTGTGGCAGATCCCGACGCTACAGTAATTATGGGCGCCGGTTATGATACCGATATGGGCGATAGCATCCGTATCACCATTATTGCTACCGGTTTTGACGGTAAGAACGCCATTGTATCTCCCTTCCAGGGAGGTAACAACGCTAACGCCGCCAAACAGGAACAGCCCCAGCAGCCGAATTTGGGTTCTTTGAACAATGTGTTCGGTCAGCCTGCCGCGCCGACGATGCCGACGATGCCTTTCGGCGCCGGCAATGATAACACCCAGGTTCCCCAGGCTCCTTCTTTCAAAGCGCCTACTTTTGATGATGTGGAAGTTCCCGCTTTTATGCGCAGAAAATAAAATAAAACAAAAAGCAGATAACTTAGGTTGTCTGCTTTTTCGTTTGCCTGTCTCCCTGTGGGAGACAGGCACATAAGATAAAAGGGGGCGTTCCGTTGGGTTTTGCGAAAAGAAAGAAAATGTGAAAAATTTTTTTTGACGGCAGGAATTTGCAAAGAGAGATAGAATTTCCTTAATATTCAGAACATTCTCAATGTTTTTCTGCTGTTTGGGTTTTTGAGTTGAAAAATTCTGAAAAAAAGGATAAAAATTCAGAAATTTTCTTTGAATTCTGACAAAATTTATGGTATGATAAATAGAGAGAGTGCATAATTAGCATGTTATAATGATGCTTTTTGTGTCAATTAACAAAAAGCAACCGTTTATTGAGTATATTAAAGAGGTGTGGAATTCATGAGAGATTTGCTAGAAAAAACGAGAGGTTTGAATCGGATTATTCAAAAAGCCGGAGGACATCCCATCAGTTTCAGCGAATTGGCAGAGAAATTATCTGAAACCATTAATTCCAATGTCTATATTATTGGGAAAAAAGGAAAGGTGCTGGGACACGCCTTCACGGCGAATTTTTATTGTCCTACAATGGATGAAATTGTTCGGGATGAATCTCATTTCCCGGAAGTTTATAATGAGTATTTGTTGAATATCACTGAAACCAAAACCAATATGAATCGCGAACCAAACTGTCTTTTGGTTCGGGACAGGACGTGTTTCCGTCCGTATGACTATACCGCGATTGTGCCGGTAATCGGAGGCGGACAGCGATTGGGGACCTTGATTTTTTCCAAAACCAACACTTTTGATGATGTGGATTTAGTGCTGGCGGAATATGGCGCCACCATGGTGGGTATGGAAATCCTGCGGGCAAAAGTCGAAAAGATTGAAAAAGTTTCCCGTCAAAAAGCCATCGTGGGAATCGCCTTTGATACCCTGTCTTATTCTGAATTGGAGGCGGTAGAGCATATTTTCAAAGAACTTAACGATACACAAGGGCTTTTGGTTGCCAGCAAAATCGCCGATAAGGTGGGCATCACCCGTTCGGTTATTGTCAACGCTCTGCGCAAGTTAGAGAGCGCCGGTGTGGTAGAGGTACGTTCTTTGGGTATGAAGGGTACGTATATTCGCATCCTCAATGATTATTTATTGGAAGAACTGGAAAGAATTCAAGGTACAAGACAGAGAGTTTGATGAGAATCCATAGGGAAGATATAAAAAATCACTACCATTTTGTCTTGGAATATGATATGATAAAAAGGGATTTCCTCTAAATGGGTAAATCCCTTTTTGATGTTTATGAAATGGATGGAGGGAACGCGATGCAAACAGTTGATTCTAAAAAAATCACAATTGATGCGATTATTGATAAAATCAAAATTTATAATGCCACTTGCAATGAACCCCTAATCCGTTCGGCCTATGAATTGGCAGCAAAATGTCATGAAGGACAGAAACGAGATTCCGGAGAGCCTTATATTATCCATCCGTTAAATGTGGCCTATATTTTGGCGGATTTGAATATGGACGATACTACCATCATGGCCGGTTTGCTGCACGATGTGGTTGAAGATACCAACGTGACCTTGGATCAAATCGCGGAAAAATACGGCAGCGATATGAAAGTCCTGATTGATGGAGTAACCAAGCTGGATAAATTGGAATATCGTTCCAAAAAAGAGCACCATGCGGAAAATCTGCGAAAAATGTTTTTGGCGATGGCAAAAGACGTGCGGATTATTTTGATCAAACTGGCCGACCGTCTGCATAATATGCGAACGCTGGACAGTCACCACTCCGATCTGCGTAAAAAAGAAATCGCACTGGAAACATTGGAAATTTTTGCTCCTCTGGCGCATCGTTTGGGGATTTATAAGATCAAGTGGGAACTGGAAGATTTGTCTTTAAAATTCTTAGATCCGGAAGCTTATTTTAAGCTGGTCAAAGAAATTGATATGAAACGAACGGAACGGGAACAATATCTCAATACCATTATTGAGAAATTGCGGTTCGGTTTGGAAAAAGTCAATATCAAAGCGGATATCAGCGGACGACCGAAAAATTTTTACAGCATTTATCGAAAAATGCAGAAGCAGATGAAGGATATTTCGGAAATTTATGATATTCATGCGGTGCGTATTATTGTCAACAGTGTCAAAGACTGTTACGGGGCGTTGGGCGTGGTGCATACCATTTGGAAGCCGATCCCCGGTCGTTTTAAAGATTATATCGCTATGCCCAAAGCCAATATGTACCAGAGCATTCATACTACGGTAATCGGTACGTCCGGGCACCCCTTTGAGGTACAGATTCGTACCTGGGAAATGCATAAACTGGCGGAATACGGCATCGCCGCTCATTGGAAATATAAAGAAGGCACACAGGGCAATACTGCCAGCGACAATCGTTTGAATTTCTTGAGGCAGATGTTAGACTGGCAGCAAGAAGTTAACGCGCAGGAATTTGTGGATGATGTCAAAGGCGACCTTATTGACGAAGTATCGGTCTTTGTGTTCTCCCCCAATGGGGATGTGTATGAGTTGCCTTCGGGCGCCTGTCCCATTGACTTTGCTTATCGTGTTCACACGCAGGTGGGGCACCAGTGTGTCGGCGCTAAAATCAACGGTCGTATTGTGCCGTTGGATACCAAATTGAGTAATGGGGATATCGTGGAGATTTTGACAACCCGCGGCAGCGGCCCCAGTCGTGACTGGCTGAAAATTTGTAAAACCACCCAGGCGAAAAATAAGATTCGACAATGGTTCCGTCGAGAAGGACGGGATGAACATGTGATTCAAAAAGGGCGGGAAATGTTGGAAAAAGAAGCCAAACGCCAGGAATTCAATTTGGAAAATATGTTCAAAGTAGAAAAGATGAACGATATCGCCAAACGCTGTGGATATGTTTCCAGCGATGATTTGATGGTAGCGATTGCTACCAATGCTATCACCACTCTGGGGGTTATTTCCAAAATCCGTGATGATGAACGGTTGCGGAAAAGCATTGTGCCGGAAACCAAAGAAAAGGATAAAGTGAAAGAGATGCGCTTTAAACCTTTCTCTGAAGATGGCAGCGATACCAGCAAAGGCATCACTGTGCGGGGTGTTTCCGATGTTATGGTGAAATTAGCTAATTGCTGCAATCCGCTGCCCGGTGATGAAATTGTCGGTTATATTACTCGGGGTAAAGGGGTTTCCATTCATCGGGTGGATTGTCCCAACATGAAATATTATGCTGAACATCAGCCGGAACGATTTGTGGATGTACGTTGGGGAACCGACGGCAGAAGCATTTTCCAGGCGGAAATCGCTGTGGAAGGTACCAGAAGAACTCGTTTAGCGATGGATGTGATGTCTGCCATTTCCGAAACCAAAACAGTAATCAACGGCGTGAACTTTGATGTGGATCAAAATGAGCATTTTACCGGCAGAATCAAATTGGAAATTAAAAATTTGGAACAATTGGAATATATCATGAACAAGGTGCGCAAAATTAAAGGCATTGAAGAAGTGAGCCGCGTTTATGCGAAAGGACAAAACAAGGCCCAAATGAGCGGCAAGAAAAAATGAAATGGCAGGGATGAAGGATGAGAGCTGTGGTACAACGCGTGGCCAGAGCAGCGGTAACTTTACAGGAAACGGGAGAAACGGTGAGCAGTATCGGCAAAGGGCTGGTGGTGCTGTTGGGTGTAGCGGCAGGCGACACCGAAACCGACAGTCTGTATCTGGCGGAGAAAATCGCTAATTTGCGGATTTTTGAAGACGAAGCGGGAAAATTGAATTGCTCTCTGTTGCAAAAAGGCGGCGAAATTTTGGCGGTTTCTCAATTTACGCTGCTGGGTGACTGTCGTCACGGTCGCCGTCCCGGTTTCACGGAGGCGGCGCGTCCGGAAACGGCAGATCCTCTTTATCGGCGCTTTGTAGAGGCGCTGCGGGATGCCGGCATTTCCGTTGCGACAGGAGTGTTTCAGACAGACATGTTGGTGGATATTGCCAACGACGGACCTGTAACGCTGCTTTTGGACAGTAAAAAACTTTTCTGAAAAAGACAAGGAGTGAGACAATGCGTTTTGGTAATGATTCCTTATGGATTGAGCGGTTGGAAGTGGGTCCCATCGGCACCAATTGTTATATTGTCACCAATGTGAAAGATCGGGTGACAATGGTGGTGGATCCGGGAGGAAGCTATTCTCGTATAAAAAAATATTTAAACGAAGTGAAAGCGGAGATAAACAGCCGAGTGGTGTTATTGGTCAATACTCATGGTCATTGGGATCATATCTATCATAATGCCGATATTCTGCGGGATTACCCGGAAGCCAAACTTTATATCCATCGGGCAGACGCTCCGATGCTGGCGAAGGATTATACCAGAATGATTGAATCGGTAGAACCGACCGAACCGGACGGCTGGTTGGAAGACGGGGCGTCCTTGATGCTGGGAACCATGGAAATTCAGGTGTTCCATACTCCCGGTCATTCTCAGGGCGGTGTTTGTCTGCTGCTGGAAAACCAATATTTATTATCCGGAGATACCTTGTTCAAAGGATCTGTCGGTCGTACAGACTTTCCCGGGGGCAGCTTTCAGCAGATTATTGACAGCATTCGTGTAAAATTGCTTCCTTTGGGGGATGATGTGGTGGTCTTGCCGGGGCATGGGCCTTCTTCCACCATTGGGGAAGAAAAGAAAACCAATATGTTTTTGCAATAAATGCGGAAATTCTCCGAAAAGGCACCCGGAGGGTGTCTTTTTCTTGGAAGAAAATTGTTTTTCTGGAGGAAATAATGTTTGATTATAAAAAATTAATGGCGGAATTGCCTGGGATTTGGGAATATGGCTTGGTAGACACGAAGGATCTGGTCTTCTTAGAAGAAGTACGGGAAATCTGTAAAAAAAATGATTGTCGTAAATATGGCACTTCCTGGGCTTGTCCGCCCGGAGTCGGAACTTTGGAAGAGTGCCGGGAAAAGGTATTGTCCTATGATCGAGGACTGATGTTTACAGGGAAGTATCAGCTGCGTTCTCCTTTCGATTGGAAAGGAATGATGAAAGGGCTGACAGAGTTTAAAAAAGTCTGTTCCGCCTTGAATGACAAAATCTGCGACTATTGCCAAGATTACCTTATTTTGGATGTGGAGGGGTGCGATCTCTGTGAACAGTGTACTTATCCCGACGCGCCCTGTCGCTTTCCGGAAAAAATGCACCCTTCTGTTGAGGGATATGGCATGTTGGTAAGCGCCGTAGCTAAAGCCGCCGGTGTCAAATACGATAATGGCGAAGGTACCGTGACTTATTTGGGGTTGATCCTCTTTCGGGATTAAAGGCGGAAAATGCAGGCGGTGTTCGAGTTTTGGATAGTCAGACAGGCGCCGTCTGTTTTTTGGGGATGAGAAAAAGAAAAAACAGAAAATGAATTGACGAAACAGGGAAAGAATGATAGTATATACTTAGGTAAGTTTGGGAATGTGTGCGAAAAATTTCGTCGTTCAAGGAGTCCAAAGGACTCCTTAAGAGGACTTATCGAACAAATCAATCGGCAAAAAGCGATGAAACGGGTTTTTATCAAAGAAAAGACGGCTCCAGAGAGGCGGTGCAAGGCTGGGAAACCGCTGCGGTCATTGATAAAAAGGACACCGCGGAGCAGGCATTTGCAAAGAATGCCCGGCAGCAAGGGCTGCCGTTATCGAATGAAGTGAGTTCGCAGAACTTAATTAGGGTGGCACCACGGGTTTTTCTCGTCCCTTTTCCGGGGGCGATTTTTTTATGGAAAAAAACGGGTGAGATCTCCTGATTCGGGAATGATAAAAAAGGAGGTAGCTTATGGCTGTCAAACGACCGAGAGGTACCAATGACTTTCTGCCGGAAGATACCGCCAAGTGGCAGTATGTAGAGCAGATTTTGCGGGATCTCTGCAAAGATTACGGGTATGAAGAAATTCGAACACCGATTTTTGAGCATACAGAGTTATTTCAAAGAGGAGTAGGCGATACCACCGACATTGTACAAAAGGAAATGTATACCTTTGAGGACAGCGGCGGCAGAAGCATTACGCTGCGTCCGGAAAACACGGCGGCAGCCGCCCGCGCGTACATTGAGGATAAGCTGTTTGCCAATACGCAGCCTACAAAATTATATTATTTAGGTCCCATGTTTCGTTATGAACGGCCGCAAGCCGGTAGATTCCGACAGTTTCATCAGTTTGGCGCGGAATGTTTCGGTACTGATTCCCCTGCCGCTGACGCGGAAATCATCGCGTTAGCGTGGGAATTTTATCGCCGTCTGGGACTGAAAGGATTAGAAGTCCATTTGAACAGTGTGGGATGTCCCAATTGCCGCCCTCGGCACCGGGAAAAGCTGCAGGCATTTTTGCGTCCGCGGTATGAAGAGCTTTGTGATACTTGCAAGGGGCGTTTTGAAAAAAATCCGTTGCGGATTTTGGACTGCAAAAGTCCCGTTTGCCAGGAGCTGACACAGGGAGCGCCCACTACACTGGACTGTCTCTGTGATGACTGCAAGGCGCATTTTGCCGCTGTTCAGCAGTATTTGGACGCGGCGGGCATTCCTTATACCATCGACAATCGATTGGTGAGGGGGTTGGATTATTATACCAATACAGCCTTTGAAATTCACATGGACGGTATCGGCGCGCAGAGCGCTGTTTGCGGCGGCGGCCGTTACAACGGGCTGCTGCGGGAAATCGGCGACCGTTCGATTCCCGGCGTAGGCTATGCCCAAGGGATGGAACGGGTATTTAGCTGTTTGGACGTACAGAACATCCAAATTCCTGTTAACAACGACAAAGAAGTGTTTATCGCTACTCTGGGAGATGTGACTCGGGTGCCGGCGTTTCGTTTGCTGAACCAGCTACGGGAGCAGGGCGTACGCGCGGAAATGGATTTGTTGGAACGCAGTTTGAAAGCGCAGATGAAATATGCGGATAAATATCATGTGCAATACACCGTGATTCTGGGTGAAGATGAAATTGCCAAAGGCGTGGCCTGTATCCGAGATATGTCGGACAGCAGCCAGACAGAAGTTTCTCTGGAACAAACGGCGGCAGCCTTGCTGGAACATTTAAGATAAAACAAAGTACATGCGAAGAAAAAGCTAAAATCATAAGACGGAGGGAAAAAGATGGCAGAAGCATTAGCCGGGTTGAAAAGAACCCATATGTGCGGAGAAGTAACCATGGCGCAAAACGCGCAGGAAGTAGTATTGATGGGCTGGGTGCAGCGGCGTCGTGATCACGGCGGGTTGATCTTTGTGGATTTGCGAGATCGCAGCGGTCTGGTGCAGGTAGTGTTTGATCCTGCCAGCGGTGAAGATGTATTTTCCAAAGCGGAACGAATTCGTTCCGAATATGTCATTGCGGTGACGGGAACTGTTCGGCCTCGTCCTGAAGGCACCGTCAATCCTAAAATGAAAACCGGTGAGATTGAAGTTTATATCACGGCGATGAAGGTGCTGAGTGAAGCCAAAACACCGCCTTTCTATGTGGAAGACGGCGTGGTTTGTGACGAACTGGTACGTTTGAAATACCGCTATATCGATTTGCGTCGTCCTGAAATGCAGAAATGTTTAATACTGCGACATCAGGTGGCTTTTGCCATGCGTGATTTCCTGAACCGGAAAGGCTTTTTGGAAATTGAAACCCCGATGCTGGGGAAAAGCTCGCCGGAGGGCGCCCGTGACTATTTGGTGCCCAGCCGTGTGCATCCGGGTGAATTTTATGCGTTGCCCCAAAGTCCTCAGCTGTATAAGCAGATTTTGATGGCGTCCGGCATGGATCGATATTTCCAGATTGTGCGTTGTTTCCGTGACGAGGATTTGCGGGCAGACCGCCAGCCGGAATTTACCCAGTTGGATATTGAAATGTCTTTCATCGAGGAAGAAACCATTCAGACCATGATGGAAGAATTGATTCAGCATATTTTTAAAACGACCATGGGTGTGGATATTCCCGCGCCTTTTCCGAGAATTACCTATGAAGAAGCGATGGAAAAATACGGTTCTGACAAACCGGATCTGCGTTTTGACATTCCGTTGGTGGATGTGGCGGATTTGGTGATTGACAGTGACTTTAAAGTATTCGCCAATGTTGCCAAAAACGGTGGTCGTGTTAAAGGAATCAACGCCAAAGGCGGCGGTAAATATTCCCGTCGGGAAATTGACGCTTTGACGAAATATGTAGCGATTTACGGAGCCAAAGGATTGGCTTGGATGCAGTATACGGAAGACGGCATCAAATCTTCTATTACCAAATTTTTCACAGAAGAACAGCTGGCCGCCATCGGGGAAAGAATGGGTGCGGAACAAGGCGATCTGTTGCTGTTTGTTGCTGACAAACCCGGCATTGTAGCGGATGCTTTGGGACATTTGCGCTGTGAAATTGCCAGAAAAGAAAATCTTATCAATCCCGATGAGTTCAATTTTGCCTGGGTAACGGAATTTCCGTTGTTGGAATGGGATGAAGAAGAAAAACGTTATGTTGCCAAACATCACCCCTTCACCTCGCCGATGGATGAGGATTTGACGTATATCGAAAGCGATCCCGGCAAAGTCCGCGCCAAAGCCTATGATATGATCCTGAACGGAGTGGAACTGGGAGGCGGATCTATTCGTATCCATCGCAATGAAGTGCAGAAAGCCATGTTTAAACTGTTGGGTATGAGCGAGGAAACCGCCAGAGCAAACTTTGGTTATCTGATGGATGCCTTTGAATATGGGGTTCCGCCCCATGGCGGCATCGCCTTCGGTCTGGACAGAATGATTATGTTAATGGCCAAACGGGACAGTATTCGTGACGTAATCGCTTTCCCCAAAACTCAGAGCGCTTCTGATATGATGACTTTGGCGCCCAGTCCGGTGGAAGACAAACAGCTGCGTGAATTGAACATCAAAGTTAATATCAAACAAAAGAAAAAAGAACAGAAGGAAAACAGTGCGGAATAATTTTGTGAAATCTGCGCATTTTCCCGTTGATTTATGATATAATACTAGTAGCCCTTGATGCGGGCGTGACCGATTCGTTTTGAGCCAACACCTTATATAAGGGAATCCATATAGGGCGGCAGACACAATGCCTCGTCTCGGTGGACTGTGGAAGCCGTTCTGAGGATACCCACCTGCACCAGCAGGTTCAAAACCTCGGGACGCCGCATCGGGGCGTTTTTAAGGAGGGAGAACAGAATGACCATTTCCCCGCGGGAAGCAAAAGAAAAGATCATCGTTGCACTGGATGTCCCTACCAGGGCGGAAGCAATGGCTTTGGTAGACAAGCTCCATGATGAGGTGGGGGCTTTTAAAATCGGGCTGCAATTGTATAATGCGGAAGGTCCCGATATTATCCATGATATCCAGGCGGCAGGCGGCAAGGTTTTTGTGGATTTGAAATTTCACGATATCCCCAACACGGTTGCCCAAACCACTAAGGTAATCACGGAACGGGGAGCGTTTATGTTTACGGTGCATGCCGGAGGCGGCGCCAAAATGCTGCAGGCGACAGCCGCCGCCAAGGCGGAAGCAGCGGCAGCGAAAGGTCTGAAAAATCCTATTGCACTGGCGGTAACGGTGCTGACCAGCATTAGCCAGGAGGAATTCGAACAGGAAATCGGGATTCATCGTCAGGTGGTCGATCAAGTGGTGCATTGGGCAAAAATGGCGCAGGAATCCGGTATGGACGGCGTAGTGGCTTCTCCGAGGGAAATTCGTGCCATTCGCCAAGCGTGCGGTGAAGATTTGGTCATTGTGACACCGGGAATTCGCCCCCGTTGGGCGGCGGCCAACGACCAAAGTCGTATCATGACCCCGCGGGAAGCGGTGGAAGCCGGCGCCAATTATTTGGTAATCGGTCGTCCTATCACTACCCATGAGAATCCCATTAATGCGGCGCGTCTGGTGGTGGAAGAAATTACGAAAGCATGAGGGAAAACAGAGCCGCGAGGCTCTGTTTTTTTATAGGGATATCTTGTTTTTTATAGGGATATCTTGTTTTGAGATGTATAGAAAGTATTTTTTTTGAAATCCTGAAAATGAGATTTGGACAGCGAAAGTGTCCAGACAGATTGCCGGGAAACAAAGAACGGAATGAGAAGTTATCCGAAAATAATCAGATAAAACAGTGATGGTGTTGTTTTCAAAAGGAGGAAAACATGAAATTTCAACAGTTGAAAGTGAATTCTCCCTGTGACGGTTTGCCTTTGGGTGTGGCGGTGATGGCGCCGGAAGAACCCCCCGTCGGTATTGTGCAGTTGGTTCACGGCATGTCCGAACACAAGGAACGGTATTATGATTTTATGAATGCGCTGGCGGATCATGGTTATGTGACGGTCATTCATGATCATCGCGGTCATGGAGAAAGCGTTCATTCCCAGGAGGATCTGGGATATTTTTATGATGAGACGGGCAAATTTATGGTAGAAGACACGCGTTGGATTACGCAATGGGTTAAGGCGCGCTATCCGGGATTGCCTTTGATTTTATTTGGGCATAGTATGGGTTCTTTGGTGGTGCGGAATGTTCTCAAATGGTATGATCGAGAATTGGATGGTTTGATTGTCTGCGGTTCTCCCAGCCGACGGGGCAATCTGGGATTGGGGCTTTGGATCGTTCGTCAGGGCATTCGCAGACGGGGAGATCGTTACCGCAGCGATTTTATTAATGGATTGGCAACGGGGAAAGGAAACAAAAAATTTGAGGATGGTACTTCTCCGAAGCTTTGGCTCAGCAGTGATCGGCAATCGGTGCGCCTCTACGAAGAGGATCCCCTGTGCGGATTTGTTTTTACTTTAAATGGCTTTTTGAATTTGTTGCAATTGATGCGGGAAGTGTATACGCCGCGGGGTTGGCGAATGGCGGCGCCTGATTTGCCTATTTTGTTTCTTGCCGGCGCGGAAGATCCTGTTATCATCAGTCCCCGTGCTTGGCGCAAGAGCATAAATTTTTTGCGAAAGCGGGGCTATCGGCGGATTGAAGGTAAATTGTATCCGAAAATGCGTCATGAAATTTTAAATGAAAAGGAAAAGGGACAAGTTTACGAGGATGTGCTGAGTTGGCTGGACAGCGTGAAACCGTAAAAAGGGTGGTTTCTTTTTTGGAAAAGAGCTGTTCGAGAATGACTGTTGACGGTGGGCGGTATGGTAGAGTATAATAAAAAAAGAATTGACCGGGAGCATCTTTCGCGGATGTTCCCCTTTGCCGAATCCGCCACGGCGAATGTGAGGATGGGGTAGGAAATGAAATGAGAGAGGGTGCGAGTATGAAAAAACTTGCGATTGTGACGGACAGCAACAGCGGCATTACCCAGAAACAAGCCAAAGAAATGGGCATTTATGTGTTACCGATGCCGTTTTATATCGATAAAGAATTGTTTTATGAGGATATTACTTTGACGCAGAAAGATTTTTATGAAAAGCTGGAACAGGGAGTGGACATCAGTACTTCCGCCCCGTCGCCCGGCGAGGTAACGGCTCTTTGGGATCAGGCGCTGGAAGAAGCGGAGACGCTCTTGCATATTCCCATGTCCAGTGGATTGAGTTCTTCCTGCGATGCCGCCAAAATGTTGGCGCGGCAATATGAAGGACGAGTGTACGTAGTGGATAATCAGCGGATTTCTGTTACTTTGTGGCGCAGCATTCTTGACGCGCGGCAGTTGTTCGAAGAAGGTCGCAGTGCGTCGGAGATTAAAGATTATCTGGAAGCGGACAAAAAAAACAGCAGTATCTATATCGCGCTGGATACCTTAAAATATTTGAAAAAAGGCGGACGAATTACCCCCGCGGCGGCAGCCATCGGAGAGGTGCTGGGACTGAAGCCTGTTTTGCAGATTCAAGGAGGTAAGTTGGACGCGTATGCTAAATGTCGCGGCAAAGTCCAGGCAAGAAATAGGATCATCAAAGCGCTGCGGGATGACTTGACCAATCGATTCGCGAAAGAATATGAGGAAGGCAAAATAGAGTTGGAAGCAGCCTATACGGGAGATCCCGCCATCGGGCTGGCTTGGAAAAAGGAGATTGAGATGCAATTTCCCGGTCACGAAGTACGGTTGGCGCCTCTTTCTTTGAGTGTTTCCTGTCATATCGGCGCCGGCTCTGTTGCCGCGGCCTGCACCAAAAAGTATCGATAACGTTTTCGAAGTTAAAAAGACGACCCCGCGAGGTCGTCTTTTTTTGATAAAGTATTTGATTTTGATTGTCGATCGTGGCGGTTCGATTACGGATGTTTTGCGGATTAGGAATCTGTTTCCGTTTCTTCCTCAATTTCTTTAGGGGTGACATAAAGGGTTTTCTGCTGGAAGTAAATAACCATTCCCGGCTTGGCGCCGTTGGGTTTTTTTACCTGCGATACCTGGGTGTAATCTACAGGAACCTGGGCGCTCAAACGGGCTTTGCTGTGGTAGGCGGCCAGTTGTGCCGCTTCCAGCAGTGCGATATCGCTGATAGCCTGATCCGGTTGTTTTTTGATGATGACGTGGCTGCCGGGAATTTTTTGTGTATGGAGCCAAATATCATTTTTTCTGGCGATTTTCAGAGTTAGTTTATCGTTTTGTCGGTTGTTTCTGCCTACCAAAATCACATAGCCGTCGGAAGAACGGTAGCGTCTGGGAGGTAGTTCTTCTGATGGAACAGCTTTTTTCTTTTGTTTTTTCTCCGGTTTTGCCTTCAGATAGCCGCTTTCTGCCATTTCGCTTTTGATTTCCGCCAATTGTCTCAGGTCAGCGGCGGTTTCCAACTCCAGCAGCAAACTTTCCACATATTCCAACTCTGTTCGGTTTTCTTGCAGATGGGTCTCGATTTGGCGTTGAGCGTTTTTGGCTTTATTGAATTTATGGTAATAGCGTTTGATATTCTCCATGGGAGAAAGCTCCGGAAGTAAGGAAATATGAACGGTTTCTTCCGGATTATAGAAACTTGGCAAATCAATTTCAGCCATGCCTTTTTCCAGCAGATACAGGTAGGTAGTAAGCAAATCGCCCATCTCTTTGAAGCGTTCCGCGTTGACTGAAGTGGTGTAATCGGCTTCCTGCAAGGCGATTTTTTTATTAAGACGTTGTTCTTCTTTATGAATTTGTTTCAGTAATTCTCGATGTTTTCCCTGGAAGGATTCTTGCTCATGGAGTACTTTATGATAAAAATCCAGCATTTTGGAGATATCCGCTTGAGGAATTTGCTGTTCCCGAGGGACGGAAACTAAAGGGATTGGATAATAATCATAATATTGAAACTCATTTTTCAAAAGAACGGGATGATAGTCGCCGTGTGTTTGGATATCTTCGATTTCTTTGATTGCCTGCCAGAGTTTGAGATATTCATACTCGCCGAAGGTATCCGGATCCTCGTTGACGAGGTTAGCGCGGACGATCAGTTCTTGAGCCAAAAAAGGCGAGATGCCATTGATTTTTTGGTAAAGGATATTTTTTAGGCGGGTTTCTCCTTCTTCTTGCGCTTTTAGCAGAATCTGAATGAAAGACTCTTCATCGAGACTGTTAATTTCTACTTTGTTATTGGGGGGAGGCGGCAGATAGGGGCAACCGGGCAGTACTTCTCGGTGGCGGGAAACACTGTGAGAATATCGATGGATACCGTCGTAGATTTTTCGAGTAAGGGGGTCCATGAGGATCAAATTGCTGTGTTTGCCCATGATTTCCAGCACCAAACGACAAACGATGGGATCGCCCACTTCATTGTTGGCATCAAAGTCCAAATGAACGACGCGTTCTCCGCCCACCTGTGAGATGGCGCGGATACGGCTGTTTTCCAGATATTTCCGCAACACCATGCAAAACATGGGCGGGGTGGTCGGATTTTTTAGGGTCTCTTCCGTCAGATGGATGCGGCCGAAAACGGGATGTGCCGAAAGGAGCAATTTTCGATTGGCGCCATTGCCGTAGAGACGGAGAATGATGGTATGATGGTCAGGCTGTTGCACTTTCAGCACTTTTGCCCCGATGATTTGGGAAGCGAGGCTTTGGACGGCGCTGTGCATGCATAAGCTGTCAAAGGGCATTTTTTCTTCACCTGCTTTTTTATTCCGTGTGTAAATAAATCTCTTTGATTTTATTGTAGTTCATTTTTTTTTGAAATACAAGAGAGAAGGGAAAATATCAATTATTTTCTTGAAAAATTGCGGATTGGGCAGGAAAAAAGGAAATTTTATGGAAGTAATAAAAAGTTAAGCTTTTTTCTGAACAATTGGTGTTTTTCAGAATAGAAATTAGGAGGAACCATTTTGGTTAAGAGTATGACTGGATTTGGCAGAGGAGAGGCTTCCTCTGTTGATTATAAAATTACTATTGAAGCAAAATCCATTAACAATCGATACCTTGATGTGATTCCGAGAATGCCGCGGCAGATTGTGGCATTGGAAGATTCAGTCAAAAAATTTGTTAACAATTATGTTCAGCGGGGCAGGGTGGATGTGTTTGTGACATTAGAGGAAACCGAAAACCGCCAGAAAACCCTGAAAACTGACAAGGAGCTGGCTTTGGCTTATTGTCGAAGTATGCGGGAAATCGCGGAACTTTGCGGTATTCCGTCGGAAGTGACATTGGAGCACATGGTGCGTTTGCCTGGAATTTTTACAATGGAAAAAACAGATGATGATCTGGACTCCATTTGGACATTGATGCAGGAAGCTTTGGGCACAGCCATGACTTGTCTGGTGGAAATGCGTCAGACGGAAGGGGATAAGCTGGCTGCCGATTTGTTGCGGAGACGGGTAACGGTGCTCGATTATGTGAAAGAAATTGCGGAAAGAGCGCCGCTGGTGGTGACAGAGTATCAGGAAAAACTGGAAACTCGGGTAACGGAATTGCTGACGGACGCGACATTGTTGGATGAGACAAAATTTGCCAATGAGGTGGCTTATTTTGCGGATAGAGCTTCCATCGCGGAAGAATTGACCCGTCTGGACAGCCATCTTTTTCAGTTGGAAACACTCTTGTCCGAGAATGCTGTGGTAGGTAGAAAGCTGGACTTTTTAATGCAGGAGTTGAATCGGGAAATCAATACCATCGGTTCTAAAGCCAATGATTTGTTGATCAGCAGACGGGTGATCGATGTAAAAAGCGAATTGGAAAAAATTCGTGAGCAAGTGCAAAATATTGAGTAAAGCGCGGCTCGGATAAGCAGTAATTTTATATGGTACGGCAGATATCATCGAGGATGAATTCAGAGAAAATTAATAATGAATATGGAGGAAACAAAAATGACTATTCCTAATTTGTCTCAAGAAGAAAGAGCAAAAGCATTGGCCAAAGCGCAACAGATGAGAAGTAAAAGAACCGCTTTGCGCAATCAATTAAAATCCGGGAAAATCACTGTGGAAGAAGTGTTAAAAGATACAGATAATGAAGTTGTGAGCAGAATGAGAGTGAAATATTTGTTGGAATCCCTGCCCCAAGTGGGCAAAGTGACCGCTGCCAAAATTATGGAAGAAGTGGGCATTGACGAGGCTCGCCGAATCCAAGGGTTGGGCAGCCGTCAGATGAGCGAACTGTTGGCCAGATTAAAAAAATAAGTAAAGGGGTCTCTTGGCTATGGCAGTTAATTTGATCAATATCGGCTTTGGAAACATTGTTTCCGCAAATCGGGTGATAGCGATTGTCAGCCCGGAATCTGCCCCTATTAAGCGGATCATTCAGGATGCTCGCGATAAAGGGCTTTTGGTAGACGCGACTTATGGGCGCCGTACTCGAGCGGTTATCATTACTGATAGCGGTCATGTGGTATTATCAGCGGTGCAGCCCGAGACCGTCGCGCATCGTTTTATTCATTTTAAAGAAGATATGAGTAGTATGGAAGATCCGGAGGATTGAAAAATGTCAAATCGCAGAGGGCTGTTAGTGGTTATATCCGGACCGTCCGGTGTCGGAAAAGGAACGGTCTGTCGGCGTTTGCTGGAAGATGAGCGTTTTAAATTTTCGGTCTCCGCCACCACCAGAACCAGACGAGAAGGGGAAAAAGACGGAATCCATTACCATTTCCTTTCTGTGGAGGATTTTCAGAAAAAAATCGAAAACGACGAATTTCTGGAATGGGCAAAGGTGTATGGCAATTATTACGGAACATTACGTTCTTCCGTGCTTGCCGAGATAGATGCCGGCTATCATGTGCTGCTGGATATTGATACCAGAGGCGCTAAGCAGGTTAAGGAAAAAATGCCGAAAGCTCGCTTATTCTTTTTACTGCCGCCCAGCGCAGAGGAATTGGAATCTCGTCTGCGAGGCAGGGGAACGGACAGTGATGAAGTTATTCGCAAACGCCTGGATGGGTTTGCTTATGAATACGAACAACGGAAATACTATGATTATGTCGTTGTCAATGATCAGGTAGACCGTGTTGTTGCTGAAATTAAACGGCTTTTAGAACAATAAACAGAACTCTGTTTTAATGTGAGAACATGATCAGGAGGCGATCGAGTTATGATGAATAAACCTTATATTGATGAATTGACACAAAAGTGTGATTCCAGATATACGCTGATCGCTGTGGCGGCCAAGCGAGCCAGACAGATTACAGAGGATAATCCGGAATTGTCCCGTTCCGGTTCGGTAAATCCTGTTTCCCGGGCTTTGCATGAAATCTATGATGGCAAATTGCGGTGGCGTCATCGCAACCAGGAAACTGCCGGCGATGCTTTACAGGCGATGGCGGCAGGTACGGAAGACGGCGTTGGGGCTACTGCTTCCGGGGGAGAAGAAACGGAAGCTGATTTCGCACCGGCCCTTGAAAAAGCGGCAGATACAGAAGAATAGGCGAGGGAGGCAGACATGTTCAGTGGAAAAAAAGTCGTCCTGGGTATCACCGGCGGCATTGCCGCTTACAAAGCGGCGGATGTAGTAAGCTGGCTCAGCAAAAACGGCGCCCAAGTACATGTTGCAATGACGGAAAACGCGGCGAAGATTATTTCGCCGCTGACTTTGCAGACCCTTTCTAAACGACCTGTGGTTTTAGATGAGTTCGTGACGGGATTCGGTTGGCAGGTGGTACACATCACGTTGATGGAAAACGCGGATTTGCTTGCTGTGATTCCGGCGACAGCTAATTTTTTAGCAAAAGCCGCTCATGGTATTGCGGATGACGCGCTGACTTCGGCGATATTGGCAGCAGACTGTCCCTTGCTGGCGGCTCCGGCTATGAACGTGCATATGTACGAAAACCCCGCCACTCAAGAAAACTTGGCTATTTTGCGTCAAAGGGGCTGGCAGATTGTGGAACCTGCCGTAGGAATGTTGGCCTGCGGCTATGAAGGGAAAGGCAAACTGCCGGATTTCTCTGTGTTGCAAAAGGCATTGACAGAGGCGTTGCTGCCCCGTCGGGATTTCTTGGATAAACGAGTGCTGGTAACGGCAGGACCGACAGTAGAAGCCATTGATCCTGTGCGCTATATTTCCAATCGCAGCAGCGGTAAAATGGGATATGCCATCGCGCGGGCAGCCGCCAAACGAGGAGCGCGGGTGATTTTGATCAGCGGTCCTACCGCCATCAAACCTCCGGTGATCGAAAATCGTATTCAAACGATTTCGGTACGATCGGCGACGGAAATGCGCCAAGCCGTATTGGCGGAATATGAGCAGGTAGATCTGGTGGTTAAGGCGGCGGCGGTAGCTGATTATGCGGTAAAGGCGCCTTCGCCGGTGAAAATAAAAAAACAAGCGGAAAAAATGACTCTGACGCTGGTGAAAAATCCCGATATTCTGCGGGAATTGGGAGAGAAAAAGACACACCAGATTTTAGTGGGATTTGCCGCGGAAACCCATGATGTACAAGCTTACGCTAAAGCTAAATTGACGGAGAAAAATCTTGATTTTATTGTAGCTAACGATGTGAGCCGTGCGGATGCCGGATTTGATGTGGATACCAATGTGATTACGGTGATGCGGCGGGACGGCACGGTGCAGGAATTTGGAAAGTGCAGTAAAGATGAGGCGGCGAACCATATTTTAGACGCGATTGCTCCTTTACTGTAAGGAAACGAGGTGGAACAAATGCGCAAATTGTTTACATCGGAATCTGTAACAGAAGGACATCCGGACAAGGTGGCGGATCAGATTTCCGATGCGATTTTAGATAACATCTTGGCAAAAGATCCCAACGGTCGTGTTGCCTGCGAAACTTTTTTGACGACAGGCATGGTGGTAATCTGTGGAGAAATTTCTACCGATTGCTATATTGATATCGCGAAAATCGCCCGAGATACCATTTGTAAAATCGGATATGACCGAGCGGAAGTTTGTTTTGACGGGCATACCTGTGCCGTGCTTACCAGTATTGATGAGCAGAGCGGCGATATCGCACTGGGTACCAATGATTTGGTGGGAGGCGCCGGGGACCAAGGAATTATGTTCGGTTATGCTTGCACTGAAACGGAAGAGTATATGCCGCTGCCTATTTATTTGGCACATCGGTTAACACGGCGTTTGGCGGAAGTTCGTAAAAACTGCGAATTGAACTGGCTGCGTCCCGACGGTAAATCCCAAGTAACAGTGGAATATGACGACGACAAACCGCTGCGCATCGAAGCGGTGGTTCTTTCTACTCAGCATAATGAGAAAATTTCCATTGAGGAATTGCGTCAGGCGATGTTGGAAAAAGTAATTTTACCTGTTTTGCCTGCGGATATGTTGGACAAGGATACCAAATATCATATCAATCCTACCGGCCGTTTTGTCAAAGGCGGCCCGGCGGCGGATACCGGTTTGACCGGAAGAAAAATTATTGTGGATACTTACGGCGGCATGGCGCGGCACGGCGGCGGGGCTTTCTCCGGCAAAGACGCGACGAAGGTGGATCGTTCCGCGACGTATATGGCGCGTTATATCGCGAAAAATATTGTTGCGGCGGGATTGGCCAAAAAATGCGAAATCCAATTGGCTTATGCCATAGGCATTGCGGAACCGGTTTCTGTTTATGTGGATACTTTCGGTACGGGCAGACTGCCGGATGATCGAATTGCCCGAGCGGTGATGGAGCATTTTGACATGCGTCCGCAGGCAATCATCGATCGTTTTGGTTTGCGGCGACCGATTTTCCAACAAACGGCTGTTTACGGTCATTTCGGAAACCCGTCCTATCCATGGGAAAAATTGAACGATGTCGATTATTTGAAAAATTTATAGGTAAAAACAAAAGGCATGACTTTTTGATGGGTCATGCCTTTTCCAAATGAAGGACGAAACTTATTATTGGTGAAAATATCAAGGTTTATCGCGCTGTTTTAAAATGCCGACGCCGCAGGCAATGAACAACAACCCTACTACCAAAAAAACCGCTGTGGTGGGAATTTCTCGTACCCATTGCCACAGAATGATTCCTACTGCGCAAGTGAAGACACCGGCGATGGATAAAAGCACGCAAATAATGGTTTTAGCGGTATCCATGATGATTCCTCCTTTTCATGGAATTAGACCAACAGCGTAAATTTTCTGCCTTTGGAGAGGATTTGTTTTTCATTGCGCAGATGGTGCAATTCTTTCATAACGGCGCTTCGGTCGACACAAAGGTATTCGGCCAATTCTACCAGAGAAATGGGAATGGTGAAGGTTTTTGATTGTTGTAAAAGGCTTTGGTGTTCCAAGTAAGCCAGGAGTTTTTGGCGTACGGTTTTTTGACTGAGGAAATTAATACGCAATGTCAAAAGACGCACCTTCTGGGCAGTCATCTGAATCATGTTGCCGATGAGTTGGGAATGATGTTCGCAGGCTTTTTGACAGGGGTGGATCATGTGGTGGTAATCCATAAAAAGCACCGAGCAATTGCTGTCTGCTTCGATGAGATATTCCAAAGATTCAATGGGAGACATGAAATATTCCCCAAAGACGGAATTGACGGTATAATGTTCCAGTACCGCGGAAACCCCTTCCGCGTCGAATGAATACATATGAGCGTTGCCGCTGAGCAAAATGCCAATTTTTTTATTGTTATACGAATTTTGCATAATGGTTTCCCCTGTTTGAAACTCCTTGACCACAGGTTGAAAACAAGCCAGCAATTGATTGAGCTGGTCAGAGGGAATGTTGTTGAAAAGAGCAATTTGTTCCATGATTTTTCCTCCATCGCGCGTCTATACTTAAATTATATCGCATTTTTTCATCTTATTCAAGAAAAAGTAGAAAAATCTACACATCCTTTTCGGGGTTTGTTTTACAATAAATACATAAGGAAAAATGAATAGAGAACAAAGAATTTAGTAAAAATAAACATTATCCGTTTCTGCGTCATATGCGGAAAAATCCAATTTAAGGAGGTATTCAAGAATGTATTGCGTGAAAAAAATCACTGATGATCTGACTTGGATTGGTGGGAACGACCGACGTCTGGCCATGTTTGAAGGAGTTTATTCTGTGCCGGATGGAGTTTCCTACAATTCCTATCTGCTGTTGGACGAGCAGACCGTTGTGTTTGATACGGTGGATAAGGCCGTATCCAAGGTGTTTTTTGAAAACATTGCCCATGTTTTACAAGGCAGAAAGCTGGATTATCTGGTTGTGCAGCATATGGAACCGGACCATGCCGCTACAATGGGAGAGTTGGTTTTGCGCTATCCCGAAGTGACTATTGTCTGCAATGCGAAGATCCACCAGATGATCAAACAATATTTTGATTTTGACATTGATTCTCGAGTAAAATTGGTGGAGGAAGGGGATGTCCTTTGCACCGGCAAACACACTTATACATTTTTGATGGCTCCGATGGTTCATTGGCCGGAAGTAATGGTTACCTATGATTTGGATGAAGAGATTCTCTTCAGCGCCGATGCTTTTGGTACCTTTGGCGCTTTAAACGGTCCTATTTTTGCCGATGAAGTAGATTTCGGCAGAGATTTTATGGACGAGGCGCGCCGGTATTATACCAACATCGTCGGTAAATACGGTCAGCAGGTACAGGCTTTGCTGGAAAAAGCTTCTACTGTCAATATTAAGATGATTTGTCCTCTTCATGGTTTTGTTTGGAGAAAACGTCTCAATGATTTCATTGAAAAATATAAACTTTGGAGCAGTTATACACCGGAAGAAAACGCTGTGATGATCGCTTACGCGTCCGTTTACGGCAATACGGAAAATACCGCGGAAATCGTTGCCTGCAAATTAGCGGATAAAGGCATCAAAACCGTGATGTATGATGTATCTGTTACACCGCCTTCTGATATTGTGGCGGCGGCCTTCCGTTACAGTCATTTGGTATTTGCCTCTACGACTTACAACGCGGGCATCTTCGTACAGATGGAAAATCTGCTTCATGACATTGCTGCCCATAATATCCAAAATCGTAAAATCGCGTTGATTGAAAACGGTTCCTGGGCGCCCACCAGTGGCGCTTTGATGCGGGAAATTTTGGAAAAAACTCCCGGAACAGAATTTATTTCCGATCCGTTGACCGTCAAGTCTTCTTTGAAAGAAGATCAACTGGAAGCGTTGGATCGTTTGGTGGATGCTATTGCGGCTTCCGTCGGCAAGAAAAAATCCGCCGTGGCTGACAATGTTCCCGGAGAAATTAACCCTGCCGCTATGTTTACGCTGTCCTATGGTCTGTATGTGGTGACTGTCAATGATGGACAGAGAGACAGCGGTTGTATTGTGAATACCGTAACACAGTTGACTGATTCGCCCAAGCGTATTACGGTGGCAATCAATAAAGCCAACTACACCAATGAAGTGATCAAAAAAACCGGCGAATTCAATGTGTCCGTATTGAGCCAGGACGCTACTTTCCACCAGTTCCAGCAGTTTGGATTCAGCAGCGGTCGGGATACCGATAAATTTGAAGGATGCGGATATTTTGACCGAAGCGCCAATGGTCTGCGCTATGTTCCCGAAAATACCAACGCCTATCTTTCCGCCAAAGTGGTGGACAGCTTGGAATTTGAAACCCATACGCTGTTTATCGCCGATGTGACAGAGGCACAGGTACTTTCCGATGTTCCTTCTGTTACGTATTCTTATTATTTTGAACACATTAAACCCAAACCGCAGCCTTCTGCTCAGAAGAAAAAAGGCTGGGTATGCAAAATCTGCGGTTATGTATATGAAGGAGAAACCTTGCCGCCGGACTTCATTTGTCCTCTTTGCAAACACGGAGCGGCGGATTTTGAGCCCCTCGGCTAAGGGAAAAATTTATTGAGTAAGGCATGAAGGAGGAGATAACATGGAATTGAAATTTTTTAAATGTGAAGTCTGCGGCAATATTGTCGCCTTTATTGAAGACCACGGTGTGCCGCTGGTTTGCTGCGGTAAAAAAATGACCGAACTGGTTCCCGGTTCGGTTGACGCCGCGACAGAAAAACATGTTCCCGTTGTGGAAGTAAACGGCAACAAAGTAACGGTTTCCGTCGGCGAAGTGGAACACCCCATGGCCGAAGAACATTATATCGGTTGGATTGTGCTCCATACCAAAGAAGGCAATCAGCGCAAACCTTTGGTAGTCGGTGAAAAACCCGTCGCGGAATTCATGATCTGCGACAGCGATGAGGTTTTGAGCGCCTATGCTTACTGCAACCTGCATGGTCTTTGGAAAAAAGCGGTGGAAAAACCCGTAAACAAATACGCGCCCAAAGAACACATTATCTGCAAATGTAAAAATGTATCTTATGCGGATGTAGAAGCGGCATTGGAACAGAGCAGCAGCATCGGAGACGCGGTAAACGCTTTTAAAGATGTACAGGATATTACGAAATGCTCTACCGGCTGTGGCGGTTGTCATGATAAAATCATGGACGCCATTTCTGAAATTATGCAAAAATAATTTCAAAAGTTTTACCAAACTGATCAAATAAGAAAAAAAGGCTTTAAAATTTTTTAAAGCCTTTTTTTTATGCGCGAGGGGAGCAGGACCCTTAGGTTCTTGTGCTTTTGGAAAGAATTGATTATAATGAAAGAGACAAGCTCTCAAAATACGAAAAAACACTGATTACAGAGGAAAGAAGGGCAAAAATACGGTGAAACGAACATCGGAAAATCAATTGATTATAGTATTACTGGCGGTATGTATGGGCGCGGTCATCGGCGCGGTGATCTGGGGTTTTATGCGAGTCATGCATCTGTGTATTGATTTTTTGTGGGAAATATTACCCGCCTTTTGGGGGATCCCTTATTATCCCCTGCTGATTTGTTTAATAGGCGGTGTTCTCATCGGTTTGTTGCAAAAGTATTACGGTTCTTGCCCTGATGAGTTAGAAGAGGTTATGGCGGAGGTGAAAACCACCGGAACCTATCATTATCAGCAAGTGCCGATGATGCTGTTGGCGGCTCTTTTGCCGCTTATTTTCGGTGGGTCGGTCGGCCCCGAAGCCGGTTTGACCGGCGTGATTGTGGGGCTTTGCTGTTGGGCGGGAGATCGCTTCCGCTTTGCTCATCGGGCATTGGCGCAGCTGAAAGAAATCGGAGTTTCTTCTACTTTATCTATCATATTCGGTTCTCCTTTGTTTGGTTTTGTTTGGCCCATTGAACGGGAGTTAGAGGGGCAGGAAACACTGGTATTGCCAAAGAGGCAGAAGCTTTTACAAAATATTTTTGCTATTTTCGGCGGTTTGTTGATTTGCATTTTGTTGTCACGGATTTTTGGCGGTGGCACGGGACTGCCTCGTTTTGATGAAGCTTTTCAGGTGGGGAAAAGAGAGTTGTTGTTTTTTGTACCTTTGTTGGTGTTCGGGGTGCTGTTTGGTTTGGAGTTCAAGGCGCTGGATCGATTGACTGCCAGATTGGCGGCGCCTTTTCGAGAAAAGCGTTTCCTTTGCGCGGTAGGATCCGGATTGATTTTAGGAATCATGGGCATGGCGCTGCCTCTTTCCTTGTTTTCCGGCGAAGCGGAGATGGCGGAGCTCATCGCCGCGCCGGAAGCGTACAGTGCGAGTTTATTGTTTATAACAGCAGCAGTGAAGATTGTTTTGATTCATCTTTGTTTAAAATTTGGCTGGCGCGGCGGTAATTTTTTCCCGGCGATTTTCTGCGGGGTTTGTGTTGGATATGCTTGTGCGGCGGTGTTTCCCTGCAACGCGGTGTTTTGCTGTTCTGTGGTAACGGCAGCGCTGATGAGCACCATCATGCGGATGCCGGTGGCGGTGGCTATGTTGCTGATGCTTTGTTTCCCCGCCGATGGATTCTTGTGGATTTTGGGAACGTCTTTTTTGGTTTCGCTGTTACCGGATTTTTTTGGAGACGGCAAACGAGACGCCAAACGAGCGGCGATGCGTCAAAAATTAAAGGATAAACGAGCTGCCCGCGGCTCTGCTGCGGGAGCGAGGGAAGAAACGAGCCCGCGCGCCTGAAGTGATTGGTTGGGATAGGGAATCTTTCGAAAAGAGGGAAGGATTGTCTCAAAACAAGGTGGATTTTGCTAAAAAGTAATAAAATTTTCTTTGACTTTTTTTAATGGAACATGATAAAATAAGAGTATGTTGAGCGGCATCAATGCGTAAGTCCAGACAAAAGGACTTACGCATTTTCTTTTTTTCGCGAAGATTTTATGCAAAGGAGTGATTTTTTTGTCTGAAAAAATACGACACGGAAAAGGATTGCTGGTGAGCATTTTGTCTTTATCTTTGTTGACGGTGATGGCAGGAGCTGCCGTGGCACCTGCGCTCGGTGTGATTCAAGCATATTTCGCGGACAGCAATCAATTGTTCATTCAAATGATCATCAGTATCCCCGCCTTGTTCATTGTGATAACAAGTTTTTTGTTTTCGAAGCTTTGCAGGATGTTTGGTTCAAAAACACTGGTGCTCATCGGATTGTTGCTTTATACGGTGGGAGGATGTACCGCGGGGCTTTTTGATCAAATTTTCCTATTATTGCTTATGCGGGCATTGGTAGGCGTCGGCGTGGGAATCATCATGCCTATGTCTACGGGATTGCTGGCGTATTATTTTGCCTCGGAGCAGCAGGTATATTTGATGGGGTACTCTTCCGCCATGAATCAATTGGGCGGTGTGATTGCCACACTGTTGTCGGGGCTGTTGGCTGCAATCAGTTGGCGAATCAGTTTTTGGGTATATTTATTGGGCTTGATCAGCATTGTGTTATGTTTGATTTTTCTGCCCAATGACCGACTCAGTTCGGAGAACGCCGCGGAGCGGGATCAATCCCGACAGGAATCCATACAAGATCACAGCATCTTTCGTACCAATTTTGTACATATTTTTGCTATGTTTTTGTTGATGTCTATTTTTTTTCTGTATCCTACCAATTTCGCGTTGGAGACAGCTTCCGAAGGGCTGATTCCCCAATCGTATATTGCGGTGATCATGGCGGGAATGGATTTCATCGCTTTTTGCGGAGGATTGCTGTTTGTTTATATAAGGCGATTGCTGGATTGGAAAACCAAATTTTTGGCGCCGCTGTGCTTTCTCCTTGGCTATGGATTATTGGCTTTGACGGGCGGTTGGATCGGTACTTTGGCTGGTTCGGTTTTTGTAGGATTTGCCAGCGGCGCCGGCATTCCTTTTATCATGTCCGAGACCTCTTTAAAAGCAGGGAAAAAAGCCGCCACTACCGTGATGCCGTTGCTCTCTGCCGCATTGTATTTAGCGCAATTTCTTTCTCCGGTGTTGATGTTTGTGGTCAGAGTTATTTTCGGCGGCAATATTTTGCATCTGCCTTATTATTTGGCGATGGTTTTGGCGGTGGTGTTTTTGTTATGGTCAACTTTGATTCCGGTAAAGGAAAGAAATTCATTTTATTGAGGAAATGTATAGAATTTTCGATGGATTTTTGTTTGCCCAATGACTTTAGGACGCTAAGGAAGGGTCTAAGAAGTGGTAACGCGGTAAAAAGCGCAAGGGAAATAATCTGCCTGCGGCGCTGTCGATAAGATGGGTGATGAAGTGATTTCGGATGGTGGAAACGATTGGTCGGAGTAGACGAAACGTTTCGGAAATCTTTTTTTCGGCAAGCGATTTTCCGCGAATCTGTTTGGATTGAAAAATTTGTTTTATATAGGAAAAAGCGGCGGAAAAGGGAATGTCATTTTGTTGAAATAAAAAGGACAGAGATTATATTATGCTCTCTGTCCTTGGGGATTTTCTGAAACGATTATTTGTTTTTCGAGCCTGAATGAGGCGGTTAAACCACTTCGTCACCGTCGGGAACATACCCCAGACGTTCTTCTTCTACTACCATCCGCACTACAATTGCCGCGATTTCACTGCGTTTGATATTGCTGTTGGGTTGAAAGCTGTGACTGGCATCGGAACCTTCCAAAATACCGGCGTTATACAGCTTATAAATATCAGCGCCATTAGTGTCTGATAATTTTACGTCGGGGATATCTCCGTCATTGTAGTTGTGAATAGCGGTCAGATAAGTATCGGGGACACAGTTGGCGAAAATATCTGCAAACTGTGAACGAGTTGCCTTTTGATTCCACTGGCTTTCATAAGTCGGATCCAGAAATCCTTGGACAATGGCGTAATCAAAGTAAGGTTGGTACCATTTTCCCGTATAATCACTGTAGTCAATGGTTTCTCCCAGCGTGGTCAGCTGATTGATTCGGGTGGCCAACACGACTGCTTGGGCGATGGTCATGGTTTCATTAGGGCAATAGGTGGTTGCTGTCATACCGTTTATCAACCCCAGGGAATAAGCGGTGCAGATATAATCAGTATACCAGGCGTTGTTTTTCACATCGCTGAAAGGATTCAGCGCTGCCATGCTGGAAATCGATAACGAATAAGTAGCGGGCGTATTGCCGCTGTCGCTGACACTCATACCGATTTGCTGATTATCATTGCCCATGCAAATGGTAAAGTCGTAATTACCGCTTTGGGTCAGATATAAAGTCGCCGAAGAGGAGGTGTGATTTTTCGTCAGTTCATGTTCGGGAAAATACACTCGTTCGTAAACATTGCCGTTGCGCGTTACCAGCAGGTAAACATCGCTGACATAGCTGAGATCATCATGTCCCTCACCCAAAGGGGAGATGATAGCAGTCACCTTATAATTACTGTCTTGGTCTTTGGAATAGAATTTGGCTTTTACTTCTGTATCTGCCGCTAAGGCTATGCTGGCGCTGAAGGCAAACAGCAGCAGGGTTGCCAGAAACAAAAGCAAGGTTTTTTTCTTAAATTTCAAAGCGAGTTCCTCCCATTTCATCTTGATAAGTTCATTATAGTATAGGCCGGACGAGAAGTCAATTGACGCGACCCTCAAAAGTGGAAAAATCTCCTTTTTTCAAAATCATTTTCCCCATTTTTGCAAAAGTTCTTCCATGTTTTTTTCTGAGTACACTTTGATGTGATGCTGTTTCAGGAGGTAGGCGCAAAGTCCCATGCCGTTGATTTTTTTGCCGCTGAAACTGCCGTCGTAGATTTGGTGGCTTCCGCAAGAAGGGCTGTTTTCTTTGAGCAAGGCAAAGCGACAGTGATGCCGCAAGGCTGTTTCCAAAACGATTTCGGCGCCGCGACGAAAAGCGGCGGTGTAGTCTTCTCCTTGTTTACCGATTATTCGAGCGGTACCGTTGAGTACTTCTGCGGTGCGTCCCTGTTCAATTTCACCGGGTGAGCGGGGAATGGGAAGACCGCCGGCGCATTCCGGACAGACGGGCAGATAGTCGACGCCTGGGCGACGATCCGCCAGCAGACGAATGACAGCTTCGTTTCCTTTGGCTTCGCCGTTATAGCGACAGGCTTCTCCCAGCAAGCAGCGACTGACCCGCAGGGGGGGCTGTTCTTTTAAATTGGTATTGATTTTCGCTTTTTTTTGGGTGCGCCACTCATTTTCCGGTACATTTTGTAATGCCCGCAGCATTCGGTAACGTGCCTGGGGACAAAAACGGGAAAGGTCGCTGATGAGTTCTTTCATATCTTCCCGTTTGGTTTTACCGTTGGCGGGACAACAGCTGGGAACGATAGGAAGGGGCTCTTGCGCGGCAAAGGTGCGGATGGTTTGTTCCTGAATATAGATAAGGGGGCGGATAACGGTGATTTGTTGATTGCTGAGATAGGTGACGGGTTTGAAAGAGTCCACTCTGCCTTCAAAGCACATATTCAGCATCAGTGTTTCCACCACATCATCCAAATGATGTCCCAAGGCAATTTTATGATAACCATGTTTTTTTGCCAAACTGTTCAAAGCGCCGCGGCGCATTTTAGCACAAAGCGAACAGGGATTGGTCTCTTGGCGAATGTCAAAGACTACCTTGCTGATGTCGGTAGGTTCGTAGAAAAATTCCACATCCAGCGCGTGGCAATAGGCGCGGAGTTTTTCTACATCTTCCGCTGTTTCAAATCCCAATCCGATATGCCCGGCCGCCAGTCGGTATTTGTATTTTGAGGCAGGTAAAAAATGGCTGAGCAGATACAGCAGCGCCAGGCTGTCTTTGCCGCCGGATAGTCCTACCATAATAGGGGTTTCGTCTGTGATCATGCTGTAGTCGATGATGGCTTTGCGAAAATATTTCATCAGTTTTTTTGTTGTAGCACTCATGTTTTCTCTCCTGAAGACCGGCAGGAAAACGCAATTCTTTTGACGAAATGATAAAAAATAGAAAAATTGCGAGTTTCGCCTGATATGAAATGAAAAAAGACTGCGACGCAATCTGTTTTTTTACCTTTTCATTGTATACGAAAGCGAAAAAAAAGAAAAGCTTTTTTGAAAAAATTTCTGAAGAACGGGGAGGATTCTGTTGACCAAACTGACGCCGATGATGGAACAGTATTATGAAATCAAAAAGGAATATGCGGATTGTCTGCTGTTTTATCGCATGGGGGATTTTTATGAGATGTTCGGAGAAGACGCCATTGTCGGTTCCAAGGCGCTGGAGATTACGTTAACCGGAAAAAACGCGGGCGAAGAAGGGCGCATTCCCATGTGCGGCGTCCCTTATCACGCCTGTGATTCTTATATTTCTCGTTTGATTGAGCAAGGTTTCAAGGTGGCCATTTGCGAGCAATTGGAAGAACCGAAACCGGGACGCGGTCTAGTCAAAAGAGATGTTGTGCGGGTGATTACGCCCGGTACGGTAATAGACGATACTTTATTAAAAGACAGCGGCGCTAATTATTTGGCATCGGTGTTTCCTTGCGTCCGTGGATACGGTATTGCTTACAGTGATATTTCTACCGGGGAATTTATGGTCTCTCAGGTGTCAGGAGAAGAGGCTATTTATAAAATCGGGGATGAACTTTCCCGGATTCATCCTCGAGAATGTGTGTTGCCGAAAGCATTGATGCAAGAATCCTATTTTTCTCTGCATGCTTGGGATTTATCCAGCAACATTGTGCTGACGCCTTTGGAAGACGAACTGTTTGTTCGACAAAACGCCGAAGAATTGTTAATGACGCAGTTTCGGACAAGCTCTTTGGAAGGGCTGGGACTGAAGGATTGGAGCGGCGGTGTTTTGGCGGCGGCCGCTTTGCTGCAGGTAATTGAACAGACACAAAAACGCGAGCTTTCTTATATTAATCATTTACAGGTGTACAGCATCGACAATTATCTGATGTTGGATGCTAATACCAGACGCAATTTGGAACTAACCGCCACTATGCGTAATCACAAAAAGGCAGGTTCTCTTTACGGAGTTTGTGATAAAACCAAAACAGCTGCCGGTTCCCGACTGCTGAAAAATTGGATTGAAAAACCCCTGCTGCGGGCGGAAGATATCAATTTGCGATTAGACGGAATTGATAATCTGATTGCCCAGCCGCTGGTACATGAAAATTTAAAAAATGAATTGAAAGAAATTTATGACCTGGAGAGACTGATCGGGCGGGTGGTTTACGGTAACGCGACACCGCGGGATTTGTCGGCGTTGAAATTATCTTTTGGTCGTTTGCCGGATATTTTGAGTTTGGTCGCTGTTTTGAACGCGGAAATTTTTAAGCGTTTGTTTGACGGATTGGATCCTTTGGAAGATCTCTATCAGGTGATTGACGCGACATTGAAGGACGATCCTCCGGTTTCTTCCAAGGAAGGAAATTTGATCAAGGACGGCTTTAACGAGGAAGTCGATGAATTGCGATATATTACCGGAGAGGGTAAAGATTGGCTATTGCGATTGGAGGCTGATGAGCGAGAAAAAACCGGCATCAAGTCTTTGAAGGTTGGTTTCAACAAAGTGTTCGGTTACTATTTGGAAGTAACCAAGAGTAATTTGGAACAGGTGCCGGAGCATTATATCCGGAAGCAAACTTTAGTCAATGCCGAACGTTTTATCACCCAGGAATTGAAAGAATGGGAAAACAAGATTTTAGGCGCCGGAGAAAAACTGGCGAATTTGGAATATGAAATTTTTAATAAACTGCGTGAAAAAATCGGCAAAAATACCTTACGAATCCAGCGGACAGCCAAAGCGTTAGCGGTGTTGGATTGTTTGGTGGCTCTGGCGGCGCTGGCTATTGAAAACGGCTATGCCCGTCCTGTGGTGAATGATGGAGATGAAATTATTTTGACAGCGGCGCGGCATCCTGTGGTGGAAATTACTATGGGAAGAGAAAATTATGTTCCCAATGATACTTACTTAAATGGGCGGGAGCAGCAGTTTGCGTTGATCACAGGACCCAATATGGCAGGTAAAAGCACCTATATGCGTCAGGTAGCTTTATCTGTAATTCTGGCGCGGATGGGTAGTTATATCCCTGCCCAAAGCGGTACCATCGGTCTGGTGGATCGGATTTTTACTCGAGTGGGCGCCAGCGATGATTTGGCCGCGGGACAAAGCACCTTTATGGTGGAGATGAGCGAAACCTCCAACATCATCCGCAACGCGACCAAAAACAGTCTGATTATTTTGGATGAAATCGGTCGCGGCACCAGCACTTATGACGGCTTGTCCATTGCCTGGGCGGTTTCGGAATACATTTTGCAGCCGTCTCTGGGCGCTAAGACATTGTTCGCTACTCATTATCATGAGTTGATTCAATTGGCGGATACTTATTCGCAGGTGAAAAATTATTCTGTCGCCGTTAAGGAGCAGGGGGATTCTATTATTTTCTTGCGGCAGATTGTGGAAGGCGGAACAGACAAGAGTTATGGCATTCATGTGGCGGAATTGGCGGGGCTTCCTAAGACCATTATCCGCCGTGCTAAAGAAATTCTCAGTCAGTTGGAAGTCAACCATACAGAAGGACAGATCTCGCTTTCGGATTTTCCGACGGCATCGGAAGAATGTCGCTCTGTGACGGAAAGTCCCATTTTAAAAGAAATTCAACAGTTGAATATTGCCAATCTACGTCCGGTGGAAGCATTGCTTTTGCTGGAAAAATGGCAGGAAGAACTGAACTAGGAGTAGACAGTCGGGTAGATTTGGGAGAGGAGGCGGAAAATGGAGCCGCAAGAAAGCAGAATTCATATTTTGGATTCGGAAACCGCCAATCAAATTGCCGCCGGCGAGGTGGTAGAACGCCCGGTTTCCGTTGTTAAAGAGTTAGTGGAAAATGCGATCGATGCTGGCGCCCGGCGTATTACCGTCAGCATCGAACAAAATCCGGCAGAAGACTGCATCAAAAAAATCCAAGTGATTGATGACGGAATGGGCATGAGTCGCGCTGATTTGAAGACAGCTTTTTATCGACATGCCACCAGTAAAATTCAAAAAATTTCCGATTTGGATAAAGTGGTTTCTCTGGGGTTTCGCGGGGAAGCGCTGCCTTCCATCGCATCGGTAAGCAAAGTCTCTGTGCAGAGCCGTGCTGCCGCCCAGTTGAGCGGTTATATGGGACAGGTGGTGGATGGACAAATGGTCATTACCGGCGAATCGGGGATGCCTCCCGGTACCAAAATCACGGTGGAAGATTTATTCTATCATACGCCTGCCCGAAAAAAGTTTTTGAAATCTATGGCGGTGGAACAGGGCAAAATCACAAAACTTCTCGGTGATTTCATTCTTTCCGCACCGGAAATTGCCTTTATTCTGAAGGTTGACGGACGGACGGTGCTGCATTCTTCCGGAAACGGTGATTTGCGCCAGGCTGTGCTGGCTGTTTACGGCGCTGCTAATTTGGCCAATTTGGCGCCGGTGAGATATGCGCAAGAGGGCATTGTTGTGGACGGGTTGGTTTCTCGCCCTCCTTTTTCTCGCAGCAATCGTAAATATTATCATTTTTTTGTCAATGGACGATTGGTGAAAAGCAGAGATCTTTCAACCATTTTGGAATTGGCTTATGAAACGTTGTTGCCGGAGCGGCGTTATCCTATGGCGATTTTGTATTTGCGGCTGGATCCCGCTTCCATTGATGTCAATGTTCATCCCGCCAAAACAGAGATTCGATTTCATCGTTTGGCAGCGGTGAAAGAAGTTTTGCTCGCGGCGGTGAAGGAGGCTTTGGCGCCCAAAATTGCCGTAGAACCGCAGAAAACAGTCGCCGTGCCGAAAAAAGCGGTGAGCCGGGTACAGGAAAATCTGAAGGATTTGGAAATTCAGGGAGAAAACGGAAAAACTTTTCGTCTGGGAGAGTTGTTTCAGTTTGCCGAAAATGATGCTCTTCCCGCCTCTGAAATGACACAGATGTGGCGGCAGACGCGGGAAGAGGCAGAGGAAGTGCCGCTGACGCGAAAAGCGGCGGAATCGGAGCAGAGTGCTTTTGCGCCGAAGGTAGACATGAAGGCATCCCCTCAGTCGGAATTTACCAGCAAACTTTTTGAACGGTTGGTGCAGGGCGGGAAAGCGGACGAAGAGGAGTCTGTTTTTTCTATGGAGAAAACGGACGAAATTCCCAATCCCTTTGAGATTTATAATGAATATTTGGGATATTATGATGAAGAAACAACGACTCCTCGCTCCAATCCTTTGGCGGGATTGGGCGCCTTGTTTCAAATAGGCGCTTTGCCGGGGAAACAGCCGGTCGAGGCGGAACAGGCGGAATTATTTCCTCAGGAAGAAAATTTATTCCGCGCGTTGCGACCGCTGGGGCAATTGAATGCCAGTTATGTCATTGCCGTTTACGGGGAGGATCTGTATATCATTGATCAGCACGCCGCCCATGAGAGAATTTTATATGAAACCTTTGCCCATGATTTTGAACAGCATCAAAACGCGGTGAGTCTGCTGGCAGTCCCCGTTTCCGTGGAGTTGGGGAATCTTTCCAAAGAGTTGCTTTTGCAAAATTTGGAAGCCGTGACGGATTTTGGTTTTGTTGTGGAATATTTGGGGGACAGCACTTTTGTGCTGCGGGGTGTTCCGTTGTGGTTTGCTCAGAGTAAAGACAATGAAAATGTACGTCGTTCGGAACATTTTCGTCAGTCCGCGGAAGAATTTTTCCTGGACATGATGGATCGCATTGTGGGCAATGCCCACGGCGAAGAAAATGCCGTCAGCAAAACGGCGCTAAATAAAGAAGAATTGTTTACGATGGCTTGCAAAAACGCGGTGAAGGCCAATGATGTTTTGACAGATGCGGATATTCATTGGCTTTTGAGTGCATTAGCGACGGCGGAGCATCCCCAGACTTGTCCCCACGGGCGACCGACGGTGATCCGGATCAGTAATGGAGAAATTCGTAAACGATTTATGAGGAGCTGAAAAATTGAAACCGAAATTAATTGTGGTTTTGGGACCGACGGCAGTGGGCAAGACTGCTCTGTCTGTGGAATTGGCGGCGGCTTTGGACGGGGAAATTATTTCCGGGGATTCCATGCAGGTATACCGTTATCTGGACATCGGAACCGCGAAAATCCGTCCGGAAGAAAAAATTGCCGCCAACGGGAAAGAAATTCCCCATCATTTAATTGATATTTTGAATCCGGATGAGCCTTACACAGTGGCGGATTTTCAGAAAGCTGCCGCGGCTTTGGTGACGGAGATCAACGGGCGCGGTAAAACCCCGATTGTAGTCGGCGGTACGGGACTGTATGTTTCCGCTTTGATTCACGGTTATACCTTCCATGAAAACGAAGGAGAGAATTCAGAATTTCGTCGACGCAAACAGCGGGAATTCCGAGAAAAAGGCGGGGCGGAGCTATTGGCGGAGCTGGCGGCGGTGGACGCGGCGACAGCTGCCAAAACCAGTCCCTCTGACGGAAAACGAATCATCCGCGCGTTGGAAGTGTACCATTTGACAGGTAAGCCCCTCAGTGCACAAAGTGAAAAGAAACCGCCGAATTGGGACATTCGTCTTATTGGTTTGCGCAGAGAGCGTGCGCAGCTTTATGAACGGATTAATCAGCGGGTGTTGCAAATGATGGCAGACGGTTTGGAAGAAGAAGTGCGGGGTCTTTTGGCGGCGGGTTGGAGTCCTCTGCTGAAGCCGATGCAGGGCTTAGGATACAAGCAGATGTGTGGATACTTGGCGGGAAAATTGTCTTATGAGGAAGCGGTGGAATTGATTCAGCGGGACACCAGAAGATTTGCCAAACGGCAATTGACCTGGTGGCGGCGAGAACCCGACATTCATTGGTTTGATTTGACGAGGGTTACCGCTGTTTCGGAAATTTTGCCGGAAATATTGCCCGTTTGTCAATGATAAATCATCGAATATCTGCATATGTTTTAGGCAGAGAGTCGATGTTGTATGGTTGGAGGGTGATGATATGAAGGCGTGTTTCGACATTCAGGATTTTTTTCTGGACAGTTTGCAGTTTCACACTCTTTCCGCCACCTTCTTTTTAATGAATGGCTATCAATTGAAAGGGCAGTTGGTATATTATGATGACAGGGTGTTGGTAGTACAATCCGCTGACAAACAGCAAATGGTCTATAAACATGCCATTTCTACTATTTGTCCCAACCATCCGTTGGACTTTCCGGAAGAATATTAAAGAAAACAAAAAGATTTTGATTAAATGGAAAAGTTCCACCTCTTTGGAAATAAAGCAAAACGATTAATCGACAGTTCCGGAGGATAAAGATTATGAAAAGGAGTATATCGAAATAAACTTTGGAATTGTCGAGTTCTCTTTTGTTGATATTGCCCCTCTGCTGTGCGGCGTGGATCATATAAACGCGGAGGGGTGTATTGTTCCGAAGGGTTTTCGTTTACCTGAAAAGAGTTTTCCTGTAAAACAAAGAGGCGATTACAATACGAAGAAAGCTAAACTGGCTGACCGTGGAAAATCGTAAGCAAAACAGAGCAGTCATTTTAAGGCGATAATAACAAAAAAGAAGGGGCTTTTGCTCCTTCTTTTTCTTTTTGAAAATGATTGCTATTCTTCAATCCAGCCGCGGCTGCGTTCCACGGCTTTTTGCCATTTCTGGTAATAAACCATACGGGTTTCCTGCGGCATGGAAGGTTCAAATATACGATCTGCCTGCCAGGTGTTTTTCAGTTCCTCGGTATTGTGCCAAACTTCGGTAGCCAGACCTGCTAAAAAAGCAGCCCCGAACGCTGTGGTTTCAGTATTAATGGGGCGAAGCAGTTGAATATCCAGCAGATCCGTTTGAAATTCCATGAGAAAATCATTGGCGGTGGCGCCGCCGTCTACTTTCAGATTTTGAAACTTTAGTTTGGCATCGGCTTCCATTGTTTTTACCAGATCGGTTACTTGGAAAGCAATACTTTCCAAGGCTGCCCGTGCGATATGTTTATAATTGGAGTTGCGGGTCAGTCCAATCAACAGACCGCGGCTGAACGGATCCCAATAAGGCGCCCCCAATCCGGAAAAAGCAGGCACCAGATAGACGCCGTCGTTATCGGGAACACTGCGGGCCAGGGATTCTGTTTCATCGGCGGATTGGATCAAACGCAACTGGTCACGAAGCCACTGGATTACCGCGCCGCCGATGAATACGCTGCCTTCCAGGGCATATTGCGGGGTACCGTCCAAAGAGCAGATCATAGTGGTCAGCAAATTGTTTTGAGAAATGACCGGTGTGCTGCCGATATTCATCAACAGAAAGCAACCGGTGCCGTAGGTGTTTTTCGCTTCTCCGGGAGAAAAACAGCATTGTCCAAACAGCGCCGCCTGTTGGTCTCCGGCGATGCCGGCGATGGGAATTTTGCCGGGAAGAATCGATTCATCGACATAGCCGACCACTTGAGAAGAAGAAACCACCTTCGGCAGAATAGACTTGGGAATATGAAATAATTCCAGCAGCTCCTCATCCCAATCATTTTTGAAAATATTATAGAGCATGGTGCGGGAGGCGTTGGTTTGGTCGGTGACATGGACTTTCCCCCGGGTTAGATTCCAAATAAGCCAGGTATCTACTGTGCCGAAAAGCAATTCCCCCCGTTCGGCGCGACGGCGCGCGTCGGGTACTTGTTCTAAGAGCCAGTGGATTTTAGTGGCGGAAAAATAAGGGTCGATACGCAGCCCCGTTTTTTTGGTAATATCAGGCGCCAATCCTTTTTGAATCAGCGTTTCACAGTATTCCGCCGTGCGCCGACATTGCCAGACGATAGCGTTATAGACGGGTTCTCCGGTGTTTTTATCCCAGAGAATGACGGTTTCCCTTTGGTTGGAGATACCTAATCCTTTTACCTGAGAAAAATTTTTCCCCAGTTTATGGCAGGCTTGCAGCAATGTGTTTTTTTGACTTTCCCAAATTTCTTTAGGATTGTGCTCGACCCAACCGTTAGCGGGATAAATCTGTTGGAATTCTTGCGCGCGTTTGATCAGCAGATTGCCCGCCTGGTCAAAGATCATGGTTTTGGAGCTGGTAGTACCTTGATCCAGAGCGATGATATATTGATTCATAGACGATTTCTCCCCTCTTGCGTGTTCTTCTTAATATTTCAATTTTAAAGAGAGTTCTCCGGAAATTTGCTTTTTCCTTTGTTTTGCGCTAAAATAAGAGAAGTAAAAAAATCGAGGTGTTAAGGATGAATTTTGAACAACTGGTGGAGCAGGCAGCTGCCGAGATGGAAGAATTTGGCAGAAAGCGCGCCCAAGTAGAAGAAGCGAATTTTCGGAAAGTGTTGGAAGCTTTTCGCGCCTGTCGGGTGAGCGAGATTCAGCTGAAATCTACTACCGGTTACGGTTATGGCGATGTGGGCAGAGATACGCTGGAGGAAATTTACGCGCGAGTGTTTCGAGGTGAGGCGGCATTGATGCGGCAGCAAATTGTGTCCGGTACGCATGCCATCGCGTTAGCGCTGATGGGTAACCTGCTGCCCGGGGAAGAATTGGTTTATTTGGGCAGTCCCTATGACACGTTGCATCAAGCCATTGGGGATCAAGGGAAAGCGCCCGGTTCCTTGCTGGAAATGGGGGTGCTTTATCGAGAAATTGATTTTGATTTTGCCCGTTTTGATTTGAAGCAAGTGCAGGAAGGAATCGGCGAGAATACCAAAATTTTGGCAATTCAGCGCTCTAAAGGGTATCAATGGCGCAAGTCGCTTTCTGTTGCGGAAATTGAACAAATTATCGCTGCCGCCAAAGAAAAAAAACCTGATTTGATTGTGTTTGTGGACAATTGCTACGGAGAATTTGTGGAAGAACGGGAGCCGCTGGAAGCGGGCGCCGATTACATGGCCGGTTCTTTGATTAAAAATCCCGGCGGCGGTTTGGCTCCTTGCGGCGGTTATATTGTGGGACGGAAGGATCTGGTGGAACGGGCGGCGTCTCGTCTTACTTGTCCTGGTATCGCGGGAGAAGTGGGCGCCAGCTTGGGGGATCCTCGGTGGTTCTACCAAGGATTATTTTTAGCGCCGCAGATTGTTGGGGAAGCGTTATGCGGCGCTGTTTTTGCGGCGGCTTTGCTGGAAGCTTTGGGATTCGCGGTGCTGCCCAAGGCGGAGGAAGCGCGTACCGATATCATTCAGGGTATTCGTTGGGGAAGGGAAGATCGTCTGTTGGCTTTTTGCCAGGGAATTCAAAAATATTCTCCGATTGATTCCTACGTGACGCCGCTGCCATGGGATATGCCCGGGTACAGCAGCCAGGTGGTAATGGCGGCGGGAACCTTTGTTTCCGGGGCGTCTATTGAGTTGTCCTGCGATGCGCCGGTGGTACCGCCGGAATATGAGCTGTATTTTCAAGGAGGGCTTTCTCGCTATCACGGCAAAATCGCTATCAGCAATACACTTCGGGAAATGTCGGAGAAGGGTCTGCTGGAATGACGCGGAGTTTTCTGATTTTGTAAAATCACAGGATTTATCAAGAGAGGGACGTTTTGAGGGATTGTAAAGTTTTGGTTTCTCAAACACTGCCGAAACGCCCCTCAGGCTGTTTCTTTGTAAATAAAAAAGGTGACTGATAAAGTCACCTTTTTTGTTTGAGCTTATTGATTTTCTTCCATGTGTTTGTAATGCTCATAGCGTTCTTTAGCTTGTTTTTCCCCCAGAGCGAAGAGTTTTTCGGCGTTTTCCGGAAAATCTTTTTTCAAAGAAGCATAACGGACTTCGCCGTCTAAAAATTCCTGAAAGTTCATTCGCGGTTGTTGGGAGTCCACGGAAAGGGGTTTTTCTTCCAGCGGATTGTAATGGTAGAGTGTCCAATAACCGGAATCCACTGCCCGTTTCATTTCGGCCTGTACGTTACACATGCCCATTTTGATGCCGTGGGCGCCGCAGGGGGTGTAGGCGATAATGACGGAAGGGCCGGGATAGGCTTCTGCTTCTTTCAGTACTTTGACCAGCTGAGCGGGATCCGCGCCCATGGCTACTTGCGCTACATAGACATTGCCGTAGGTCATGAAAATAGAGCCTAAGTCCTTTTTATAGGAAGTTTTACCGGCGGAGCAGAATTGCGCTACGGCGCCGATGGGTGTGGCTTTGGAAGATTGTCCGCCGGTGTTGGAATAAACCTCTGTATCCACAATAAATACATTGATATCCTCGCCGCCGGCGATTACATGATCCAATCCACCGAATCCGATATCATAGGCCCAGCCGTCGCCGCCGAACATCCAGAAACATTTTTTCGACAATTGATCCCGATAGTCCAGGATTTCCTTGATTAGAGGACGCTGATTCGAAGAAATCGCGTCTTTTTTTGTCTCCAGCGCCGCCGCGAAACGTTCGCTGATTTCAGCGGAATGATGGAAATCATCAAAAGCATCCAACCATTCTTTTGCCAAAGCGGTCAATTCCGCATCGTCACAAACTGCCAGCAGTTGTTCCACGCGGGCTTTTTCGGCTTTTCGCTGTTGTTTGACAGAGAGAAGCATACCCAGGCTGAATTCGGCATTATTTTCAAAAAGGGAATTGGTCCAGGCGGGACCGTGTCCTTTTTTGTTGGTGGTATATGGGATGCCCGGCATGGGAGATCCCCAAGCTTGGGTGCAACCGGTGGCATTGGCCCAGTAAACACGGTCACCGAACAATTGGGTAAGCAGTTTGGCATAGGGAGTTTCGCCGCAGCCGGCGCACGCGGCGGAAAATTCCACCAGCGGCTGACGGAATTGGCTGCCTTTGACCGTGAAAGGATCAAAGACATCACCTTTGTCGCTGAGGTTCAGTCCGTATTCCCAGATTTCTTCATAGTTTTTCCGCGCGTCATCAATGGGAATCATGGTGATCGCTTTTTCTTTGGCAGGACAGACCGCGACACAACTGCCGCAGCCGGTGCAATCGGCAACGCTGATTTGCAGAGAATAAAGAAAATCTTTGGCGGCGGCGCCTTTGGCGGGAATTGTTTCGAATCCGGAGGGCGCCTGCGCCGCTTCTGCTTTTGTCAGCAAGTAGGGGCGGATGACTGCATGGGGGCAAACGAAGGAGCAACGATTGCATTGCAGACATTTATCCTTTTGCCAGAGAGGAATTTGTACGGCGATTTTACGTTTTTCATAAGCCGTCAATCCCAATTCAATGGTGCCGTCTTCGTATCCGATGAAAGTGCTGACGGGCAAATCGTCGCCTTTTTGCCGGTTGATGGGTTCCAGAATATTACGTACCACGGCGGGACGATGATCTTCTTTGGAGTCGATTTTTTCCTGTGCGTTTTTCCAGCTTTCCGGGATGACGACTTGATGAATGTGGACGGCGCCTTCATCAATGGCTGCCAGATTTTTATTGACGACGGCCTCTCCTTTTCTGCCGTAGGTTTTTCTGGCGGCGTCTTTCATGTATTCCAGCGCTTCTTCTACCGGAATGACTTTTGCCAGTGCGAAAAAGGCGGATTGCAAAATCATGTTGACATGACTGCCCAGTCCTAAACGCATAGCGATATCTGTAGCATTGATGGTGTAAAAGCGAATATTGTTGTTTGCCAAAAAACGACGAACATCGGCAGGCAATTTTTCATCCAGTTCCTGATCTGACCAAGTGCAGTTCAGCAGGAAGGCGCCGCCGGGACGAAGTTCACTGACAATATCATATTGTCCCATATAAGTTTGGTTGTGACAAGCGATGAAATTGGCGCTTTTTACATAATAAGCGGAACGGATGGGTCGATTCCCAAACCGTAGGTGAGATTTGGTTACGCCGTAGGATTTTTTCGCGTCGTATTCAAAATAAGCTTGTGCGTATTTGGGCGTATATTCATTGATGATATGGACGGTATTTTTATTAGCGCCGACGGTACCGTCGCCGCCCAGTCCCCAGAATTTACAACTGATGACATCTTCATCACCGGTTGTGATATAAGGACCTAAGGGCAAAGAAAGATGAGTGACATCGTCATTAATGCCGATGGTGAAATTACCCAAAGGTTCCGCTTGCCGCAGATTATCGTAGACGGCGATAATTTGCGAAGGGTCGGTATCTTTGGAAGAAAGACCGTAGCGACCGCCGATGATTTGTACTTTTCTGTCACTGTTGATGAATGCGGTGCAAACATCCTGATATAATGGTTCCCCGGCGGAACCGATTTCCTTGCAGCGGTCCAATACAGCGATTTTTTTCACCGATTGGGGGATGGCTGCCATGAAATGGCGGAAGGAGAAGGGACGGAACAGATGTACCTGTAAAAAGCCTACTTTGCGGTCTTGGGCATTGAGGTAATCACAAACTTGTTCAATGGTGCCGCTGACCGATCCCATGGCGATAATGATTTCTTCCGCTTCCGGGTCTCCGTAATAATTGAAAAGATGGTATTCGCGACCGGTGATTATGCTGATTTTTTCCAGATAATCTTCTACGATATCGGGAAGGGCGTTATAAAATCGATTGTTTGCTTCCCGCACCTGGAAATAGATGTCGGGATTCTGTACTGTGGCGTGGAGCTTTGGATGGTCGGGGTTCAGGGCGTTTTGGCGGAATGTCCGCAGCGCGTCCTGGTCTACCAAATTCCACAATTCATCCAGAGGCATTGCTTCGATTTTACAGATTTCGTGGGAGGTGCGGAATCCATCAAAGAAATGCAGAAAGGGAATTCTGCCTTTGATGGCTGCCAAATGCGCTACCCCTGCCAAATCCATAACTTCCTGTACGCTGCCTGTGGAAAGCATGGCAAAACCGGTCTGACGGCAGTTCATGACATCGGACTGATCCCCGAAAATACTCAGAGCATGGGTGCCGACGGTGCGCGCCGCTACATGGAGCACACCGGGCAGCCGTTCTCCGGCGATTCGGTGCAGAACCGGAATCATCAGCATTAAGCCTTGAGAAGAGGTGAAGGTGGTCGCCAGCGCCCCCGCTTCCAAAGCGCCATGCACAGTACCGATGGCGCCCGCTTCCGATTGCATTTCGATTAAATTGACCGTTTGATTAAAAAAGTTTTTTCGGCCTTTGGCCGCCCAGGCATCGGTTTTTTCTGCCATTGGTGAAGACGGCGTAATGGGATAAATGGCCGCGATATCGGTAAATTGATAAGCGATATAAGCGGCGGCTTCATTGCCGTCCATGGTGACAAGTGTTTTTTCTTTCATGTTAACCCTCATTCATATCGGGGAAAATCCCCTTTATTTTCTTTTGCAGAAGTGTATCCGGTTGGCATTGCCAGCCGGATACAGAGCGTTTGTTTTATCGTTTCTTTCACAACAAATGGAAAAGGTTTTAGTCAATGGGAACGATCCAGCCGAAACGATCTTCGGTTTTGCCCCATTGGATAGAAGTGAGTTCGTCATAAATGTGCTGGGTAGTGGCGCCGATTTTTCCGTTATTAATGATGTAATCTTTGCCGCCGATTCCCAAGCGACCGATGGGGGAAACCACTGCTGCTGTGCCGCAGCCCCAGGCTTCTTCCAGAGTACCGTTTTCCGCGGCTTCCACCAGTTCATCCAAGGAGATCAGGCGTTCTGTTACTTTAACGCCTTCACTGGCCATAAACTCGATGATGGATTTTCTGGTGATGCCGGAGAGAATGGATCCGGAAAGCATCGGAGTCATGATTTCGCCGTTGATTTTGAACATGATATTCATGGCGCCCACTTCTTCAATGTATTTCCGGTGTACGCCATCCAGCCAAAGTACTTGAGAGTATCCTTTTTCATTGGCTTTTTCGCCGGCGCGAACCGCCGCGGCGTAGTTGCCGCCGCATTTTGTGTAACCGGTGCCGCCTTTGACAGCGCGGACGTCTTCTGTTTCAATCATGATCGATACAGGATTTAAGCCTTCTTTGTAATAACTGCCGACCGGACTGGTGATGATGACAAACATGGCTTTTTGAATTCCGTGAACCCCTAAAGACTGATCGGCCGCGAAGAGGAAGGGACGGATGTACAGGCTTGTGCCTTCATTATGAGGCACCCAATCTTGATCGACGCGTACCAGTTCTTCAATAGCGTCCAAGGCATATTGCTCATCCAGGAGCGGCAGGCCGACTCTTTCTGCCGACACATTGATGCGTTTTACATTTTCAGTGGGGCGGAACAGCTGTACCTTGCCTTCTGCCGTCCGGTAGGCTTTCAGCCCTTCAAAAACCTCGGAGCCGTAATGAAAGACCGCGGCCGCCGGCGTTAATGAAATGGGGCCGAAGGGGACGATCCTGCCGTCGTGCCAACCCTGTTCTTTGTCATAATCGGCGATAAACATATGGTCGCTGAAAATCTCACCGAAACCCAATGTGCTTTCATCGGGCTTGGCTTTGGGGTTTTGGGTTTTTTCAATTCTGAATTCAGTCATCGTTCACTCATCCTTTCCTTGATACCGCATGGTTTATTTAGGCGGTTTCGATGGTGGCTGCCTTTTGCAGTTTCAGTTTTTCAATGGCGTTTTCTCTCATTTTATATTTCAAGATTTTGCCGGCAGCGTTCATGGGAAACTCATCCATAAATTCTATATATTTGGGTACTTTATGTTTGGCCATGTTAGCACGGATATAATCTTTCATTTCTTGTTCCGTCATGGTTTCTCCTGCTTTTAAAATGATGCAGGCCATAATTTCTTCTCCGTATTGCTCATCGGGTACGCCGATTACTTGCACATCTTTAACTTTTTCGTGGGTGTAGATGAATTCTTCAATTTCCTTGGGATAGATATTTTCCCCGCCGCGGATGATCATATCTTTCAGACGACCGGTGATGCGGTAGTTTCCTTCCGGAGTGCGGCAGGCTAAGTCACCGGTGTGGAGCCAACCGTCTTCATCGATGGCTTCTTTTGTGGCGTTAGGCATTTTGTAGTATCCCTTCATGATGTTGTAGCCGCGGGCGACAAATTCCCCGGTGACATTATCGGGGCAGTCTTCGCCCGTTTCCGGATTTACTATTTTACATTCGATCTCCGGCAGGCTGCGTCCCACAGTGCCGACACGGACTTCCAAAGAATCGTCGGTGGAACTCATGGTACAGCCTGGGGAAGCTTCGGTCTGACCGAAAACGATGGTGATTTCTGTCATATTCATTTTATTGACAACATCTTGCATTACAGAGATGGGGCAGGGGCTGCCCGCCATGATTCCCGTGCGCATATAGGAAAAGTCTGTTTTGGGAAAATCTTTGTGTTCCAGCAGAGCGATGAACATAGTGGGAACCCCGTTAAAACAGGTGATGCGTTCTCGATTGATGCAAGCCAGCGCCGGTGTGGGTGAAAAATAGGGCAGCGGCAACATGGTACTGGCATGGGTCATGGCGGCGGTCATGGAAAGAACCATGCCGAAACAATGGAACATGGGTACCTGAATCATCATGCGGTCCGCGGTGGAAAGATCCATTCGGTCGCCGATACATTTGCCGTTGTTGACGATGTTATAGTGGGTGAGCATAACCCCTTTAGGGAAACCCGTCGTTCCGGATGTATACTGCATGTTGCAGACATCATGACTGTTAACTTGGTCGGCCATGCGCTGGATTTCTTTCAAAGGTACTTGATCTGCTCTGGCCATAGCTTCTTCAAAGGTGAGAGAACCGGGCTGGCGAAATCCTACGGTGATGACATTGCGCAGGAAGGGGAGTTTTTTGGCATGAAGAGGTTCGCCGGGAACAGTGTCTTTCAGTTCCGGACAAAGGCGGTTGATGATTTCACGATAGTTGGAGTCTCGATAGCCGCCAATCATGATCAAGGTATGGGTGTCCGACTGACGGAGCAAATATTCCGCTTCGTGAATTTTATACGCGGTGTTCATCGTGACCAGCACGCCGCCGATTTTGGTCACTGCCCAAAAAGCGATAAACCATTGGGGAATGTTGGTCGCCCAAACCGCCACATGGTGTCCGGGACGCACGCCCAAAGAAACCAACGCGCGGGCAAAATTGTCTACATCATCACGGAATTCGGAATAGGTTCTGGTGTAGTCCAGAGTAGTAAATTTGAAAGCGCACTGATCGGGGAATTCTTCTACCAAATCATCCAGTACCTGAGCGAATGTTTTGTCGATCAGGGTATCTTTTTTCCAGAGAAATTTCCCGGTGCGGGCATTGTTTTCATAGAGTACTTTGGCCATGCGGTCGGTGCGATCGAATTGCGCCATATAGTTGACATATTGCGCGAAGATGATTTCAATGTCGTCCAAATCCGGCATCCAGGAAGGATCCCATTCCAAAGAAATAAATCCGTCATAGTTAATGGAACGCAGCGCGTACATCATTTCATCGATGGGCAGTGTGCCGTCACCGATAAGGCAGTATTCCAATTCGCCGTCGATAATATCAGAATCTTTGATATGGACATGTTTGACATAGGCGCCCAGATTTTCAATGGTTTCTTGAGCGGATTCATTGTGAAAACGGTAGGGGTAGTGCATATCCCAAAGAGCCGCCACATTGTCACTGGCAAAGCTGATCAGAACATCCCGCAATTTTGCGGTATCGGCGAAATATCCGACTGTTTCCACTAACAGAATCACTTTGTTTTCTTCCGCTGTTTTAATGGTGTTTTTCAGGCATTGCACTGCCGATTCGATGCTGGTGGAAACGCCTTCCTCCTCAAAGGCGTACAGCCGCAGATAAGGGACTTTTAAATTAACGGCAATATTAATGCAGTCGATGATTTCCGCGCAATTTTCTTCAATATGATCATTGTCCGCGATGTTGTGAACTGTGTCGATGCAGGGAATGGACAGCCCTTTTTCCTGTAAACCGCGTACGGTGGCGGGAGCTGTTTGGGGGTCGAAGGGCGTCATGCGCTCCGCTACGGAATCTCCGTGGACGTTATGCAGTTCGATTCCTTTAAAATGTAAATCCTGAGCCAGGTTACAATAGTCATCCCAGGAATGTTCTTTCCAGCCTTTTATGGAAAATGATAAGTTCATCATAATTGAATCATATCAGAGAATTCTCTGATATATCCTCCTTTCCTCACTCTCTTTATTCCGCTTTGCTTTGATTTTCTTCATAGACGATTTTATTCAGGGCGTTGATATAGGCCCGAATACTGGCGGCGATGATATCAGTGGAGAGTCCGTTGCCGGAGTAAAGTTTGCCGCCGGAACGAAGTTTTACCAAGGCGGAACCCATGGCTTCCCGCCCCTTGGTTACGGATTGGATTTGGAAATCATCCAATTCGTAATGTTTGCCGATGATTTTTTCGATAGCTTTAAAGGACGCGTCAATGGGACCGTCTCCGGCGCTCAGACCATGTACTTTTTCGCCGTCCGCTTCCAACTCTAAATTAGCGGTGGCAGTGATGACATTGCCGCTGTTGATGACATAGCTGACCATTTGATAAGTGGGCGGGACTTGCAACGCTACATTAGCGATGATGGCGTCTAATTCCCGCGCGCCTACCAGTTTCTTTCTGGCGAAACGAACGAAGAAATCATAAACTTTGGAAACATCTTCTTCTGAAAGGTCGTATCCCAAATCTTTGATGGCCTTGGAAACCGCGTGAATATCATCATTGGCATTTAATTGGAAATTTTCATATTCTGTATCGGTCATGATATGGGACAGAGGATTTTCTGTGTTTTGTTTAGCGCTCAGCAGCCAGATTACTTGTTTTACCAGACGCTGCAGCTGTGTGGTATTTAACTGGCATTCGATGCCAAAAGCGTCGCCGCGGGTTTTAATAATATTGGAAACCTTTGGGATGGAAGGATAGTGGTCGTTGTCCACGGTGACTTTGATTTCACCGGCGTTGGCTTTGACTGCGGCAAAGGCGCAGGCTGTCGCCATATACAGGTGGTTGTTGCATTGCACGCCGACGGTGACTTCCGTCAGACGGGGAATTTTGGCGTAAAGATTATGAAGAAATTCTTCCATTTCTTCCGGCAGCATAGAGCCTTCCGAGTCACAGATAGTGATGGTGGAGGCGCCGGCTTCAATAGCGGTGTTGATGGTTTGCAATAAATAGTCCTCTTCAGCACGAGTAGCGTCTTCGGCGGAGAATTCCACATCTTCGCAATAAGCTCGGCAGGCGCTGACCAAAGTTTGGATTCTTTCCAGCATGACGGGCGGTTTTTTGTGGCAGAAATATTCCATTTGGATGGAAGATACCGGCAGCGCCACGTGGAGACGAGCTCGTTTGGCATTGGCGACGGAATTCCACGCTAATTCCACGTTATCAAAGGAATCTGTCAGAGTGACGGCAAGAGCGCTGTTTTGCAGGAACGCCGACATGGTGCGCAACAACAAGGTGTCGGTTTTTTCATTTTCGATGGGCGGCATGTCAATGACATCGATCCGCATTTTATCCAAATGTTTGGCAATTTCAATTTTTTGTTTGAAAGTTAGTTGTCGTTCAGGATTGTTAGCCTGTTCGCGCAAGGTAATGTCAGAGATTTTGATTTTACGCATAGTTATTGACTCCTTTGCTTAGATTAAATTGGTTCTGAAAATAAAAAAACCTGATGCCAAGCATCAGGGACGAAATCTTTACCGCGGTACCACCCTGGTTATTGCACAGATGCAATCACCTCTTCGAACTCAAACAAGTTCATAGCCATGATAACGGGGCAACCGTAGAACCATACTCACAAAAAGTTTTCCGGAACTCTGCTCGGGAATGAGACTGCCGTCATCGTTCCGCGCCAGCTTACACCGACCGCTGACTCTCTGAAGCTTCCCGATGGGGCATAATTCCTTCTACGCATTTTCAAATAATAAAAATCTGATTCTATAATACAAGTTTTCCGAAAAAATGTCAATGTTTTTTTTGTGAAAAAACAAGGAAAACCATTTGCGTTCTGTGGGGAATCTGTTATACTGAATGCGAATATGGGAGCAGACCGAAGAGAAAGCGTATATTTTTATTCGGCGAATGAATTTTTCGCGTGTTTCTTTAAAATAATCAAAAAATTGAGCCATGAAGATTCCTGTCGGGAAAACAGATAAAAAATGGAATACAGCAAGGAGCTTGTCAAAACAGAGAGCGCGCTTGTTTCACAAAGGAGGAGATATTTTATGAAAAGTCCGTTTATTAAAAAACTGGGATTGTTGTATGAGCCGGTAGCGGTGTATTTTACCGATGAAAAACCGGAGGGAGCACTGCAGTTTCAGGAAGGAAAACGGGGATGTGTGGCGTCGATGTTGTTAGCAGCCGCAAGGCAAAAGAAAACGGCGGTTTTTGATGAGCATACTTACGGTTGTCCCGGCGGCGGGGTGGGAATTTGTTTTGGAAATGCCTTTGTCGCTCAGGGACATCCGACGGAACGCCTGCTTTCCACCGGATTTTTGGATTTACCGGACGGAGGAAAGCAGATGCCGGAACATTTGCGTCGGGGCGAACGATTTTTTGCCAGTCCGGAATTGGTAAAAAAATGGAAACAAGAGATGCCCTATACGGTCAGCGGAAAACGCTACGTGGTTTTTTATCCCTTTTCTTTGGCTCCTGACGATCGAGAACCGGATTTGATGGTACTGTTTGCAAATCCGGACCAGCTTTCCGTATTGGTTATTACTGCCGGGTATCATCGGGGAACTGTTTGCAACACAGTGGCGCCTTTCGGCGCTGCTTGTCACAATATTTTATTTGCCTATCAGGAAAGTAAAAAAGCGCAGCCCAATGCGGTTTTAGGATTTTTTGATATTTCCCAGCGCGATCAGCTGCCACGGGAATTGCTAAGCTTTACGGTGCCTTTTGCCATGTTTCGGGAAATGGAACAAGGCGCGGATGAAGGGTGTATGACAACGCCTGCCTGGCAGCAAATCGCCGGTCGTTAGAACAGGTTTCTTTTTCTAATGGAAATTTTTTCTTGTTGGCCTGATGTAAAAGGCGACGTTTCCTGAAAAGGTAAGCATTTTTTTTGAAAAATTCTTCGATCTATGCGGCGAGGAAGGTTGGCTCACAGGTTTTGGAATTGTAACTTTCTAAAATTAAGAAGTTGCAGTCTTATTCAAAAGCGACAATGTTATAAGGAAAAGCCTCCGCAAAACGCGGAGGCTTTTTTCGCTTTTTAAAATCTGCGCATCAGGGCGATGACCCGTCCCAAAATTTGACAGTTGTCCACCAAAATGGGATCCATAGCGCTGTTAGCCGGCTGCAAACGATAGTAATCCTTCTCCTTAAAGAAATATTTGACTGTTGCGGAATCTTCCACCAATACGGCGGCAATTTCACCGTTGCGAACAACCGGTGTTTTTTCCACTACAATCAGGTCGCCGTCTAAAATGCCCGCTTCGATCATGCTTTCTCCTTTGATTCGCAACATAAACAATTGCTGGTTGGAACGGAGAAAATCCAGCGGCAAAGGAAAGGAGTCCGTGATGTTCTCTTCCGCCAGGATGGGCTGACCGGCGGTGATGACGCCGACCAGAGGAATTTGAGCCAATTCCTTTTCCGATAAAGGCTGTGCCAATTGTTCAATGGTACGGTTGGTTTTGTGTTGATCAAAATCCACTACTTCCAGAGCGCGGTTTTTGGCAGGATCCCTGCGGATATAGCCTTTCTTTTCCAAAGTTTTTAAATGAGAATGGACGGTGGAAGGAGAATTCAGTCCTACCGCTTCGCAGATTTCTCGAACTGTGGGCGGATAGCCTTTGAAGAGCAGTTCTTCTTTGATAAAATTTAAAACAGCTTGTTGGCGTTCGGTTAATGGTTGATTCATGGCAGTTCCTCCCCGATGATCCCGTGGCTTCTTTCCTAATTATAACATAGAAAAAAAAAGATTGCAAACATTTGTTCGAAAAAACATGAAAATACTCTTGACATACGAACGCATGTTCGTTATAATGAAGAGGTAAAGCGAACAAATGTTTGGGGGTTGTCAGAATGAAGGGAAAAAGAAAAAAACTTTGCTGGAATCGAATTTTGTTATTGGTACTGGTTTTGTTGTTTTGCTTTTCTTGCGGTGTGAATGCCTTTGGCGACACTCGCCCTGCTGTTGACTGGCAGGAAGTACGGGTCAGTGAAGGCGATTCGCTGTGGAATTTGGTGCGGGAATATAATCCCGATTATGACGGTAATATGAACAAGATTATCTATGAAGTGAAAGTCATGAATGATTTGGCGCATGCGTCTTTGCAGGCGGGACAAATGCTGCGAATCCCCGTCGGTCTGTAAGGGTGGCTTTGGTAAGAGAGTCTTGTAAAGAAAGATCCCTTACATTTTGTCAGCGTCAGCGGATTTTTGCTGAAGCTTGTCGAAAGGCAGAGACAGAATGACAGAAATATTTGTAAAAACCAGAGAAACAGATAAAAGTCGGAATAAATCCCGGCGCCATAAACAGAGGTAGCGGAAAGAACGAAAAGATTTTCGAATAAGATCAATTGGGAGATCCGGAAAGTATTATAATCGCCGAGAATAGAATTGTGAAAGCCATGCGAATAAAGAAGCCGAAAACCTGATTGACGTGATAGGCAGAGAAAATACAAAAAGCACTCGCAAACCGCGAGTGCTTTTTAATGGCTGGGGTAGAAGGATTCGAACCCTCGAATAACGGTGCCAGAAACCGTGGCCTTACCGCTTGGCGATACCCCATCGACCTATAACATTATACTATGAACTTCTCCATTTGTAAAGAATTAAAAGCAAAAAATTTCAGAAAATCCCCTATTTCCTTTATCTGTCGGATTTAGCAGGGAGGTTATGTATTTTTTTATTACTGTTCTTACTTCTCGAGGAAAAGTTTTTTCTTTGGAGAGGGTCTTGTGATGGTGGTCAGCGTGGTTCATATTCCGTTTGCTCCGATTCCGAGCATTGTGTTTGTTTTGATTCCTCGGACGTACTTTTCTCTGTTTCGGAGATATGTTCCGCTGCTTCAGTTTCAGAGGGAGTGTTTTCTTGCCGTTGTTCGGAGGTTTCGGCGGATTTGGACTTTTTGCGGAAAACCTTCGGTTTTGTCTTGGATTGGGTGCTGTTTGGGTCGTTATTTTTCGTTTCTTGCTTCAGACGGTCCGGGATAGGGAAACGATCTTCTAAATCTTCTCGATAGTCCATGGTGTTGGGAGACAGATTTTTTTTCCGCAGACGACTTTCCACCAATTCCTTGATCAAGGTATAGATAACAGCGAAAACCGGTACGCCGACGAACATGCCGGGGATTCCGAAAAGGCTGCCGCCTACCGTCACGGAAAAAATAACCCAGAAAGAGGCAAGGCCGGTGGTTTGTCCCAGAACTTTCGGTTTGATGACGTTGCCGTCTGTTTGTTGCAAAATGAAGATGATTACCACGAAAATCAGAGATTGGCGAGGTTCTACCAAAAGCAGCAGAATGGCGGAAGGGATCGCGCCGAGAAAGGGACCGAAGAAAGGGATAACATTGGTTACACCCACCAGCAGGCTGATCAGAGCGGCGTACTCAATATGAAAGATTTTCAAGCAAAGGTAACAGAGACAGCCGACGATGATGGCGTCCAGAATACTACCGGAAACATAGCCGTTGAAAATTTTATTGGTTTTATCCGCCAGGTTTAAGGTATATTGGGATTTCGCGGTATTGGTAAAAGCATAGAGTATTTTTTTCATCTGCGCTAAGAAGGTTTCTTTGCTGGCCAGAAAATAAATGGAAACGATCAGGGCGATGATGATATTGGTCAATTTTCCGGTTAGGCTGATCAGCAAATTAACGCTTTGGGGCAGAAATTCGGTAATAAGATCACCGGCTTTATTCACTTCGCTGATGATGTCTTGAGTGAGGGCGTGAATTTGGGAGAGAGAAAGCATTCCGTTGAGATAGGTGGTACAGAAATTTTGAATGAATTCTTCTAGGTGAGTATAATAAAAATTCAAATTGCCGATTAAATGGGCGACGCTTTGGCTGACAGTTGGAATGACCAGAGAAAAGAAGCTGTACAACAGGACAAAAAAGATAAGCATAGTGCCTGTGACAGAGGCTGCTCGTTTGACTTTGCGGTGTTCTTGCAGCCATGGGATTTTGACCAGACGCCGTTCCTGCCATTTCATCAACGGATTCAGTACATAGGCAATAGAAAGTCCCCAGATAAACGGAGTGAATACACTGATGACATTCCAAACTTCCTTTCCGAAATCGGAAAGATTGCTTAAAATTAAATAGCAAACAACGATAGCCAACGCGGTGCAGAAGGCATAGACCGCAATGGTTAAGTACCCGTGATTTTTTTGAATTTTCATGGGATTCGCCTCTTTCCTCTCTTCCGATATTTTTCGGACAAAATGGATATCGTGTTCTTTCCTATTTATTTTACTATATTTACACAATTTGTACAAGTCTCAGTAAAAAACATCTGTTTTGGGCAGAATATGTTTTTTGTGTGAAAGAAAATCGGCAGAGTACTGGATTTTTATTTTATTACCTGTTATAATAGGTAACAGGCTGTATTTTCTTTTTTTTGGCAATATTTTGAAAACGGTTTTTCGGAAAGAATTTGTTTCTTTTCTTTTTTGTATCACAGATACAATCGCGGAAAGGACGGGATGTTGTGAGTAAAGAAAAGGCGGAGGTTGTTTTGACTTTGGGCGGCGCTTTGCCGCAGCGGTCGGACATCCGATCCGTTGTCGCGGAGGCCGCTTATTGCATTGCCGCCGACCGAGGGGCGGATTTGGCGCGGCTTTGCGGCAGGCTGCCCGATCATTTGATCGGTGATATGGATTCGGTCAGCGCGGAAACGTTGGAGTGGTGCGCGGCGGCACAAGTTCCCCGTGATGATTATGAAACGGAAAAAGATTATACCGACGGTGAAAAGGCTTTTGCTTTGGGTGTTGAGTATGCTTTGCGTCACGGGTACCCACGTGTTTTCGTTGTGGGGGGATGCGGCGGCCGCCTGGATCATACGCTGGCTAATCTGTATTTGAGCAAAGGCGCCTTAGACAAAGGAGTAGAGGTTGTTTTTTGTAATGATGACTCTTTCATCTATATGATAAAAGGATATTCTTGCCAAAAGGTAGAATTGATACATGGAAAAACCGTTTCATTGTTGGCTTTTGCCGGGGAGGCAAGAGGCATTACGCTGGAGGGATTTTATTATCCGTTGCGGGAAGCTTCTTTGACTTTTGCCGAGACTTTGGGAATCAGCAATGAATTGGTATCTGAGGAAGGAACCGTCACCCTGCGGCAAGGGTATTTGATGGTCATCCAAAACAGATAAGGAGCAAGGAGGAGAGCGCATGTCAGAAGAAAAAAACGCCCTGCGGGCAGAGTCCAAAGAGCAGGGACCGCAATCTACCGGCGATGCCCCAATAAAGGGAGCGGAAGCGCAGATTGTGGAGGAAGTCCATGTTTTGGACGAAGAAACAGGGGAAACTGTGGCTTTTGAGATTGAGGACCAAACGCCCAAAGTCAAAGATGTCTCTGAGATCAAAGAGGTGAATGTTAAAGCAACTGTTTCCAACGAGGATTATTATGTCGCGCATATCAATTATATTTTTTATCGCAGAGGAATTATTCGAGCCGCATTTCTTTTTGCAATTGTGATTTTTTTGGACTTGATTGTGCGGTATTTTATTCCCGGAATGGAAATTACAACAGGACTCTTAATTTTAGTGATTTTGACCGCTTTGGTCGTTTCCATCGGGCTGCCGATGTTGCTGAAATCGCAAATCAGCAAAGCATACGAGAAAAACATTTTTTACGCCAAACATTTGCGTTACAGCATCAGTGATAAACGGGTGGCAGTGGCGTCAAAATCCAGAGGAAAAAAGATCCCTTGGGAAAAATTCAAATATATTCGTCAGACGGAAGATTTTTTCCTGTTTGTGGTGGACGGCACTCATGCTGTGGTTTTGCCGATTCGTGTTTTGTCAGGCATTCAGGTGCAGGCGATTCGGAATTTAATCCTGAAAAATACAGCGAACAATAAAAAAATCAAAGTGAAATTGCCATAAAATTTGTGAGCAGTACAGAATTTTTTGGAGGTTTGACTGATGCCGGTTGATGACAAATACAAAGCGGAAATGCGAATGGCCATTCTGGACTATATCAAGAAGAAAGTAGAAGCGGAAAAATCCGGCAGTCCTGCCGATTCGGCAAAGGACGAACCGTTGATGCTGAAGATGATCGGGATTCAGATTAACGCCATTGATAATGAAATCGTCAAAGATGTCGTGATTTGCGAAGATGAAAACGGAAAAACTGCCAAAGTTTTGCGAGAGCAGGATGCTTATATTGTGCCTGAAGTGGAAGAAGCTTGGGCAGAACGTCATTGGTGGGAAGATCATCGCCAGATTTCTTTGGGTGAGGCGACTTTGGCTGTGGCATATGATTATTTGCTTCAGGAAAATATTGTGATGCGGCAGAAATTCGCGGACAGTAAGGACGCCGCGTTGTTTGTGTATCAGACCATGTGTGACTTGAAACAAAAAGATGATTTTGTCAACAAAAGCATGGAAATGTTGCGGGATTTTTATCCCGAGTTGCAAATGGAAAAAGATGTATAAAGATACTGCGGCATGGCAGCAGCGCTTTGAAAAAGTAAGAAAAAAGGCAGACGGTCAAGTTTGCCTTTTTCTTTTCCGCTGATGAAAAGGAGGATGTATGGTGAGTGTTTGGTTTCGTCGACCGTTATTGGTGGCGATGAATTCTCGATATACGCATAGCAATCCGGCTGTTTGTTGTTTGAAAAATTACGCCGGGCTTCACGGTTATCATTCGGAATGTTTAGAGTTTCATATCAATGGGCAACCATTGGAAATGTTAAGCGCCATTGTAGAACGGAAGCCGGATCTTGTTGGGTTTTCCTGTTATATTTGGAATTATAATCTGGTAGTTTCGTTGAGCAGCATGTTAAAAAAGGTGCTGCCTGACTGCCGGGTGTTGTGGGGTGGTCCGCAGATGAAAGGGCGGGGGCGGTTATGCTTGCGAAAATACCCCCAGGTAGATTATGTGCTGGAAGGAGAAGGGGAATTGGGTTGGACGGCTTTGCTCGCCTTGTCCGATCCGGTGGATTTGGAAGAAGTCCCTAATCTGTTTTATCGGCAAAGCGGAGATATTCGAGAAAATCCGCCGGCGCCGCCTTTGGATTTGTCGGAGCTGCCCAATTATTATACAGAGGAAGATTTGCGGCGGCTGCGGGAACATATTCTTTATTATGAAAGCAGCCGCGGCTGTCCTTTCGGCTGTAAATTTTGCCTTTCCTCCGAGGATCCGATCCGCTATCGAGCGCTGCCTTTGGTGTTGGAGGATTTGCGGCGATTGATAGAGAGCGGTTGCCGCAAAATCAAATTTGTAGACCGAACCTTTAACAGCAATCCTCGTCGCGCGGTGGATTTATTGCGTGGGCTGTTGGATTTGTATCGGGAAGGGGTTTGTTTTCATTTAGAATTAGAGCCCCTTTGTTTATCGGAAGAACTGGTATCGGTGCTTCTTCAAGCGCCGGCCGGTTATTTTCAGGCGGAAATCGGTGTACAGAGCTTGTATGAACCCGCCCTACGGGCGGTGGGGCGCCATCCTTTGCAACCCAAGGCGATGGATTTTATCAAAACTCTGCTGGCAAAGGAAAATATCCATCTGCATTTAGATTTGATTGCCGGATTGCCGTATGAGGGATTGGCGGATTTCAAAGACAGCTTTAACGGATTGTATCAACTGCGTCCTCATTATTTGCAATTGGGATTTTTGAAAATTTTGCCCGGCACGCCGTTGGCAGCGGAAGCGGATTCTTATGGATTGGTGTATATGGAAGAGCCGCCTTATCAGGTTTTGCGAACACCGTGGCTTTCCTATGAGGAATTTTGTCAGTTGGCGGTAGTGGAAACCGCTGTGGATGGCTATTATAACGAGATGTTTTTTGAGCAGACTTTGGATTTGGCGGTGGAACAGTGGCGAAAACAAGGCGGACAGCCCTTTGATTTCTTTTATGAGTTGGGCACGGCGGATCGCCTTCACCCCGGAGGAAAAAATCAAGCCCAAAAGGGGCGTGTACTTTACGAGTTTTTGCTGGAAAAATTGCCGGAGCAAACATCGCTTTGGAGGAGCGCTTTGCGCCTGGATTTTTCGCGAGCAAATCAGCAACCCCCTGCTTTTCTGGGGGAATATAATGAGATGGGGTTCGTTCGCGCTCATGAGGAACTGTTTTTGACAGCGTTCCCTCGATTGGCGGATTTGCCGAGACGGAAATGGCTGAAGCAATTGCGGGTATTTTCTTTGGAAGAGACGGTAGGTCTCTACGCGCCCGGTGTTTATGTCGCGGATTTTACGGAGACTGCGGGTATTTGGCGGCGGCCTCGTTTGGTGAGAATGACGGGAGCGGCGCGGATTTTGGAAAAATTATAAAGCAAAAGACTCTGCCGAAGCAGAGTCTTTTTTATGGGTTGCGGCGGAGATTCAGGCTTCTTGTCTGCGCCAAAGAAAAGAGATGGTATAAAGGCCGGCCAGTCCTACCAGTGCGAAAACACATCTGGAAATCAGACTGCCGAACCCGAAGAGGGCGCTGACCAGATCAAAATCAAAAAATCCGATCAGTCCCCAATTGACGGCGCCGATGATAACCAAGATCAGGGCGATATAATCGACAATATTGAATTTAAACATGAATCTCATACCTCCTTCAAAAGAATATGCTAGAAAGCCTTATATTCTCGTGATTATTATGATATAATAATACCGTATTTATACATCATAAAGGAAAAAATTTTTGAAAAAGATTAAAGAAAGAAGAATGCGGACGAGGTGAAAAATGGTCACTGCGATTGTTTGGATTTATGTGGTTTTGAACGGAATTGTTCTGCTGTTATATGGCTGGGATAAATTGGCTGCCAAACGGAGTTGGCGGCGGTTGCCGGAACATATTTTGTTGTTTCTGGGTTTGATCGGCGGTGCGGTCGGCGGTCTGTTAGGTATGCTGCTTTGGAATCATAAAACCCGAAAGGGGAAGTTCTGGGTAGTCAATATCCTCGGCATTTTGCTGCATCTTTGTTTGTGGTTAGGGATTGAAACGCTGTTTTACCGTTTGTTCGGGGCATAACAAAAGCAGAAAAATGAGGATGAGACAATGGCAATTTACGGAATTTCGGACTTGCATCTGTCCTTGACGGAACCTTTTTCTTGTACAGAACCTTGTCATGAGCGAAAACCCATGTCTGTTTTCGGCGCCCATTGGCAGGATCATTGCCAAAAAATTTTTCGAGCGTGGAAAAAAATCGTAAAAGAAGAAGATACGGTATTGGTACCGGGAGATTTGTCTTGGGCGATGCGGCTGGACGAGGCGGTTTATGATTTCGCCTATTTATCTCAATTGCCGGGGCGTTTGTTGATCTGTCGCGGCAACCATGACTATTGGTGGGATACCAAAGCAAAAATTATCAAAGCGCTGCCGCCCAATGTGATCCCTTTGCAAAATGAGAGCGTGGTGGCGGAAGATGTGGTGGTATCGGCTACCCGCGGTTGGGTTTGTCCGGGGGGAAAAGACTTCGGCGCCGAAGACGAGAAGATCTATCGGCGAGAGTTGATCCGTTTAGAAATGGCGCTGCGCCACGGTCAGGAACTGCGGGCGGCATCACAAAAACCGTTAGATCATTGGGTAATGCTTCATTATCGTCCGGTGAACGATGCTTTTGATTCGAGCGGTTTTGTGGAATTGATGCGTCGATATGGGGTCAGCCGCTGTTTTTACGGACATTTACACGGCGATCCTTGTTATCATGTGCTGGAAGGCGAACGATTCGGTCTGGAATTTCAGTTGCTCAGCTGCGACTATTTGCAGTTTCAGCCATTGCGATTAAAATAAATCAGGCTCTATCCGGAGTGATGAAAATGAGTGGAGAGGAAAAGATGTTGTTACCGGTAAATCGAGAAGAAATGGCGTTGCGGGATTGGTATTATTTAGATTTTTTGCTGATTTCCGGCGACGCGTATGTGGATCATTATTCTTTTGCCAATGCCATCGTGGGCAGATGGCTGGAGCATTTGGGTTATCGGGTGGGAATTTTGCCTCAGCCCGATTTCCATGACGCGGAATCTTTGAAGGTTATGGGAAAACCTCGTTATGGTATTTTGATTTCCGCCGGCAATATGGATTCAATGGTTAATCATTATACGGCGCGCAAACGACCTCGCGCTGAGGATTTGTACAGTCCCGGCGGCAAAAGAGGATTACGTCCCGATTACGCGACGGAAGTGTATGTTCGTCTGGCCAAGGAAGCTTTCCCCGATGTGCCTGTTATCATTGGTGGAGTGGAGGCCAGTCTGCGTCGCTTTGCCCATTATGATTTTTGGCAGAATCGAGTGCTGCCTTCTGTTTTAGTCAGCAGCGGGGCGGATTTGCTGATTTACGGTATGGGCGAGTTGCCGCTGCGGGAAGTAGCGGCGGTTTTGGCGAACGGAGGAACTGTGCGGGATTGTCGCCGCGTTAGAGGGGTAGCCTATGTGACTGATCGACCGCCTGTGAAGAAAATTATGGAAATTCCCAGCTTGCACCAGGTGAAAAAAAGCAAGCGAGCCTTCGCTCAGGCTTTTGCTTATATCGAAAAAGAAAATAATTTTTATGACGGTCGTCCTATTATTCAGCGGCATCATGATGTTTATTTGGTGGTAAATCCGCCGTCGCGTCCTTTGACAACGGTGGAAATGGATGAAATTTACGAAATGCCCTTTGAAAATTGTTGGCATCCCATCTATGAAGAGGCAGGCGGTATTCCCGCCTTTTCCGAAGTGGAGTTTTCTCTATTGTCCCATCGCGGTTGTTTCGGAGGCTGTTCTTTTTGCTCTATCAATTTTCATCAAGGAAAGGTGATTCAAAATCGCAGCGCGGACAGTCTTTTGGCAGAGGCGAGACGGTTGACGGAGCGTCCTAATTTCAAAGGATATATCCATGATGTGGGCGGCCCGACAGCGAATTTCCGTCATCAAGGCTGTGAAAAAGCAAAAAAACGGGGTACCTGTCGTGATCGCCAGTGTCTTTATCCCGATCCTTGTCCCAATTTACGCCCGAATATGAAAGAATATGTACAGCTGTTGCAAAAATTGGAAGCTTTACCCGGTGTCAAACGAGTCTTTATTCGTTCCGGCATTCGCTATGATTATCTTTTGGCGGATCGGCGAGAAGATTTTTTTCGTCAGTTGGTGGGGCATCATGTCAGCGGTTTGCTGAAGGTAGCGCCAGAACATTGTTCGGAAAATGTTCTGGCGGCTATGGAGAAACCCAATTTTTCTGTTTATCGCAAGTTTCAGGATCGATTTAACAAAATGACCAACGCCATCGGTAAAAAACAATATGTGTTGCCTTATTTTATCGCCGCGCATCCCGGATCTCGTTTGGAGGACGCCGTGCAATTGGCAATGGTGATGAAAAAAGCCGGACTACGGCCGGAGCAGGTGCAACTGTTTATTCCCACACCGGGCAGCCGTAGCACTTGTATGTATTATACCGGCTTGAACCCCCGTACCTTAAAGCCTGTTTATGTGCCGCGAAGTGAAGAGGAACGGGATTTACAACGGGCGCTCTTGCAATACGGCGAGAAGAAAAACTGGCCGAAAATTCGTGAGGCCTTACGAAAGATCGGGCGAGAAGACCTGATTGGGTGGGGGCAGAATTATCTGGTGCCGCCGCCCCGCGGCGAAGGCAAACAAAGCGCTGTTCCTCCGGAACCGCGGAAACGGAAAAAGCAGGTGCGCCGTTCCGGGTATGGTAAAAAATCGGGTCTCGCGACCGCGACAAAAAAAGAAATCAACAAACCGAAAAACAAAGGCGGAGCGGTCGCTCCGCCCACGAGAAAAACAACACGGAGGCACAGACCATGATTTTCGGAATCGGCGTGGACAGCGTGGAAATTGAACGATTACGTTCCTTTTGGGGAAAACCCAATTTACACCGACTTTTTTCTGAGAAGGAAATCGCGCGGGCGGGACAAAAACCCGATCCCGCAGTGGCGCTGGCGGGTTGTTTCGCGGCCAAAGAAGCTGTATTTAAGGCTTTGGGCACGGGATTTTCCGGTGTGGATTGGCGCGATTTGGAAGTTTGCCATTTGCCGAACGGTCGTCCCCGCGCACTACTCAAGGGACGGGCGGCGGCTTTTGCGCGAGATCGAGGAATCGGAAAGATTCATTTGTCTATCAGTCATGATCGTGATAAAGCGATCGCAATGGCAATTGCGGAAAAAGCGGAGGCGTTAACATGAGATTGGTATTGGGAAAAGAAATTGCGGAAATCGACCGCATGGCAATGCAAGATTGCGGAATCAGCGGTCTTTGGTTAATGGAAAACGCCGGGCGGGCAGTGGCGAAACAGGCGGTGTGTTTGTTTCAAATGCTGACCTTGGATATAAACGCTCCTGTGGTTTTGTTGGCCGGCAGCGGCAATAACGGGGGAGATGCTTTAGTGGCCGCGCGGCTGTTGGCGGAAGAGGGTTATCAAACGGAAGTGTTTTTGTTGGCTTCTCCGGAAAATTATCGTGGTAACGCCAAAACCAATTGGGAACGGCTGGGGCGTACGACGGTGTTGACGCGCGGCATGACGGAACCCGGAGCGGAAAAAGCGCTGCGGGAGGCATTGGCGAGCGCTTCTTTGGTGATTGACGGATTGTTCGGCACCGGATTTCATGGAGCGGCAACAGGTACGGCGGCGTTGATGATTACAGCCGCCAATGAATGCAAGCGTCCCATTTTAGCCATTGATTTACCCTCCGGTGTTAATGCCAATGATGGTTCTGTGGAAGGACCGGCAGTGCGGGCGACTCGGACAGTGACCTTTGGTTGGGAAAAATTCGGTATTAAAATTGACCCGGCCAAACAATATGCCGGGCGGGTACAGGTAGCGGATATTGGTTTGCCGACGGAATTACTGGCAAAAATCGAAAGCGATTTGCATAGTGTTGATAAATCTTTGGTTGCTTCCTGGCTGCCGAGACGGCAGTCAAATAGCCATAAAGGCACTTATGGTCATGTGGCGGTGGTGGGCGGCGCCTATGGAATGTTGGGCGCGCCTGTTTTAGCTGCCGGAGGCGCTTTGAAGAGCGGAGCCGGCTTAGTGACAGTTGCTTCTGTATCAGAAATCATGGTGCCGCTGGCCTGTCGTTATCCGGAGGTGATGAGCAAATTGCTGCCTGCTTCTCAAGGAGTTTTGTCCGGGGAGGCGGAAGCTGATTTACTACCCTGGGTGACTGATAAAACACTGGCCATGGGGATGGGCATGGGTCGCCGAAGGGAAACGAGCGAGTTGATTTATACTCTTTGCTGTTCGGGAGCGCGGGGATTAGTGTTGGATGCCGATGGACTGTATGCCTTGGCGGCGCGGCCTTTGGATTTTCGTCGAGCGGCTTTTCCCGTAGTGTTGACACCACATCCCAAAGAAATGGCTCGTTTGTTGGGAATTTCCACGGCTGAAGTGCAAAAAAACCGTCTCCGCGCGGCTTTGCGGGCGGCGGAAACTTTTGGCGCGGTGATAGTACTAAAAGGCGCCAATACCCTGACCGCCGTCGGCAAACGGGTGTATCTTAACGAAACAGGCAACGCCGGTATGGCTACCGGAGGCAGCGGGGATGTATTGAGCGGTGTGATTGCCGCTTTGCTGGCGCAGGGGCTGTCGGCGGAGCAGGCGGCTGTTTTGGGAGTTTATCTCCATGGACGAGCCGGTGATTTGGCCAAAGAGGAACTGGGCGAATACGGTATGAGCGCCGGTGATTTGGTGCGCTTTTTGCCTTTCGCTTTTCGAGAGGCAGCACAACAGAGCAGTTGAAAAATTTCATCGCGCGGTATATAATGAAAGCGTATAATCTAGAAGAATTTGGAGCAAATGAGGTGGAAGTCAGCGATGAATGAAGTGGAATATATCCCACGACCGGCCTGGTTGGAGATTAATTTGCCCAATATCGCTCACAACATTCGACAGATTCGTCGTCTGTTGAAACCGGAAACAGAATTGATGGCAGTGGTCAAAGCTAACGGGTATGGTCACGGGGCGGAAAAAATCGCCTTTACGGTGCTGGATGCCGGCGCCAACCGATTGGGAGTGGCGACTTTGGGCGAAGGGGTGCAGCTGCGCAAGGAAGGTATTATGGCGCCGGTGATGGTGCTGGGCTATGTAGCGGCGGACCAGGCGGAAGTTGCCATCAAATACAACATCGGCCAAACCATTTACAGTTTTGCGGCGGCGCAGGCCATTTCTTTGAAGGCGCAGGAAAAAAACAAAACTGCCGTTGTGCATATTAAGGTGGATACCGGAATGGGGCGGATTGGATTTTTGCCGGGAGAGGATTCCGTGGAGGAGGTCTGCCGCATTATGAATTTGCCCAACCTATATGTGGAAGGTATTTATACCCATTTTTCCACGGCGGATGAGATGGACAAGACGTATACGTACCTGCAAAAGCAACGGTTTGATGATTTTGTCGCCGCTATTGAGACCCAGGGGTATCACATTCCCATCAAGCATGCCGCGAACAGCGCGGCGCTGATTGATCTGCCCGAAACCCATTATGACATGGTACGGGCAGGGATGGTGATGTACGGTTATTATCCATCGGGAGAAGTGGCGCGGAATAAGATTGATATTTTACCGGCTCTTTCTTTAAAATGTCGAGTTTCCTGTGTGAAAAAGGTACCGGCAGGGACCGCGATCAGTTATGGACGAAAATATATCACTGACAGTGAGCGTGTTATTGCCTCTTTGCCGTTGGGGTATGCTGATGGTTACAGCAGAGCTTTTGCTCAGAAAGGGGAAGTGTTGCTGCGAGGCAGACGGGTTCCCATTGTCGGCACCATTTGTATGGATCAGTTGATGGTCGATGTGACCAGTCTGGGCGGTGTGGATATCGGAGAAAAAGCCGTTGTTATCGGTCGCCAGGGCAATGATGAGATTACCATTGAAGAGTTGGCCGCCAAAGCCAACACTATCAATTATGAAATCATTTGTATGCTCAGCGAGCGAATTCCTCGCCGTTATATTGAATATTAAGGGCAACAATGAGGACTTTGTCTTAGAAGGAATGTGAAGCCTCTTTGGAAGAGTACTGTATAAGAACAACGAACAGAAAACAAAATGTACAAAAAGATGATAAAAGAGGATACGCGGATGAAAAAAAAGCTATGTATGATGCTTCTTGCCGTCGTTCTTTGTTTTTCCGGCATAACAGGAACAGCGCTGGCCGCCGGTTTGGACCATTTCCAACCTGTAAAAAGCTATGCGGAAGGACAATTTATCGATGTCAGCGCTTCGGCTTGGTATGCGCCCAATGTCAAGGAAGCCTATGAGATGGATTTGATTAACGGCAAAAGCAGCGCCCACTTTGACCCGGACGGGAACTTGACCTTGGGCGAGGCGGTCAAACTGGCGGTCTGTCTTCACAGTATTTATTATCAAGGTTCTGTAGAAATTGATTTAAGCGGGGCGGATGTTTGGTATCAGCCCTATGTGGACTACGCCAAAGAGCAGGGAATTTTACCGGCTGGTTTTGATTATTATAATCGCGCCGCTACTCGGTTAGAGTTTGCCAGCGTTTTGGCGAAAGCTCTGCCGGAAGAGGCATTGCCCGCGATCAATGTGGTGGAGGATAATGCTATACCTGATTTCCCTTTGGCGGGCAACAACGCGGACGGTGTGTATCTGTTGTATCGAGCGGGTGTTTTGATCGGTAATAATTCCAGCGGGGAATTTACGCCTAATAATACCATTGCCCGCAGCGAAGCCGCCGCCATTGTAACCAGAATGGCGGATCCTGATTTGCGTCGCTCCATCACGCTCACCAATCAGCAGGGCTCCGGCGGTATTTTGACAGCGGAACAAATCGCCGATCAATGCTCTCCCGCGGTTTTTTATTTGGTCGTTTATGATGAAAACGGAAACGCCTTTGCTTCCGGCAGCGGCTTTTTCCTTTCTGCCGATGGACTGGCGGTGACCAATTATCATGTGATCGAAAATGCCTATTCCGCTCGGATTATGACTACTGACGGCAGTGTGTATCAAGTAGAAGGAGTATATGATTATGACACGGGACGGGATGTCGCGCTGTTGAAAATCAAGGGCAACGGGTTCCCTTATCTCAGCGTTGGTCAGGCAACTGTCTCCCAGGGGATGACTATTTACACCATCGGCAGCCCCCGTCAATTTGACAATACCATTTCTCAGGGTCTGGTATCCAATGCCAATCGGGTGATTGACGGATATTCTTATATCCAGATTTCAGCGCCGATTTCCCACGGCAGCAGCGGCGGGGCGCTGTTAAATACTTCCGGACAGGTGATCGGGATCACTTCTGCCGGCAGAGAAGACGCGCAGAATTTGAATTTTGCCATTCCTATCAGCGCTGTTGATTCTTTATCGCGCACAACGGTGACCTCTCTGGCGGATATCAGCGGCAGCCGTCCGGAAGTTTCCCGTGATAGGATAACAATCAATGTGGGGGATCGCGCCAGTTTGCAAGTAAGTTGCACCAATCCGAATTCCTCGGGAGTGATGTATCAACTGTCTGCCGGCGGAGAACAATATATTTCCTGCCAATGGGGAGATTGGAACAGCAGCTATACCCAAGTACCGTTGTATCTGACCGGGCTTGCTGCCGGGACAGTGGAAGTGGAGATTTATGAAATTGATGAAAACGATCAGCCGTTAGGTGGCGGTACAACGGTAACTGTTACCGTACAGGGCGGAGAAATCAGTTATTATGACGGGTATTATCCCGCGCTGGATTTCGGCGCCTTCACGGGAATTCCCGAAGCTGCGACTTCCAGCACGGATGTGCTGACGGGGTATTGTTATGATTATTCATTGCTGAGTAAGGCTGAATGGGAAACTGCCGTTAGCAATTATCAGGCTGCTTTGGAAGCGAGAGGGTTTTCTTTGCTTGGTACCGTTACCGATGAAAACAATGATCCGGTGACGGTGTTGAATCATGCTTCCTATGGAATTACGGTGTTGATCGGGACTGCTGAGATCGGCGGAGGGAAATATCTTTTGATTGCTTTATCGGATATGTATTGAGTTTGGAACGACAGAAAACGAACGGATTCCGATATGCGAACCGGAACGGCAAATAAGTAATTTGTAAAATAAACAAAAGCGCAATACAAAAAGCAATCACTTAACAGTGATTGCTTTTTTATTTTTTGTTTTGATTAAGATTCTTCCTCGTCATGAGCCAAAGGTAACTCAAACCAGAAAACGGTGCCTTTGCCCACGGCGCTTTCCACACCAAAAGCGGCATGGTGCGCGTTCATGATGTTTTTAACGATGGACAATCCCAAACCGGTTCCTTTGGATAATTTCCGTTCTGTTTTGCGCACTTTGTAGTAGCGATCCCAGATATTATTCAAATGTTCGGGAGGGATGCCTTGTCCGTGATCACAAACGCTGACACGGCAAATATATTCGCTGGGTTTCAGCCGTAAAATAACCACATTATCTTCGCCGATATGGTTGATGGCGTTATTTGTTAAATTGTAAACTACCTGTTCAATGCGGATTTTATCCGCGATCGCGATGCAATGGTCGGGACCTTCATAGACGATTTGATAACCGGTGCTGATGTCGTTATAGCGTTCTACCAGTTTTTTCAGGGTGTCCGCCAAATCGAAATCACTGATTTCCAGGTCGTAGGCATCTTGATTAAAGGTGGTAAAGGTGAGCACATCATTAACCAACATGGTTAGACGGTCGCTTTCTTGAATGATAATGGAAAGCTGCTTATTGCGTTTTTCGGGATTGTCTCCGGTGAGATCTTTGATGGTTTCCGCATAGCCGCGAATCATGGTAAGGGGGGTTCGTAAGTCATGGGAGATATTGGCAAAAATTGCTTTCCTTGTTTTTTCAGCTTCTCCGATTTCGTCAATCATCAGATTGAAGTTTTTTGCCATTTGGGCGATTTCGTCATCCCCTTCTACCTGAGCCCTGGCTTCCAGATTGCCTTTTGCCACTTGTTGGGCGGCTTCTGAAATTTTCAACACCGGTTTGGTAATGGAACGGGACATATAGAAAGAAACCATTACTCCCGCCACCAACATAACCAGAATAATGATCATCAGCTGAGACTGCAGGATTTCAATGGTATCGCCCACCGGCGTGATGGGGGCACTGACCCAAAGGACATAGGGCGTTCCGTAATAATCATGGACAGCGCGCATCGTCAGGTAGCTGCGGCTGTCATATTTATAGGAGGTAAGGGTTCGACTTAATTCCTCGCCGCCCTCTTGCCGAAACATGTCCATCAGCTGGCTGACGATCAGTACTTTATTATTATGGATGATGCAGGTGCTCCCCTGCATATCATAGATGAAGACCCGTTGGTCATTGCTGTCTTTCAGCTCCACACAGAGATTGCCGTCATAGGCGATCTGTTCAATGACATCCTGGGTCTCTTCCAGTCGATATTGTTCAATATAACGTTCAATGCGATCGGCGCTGTCCTGCACGCTTCTTTCTTTGGCAGCTTCGTAGTAATTTTCCAGAAAAGCTACCTGCATAAACCAGACGAATCCAATCATCAGTAGAATCAAAAAGAGAATAGAAAACAGCACTCTCGTCTGGAAATGCTTGGGAGTGAAAAATTTCATGCTTCATGCTTCCTTTTATTAGGGTTCGAATTTGTACCCAATGCCCCAAACAGTTTTGATCACCGAGCGGTATTCGCCCAAATTGCTGCGGAGCATTTTGATATGGGTGTCCACAGTTCGGTCATCACCATAAAAGTCATAGCCCCAAACTTCCGAAAGGATTTGTGTACGGTTGAATACCACGTTGGGCTTTTTACAAAGGCAGAGGAGTAGCTCAAATTCTTTTGGGGTCAAATTGATTTCTTTTCCCTTGATGGTAACTTTGTGGGCAGCGATATCAATGATAATGTCTTTGAATACCAGGCGGTTTTCATTGCTTTGTTGATTGGCTTGATCGGTTCGCCGCAAAACGGATTTAATTCTGGCCAGCAATTCTTTGGGACTGAACGGTTTTGCAAGATAATCATCCGCGCCCATTTCAAATCCCAGTAATTTATCATATTCATCGCTGCGGGCCGTCAGCAGGATCACCGGGGTGTCGCTGTTTTTTCGCAACTCTTTTAAAACGCTGATCCCATCTATCCCCGGCATCATAATATCCAAAATGACCAAGTCGAAGGAATCCTGCTTCAGCATTGTCTGTGCCAGCAGGCCGTCAGAGGCTTCTTTATACTCATATTCGGCAAAATCCAAGTACTCTTTAATCATATCTCTGATTTCAGGTTCATCATCTGCAATTAGAATCTTCGCCATGAGTATCACCGCCTTTTTACTATCAATAATGGACTTTTTAATAAACTATTTTTATTATACCTGATTTTCTGATAAATTTCTATAATTTTTCTGTAATTATCTGAAAATTCTTATGCTTTTTTGTAAATATTGTGATACCAATTTGTTATTCATTCTGAAAAACGTTTTTCGCGGTATATTCCGGATGAAATCGGTCACACTAAAATCAGAAAACATAAGCAAAGGCGGTGACAGCATGGCGCTGAAAAGAGGAGAAATTTTTTTCGCGGAATTAAATCCGGTACAAGGATCAGAGCAGGGGGGAATTCGCCCTGTTTTGGTGGTGCAGAATGATGTGGGAAATTCTCACAGTCCTACTACCATTGTGCTGCCTATTACGTCTCGTTTAAATAAAGCCAAATTACCCACCCATGTGCGGCTGTCGAAGGGGGAATCTGGTTTGGCGCGGGATTCAGTGGTATTGGCGGAGCAAATTCGCACCATTGATAAGCGACGTTTGCAGCAAAAAGTGGCTGTATTGGATGAAAAATCCATGCGCCGTGTTAATCAAGCAATGGAAATCAGTATGGGCATCCAACATTCCCTGAGTTGATAAAGAACAAAAGGGTTCGGATCAAATTTTTAGAGCGCGTTCAAAGTTTTTTGTTTTATTTTTGAAAAATCAGTCAGAATGGTTTTAAAAGAAATCTTCCGCGGTGAATGGGAAATTTCTGTAAATAAGCGTGGGAATAAATCATAAAAAAAGAAATCATAAAAAGAAATTAAAAGACCTTTTTAAGGTCTTTTTTTTATTTCAAGGGATACAATATGGAGAAGAAAAATAAAGGAAGTGACAGGATGAAGCGAATGGGTATTGTATGTGCTGCCCAAGGAGAGATGTTTTCTTTACGGCGAGATTATGTAGAGATGCTGCGGTACTTTGGGGTGGAAGGAGTTCTTTTACCGGTGAGCGGTATCAAGCGCCTACAAGGGTTAGATGGGATTTTATTACCCGGCGGTGGGGATGTGGATAGTGTTTTTTTAGGAAAAGAGAGAATCCCTGACTTGCGGAATGTGGATCGAAAGAGGGATGCTTTTGAATTCTCTCTTTGTCATCTGGCATTGGCGGAAGGACTGGCGGTTTTGGGGATTTGTCGAGGGATGCAGCTTTGTAACGTAGCGTTAGGCGGTAGTCTCAATCAGCATTTACGAGAGCCGCGGCTTTCTCATCATGATGAAACAGATCATTGGGTAAAGGCGGCGCCTGCTTATTTAGCGGTGACAAAGGCAGAACGCTTTTGGGTCAACAGCGCGCATCATCAGGCTGTGGAGCGGCCGGCGCCCGGTTTGGAAACTGTACTTTGGGCGGAAGACGGTGTGGTGGAAGGGGTGAAGGGGGGTCCTTTGGGCAATTGGTTGGGGTTGCAGTTTCATCCCGAACGAATGTATCGAAACAGCGAGACGGTACAGCGTATTCTGGCTGATTTTTTTGCAAAATTATGAGAAAGATTCCCTCAGACAGGAAGATTTTGACAGGATTTCGCGGAAAAGCAGGAAAAACAGGGCAAATAGAGAATACCTTAAGCATAGCACAGGAGGTGTTTTTATGTATGCCATTACCAATGGTCATTTGATCACCATGGAGGGTTCCGATCTCCCTCACGGGACCATGCTCGTCGATGATGACGGATTGATCGGGGAGGTCGGTGAAGATATTCAGATTCCTGAAGAAGCGGAGATTATTGATTTCAGCGGGAAATATATTATGCCCGGCATCATCGACGCGCACAGTCATATGGGGATTAGCCAGGATATTCAGTCCATGGAAGCGGAACTGGAATTTATGGATGATTATATTTTGCCGTCTTTGCGTACCATAGACGCCATTAATCCTGCTGTCAATGGTTTTGAACAAGCAAGAAAATCGGGAATCACTACCATTGCCATCAGCCCCGGCAGCACTCATGTGATCGGAGGGCAAATCGCGGTGATCAAACCTTTGGGTACCACGGTAGACGCTATGATTCTGAAGGAGCCGGCGGCATTGAAAATGACCTTGGGTGAGATGTTTTTTTACCGCGGAATACATAGAAAACCTACTCAGCAGGCGAGGATGATTGTGACGGCTCGTTTGCGAGAGGCCTTTGTGCAGGGAGAAAATTATCGCCGCGAGGACGACAGTTTTGATTTAGATTTAGACATGGACATTTTAATGCAGGCTGTGGAAGGACGGTTGCCCATTGTTTGTCATGCCCATCGGGCGGATGATATTATGACGGCGCTGCGTCTGGCTAAAGAATTCAGTTTGCGGCTGGTTTTGGTTCATGCCACGGAAAGTGAATGGGTGGCGGATCATTTGGTGGCGTATCATACGCCTGTTATCATTAGTCCCGGTACTTTCGGCAAAGTAGAAAATTGGGATAAAATTGACTGGAACGCCATTAATCGCCTCTATGAAAAAGGAGTGGTGGTCAGTCTCTGTTCCGATCATCCGTACAATAATGTGACGCAGCTTTTGCCTGCTGCTATTGCCGCCTATGAAGCGGGGCTGCCTCGAACGGAAGCTTTGAAAGCTATTACGATCAATTCCGCTAATCTGCTGGGCGTTGAAGACGAAGTAGGTAGTTTAGCTGAGGACAAGCATGCGGATTTCGTGGTGTTTGACGGTGATCCGCTGGCGGCGGATTCCAAGATTGAGGAAGTTTGGATTAACGGACGGCGGGTAGAAACTCCTGCTGCCGATTGCGAAAAGTAAGAACAGAAAACGGATTCTTGCTGAATATCAATTCCATCCTGAAAAGTGGCGAAACATGAAGCTTCTGACGCTGCTGTCAAAAATAAGCGGCAAAAGAGAAATTCTATGAGCATATAAATTTCCATATGCCAAAAAGAAAAAATACGTTTGATGGAAATATATCCAAATGAGAATGTCGTGACAACAGATGTATTGCGGCGATCTATGTATGATTGTATCGGCAAGTCGGTATCTCTTTTTTGAGATAATGTGATAGGGGCGTTTGGTCGACTTCTTTTCGCGCAATCTATAAAAAATGGAAATAAAAGAACTGTCATAAGATACGATGAGCACGGTCTTATCGTATCTTCTTTCATATAAGGAGGTTTACCATGTGGTCATTGGATAGTTATACCCAGGCAGAAACGGTGACGTTGGGCATGGTACTGGGTTATTATGCGCCTGTGGGCAGCTGTATCGCGCTGCGGGGAGATTTGGGAAGCGGCAAAACTCTGCTGACTCAAGGTATCGCGCGGGGAATGGGTATTGCGGAGCCGGTTACCAGCCCCACCTTTACCATTGTCAATCAATACATGGACGGCAAATGTATTTTGAATCATATGGATATGTATCGAATCAATGAAGAAGAGGAACTTTGGGAATTGGGTATTGAGGAATATTTTGATCGGGATTCCATTTGCGTGGTGGAATGGCCCGAGATTCTGGGAGAGATTTTGCCGCCGGACGCGGTGATGGTAGATTTCACCAAACATTTGGATGCTAATGGCAACGAATGGCGGCATATTGTGATTCAGGCGGATGAGACAAATCGTGGCTGGCTGGAGGAGGCGATGAGCGAATATGCGTTTACTAGCAATTGACGCGGCGACCAAAGGTTTGGGTGTTGCCATTGCCGAAGAGGACAAGTTGTTGGCTGTTGCCGCTTTGGATATCGGTAAAACCCATTCCCAGCGGTTGCTTCCCTTGATTGATGATTTGATGCGAGAAGGCGGATTTTCTCCGCGGGATTTGGACGGTATTGCCGTGACGGTGGGTCCCGGCTCTTTTACAGGGGTAAGAATTGGGATCTCTACCGCTAAGGCATTGGCTTATGCTTGGCGAAAGCAGGTGGTGGGCGTGAAAACCCTGGATGCTTTGGCGTGCAATGAGACGGGACGGGGCGCTTTGATCTGTCCCATTTTGGACGCCAGACGAAACGAAGTGTACTACGGGGTGTATGATGAGATGGCGCGTTCTTTGGAGCCCATCGGCGCAATGTCTCCGGAGACTTTGGCGGAACATTTACGGCGGACTTATCCGGAGAAACGATTGTTGTTTTTGGGTGACGCGGCTGTTTTGTATCGAGAAGTGATGTGTCGCTGTCTGGGGAAATGGGCGGAAACGGCGCCGCCTGCTCACCGTGTTTGCATGGCGGAATCGGTTGCTTTTTACGCGTTGGATCATTGGGATGAACGAAAAGATCCGGAGGGAATTCAAGGATTTTATCTGCATCCTTCTTCAGCGGAAAAACAGCGGCTGGAAAGATTGGCGGCGGAAAGACATGACTGAAAAAAATTTCCTTCCGCTGGTGTCGGTGCTGGATCGGAGTAATTTGGCGCATTATTTGGATGCTATGGCGGAGATTGAGGAAAATACCTTTGGCTCAGAAGCCTGGAGCAAGGAAGCCTACGCGCGAGATATCGCGGAAAATCCTCATGCCTTTTACACGATATTGACAAAAGAAAATATTTTATTGGCTTATGCCGGTTTTTGGTTGGTGGAGAAGGTTGGATATATCAACAATGTAGCGGTACGGGAATCCTGCCGCGGTTACGGTCTGGGAAAAGTTTTGATGCAAGGGTTGATCGAGGATTGTCGGCGTCGCGGCGGCGAGAAAATGACTTTGGAAGTTCGAGAGAGCAATGAACGAGCTTTACGGCTTTACACGGGGTTGGGGTTTTTCCGTATGGGTGTGCGTCCTCGTTATTATACGGATAATGGGGAGGGCGCGGTCATCCTTTGGTTAGATTTGCGAGAAAAATCCGTTGCCGATGAGGGGCATAGTAAGCAGACGGAAAACTTTGATTCGAACAAGGACACTCTGTAATAAAAAATCATGAAGAAAGCAAAAGATTGAATGAAGGGATATCAGTATGGTAAAAATTTTGGCAATTGAAAGTAGCTGTGATGAGACGGCAGCGGCTATTGTGGGAGACGGGTACCAAGTATATGCCAATATAATCGCTTCTCAAATTCCGATTCATCGTCTTTATGGCGGTGTAGTACCGGAAATCGCGTCCCGCCATCATTTGGATGCTATTGTGCCGGTGGTGGATCAAGCGCTGAAGCAGGCTGGTATGGCTTTATCGGAAATAGACGCGGTGGCAGTGACTCAAGGACCGGGTTTGATTGGTTCTTTGTTGGTAGGGGTTAATTTTGGCAAAGCGCTGGCTTTTGCCTGTAATAAGCCATTGATTGCGGTACACCATTTGGAAGGTCATATCAGCGCTATTTTTTTGGAGCATCCGCAATTGCAATTCCCTTTTTTGGCGTTGGTGGTTTCCGGCAGCCATAGCGGTATTGTGCGGGCGGAAGCTCCCGGGAATTATCGTTTGTTGGGACAAAGTCGAGATGATGCGGCGGGAGAGGCTTTTGATAAAATCGCTCGTGCTTTGGGGCTGCCTTATCCCGGCGGTCCTGCCATTCAGAAGGCTGCTCAAAAAGGGAAAATTTGCTATGATTTTCCGCGCGCTTTGCTTCATGAGGGGTATGATTTCAGCTTCAGTGGTTTAAAATCAGCGGTGCTGAATTTTTTGAACCAAAAGAAGATGAAAGGAGAGCCCTATGAGGTGGCGGATGTGGCGGCCTCTGCTCAATCCGCGATCACTCAGGTGCTGGCCGCCAAAGCTGTGCAGGCGGCCCATGAAGAAGGTTTGGATACACTTGTTTTGGCGGGCGGTGTGGCAGCCAATCAGGAACTGCGTTCTTGCATTACCCGCTTAGATGATAAGTTGCGTCTGCTGTTCCCTTCTCCTGTTTATTGTACGGATAATGCGGCAATGATTGGGGCGGCGGCTTTCCGTCTTTTTCAAGAGGGTATTTTTGCTGATTGGACATTAAACGCGCAAGCCCATTTGAATCTTTATGAAGAAACGTAAAAGGTGTTCGGGAATTTTCAGACGGGACATTGGGGAAGAGGAATTCCACAGGGCGGAACGAAAGAGGGAATCCCCAAAATTGTGGATATTGTGGAAAAACCTGTGAATAACTGATTTTTAAAGGGATTTTGAAAAAGAAAATTTTGCGGGGAGAAAAATTTCTCATATCAATAGAATAAATAAAACACCTGTTCAAGGCGATGATTGTGTTTTTTGAAAAAATTGTTAGCCTGTTTAAGCAGGGAGAATTTCCCCTTTCCGTATATTGGAAAATGATTTTTTTTATACCGTAAAACGCAAAGAATCCAATGGATTTAACAGGGGTTTTATATTTTATGAAAATCGGAGGAAAAAAGTGGATTTACGTCAAAAAAAATTGCAGGAGCGCCGCGCTCTGACAGCGGAAGAAGCGGCTGAAAAGAGCGCTGCTGTTTGTCAAAATTTATTGGCGCTTCCTCAAGTGAGGCAAGCGCGGGTGATTTTCACCTATTTGTCCTATGGTACGGAAGTTTCTCTTTGGGCTTTGCACGAGGAGCTTTGGCGGCAAGGGAAGCGTTTAGCGGTTCCTGTTTGCGATGCGGAAAATAAGGGTTGGATGGAGGCGGTGGAACTGACACCGGAAAGCATGGTCGATTTACGCACGACCTCGTTGGGTGTGCGGGAGCCTCGCGACGGAGTTGTTTTAGACGCGGCCGCTTTGGATTTGGCGCTGGTGCCGGGGGTAGTATTTGATCGAAGCGGCAACCGTATGGGACATGGAATGGGATATTATGATCGTTATTTACCTCGTTTGAATGCATCTGCCGAAACTATTGGAATTGCTTATGAATTTCAGGTGGTAGAGCATTTGACTCCCCATTCTTGGGATTACGCGCTGGATGGTATTTGTACGGAAAAGGGATTTCGCTTATGTCGCTCTGTTGGTGAAATTTGACGAAATCTGTCGAATTTTCCTGTTTGACGAACAGAGGATTTGCCCGGGTAGTTATGGAAATATTGTTTTAGAAAAGCAAACCTGTGAAAGAAGGCCCAATGATGATAAAATGAAAAACGCGAAAGCGGAAGAGAAAAGGATCTAGCAACAGGAGGTCATGATGGATGAACAAAGGGAACGTCGTCAAGGAGAATGGATGCGGATCGATAAAAATGTAATCGATTTTTTGGATGAGATGGAAGTAGACGAGGCGGTATTAAAGCGGTTGGTTGTGGATCTGATTTATCAGTTGGAAGATTCTTATCACGCGTTTTATCAGTTGCTGTCTTCTGTACCCGGTAGTTTTCTGTTGTTTTCTGCGGAAGGAAAGGTAGTTGCGGCGAGTCGGCGGATGCGGCAGAAATTTTTGGAAAATGAAGAAATTGTCGGTTTGCGGTATGATCAGCTGCAGTATCCTTTTTTCGCGGAGAGCAGTCGGGATAGTTTAATTACTCATTTGATTAAAGAATCTGTAAACAAAGGGATGAGTTTCGAAAAAGTATTGATTGAAGGGCAAAATATTCAACAAGAAGATGTTTTGGTGGAGTTGAATTTAAATGTGCTGCGGGATCGGGACGGCAAAATCCTTTACATTATGATGAATTTGGTGGAAGATGTCATTCGAATGAATCTGCTTCCGGGCAACTTGGAAAAAGATCAGAAATTGAAAAAATTAGGATCTTTGGCCGCCGGGTTGGTGCATGAGGTAAAAAATCCTATGCAAAGTATCAGCGCTATTGTGCAATTACTGCAATATAAATATCCGGAGGATTCTTTTTTACAAAAATATTTGGATTCTGCTATGACGGAAATTCACCGTGTGCATGTAATTTTAGGGGAGTTTTTGACTTTCAGCGGCAGTAACCAGGAATATATGATGTATACTCATATCAATGAAATTTGTGAGGATGTGTTGAAAATTGTCGATGGCAATTGTTTTATGAATGATATTGAAATCATTCCTGATTTAGGAGAAAATATTCCTAATATGGTGATGGATATGGGCAGGATGAAACAAGTTTTGGTCAATTTAATCACCAACAGTATTGATGCTATCAACGCTTTGCGTTATTTGGATGATTTTGAAGCGTGCCGCGCCGATTATCAGGGAAGGATTCTTTTAAAGACATGGTATGATTATGATCTAAATGAATGTTATATCCAGATTCAAGATAATGGAATCGGCATGACAGAAAAAACATTGGAAGCCATCAGCCAGCCTTTTTATACTACCAAGCGTTATGGCACAGGCATTGGGATTTCTATCAGTAAAAACATTATTCGCAATCACGGCGGTCGCCTGAGGATCGAAAGCCGTTATAAAGAGGGATCGGTCTTTACGGTGATTTTGCCTGAATTGGCCGGTTTAAAAGAGCAACTGGCGAAAAAGATTTGTTTCGAAGGCGGAGAAGGCATTATGGTATATCGCCTGGGAGAACAAGAAGCGGAAGACTATCAAGAATCATGAGAAATTGCAGAATAGAGTCGGGACAGCCCGACTCTGTTTTTTTACAAATGACCCGGCTTGCAAAAAAAGTCAAATTATAGTAGAATAAAACAAGAATCAACCGGCGTGAAGCCTTAGAATATCAAAGATTTGTGAGGGATTTCCGTATGGCAGAAGTGCCAAGAGGTCGACCTAGGGGAAAGAAAAAGACGACCTCGAAAAATAGAAGTAAAAAAGAATTATCACGTCAGCAAAATCATAGAGACATTCGCATTCGCAATCAAGTTTCTCAACAGGATTTTTACGGCGGGGCCGCGTCCCGTCATAGTCATGACCGCTCGTCCGACGCTTATTCGTCCGGTATTCACTTTTCCGAAACACCGTCTCAGGTTAGTTACAGTCGTAGCTATCAACATCGGTCTCGGCAGCAATATGTTCCCGGTAATTCGTATAAAAGTTGGAAAAAGAGTCATCGTCGTCGCAAAAAAAGCAGACTGCGCGGTCAGGAAAACAGACATCATCGTAATCGTTCTTTTCGTTGGGGAAAATTCGGTAAGTTTTTTATCGTCCTGTTAGCGTTGATTTTTGTGGGTAGTTTCGCTTTGAGCAGCACATTTCGTACTTCCATTGTTTCGGGGATTTACGCTTATGTGTACACGTTGTCCCATGATGATCCGCAGCTGGCGGAAAACGGTGGTCAGGAAGCGGAGGAAAACGGGATCATCTACACGACCCGCGAAGTGGAATCTGCCGATTTGCATCGCGGTGATTTGATATTGGTCAACAATCAGAATGCTTATGATTTTGAGGCTAATGCCGATTTGATTCAACTGGTTTCTATGAACGAAGAGCATCATGATTCTTTTTCGATCTACGGTGAGCAGGAAGTCTCCACTGTGATGATGGACGTTTTGAATCAGATGTTTGATGATTTTTACGCTGCTACAGGCAACAATCAGGTGCGCGTGATCAGCTCCTATCGTTCTCAAGAATATCAAGAATCTTTATATGAAGAAAAAATCGCCGAGGTAGGGCAAGAAATGACAGAATCTTGGGCAGCGCTGCCGGGATACAGTGAGCATCATACCGGTTTGGCGGTAGATATCGGTATTGCCAGCGGTGATGGCGCGACGACTTTTACTACGGAAGGAGATTATGGTTGGGTAGCGGAAAACTGTTATAAGTACGGTTTGGTTAATCGCTATGATGAGTCAAAGCAGGAAATTACCGGTATCATGGATGAACCGTGGCATTATCGGTATGTAGGGGTTCCTCATGCTTATGTGATGTACAGCAAAGACCTCTGTTTGGAAGAGTATATTGAAAGTTTGAAATATTACAGCTATAAAGGCGAGCATTTGGAAGTCACAGACGATGATGGGACTCAATATGAAATTTATTATGTAAACAGTCGTTTTTATAGTGGAGTACCTGTCCCGAAAAATTACGAGTACACCTTTTCCGGCAACAATGTGGACGGTTATATTGTGACGGTGAATATGTCTCGTCCTGTGGAATAAAAGGGGTATCAAAGGAACATAAAATCAGCAAAAGAGAACAGCTCAGCTGTTCTCTTTTTTATAAAAATAAAAAACAAAGTATACCTCCGAAAAAATGAAAGAATCATAAGAAAAAAGATAAAAATACGAGGCTGGAGGAAAGCCTTTTTTAAGCGAAAAGGATCTTCTGTTTGCTTTTTTAGCAAAGAAAGCGCATAATGTTCTCCCTTTTGGCAACACTGTAAAGAGAAGAGATAGGCTATTGTGGTAAGGGGGGATATTATGAAAGAAGAGGACAAGAATATAATCGATTTCGACCAAGCGCGTCGAGAAGAAACCTTGCATTTTTCCGAGCGGTTTACAGAGGAAGAACCCATAACACCGGTTGGGCGAGGGCATTGGAAATGGTGGCTTTTTTTGCTGATTTGTTGCTTGGTGTTAATTGGATTCGTGTTATTTGCCACGGCAGAAGAAGCGGTGGATGAGTCGGAGGCGGTGCCGGCGGATGTGGTGAAAACCGAGGAACAAATTTATCAGGCGACCTATGTAGAGCGTCTTTTAAAATATGAGGGTTGTGGTCATACAGAAAGTGATTTACTTCACGGAGACGAGCGTTTTGTAGGCAAAACCTTTAGTCAACTGGAGGCGGAAGGCTGGCGAGTAGCAAAGGTGGACACCAATAAAGTCCGAATTTATCGCGAGGTACGGGGGCTTTGCGAGACGGATCAAGCTAAACGTACCGTTAGGCTGACAGAAAGCGGCATTGCTGTTTACGAGGGACCGAAAAACGCGGTTGGCGCTTTGTTGACGGAAATGGCGTTGGATGAAGCGGAACTTCCTGAAGAAATCCGTAGTCAGCTGGAGGGAGAAGGGATGGAGTTTACGAACGAAGAGGAACTTTGGGAAACATTAGATTCTTTGGATGAATTTATCCGCGAAGAGGTCTCTGATGAAGAGAATTTATCCATTTAAGTATATGAGAATTGTAAAAACAGAAAGGAGCATGAATGATGTTGAAAGTAAGCGCAAGAAATCAGATTCCCGGAAAAATCGTTCGAATTTACAAGGGAGACGTGGTCTCTCAGGTAACTTTTGAAACAGAGTGCGGTCTTAGATTGAGTTCTGTTTTGACTACGGCTGCCTTGGAAGATTTGGGGCTGAAGGAAGGTTCTGCGGTGACCGGTTTGGTCAAAGCGACCCAGATGATGTTAGCTGAGGAATAAGAAAAGCGCCGTCGGAAAAATTCCGACGGCGCTTTTGGCGTGAGGAATTGCGAAAACAGAGTTTTTGTGGCATAATAGAAAAGAGTATGGGACACGAAGCAAAAAATAGTAGAGGTGTTTTATGTCGGATAAAGTTTTTCAGCATCATCCCCACATCAGCGATGTTGTGGCGGCAAGCAAGATGAACATTGTACTTTTTGAGCCGGAAATTCCCGCTAACACAGGCAATATTTCTCGTACCTGTGCCATAACGGGCGCCGCGCTGCATTTGATTGAGCCTTTGGGGTTTGATATCAGTGAACGAGCGGTACGGCGGGCTGGATTGGATTATTGGGATCGTTTATCGCTCCATGTATACACCGATTGGCAAGATTTTCTGCGGAAAAATCCGGAGGCAAGGTTGTATTTGTTGACAACCAAAGGCAGTGTTCCTTATACACAGGTGCAATATAAACCTAATGATTATCTGGTTTTCGGCAAGGAAACCGCCGGTTTGCCTGAGGTGATTCATCAGGCCTATCCCGATCGCCGTATTCGGATTCCTATGGGGAGGGAGTTTCGCTCTTTGAACTTGTCCAACGCGGTAGCCGTTGTCTTATATGAAGCATTGCGGCAAAATGATTTCTTTGATTTGATATGAGGAGAAAAATATGGCGCGAAATGGTTATTTGACGGTAAAAGAAGAGAATTGCGGAGAATACATAGAAAAGAAATCCCGTTTTATCGGCTATGCCAAACCGGTGGAGACGGAAGCGGAGGCAGTGGCTTTTATTCGGGAAATTCGTGCCCGCCATCATGACGCTACCCATCATTGCTATGCTTATCAGATTGGGGAGCAGGATCAGCTGCAACGCTCCAGCGACGACGGAGAACCTGCCGGCACTGCGGGACGTCCTATTTTAGAGGTTATCAAAAAATCAGGGTTGAAAAACACCTGTGTGGTAGTAACGCGATATTTCGGTGGAATTTTGCTGGGCGCGGGCGGTTTGGTACGGGCATACAGTCACGCGGCGCAGATGGGTATTACGATTGCCGGGATTGTGGAAAAAATTCCTGCCGCGACGTTCAGTTTGACTTTGGACTATACGCTTTGGGGCAAGGTGGAAAATTATTTGGCGGCGCATAAATTGGTGCGGCAAAATGTACAATATCTGGAAAAGGTAACGGTGCAAGTGCTGACACCGCGTGCGGAAGCCGAACAGGTGCAGCGGGATATTACGGAGTTGGGCAGTGGTCAAATCCAAATTTTGAGGTTGGGCGAAGAAGAGTGGCTGACCAGAGAAGTATAAAAAAAATCAAAAGTGTCATCCTAAAAAGGGTGATGTGAAATGACAGAACGCTCCAGGAAGAGCAAAATGAAACGGCGTCCTCCGGCTTGGGATGCTGCTAAAATTGAAGTTGCCAAAGAGTTGGGTCTTTGGGAAAAAGTCCAACGAGACGGCTGGGCCGGTCTGAATGCTGAAGAATCGGGTCGGATCGGTGGGATTATGGCAGGTCGTTTCCCCGGGAAGGCACCGAAGATGCCCAGAAAAAACAAAGGCAAAGAAGACGCGGTTTCAACAGAATCAAAATGAAAAAAGCAGGATGGTCTTTACAAAAGACATCCTGCTTTTTTATGGCAAAAGGAATGATCGAAAAAAGACGCAAAATATTGAGAAAAGGGCCGCGCGGCGTTGTCCGTTCTACATTTTTTTCAGCAGAAGTTTGGTATAATGCTTGTTGTAAGCGGGACAGCGAGAATAGAAAATCGGGGTGGATGCCGATGGTATATACAGTCTATGGAGATGTTCTGTTTTTGCAGAACGTATTCTTTGATTTTTTGCTCCTCTGGGGAGTCGCTACATTCAGCGGCTGCGATTATCGGCGCTGTCGGTTGTTGGCAGGAGCGTTGCTGGGAGGAATATACGGCGCTGTGGGGATTTTGCCTGTCGGAGCTTTTTTGAATCGTCTGCCGCTGGTCTTGTTGTTTCCTGTTTTGCTGCTGTGGTTGGTGTTCGGAAGAATGGAGCGGGGTAAATTTTTGCGTCTGCTGTTGTACTTTTACCTTTTGTCTTTTGCTTTAAGCGGTTTGGCGGCGGCGGGACAGAATTTACTACAGGAACTGGGAACAATAGGAGAGCTGCTGCCTTTGTTTTTATTACCGGTGGTATTGATCGGTTGTTTGGGAAAATTCGGAATCGGCGCTTTGCGAAAGGTTTTGGAGCGGGATCGTTGTTTTCAAAAAGGTTCGCTGGAATTCGCGGGCAGCAAGGCGCCGTTGTGTATTTTTTTAGATACGGGAAATCAATTGCGAGATCCTGTCAGCGGTTTGCCGGTGATGGTGGTGGAATATGAGCAGGTGGCAGATTTGTTGCCGCTGCCGTTGCGTCAAGAGTATGAGACGGCGGTGGACAGGCGGGAGGAATTACCCGTTCTTTTTCGTCGCCTGTACAGCCGTTACGGGGATGCGCCTTGGTTTCGGCGGCTGACATTGCTTTCTTTTTGCTCTGTAGGACGGCAGCAAGGATTGTTGCTGGGATTTCGTCCCGATTTTTTACAAGTAGGGCAGCGGCGCGCGGTTGTAGTAGTCGCTTTTTACAACGGGATATTAGATGGGAAAAAGCGTTTTCAGGCTATTGTCAGTCCTTGGGCTTTTGAAGAAACAAAAAAAATTTTTGAAAAAAAGGGTGATTTGTGTGAGTACGAGCAAAAGAAAAAAACCTCTTAAAGGTTGGATTTTTCTCTTTCTTAAGCGGGTTTTGGACAAACGGCGAAAAGAAAGCGCGGAGGGAATTTTCGAAATTTTTTATGTGGGCTCCGGGGAGATGCTGCCGGCGCCGTTGAATGCCAAAGAAGAAGCGGAAGCGATGAGACGACTGGCTGATGGTGATGAGAGTGTGCGCAATTTGTTAATCGAGCATAATTTGCGTTTGGTGGTGTATATCGCTCGAAAATTTGAAAATACAGGGATTGGTTTGGAGGATCTTTCGAGCATTGGTACCATTGGTCTGATTAAAGCGGTGAATACATTTGATCCGGGAAAGAAAATTAAATTGGCCACCTATGCCTCACGGTGCATTGAAAATGAAATTTTGATGTGTTTGCGCCGTAATAACAAAACCCGAACCGAAATCAGTTTTGATGAGCCGTTGAATATTGACTGGGATGGTAATGAATTATTGTTATCTGATGTTTTGGGAACGGATCATGATATTGTCTGCAAAGAACTGGAAAATGAAGTAGATAAAAAACTGCTGCGTTTATCATTGAAGAAATTGCAGCCGCGGGAGCAATTGATTATGAATTTGCGTTTTGGTTTGGACGGACAGGAAAGCAAAACACAAAAGGAAGTAGCTGATTTATTGGGGATTTCTCAATCTTACATTTCTCGTCTTGAAAAAAGAATTATCGGGCGTTTGAAAAAAGAATTCAGCAAAATGGAATGAGTAAGTAAAAAGAGAGGAGAAGGTAACTTCTCCTCTCTTTTTTCGATGGTTTTTATTCATCCAAAGAAATGGTCGCATCCAGACCGTTTTCCGCGATAGATACAATGCCCGCTACATCGGTTTCACTGATGGTATAGACGCGGTCACTGTCGGGTATCATGGCGTAATAAGCGCCCTCTTCGTTTTGGTTCCCGATCAGCAGGGTATAGGTGCTTTCCGTATCGGCGTCTTCTTCTTGATAATGGAAGGTGACTCGGATAGAATCTTCCAATCCGAATTGACGCAGCTCATCGGTGGTGGGTTGCCAGGCCGCCAAGCCGGAATTGAAATCTAAATAAGGGATGTTATAGGAAATGGCGGAAATTTGACTGTAATCAGATACATCGGTGTCATTATGCAGCCAGGTGGTGGTGGAGGTTTCTGTTCCGTCTTCATCGGTGGCTGTCTCCGTATTCACGGTGATCGCGGTATCGTTAATTTCCACCAGCGAAAGTTTTCCCAGATCAAAAGCGGGAATATCTTCGATTTCCCCCATATCGTAAAGACTCAGGGAAATAGAGTCCATCAATTGGGCATCGATGGTATAAATGGTATCGCTGTCAGAGAATTTTAAATAATAGCCGTTGCTGTTGCTGTTACCGATAAGCAAGGTAATTTCCTGATCATCGGTACCGACGGCGGTTATGGTTGCTTGGGGAGTTTCCAAACCATAAGCGGCAAGGGTGTCGCTTTCTTCGGCGGGAATTTCTCGAACAGCCTGCAACCCGGTGAGGGCTTCATCAATGGTTTCTACATAAGAAGACTGCAGCGGAAAGTCGGGGTTTTCTGTGTAATACCAGACATCGTTTTCATCCAAGGCAAAAGAAAGCCGGTCGGTGCCGTTGTCATAGGAGATTTCATCGATATTATCTAAATTGAGCAAAGCGGCGCTTTGGGTTGTTTCCTGATGGTCTCGGTAGTGATTGAAAGCGGTGACGGCGAAAAACGCCACCGCTACCACTGCTAAAATCACCAGCATGATCAGCAGTGGTTTTTTTTGTTTGGGATTGGTCATGGGAACCTCCTTAGTATTTTCGCCGTTTCAACCAATGAATCAGACCGAAAATTAAAATGGTCAGAGGAATGATCAGGATGAGCAAGAGGCTCCAAAGACCGGCGCCGGAAATAGTGTTATAGGTAGTTTCCAGGCTTTTGGCTTCTACGGAAATATTACTGATATCGGAGAAGTCATTGGTCAGGCTGTTCATAAAGATATCCAGATTGACTACATTGGAAAAAGCGGAAAGAATATCTTCGGCGATGATGCTGTTGGCGCCGTAGACGGTTAGATTGGCTGTGGTGCCATCGTCAATTTCTTCCGAGGCGGAGACGGCCACGGCGTAGGTGCCGCTGGTTTCGCCATCTTCTGTTACCATTGCCCCTTGATCTGAGCCAGTCAAGAAGGTTTCCGTAGTAATGGTATCCCGTTCCGGAGTAGTGGTAGTCAGTCCCCGCGCGTTATAGATCAGAGCCAGCGCGTCTTCGGAAAATTCAGAGGTGATGGCGCTGTCGGAAGAAAGTACGGGGAAGAAGATATAGGGATTGTTTTGATAATAGCGACTGTAATCTGCCAGATAACCGTTTTCGGTTATGATACCGTAAGTTTGCAGTAACGCGTCAAAATTGGGGGTATCGGTTTCTTGTTCCGAGAGCAGCAGGGTGAAATGACCGCCTGCTTCCAGATATTCTCGCAAAAGGCTTAGCTCATCGTCTGCCAAATCCGTGGTGGGAGCGTTACAAATCAGAAGATCGCAATCCTCCGGAATGCCGCCGTCTGTCAGCAAATTCAGAGAGCTGACAGAAAAACGAGATTTTTCCATTTGTTCCGTTACCAAGGAAGGTAACTCAGATTCTTGATGACCGTTTAAAGTATAGACGGTTTTGCTGGTATCGCTGGTAACGAGATTGATGGCGGAGGTCAATTGACCTTCCGCGTCAAAGGCGGTTTCGGTATACTGACCGGTAGTGTAATAAGATGTTTCATCATATTGAATGATATCTGTAAAAGGAATAGTGGTTTGTTCCTCGGTAGTTTCACAGATCACCACAATGCTGTCTTGTTCCGCGTTGTAGGTGGTCAGCGCCGAGGGATATTGCACGGGATCGATGTATTCCACGCTGATGTGCTCGGAAAGTTCGGCATAGCGATTTACAAAGCGTTCAATTCGCTGATCCAAGGAACCTTCTTCTGCCAATACAACCAGCTGGATATCATCTTCCAGTGTTTGCAAAAAATCTTTGGAGGTATCGGAAATTTCATAGAGATCGCGGCCGCTGACATCCAGACTTGAGCAACTTTCCGGCAGTTGACTGACAAGTAAGTTAAAAATAATGACCATAACCACTGCCAGAGCGATCAGTCCGGTTGCGAAGGAACCATGTCGGCTTTTGGTGGTACGAAATTGCGCTTTCAGTTGATTGAAAGGAATAAATTTTTTCATAGTGGCACCTCCTTAGCTCCAGCGTCTCTTTTGGACTGATTGCACGGTCAAAAACAGAAACAGTGCAATCAGAGAAGCATACAACAGCAGTCCTTTTAAGTCACAAGTGCTGTACAGCGCCAGATCATTGAAACATTGTACAGGGGCAAAGTAATTGAGGAGGGTGGGTAACAAACCGGCGAAGGAGTCACCGAAAATCAAAAAGCAAACAAGATCAATCAACAGCAATACTCCGCCTACCAGTAGGGAAAGAGCGGTGTTTTTGGTCATACTGTGAACGATTAAGACGATGAGAACAATGAGTACCACAAACCCCAGAAAAGATCCCCAGGAGGAAGAAGGCAGAAAAGTAACCAGGCTGTTCCAGAGATTTAATACCATCAGCGTCAGAAAGGTGACTACTACGGAGATGATTTGACTTTCCGTCAAAGAAGAGATGAACAACCCGATGGAGATATAGACGGCACCCAGCAGAAAGAAAGCAAAAATGGAAAGGTAGTCCGACAGCAGATAAGCGGTGCCGTTCAGTTGAATGATCAGTGGGCAAAGACAGAGGAACGCCATCGGCAGCGCCAATACTGCCACCATGGCCAAATATTTGCCGCAGACGATTTCCCAAACGGAAACAGGCGCCGTCAGCAGCATTTGGTCGGTTTTGTTGTGGCGATCTTCCGCCATGGAGCGCATGGTCAAAATGGGAATCCCAATCATCAAAACAAAAAGAGAATTGTATAAGGAATAAGAAAAGTTGGGGTAGCCGCTGAATAGATTCATCGCCATAAAGTAGATGCCGATAGCGCAAATGAAAAAGGCGGCAAACACATAACCGGTCATGACATGGAAATAAGCTTGAAATTCTCGTTTAAAAATGGCTTTCATGGTTGGCGTCCTCCTTTCCGATTTTTTTAGGTTCTAATGAGGTTTGCGATGAAAAGTAGGTGGCGTCCTTGCCGGAAGTCAATTCCAAGAATACTTTCTCCAGGGAGGTTTCGGTGGTTTTCATCATGAGAATAGGGAAGCGATGTTCTGCCAGGGTATAGAAAATGGTTTCTCGCAGATCTTTCTGCGGGTCGCAATCCAAATAGACATGAATTGTGCCGTTTTGATTATCGAGACAGGTTTGAGCGGTGATACCGTCAATTTGGCTGAACAATGTTTTAACGGGGGATAACTCTCCTTTGACAGTGAGTTCCAGTTTGCCGCCGCCTTTCAGGGATTGTTCCAGATGTTCCGTGGTATCGCTGGCGATGAGTTTTCCCTGGTGGATAATAATGATATGGTCGCAAACCGCCTGCACTTCGGAAAGAATGTGAGAACTAAGAATGACCGTATGGTTTTGCGCCAGCTGTTTAATGAGGTCGCGGATTTCGATGATTTGTTTCGGATCCAGCCCTACTGTAGGTTCATCTAAAATAATTACTTCAGGAAAACCAATGATGGCTTGTGCCAATCCGACGCGTTGTTTATATCCTTTGGACAGATTTCGAATCAAACGATGACTGACTTCTGCGATATGAGTCATTTCAATGGCGTTTTCTACTTGGGCTGGTTGGTTTAATTTAGGAATTTTTTTAAGCGCCGCGGCGAAATACAAGTATTCTCGCACGGTCATTTCCGGATATAGAGGGGGCATCTCCGGCAAGTAGCCGATGGCGCGACGTGCCGCTTCCGGTTCTTCCAAAATATCGTGGCCGTTAACCAGCACCTGACCTGATGTGGCGCCGATATAGCCGGTGATGATGTTCATAGTGGTGGATTTGCCGGCGCCGTTGGGTCCCAGAAATCCATAGATTTTCCCCTTTTCGATGGTAAAACTGATATGGTCTACAGAGAGAATATCTCCGTAATATTTCACCAGATTTCTGACTTCGATCATAACATGAATGGCCTCCTTATTTTTTTTACACAATACTGTTACTATAACAGTTTTGTCTGAATGTTTGATGAAGGGTTGGTTAATATTACGGGAAAAGATAAGCAATTTTTTTCTTCGTCGAATCAAGAAAGGAAAAGTAAGATTTTGGCAGTTTTTCAGCCGCTCCTTTTCGGTATAAGCCTTTTGGTGAGTGGTAATAATTTTATTATCAAGAAAGGGTGATGTGGCATGAGAAAAGTTGAGATTTGCGGTGTCAATACTTCCCGATTGCCGGTACTTTCCAATGAAGAGATGATGGAGCTTTTCCGTCAGATGCGGGAAGGGGATGAAAGCGCCTGCGAGAAAATCGTCGGCGGGAATCTAAGGTTGGTGCTTTCTGTGGTGCAGCGGTTTGCCAATCGAGGGGAAAACCCGGACGATTTGTTCCAAGTCGGCTGCATTGGTTTGATTAAAGCGGTAAAGAATTTCGATTTGAGTCTCGGTGTTCGGTTCAGCACTTATGGAGTACCGATGATTTTGGGAGAAATTCGACGGTATTTGCGAGATGACAATGCCATTCGAGTGAGTCGTTCTATTCGGGATATTGCTTACAAAGCGCTGCAGGTGCGAGATGAACTGACCAACCAAAAGGGCAAAGAACCGAAAATCAGCGAGATTGCCGAAATCCTCGGACTGCCGAAATATGATGTGGTCTTCGCTCTGGACGCTATTCAAGACCCTGTATCGTTGTTTGAGCCGATTTATAATGACGGGGGAGATCCCATCTATGTGATGGATCAGATTAAGGATGAGCGAAACAGCGATCAGGTTTGGACGGAACAGATTGCTGTTAATGACGCTTTGCGGTGTTTGAACGAACGGGAGCAGCGGATTTTACAGCTACGTTTTTTTAACGGAAAGACACAGATGGAAGTAGCGAATGAAATTGGTATTTCTCAGGCTCAGGTTTCCCGTTTGGAAAAAAACGCACTGCTGCATTTACGGAGGTATGTATAGACTGTGTAAAAAAGACCCTTCGAGTTTCTCGAAGGGTCTTTTTATCAAAATCTTGTTATTCTGCTGTACAGCCATTGACAATTTCATTGACCAGCTGCCAATAGATGCCGGTGCTGCCGGTATAATCACTGGTGAAGGCGATGACCAGTTCCAAATCCGGTACGACAAAGATATATTGACCGGCGTGTCCTTGGGCGAAATAGGCGGGGTATCCTTGGTTACCGAAGGTTCGTACCCACCATTGATAGCCATAGTCAGCGCTGCCGCTGGAACGGTCGAATTGTAAAGTGGTGGATTCTGTGACCCATTCGGCGGGGACAATTTGTTCTCCTTCCCAAGTGCCGCCGTTTAAGTATAATTGTCCGAATTTCGCCATATCATATACATTCATGGAAAATCCATTGCCGCCGTCGGAAATTCCTTGGGGATCGCTTTCGCAGTCGGCGCTGTCCATATCCAAAGGAGTGAAGAGAACTTCTTGGGCGTATTCTCTCGCGGTCATGCCGGTAGCTTCTTGTAAAATCGCCGAAAGCAGATGGGTGTTGCCGGTGGAGTAACTAAAAGTTTCGCCGGGGGTGGATATGATCGGCAGGGCATAAATGTATTCCAGCCAGTTTTCCGAAGCGCGCCAATCATTCCAGAGTTCGTTGTCGGTGGAATAGATACCGGAGGTGTGGGTCAGCAGATCCCAAATGGTAATTTGCTGCCAGCGGCTGTCTGTCAATTCTGACACGCGAGGCAAATATTGGGAGATAGGATCCTCCACGCTGCCGATGTATCCTTCTGCGATGGCAATGCCAATGAGGGCGCTGGTAATGCTTTTGGAAGAAGAGTTCAGGATAAAGGTACTGGTTTCGTCGTAGCCTTCTTTGTAATATTCATCAACGATATACCCGTTTTTCACGATTACCGATGTGAGCAGCGGGAACGTATCAAAGGTCGCGTGGACATCGGTCAACACATTGGGATCCAGTCCCTGGTTTTCCGGTGTGTCATGCTGCCAGACCCATTCGGGTTCCGGCTCAACCGGTTCCGTTTCTGCCACCGGTGTGGATTCCGGCTCTTCGGCGGTAGGGGCGGTATCGTCGCTGCAGGCGCAAAGGCTCAGCGCCAAAAGAAGTAATAAAAACAGCAGGGGAATTTTTTGTTTCATTGGTCAGCCTCCTTGTATTCAAATTTGAGAAAAAATGAGAAATTACGGCAAAGCGCGTAAGGAAACCGAACCCTTTTTTGCTGCGATAACCGGTTTTTTCGATGATACGAAAAATACAAATATAGTATAGCGGGTTTTTTTTATGATGTAAAATACTTGTGTGCTATAATTTGTTATTCAAATAGGGCATATCTTATTTTCGATGTTTTTACGAAAAAGGAAAAGATAAGGAAAAGAAAATCTTGTTGTATCGTTTTACGAAAAAGGAAAAGATAAGGAAAAGAAAATCTTGTTGTATCGTTTTGGAAAAAAGTGGTATACTATAAGAAAAGAAGAATCAGAAAGCTTCGGAAAGGAGAACGATATGGCTCGGTATGAGGAAAGAAGAAACGCTCTTAGGGCGTTGTTCAAAAAAAACGGATTTGACGGAATTTTAATAGTAAATCCCGCCAATATTTATTATTATACGGGATTTTACGGTGATGACAGCAAGGTGTTCCTTTGGGGGGAAGGGGTTGCTTTGTTGACAGACGGTCGTTATACAGAGCAAGCCGCGCGTGAGTGTCCCGATGTTCCGTTGTTAATCCAAAGTGTGAAAAACGGCAGTTGGTTGCAGCTGTTGGAAAAAAGCTGTCGAAAACAGGAAATGAAGCGATTGGCTTTTGAGGGAGATTTTATCACTTATCAGGAGTACGCCGCCATGAAAGAGGCTTTAGCGGGGATTGCTTTGGCGGACAGCGGGGATATTCTTTCAGCTGGACGGCTTATAAAAGAGGAGGAGGAAATTCGTCTGCTGCAAAGAGTGGCGGAAATCGGTGATCAGGTTTTGGCATCGATAGAAAAGTATTTGAAACCGGGTATCACCGAAAAAGAATTGGCCCGAGAAATCGACTATGCTTTTTTGAAACTGGGAGCAGAAGGGGTGTCTTTTCCTACTATTGTGGCGGCGGGAAAAAACGGCGCCAAGCCCCACGCCAAACCTTCCGATTATGCTTTTGCCGTCGGGGATTTTGTGACCATTGATATGGGTGGTCGTTATGAAGGATACTGTGGTGATATGACCCGCACGTTTGCCATTGGGTTTGCTGATGACCGTCATCGAGAATTGTATGAGCTGGTGCTGCGGGCACAGGATTATGCCGAAAAACACATTCGACCCGGCATGACAGCCGGAGAAGCGGATGCTTTGGCGCGGAATATTTTGACAGAGGCCGGTTACGGCGCTTATTTTTCTCATTCTCTCGGGCATGGAGTGGGATTGGAAATTCATGAGGCGCCTTCGTTGCGGCCGGGAGACGATTATATATTGCGTCCCGGCAACGTTATTACGATAGAACCGGGGGTGTATATCGGTGATTTTGGAGGGGTACGCATTGAAAACACTGTTTTAGTCACCGAAAAGGGGACGGTTCCTTTGAATCATTATCCCAAGACGCTGCGAATCTTTTAAAAAATCCCGGTGGAGAAGGCGTTTCCTATTTATCGGGAATAGAATAAACACAAAAAAGCCATCTTAATAAAAGATGGCTTTTTTGTGTAAAGGGGGAAATGAATTGGAAGTTTCGCGGAAAAAACGAATGATACAAATTGGGAGTGTTTTGTTGGTTTGCGGGTTTTTGATAGTGTCGCGGTTATTTTATTTAATTGTAATTGAAGGGGATGAATATATTGCCAGAGCGCAGGAAGAACGGGTGAAGACCATTGCGGTTGATGAGTTTGAGCGGGGAGATATTTTAGACTGCAGAGGGGAGTCTTTTACCAACAGGGAAGAAAACTGTTTGGTGATTTTTCCTCAATTGATTACCGATGAAGCTTGGCTGGCGGCGGAAGTGGCTGCGATAATCGGGAAAAATGATTTCGCGTCTGTCACCATAGATTGGCGTCAGAAATTGACAGAGCGGGAACCTTTTATTGTGCGGCGGGATTTGGGAGAAGGGGAAGTGATAAAATATCAGCAGGAGATTGAAAAACGGGGATTGGTCGGCGTATTTGTATTAACTCTGCGCCCACGGTATGAGCTGTCTTTTCCCGCCTGTCATGTGATTGGCTTTGTGGGAGAAGCTGACGAGGAGGAGACTCTTTGGTTGGAGGAGCAAGATCTGTCTCTTTCGACAATGGTGGGGAAAAGCGGACTGGAATATCAATATAATGAGTTTTTAACAGGAGCCGCCGGGGAAGAAGTCGGCGTAATGACCGATGAACGTTCACAACAGACTTCTGAACAGTTGCGCTTGCTGGACGGTGAGGAAAGACAGGATATGGGTTATGATTTGAAATTGACGTTAAATCGTGATTATCAACAGTTTCTGGATGAGGCGATGGCAGATAAAAAGGGCGGAGCCGTTTTGATGGATGTGAAAACGGGAGATATTTTAGCCGTAAGCAGCAGTCCCGGGTATGATCAATATCAAGGACAAACAGAGGCGCAGGGGAATGATTATGTGAACAAAGCTTTTAGTTATTATCCACCTGCCTCTGTTTTTAAAACAGTATTGGTTTTAGCGGCGTTGGAGGAAGGAATTGACTGTGATGATGATTTTGTTTGTACCGGTTCTATTCGTCTGGGCGGCGGACACCAGGTGCATTGTTGGGAGGAGGACGGTCACGGCGGCGAAGATTTACGACAGGCGCTGGCTAATTCCTGTAATCCGTACTTTGTACAATTGGGGCAGCAGTTGGGAGGTAGAAAAATTTTAGAATACGCCCATAATTTGGGCCTGGGAGAGCAAAAAATTATCGGTTACGCGGTAAACTCTCTGCAAGAGAACCTTTCTTTTGATCCACGGGCGGAAGCTGATGTGGCGAATGCTTCCATCGGTGAAAATGGAGTACGCCTGTCTCCGCTTTTGGTCGCGCGGTTAATGTCTGCCATTGCCAACGGCGGACAAGTGGTAACACCTCGTTTGGTGGAAGGAATTTATCGGCAAGACGGCAGTTTGGTGCGAGCTTATGAATCAGCGGAACCGCGTCAGGTCATCAGCCGTCACAACTGTCAGGTTTTGCAGGAGTATTTGCGATACGCTGTGATCGCCGGCACCGGCAGTCCCGTGAACAGCAGTGTGGTGGAAATCGCCGGTAAGACAGGTACCTCTCAGGATGCCGGTGTTTGGTTTGCCGGTTTTGCTCCCGTGTCGGAGCCTCGGTATGCCATTGCTGTTTATGATGAGGAAGGAGAGTCGGGAGGCAGTGATGCCGGGAAAGTTGCCAAAGTTGTATTGGAAAAAATCGCGGTGCTGGAAGGATTCCGTTAAAAAAGGGACGATTTTCGAAAGAGAAAAGATTCTTGCTATTCATTGAAATTTAAGGTACAATAAAGAAAGAAAAATTTGTCGTAAAACGATAATAAATTTTGATGAGGAATTGTGAGGGAAGAAAGATGACAGATTGTAATCATGATTGTAAAGAATGTAACGAAACCTGCAGCGACAGAGATCCAAAAAGCTTTTTGCTGGATCCCAATCCAAAAAGTAATGTAAAGAAAGTTTTCGGCGTATTAAGCGGCAAAGGCGGCGTCGGCAAATCCATGATCACGGAACAGTTGGCGGTTTTGGCGCAGAGAAGCGGACTGAAAACGGGAATTTTGGACGCGGATATTACAGGTCCTTCAATTCCCAAAGCCTTTGGAATCAAAGGGCCTTTGATGCAGAATAAAGACGGTCTGCTGCCGGTGAAAACCAAAACGGGGATTGATGTCGTATCGTTAAATTTATTGTTGCAGGATGAAACGGATCCTGTGATTTGGCGAGGCCCTGTCTTGACCGGTACTTTGTGCCAATTTTGGACAGATGTGGTTTGGCAGGATTTGGACTATATGTTTATCGATATGCCGCCGGGCACCGGGGATATTGCTTTGACGGTCTTCCAATCGTTGCCTTTGGACGGGCTGATTATTGTTACTTCTCCCCAGGACTTGGTATCCATGGTGGTGGAAAAAGCGGTGAAAATGGCGGAAAGACTGAACATCCCCATTGTGGGCATTATCGAAAACATGAGTTATGTGGAATGTCCCAAATGCGGCGAAAAAATTTATATCTTTGGAGAAGGAAAAACTGACGAGGCGGCGGTGCGCCATAATTTGAACATTTTGGCGAAATTGCCTATCATGCCGGAATTAGCCGCGGCCTGCGATAACGGCGCTATTGAAGATGCTACCGGAGATTGGCTGTTGCCGGCGTTGGAAAAATTGAAAGAGTATTAAAAAGATTGTTTTAAGAGGCAAAAGCCGGAAGAAATTTGGGATTTCTTTTGTCTCGGTGAGTGAAATTGAATGGTATTTTTTTGGTAGATTCAATTTGGTATTTTCGGATGTGCCCGCCGATCGGCGGGCACATATTGTTTAGGGAGCGAGTTGTTGATTTTCGGTAATTTTAAAAAGCGGGAGAGGATATCGGGTTTGAAGTCCGAAACGGCGAAAGAACCAAGAAAGCCAAGAACAGGATCATAATGGAAAGAGGAAAGACCGTGAGCGCCGCGGTCTTTTTTCGCGAGAAAAAGAACGGGGGCGGAAAAGCATCGCTTTAAAGAGTGAAGCTGTCCATGTCGGTCGGCGGTTTGCCTTGGCATAAAGAAGCGTGATGGATGGAGCAGACGATCTGGTTGGAGCATGGAGAAGGATAAAATTTGATGAAATTTGACCTTTTTTTCTGCATCGCTCGAAAACATGAATTTGGGAGTTTGGCAATGAAAACGGAAGGATTAGAAAAAAGTGTTCATGAAATATCCTGTTAAATGCAGAGATATATTTTTTTTGAAAAATGGTCAAAAAAGGTCAAAAAAAGGGTTGACAAAGAAAAAGAATGTGGTATAATAATAATCAGGAAAGGTCAAAAGGTCAAGAAAGGAAGTGACCGAAGGCCCTGAATAAAGAATTGGATTCGGAAAGCGGGTAGGAGATTATGGTATCATTGGCAAGTCAAATTGAAAACTATCTGAAACGAATGTTGAGTTTGAGCGACGACAATATGATTGAAGTACGCCGTTCGGATTTGGCGGATATTTTTCAGTGTGTGCCCAGTCAAATTAATTATGTGCTGGAAACCAGATTTAATCCGGAGGCGGGATATTATATTGAAACCCGTCGAGGCGGAGCCGGCTATATCAAAATTATGAAGCTGGATTTTGATAATGATGAAAATTTAGCCGCCCTGCTCAATGAATCGAAAGCAAAACCCATCAGTCAGAAAAATGCGGAAAATATGTTTCAGAGGCTGCAATCGGAAGATTTGCTGACTGTGCGTGAAGTGGAAATTTTAAAGGGACTAATGGATCGGGATCGGCTGGGACTGCCGGAAGAGGAAGCCAATTATATGAGAGGGCGAATCATTCGGTGGGTTTTGATTGTTCTGTTGCGAGATGATTTTGAATAGTAGAAGGAGAGCAGCGGAAAAATAAAGAGAAAGATGACAGGAGGGAAATTTGATGTTATGCGATAAATGCGGTAAAAATGAAGCGACGGTATTTGTGAAGCAGGTAATTAATAATAAGGAAACAACACAGCATCTTTGCCGGGATTGCGCGAGGGAAATTATGGATATCGGGGACTTCTCTTTGGATAAGTTCTTTAACGATTTTCACCATTCTTATTTTGGTACTTCTCCTCATATGCCGTTGGGCAGCAGTTGGGACAGCAGTGCGGAACAAGTGATTCATTGTCCTGTTTGCGGGATGAGCTATCGGGATTTTCGAAAAAGCGGCAGATTGGGATGCAGCGAGTGTTATACCACCTTTGCCGATCGATTACTGCCCACGGTGCAAAGCATTCACGGGAAAGATCACCATGTCGGCAAGGTGAAAGACGGGTCTTGCTCTCATTGCGACCAACCGACGGAACGACCCGCCGGCGGGAAACAGGAAGCACAGTATTATGAAAAGCTGGCGTTACAAAAGCAATTGCAAGAGTTGATTCGAGCGGAAAAGTTTGAAGAAGCCGCCAAAGTTCGAGATGAGATCAAGGCGATCGAAGAAAGCCTGAACCATCAGAACGGACAGGCGTAAGGAGGAGAACAGAATGGGTAATAACGAAAAAATTCTCAATAAACCCTTTGCCGGCTGGACTGAAAATCCCAACGACGAGACGGGGATTGTAATCAGTACGCGGGTGCGTTTGGCAAGAAACTTGTCGAAAGTGAAATTTCCGCAATGGCTCCAAGATAACGAGGCAAAGGAAGTTGCCCTGCGCGTCAAAGAAGCGGTTTATCAATATGAACAATCGCCGTTGAATCAAGATCATTTCAATTATTTTGATTTGTCGGCGCTGACAGCGGCACAACGGCAGGTTTTGATGGAAAAACATTTTATCAGCCAAGATTTGTTGGAGGCAAAACCCGGACGGGAAGTGGTTGTCAACGACGCCCAAAATTTGGCGTTGATGATCAATGAAGAAGACCATTTGCGAATGCAGTGTATTTTGCCCGGTTTGAATTTGGAAAAAGCATGGGAAAAAATTTCTCAGTTGGATGACGCTTTGAATTATCGGTTGGATTTTGCCTATGATAACCGGCTGGGTTATTTAACCGCCTGTCCTTCCAATGTGGGGACAGGGCTGCGGGCTTCCGTCATGGTACACCTGCCGGCATTGAAGATGACCAATAAATTGGAATTATTATTCCAGCAGTTAGGCAAATTCGGCATGACGGTACGAGGTGTATACGGCGAAGGAAGCAAGAGTTACGGTAATCTGTATCAAATTTCCAATCAGATCACTTTGGGATATTCCGAAAGTGAAATTATCAGCCGTCTGAAAAAAGTTGTGGAAGAATTTATCGCCCAGGAAAAAAGAGCGCGGCACTATTTGATGGAAAACAGCGAAAGGGAAATTTTGGACTATGTATGGCGCGGATACGGGATTTTGGCCAATGCCAGAATGCTGACTGCCCAGGAATGCATGGAACAGCTTTCCGTTATGCGGTTGGGTGTCGCTTTGGGTATTTTGAAAAATGTGCGTGCAGAGGATTTGAATCAATTGATGATCCATTGCCAGCCTGCATTTTTGGTGATGGAAAACGGTAAGGAAATGACACCGGAAGAACGAGACTGGAAACGAGCGGAGATCGTCAGAGCATATTTTCAGCATTAAAAAATATTTATCAAAAAATAATAGGAAAGAAAAAAGAGAACTTTCACCGGCGGTAAGTCGGCTAACGAAAAGGTAAGAACAATCTATTGTGGAAAAATTTGATGCGCGGCATCAGTAAATGAGGTGAGATTATGAGCAATATGTATACGCAAAGAGCGAAAGAATGTATCAATCGAGCGGCAAGAATCGCCAAAGAATATCATTATCCCGAAGTCAATACATTGCATTTTCTCTGGTCCGTCGCCAGTATGGAAGGCAGTGTGGGCGCGTCGGTTTTGGCAAAGCTGAATATAACTTCTCAGGATGTGGCTGCCGGTTTGCGGGACCAGCACAGCGGCGTGACAACTCCGGAATTATCTGTTGAATGCAAGCAGGCGCTTCAGGAAGCGCGCGGTATCGCTATGCAGCTGCATGTTAACGATGTTGGTACGGAGCATTTGTTGATCGGTACGGTACAGGTAGACGGCGCCGCTAAAGATTGGTTGGCGGATCAGGGCTTTACATCGCAGGATGTGATTTCTGAAGTAATGGCGGCTTTGGGTTACAAGATGGTCAACCAGTCCGGACAGTCGGTAGAATCCCATCAAAAGGGCGGCAAAAAGAAATCTCTGGATGAATTCGGTCGCGATTTGACTGCCATCGCCAAAAAAGACGGTTTGGATCCCGTTGTAGGCCGTGATAAGGAAATTCAGCGAGTAATCCAGATTTTGAGCCGCCGTACCAAAAATAATCCTGTTTTAATCGGGGAGCCCGGTGTTGGGAAGACTGCTATTGTGGAAGGTTTGGCGCAGAAGATTGTGGCCGGAGATGTACCGGACACCTTGCTCAAAAAACGGGTCATCGCGCTGGATTTGTCCTCTATGTTGGCGGGCGCCAAATATCGAGGCGATTTTGAGGAACGGCTGCAGAAGGTGATGGATGAAATTACCGAAAGCCGAGATGTTATTTTGTTCATTGATGAACTGCATACGCTGGTGGGCGCCGGCGCCGCGGAAGGCGCGATGGACGCCGCCAACATCCTCAAACCCAAACTGGCGCGAGGAGAGCTGCAATGTGTCGGCGCGACTACGGTGGACGAATATCGGAAACACATTGAAAAGGACGCCGCTTTGGAACGGCGGTTCCAGCCGGTTATGGTCAATGAACCCAGTGAAGAGGAAGCCATTCAGATTTTGAAGGGTTTGAAGGATAAATATGAAGCCCATCATGGTGTCAAAATTACCGAAGAAGCCATTGAAGCCGCGGTGAAACTTTCTACTCGATATTTGCCGGATCGGTATTTGCCGGATAAAGCCATTGATTTGATCGATGAAGCAGCCGCGAAAGTACAGTTGGAAGGGAAAACGGCGCCGGTGGATTTGCGAAATTTGGAAAATCAGCTGGCCAATGCCAACAAAGAAAAAGAAGCCGCTGTAGCGCAGCAGAACTTTGAAGAAGCCGCGAAATGGCGGGATGAAGAGCAGAAGATCAAACGGCAATTGGAAGAAAAGCGTGAAGAATGGAAAAAGAACCATTCCGATAAAAAGACCGAAGTGGACGAAAACGAAATTTGCAGTGTATTGTCTAATTGGAGCGGTATCCCCGTATCTAAACTGCAGCAGGAAGAAATGGACAGATTGCTGAATTTGGAAAATGTACTTCATGCCAGAGTCATCGGACAAGATGAAGCGGTTACGGAAGTTTCCAGAGCGGTTCGTCGGGGCAGAGCAGGATTGAAAGATCCCAAACGCCCTATCGGTTCTTTCATTTTCCTGGGTCCCACCGGTGTGGGCAAAACCGAGCTTGCCAAAGCTTTGGCGGAAGCCCTCTTCGGTACGGAAGACGCTATGATTCGCTTGGATATGAGCGAATATATGGAAAAACACACCGTTTCTCGTTTAGTCGGCGCCCCTCCGGGCTATGTAGGTTACGATGAAGGCGGTCAGTTGACCGAAGCGGTTCGCAGACGTCCCTATAGTGTGTTGTTGTTGGATGAAATTGAAAAAGCCCACCCCGATGTATTTAACATTTTGTTGCAGATTTTGGAAGACGGTCGTTTGACCGATGGCAAAGGCAGAACGGTGGATTTCCGCAATACGGTGATCATCATGACATCCAACTTGGGCGCGTCTACTATTAAAAATCAGGTGGTAATGGGATTCGGTACCGCTAAAAAAGAAGAAAAAGGCGGGGATGAATATGAAAAAATGAAGGAACGGGTGATGGAAACCGTGAAAAAGGCTTTCCGCCCCGAATTCATTAACCGTATTGATGATATTCTGGTATTTCACAGTTTGCAGGATTCTGAAATCAGATCCATCGCCAAACTGATGGTAAATGAACTGTGTAAACGGATGAAAGATCAGGAGTTGACACTGAAGGTATCTGACGGTGTGTTAGGTATTCTCGGCAAAGAAGGATTCGACGTCAACTATGGAGCGAGACCGTTACGTCGGGCGATTTTGCGCTTGATGGAAGATCCTCTGTCCGAAGGCATTCTGGCACAGAATTTTAAAGCGGGAGATACTGTCTACGCTTACGCGGCGGGAGATAAAATTTGTTTTGATACAGTTCCCCATGATGATCAGCTGCCTGCAGAAACGGAAACCGTTGCCGAAGAGGCGACGGAGTCTGCGAATGATGCAGACAATGCGTCCGAAAATGAATAATTCTGCTAAGAAGTTCATTTTGTCCTTTGGGACACGCATTGATTCAATATTCCCCTTTTCGCAAGAAGCCGCGGAGATTTCCGTGGCTTCTTGTTTATTATCAAGCTTTTTTGATAACGCGCGTAATAAGAACCGAACCAAAGGGAATTGTGAAAAAAGGAAGGAAAATCGGGAAAAAAGAGGGAAAATGGAAATTGTGGATTGCAAAATTCGGAAGAATATGATAAAATAGGCATGTTAAAAATTTCAGGCTTGTTTAGGAAAAGACAGTGTGGGGGCTGTTCTTTTGTTTAAACAGTCTGATTTTTTTTTTAGACAGACGGAGTGAGTTAGGACAGGAGAAACAGCAAAGTTGTTTTTCCGAGGCGATCTGTATATAATGAAGCTAGATTTAGCGAAAGGGGGAGAAGGATGGGCAAGAGAATTTTATTAGTGGAAGATGATGACAGTTTAAACAGAGCCGTCAGTTTGAAATTAAGCAAAGAGGGGTATGCGGTACGGAGCGCTTTTTCTTTGGCGGAGGCAAAAAGGAGCTATATGCGGGAAACTCCTGATTTGATTATTTGTGATATCGGTTTGCCCGACGGCAACGGTTTGGATTTTTGCGTTTGGGTGCGGCGGCAGAGCGATACGCTGTTTTTGTTTTTGACTGCGTTGGATACGGAAATTGATATGGTAAACGGATACGAAGCGGGGGCGGATGATTATCTGACCAAGCCTTTTTCTTTGATGGTTTTGATCTCCAAGGTGAACGCCATTATGAAACGGCGTCCGCGGCGGGAAGCGGAGAAAATCATCTCCGGAAACATTCGGTTGTATTTGGCGGAGCAACGGGCGGAAAAGGCAGGCGTCCCTTTGAATCTTACTGCCAATGAGTTAAAGTTGCTGACTTGTTTTATGCAAAATCCCTTACGGGTGCTGTCCAAAAATCAACTTTTAGAGGCGGTATGGGATATGGACGGTCATTTTGTGGATGATAATACGGTGGCGGTAAATATTCGCCGTTTGCGGGAAAAAATCGAAGAGGATCCCTCTCACCCGAAATTTATCAAAAATGTGCGGGGATTGGGCTATCGTTGGGAAAAGGATTGTGGGAAATGAAAAAGAAAACGGTGGTGTTGTTTACATTGGCGGTGCTCTTCCTTACGGCGGTGTTGGGTGTTTTGGGCATTCAGCTGCTGAAAGAAGTTCAGCGTACGGAAATTTTCACTGTGCAAAATATCGCGGGGGCAGTATTATCGGAATATCCTGAAGCGGAGACGGCTTTGATGGAAGGTGTTTTGGAGCGGGAACACCAACGTCAGGAAACCGGCGCTGATTTTTTGGCGAAATATGGATACGGCATGGAGGAAAGTCTGTGGCAAACGACAAATGCGCGGCAGATACGAGAAGCGTTTTGGGCGATTTTAGGGGTGTTTGCGGCAACGGCATTATTAGGCGGTTATGCTTTTCTTTATCGGGTTTGGAAAAAGCAAAAACAGCGGGAAGAGGCGGTGGTGTACCTTTTGGATCATTTTCTTTCCGATGATTATCGTGTGTTAAACGAAGAAGAACGCTGGCGGGATTTGGAAGGTTTTTTATCCGGAGATGAACTGCGCAAGCTGGGAGAGCGGCTGCGTTTGAAAACGGAAGATTTGGAGGCGGAACGGGACAATACAAAGACTTTGGTGACAGATCTTTCGCATCAATTAAAAACGCCTTTGAGCGCTTTACAAACATGTTTACAAATGTATTGGGAAGCGGAAGATCCGAACGAAAAAGAAGAATTTCAAGGGCGAATTCAAAATCAGGTACGCCGTTTAGAAGAATTAACGGCTTCTTTGATTCAGATTTCCCGTCTGGAAACGGGATTGATCACATTGCACAGGGAAGCAGTCACGATGGGGGAACTTTTGATCGGGGCTGTGAATACGGTGTACCCCAAGGGAAAGCGCAAGAACATTACTTTGGTGACGGAACCTTTTTCCGATTTGATGTTGTACCTGGATAAAAAATGGACAGTGGAAGCCATTGCCAATCTGTTGGATAACGGAATCAAATATAGTCCTGCCGGATCGGAAATTCATTTATCTGTGCAGGAGCGATATCAATTCGCGCGGTTGGAGGTGGCGGATAGGGGGATCGGAATCCCCGCCGCCGAACGAAATTTGATTTTCCAAAGGTTTTATCGGGGCGGCAACAAAGCGGTGCGGGAAAAAGAGGGCACTGGTGTGGGTTTGTATTTGTGTCGCAAAATTCTAGAAGAGCAAGGCGGCACGGTTACTGTGAAAGAGGGAAAAGAGAAGGGCAGTGTTTTTGTAGTGCAGTTGCCTTTATTAAAAGAAAGTCTTAAAAAAACAGACAAAATCCCTTGACCCCCCCCCCCTCGAAAATATGTTAAAATATGGAAAGACACCCTGCTAAATCTGTTTTTACGGCATTTTTTACAGAGGATTTCCATTGGGAAAACTGAAATTTATTCGACAGGCTTTGTTCGAACTCTTTAGCAGAGGGCGCGGCGAAGTCTGTTTTTTTTACATAGGAAAGGCTTGTTTGGTCATTTCTAACACGATGTAAGAAAAGTGTAAGAATGTTTGTAAGAGAAACGTAAGAAACGGGGTGTATGATGAGAGTATCGAAAGGGAAACGAATACATTGTCGAAGGAGTGAATGAAATGAATCCTATTTTGGAAACGAAGCAACTCTGTAAGTTTTACGGCGCTGATGAAAACTTGGTCAGGGCCGTGGATCATGTGAATTTGAGAATTCAACAGGGAGAGTTTGTGACCATTATCGGTAAATCAGGCAGCGGAAAATCCACCCTGCTGCATTTGCTGGGAGCGTTGGACCGACCGACCGCAGGAGAAGTTTGGGTGGACGGTAAAAACATCGCCGGCTTTTCCGAAGAAGAATTGGCGGTGATTCGCCGCCGCAAAATCGGCTTTGTTTTTCAAGCTTTTAATTTGGTGCCTTCTCTCAATGTTTGGGAAAATATTGTGTTGCCGTTGGGTCTGGATAAACGGGCGGTGGATCGGGCATATGTGCAGGATATTGTGCGGACATTGGGCTTAGAGAACAAAACGCGCAATCTTCCCAACACTCTTTCCGGCGGGCAGCAGCAACGCACGGCCATTGCCCGCGCGCTTGCCGCAAAACCTTCCATTGTTTTGGCGGACGAGCCTACGGGAAATCTGGACAGCAAAACCGGGGATGAAGTAATGGCTTTGCTGAAATTATCGGCGAAAAAATACGGGCAGACTTTGGTAGTGATTACTCATAATGAGGAAATCGCGCAGATGGCGGACCGAATCGTTGTTTTGGAAGACGGCAGGGTGGTGAGATAACATGGGATCTGTTGGGAAATTGGCAAAAAGCAGAATCCGTTACAACAAAAGTCGCACTTTTTTGACGGTGGCCGCCATTATGCTGACCACCATGCTTTTGACGGGATTGGGAACTTCCGCCATCGGGTTATTGGATATGCAGCAACAGCAGGCTGCTTGGCAGGGCAATATGCATGCTACCTTCCAAAATCTGGATGGGGAGCAGGTGGAGGCCTTAAGGCATCATGTAGATTTGGAAGCGGCGCAGACTAATGAGATCTTTGCTACCATTGAATATGAAAAAATGGACGGCTTTTTGACTTGTTCTTCCGTTTTAAAAGAAGGGTTGACTTTCGGTGTAGGCAATTTGCTGGAAGGACACGAACCGCGGACCGCTGATGAGATTTGCAGTTCGGCGGCGTTTTTTGAACGAATGGGTGTAGAACCCCAAATCGGCAACACCGTCACCATTACGTTCCGTCCTCAGGGAGAGGGAGAGATGGTAACGCGAACTTTCACCATTTGCGGTCTAATCAGCAGTGTGGATTTAAGTAAGCTGGAAGGAATCAGTGAAGACCGCCTGGCCTGGGGCGCCCATGTTTCCGAAGCTTTGGTGGAGGAATTTTTGCCTGCTTCGGAGCGGAATTATTCCGTGCAGGTGCGTGTGACCGGAGAAGAAAGCCTGAATTATGACGAGATGGAAGCTCGCGTCAATGAAATGGCGACGGATATCGGCTGTGATTTGGAGCGGGATGTGACGTTAAATCGAGAATATTTGATGACTATGACCGATCCAGGTACGGAAATGAAGGGAATTGTGGGCGGCATCGCTTTGCTGATCATCTTTTTTGCCGGCGTTGTCATTTACAGCATTTATTATGTGGGTGTCATTACCGATGTGCAGGAGATCGGCAAATTGAAAGCGCTGGGAGCTTCTAAAAAACAAATAAAACGAATGCTGCTGGCAGAAGGAATGTTGGAGTCTTCGATCGCCGTTCCCTTAGGCATAATATTGGGATATTTGATTCCGTACATTGCCTTTCCTCGGGTGATGGGCGCTCTGGCAGACAATAATGTGAACGCGGCGCCCATTGAAGAATATCACATGTTTTCCTGGGCGATATTGCTGGCCGCGGCGGTTATTGTGCTGATTACCGTTTATTTATCCTTACTGAAACCCATGCGAATGGCGTCTAAAATTTCTCCTGTGGAAGCCATTCGTTATCAGGAAAGCAGCCGCGGCGGCAAATTGCGAAAAGGTAATGAACAAGTGACGATTTTTCGTTTGATTTGCGCTAATTTGGGCCGCAACAAACGCCGTACCATCGTGACCATGTTGACCATGTCTCTCAGTTGCGTACTCTTTATGAGTTTGGCGGGGTTGATGAACAGCATGGATCCTGAAGATATTGCCAGAAGACAGGTGTTAATGGGAGATTTCTCTTTGAGTCTGGATTATGCTACCAATGACGAGACATATCCGGAAAACAACCTGGATTCTTTGCAGGCGCAGGATTATTTCAGCGATGATTTTTTGGCTCAGTTGAACGATATGGATGGAGTAGAAGCCATCTTCCCTCAGCAGACCGTATTGGTAGGGTCGGATTTGGATTCTGAATTGTTTGCTGAAAACGACAAAAGCACCCTTTCCTATTTCAACCAAGATCAGATGGCGAAGTTTGAAGAAGAACTGAAGCAGGGCAGTTTGGATTATGCACAGATGGTGCGGGAAAACGGAGCCATTTACTGCAACGATGTTTTTATGGCGGAATACGGGCTGGAAATCGGGGAAGAAGTGCCTTTGGTCATTGTGGACGGAGAACGGGAAATTCCCCTGACTGTTACCATTACTGCCAGCGTGGATGATAACGATTCCGGGGCGTTCCTCATTCCGGAAGAAGTTTGGAATCAACTGGGTCTGCAATCTAATACCATTTCCGGAATTTACATAGACACAGACGAAGAACATTACGACGAAATCAAAAGCCAACTGCGTGCTATCGCGGACGCCAATCCTCATTTCAGTTTTTATGCTTGGGATGAGGAGATAGAAATCGGCGCCATGTCTGTAAATATGGTTAAATATCCGCTGTATGTGATTTTAGTTATGATCGCGGTCATCGGGTTTATGAATTTAATCAATACTATGATCACCAGCATTGTCACCAGAAAACGGGAACTGGGTGTTTTGCAGGCTATCGGTCTTTCAAATCGCCAGCTTTCCAAAATGCTGGCGGGAGAAGGTTTGGTCTTTACTCTGGTTACTTTGGTCGCATCCTTCTCTTTGGGAAATCTTTTGGGTTATTTGATTTTCCTGTGGGCGGAAGCCAATGGCTTCATGAGTGTTTCCGCTTATCATTATCCTCTTTGGGAAACATTGGGGTTGTTGGCGGTATTGCTCATCGGTCAGTTGACGGTAAGCGCGATCATTAATAAAAGGGTGCATCGGGAAAGTTTGATTGATCGTATACGCAGCGGTGAATAGGTGCATTGTGTGAGCGGGAAAAGACCGCCGGGGGAAGTTCTCCGGCGGTTTCCTTTGGTTGTTTTTGCGGTGATAATTGATTTTGAAAGAGAAGGATGCTACAATAAAAAGGAAAGAATATTATGCGGAATATGGAGGAAGAAGAATGGAATTGCGCGTATTAACTTATTTTTTGACCGTAGCCAGAGAAGAAAATATTACGCGAGCGGCGGCTTTGCTCCACATCACGCAGCCTACTCTTTCCCGACAGCTGATGCAGCTGGAAGAAGAATTGGGCGTCAAGTTATTTCTGCGAAAAAATCACAGCATCAGTTTGACAGAAGAAGGAATGCTGCTCCGCCGGCGGGCACAGGAACTGGTTTCTTTGGCGGAAAAAACCAAACGCGAGTTGAAATATGAAGAAAATTTGGCGGGAGAAATTGCCATCGGCAGCGGCGAGTATCAAAACAGCCGTCTGTTGGCGGCGATCATGGCTGCCTTTCAGCGGCAGCACCCGGGAGTGGAGTATGAGCTATACAGCGGAAATTCCGACAACATCAAAGAACGCATAGAGCGGGGAACTTTGGATATGGGGCTGTTATTGGAGCCGGTGGATGTGGACAAGTATGAATTTTTGCGGATGCCCCACAGCGAAGAATGGGGTATTTGGGTGCGGAAAGATTCTCCTTTGGCGGAAAGAGATTTTGTCACTCCGCGAGATTTGGCCCAAAGTTCATTGATCTTTTCCCGGCGAGATTTGGTAAAAACGGAGATTGCCAATTGGTTCGGCGCTTCCGCCGAACAATTGCAAGTGAGCGCCAGTGGGAATCTGCTCTATAATTTGGCGGCTTTGGGAGAACAGGAAATCGGCATAGTGCTGGGGTTAAAGCTGAATTGCCAATATGACGGGATGCGGTATGTGCCGCTGCAGCCGAAATTGGAAAGCTACAATGTGTTGGCTTGGAAAAAAAATCAGACGGTTTCCCCGACGGTCAGCGCTTTTCTCAATTTTACAAAAAAATACCTAAAAGGCATATCTAATGATGAAAAATAGGTATTTTACATTTCCGAAAATCCGAATTATAATATAGGTATCCAAGGAAGGATACCTATTTTTTCGTGAAGGAGCGGATTACGATGAAATTTGATTTTACTTACTATAACCCTACAAGAATTCATTTCGGCAAAGACGCGTTGCGGCATCTACCGGAAGAACTGGCTGCTTACGGTGAACGAGTGTTGCTGGTATACGGTAGAAACTCCATTAAAAAAATCGGTCTGTATGACCAGATCATGGAAATTTTACGAAATTGCGGGAAAAAAGTTTGGGAACTCTCCGGTGTGAAATCAAATCCTACCTATACCCAGATGATGGAAGGAGCAAAGCTGGTGCGGGAAAACCGGGTGGATTTGATTTTGGCTGTGGGCGGCGGTTCGGTTATTGATTGTGCCAAAGCCATCTCGTTATCTGCTTATTGTAAAGGAGATCCTTGGCAGCGGTATTGGGTTAATTTTGAACCGGTAGATAACCCCATCGTTCCTGTGGGGACTGTATTGACCATGGCCGGAACCGGTTCGGAAATGAACGGGGGATCTGTTATTACCAACGAAGCGGAACATTTGAAAAACGGGCGGGTATATCCTCCGGATGTCTATCCTAAATTTTCTATCCTGAACCCGGAATACACCTACTCAGTGCCGCGGACTCAGCTGGTAAGTGGGATCTTTGACACCTTGTCTCATCTGCTGGAACAATATTTCAGCGGGGATGATGACAACACTACCGATTATCTCATTGAAGGAGTCTTGGATTCTTTGATTCACAGCGCCCGTATTGCTGTGAAAGATCCGAAAAACTACGAGGCCCGCAGCAACTTGATGTGGTGCGCCACATTGGGACTCAATACGCTTACAGGACTTTCCAAAACTCAGGACTGGGAAGTACACATGATTGAGCACCAGGTAGGCGCTTACACTGATTGTCCGCACGGCGCCGGTTTGGCGGTCATTTCCGGCCCGTATTATCGGTTTATCTACCGGGACGGTCTGGATAAATTTGTTCGCTTTGCCGAAAAAGTATGGGGTGTAGACGGAACCGGTCGCACCAAAGAAGAAATCGCTCTGGCCGGTATTGAAGCTTTGGAAGGATTCATCAAAGAACTGGGCTTGCCTGCCACCTTGCGGGAATTGGGCGCGACGGAAGAAATGTTGCCGAAAATTGCCGGCTCGACGGTCAAAGGCGGCGGCTACAAAAAACTAGACGAAGCGGATATCCTCAAAATTTTGCGGGAGTGCTTTTAAGGGGCGAAAGTAATGTTGAAAAAAGAAGTCGCAGAGCGATATCAAATCCCCACCGCGGTTTTGGAACAGTATGAACGATGGATTCGGAAAGGCGCAAAGGATGAGTACGGAGATGATGATATTGCCCGACTCAGTTTTATGGTGACTTTATACAGTGTGGGTTTTTCCGCCAAGGAAATTGAAACCTATCTGCGATTAGAGGTTTCGGAAGATACCACAGGTGCGCAACGGTTGGCGATGTTGGAACGGAGGCGCGCGGGGTGTCTGCGGGAGATTCATCGCTGGGAAGAAATCTTGGACAAACTGGATTATCTGCGTCACCAGATCAAGCAACATCGGAATGGTGAAGAAGGGAGCGTTATAAAATGAAAATCGCGAAAGAAGCGGAATTCGCGCGAGCGAATCTTTTCGGACGAGGAAATCCTAACGATGCCTACGCGCGGTATTTTGTAGGGAATTCTTATTTGAATCCCTTGACAGATCCTAAAGAAACGGCTGTTCTTTTGGCTAATGTGACATTTGAACCGGGATGCCGCAACAATTGGCACATTCATCGCGCTGCCAAAGGCGGCGGTCAGTTGTTGATTTGTACAGCCGGAGAAGGCTGGTATCAGGAAGAGGGTAAAGACGCCGTCAGTCTGACACCGGGGACGGTTATCACTATTCCCGCTAATGTGAAACATTGGCACGGAGCCAAAGCAGATTCCTGGTTCAGCCACATCGCCGTCGAAGTGCCCGGTGAAGAAACAGGCACAGAATGGCTGGAAGCAGTCACAGATGAAATCTATCAAGGATTGCAAGGTTGAGCGAGAAAAATTTTTTAAGATAAAGAGATTCTCACAGGAGGGATAAGAATGAAACAGCTTGTGGCATATTTTTCTGCCAGCGGTGTTACGAAGCGAGCCGCTGAGCGTTTGGCGAAGGCTGTCGGCGCGGATTTATTTGAAATTCGACCGACCGTCCCTTATACCAAGGGAGACTTGGACTGGACCAATAAAAAGAGCCGCAGTTCGGTGGAAATGGCTGATCCCCATTCCAGACCGGAAATCGCGGAAAAATTAAACAATATGGAGGAATATGATATCGTTTATCTGGGATTCCCCATTTGGTGGTATGTGGCGCCCACTATCATCAGCACTTTTTTGGAAAGCTATGATTTCGCGGACAAAACTATTGTTCCATTTGCCACTTCCGGCGGCAGCGGTTTTGGGCGGACGATGGAAATCCTGAAACCTTTGTGCGCGGCTTCTGCCAAATGGATGCCGGGAAAAATGATGAACCATGTTTCAGATGAGGAATTGCGGAGTTGGGCGGATCAGATTCAATAATCACAGGTCACTGTTAAAAATAAGGGAGAACGACGGTTTCTGAAAGAAAGGATGAGGAGTATGCAATATCGGGAAACAGATCCTGAATTTATGGAAATCTTTCATCATTTTGCCGATGAGGAAGTGGCGGGGGAAGCCGGACAGCAATTGGAAGAAAAAACCAGATATATGGTGATTTTAGCGACCCTTTTGGGTTGTCAAGGCACGGAGGCTTTTAAAATGCTGTTGCCGAGGGCATTGGCCGCGGGCTTATCTCCTGTCAGCGTCAAGGAAATTGTTTATCAGTCTGCGGATTATTTGGGATTTGGCAGAATGCTGCCTTTTTTGCGGATTACCAATGAGATTCTTTTAGCAAGAGGTATTGAGCTTCCCTTGGCGCCTCAGAGCACCACTACAGCAGAAACCCGTCTGCAAAAGGGAATCGACACGCAGGTGGAAATTTTCGGAGAACAGATGCGGGAAGCTTGGAAAAACGGACATATCAATCGGTGGCTGGCAGATAATTGCTTCGGAGATTATTATACCAGAACAGGATTAACGCTGGCGGAACGAGAATTGATTACTTTTTGTTTTCTGGCGGCCCAGGGCGGTTGTGAGCCACAGCTGACTGCTCATGCCCAAGGTAATATGAATATGGGCAACGATCGGGAATTTCTGATTAAAGTTGTTTCGCAATGTTTGCCTTATATCGGATATCCCCGTAGTCTTAACGCCGTAGCCTGTGTGGAACAGGCTGCAAAGAAATGGCTTGAGACAAAGAAGGCGGCGGAAACAAAATAAACCTTGTAAGGAGAATCGTTTTGAACGGTTCTCTTTTTTATGGGACAGAGAGGGGAGAAAATCCTTTCCCGTCGGAGAAAATTATGATATAATAACGATGTGTACAGTCTCACAGAGCGTCGGACAAATGTGTGTATAGAATTTGGTAGTGTATAGAAAAAAGAAAGCAAAGGATGTGTGATTGTGGAGACTTTTATGCAGTATATCTCTCAGAGCGCTTTACCTTGGTTGAATCAGGCATGGCAGAATCTGAGTTCTTGGGTGCAATATTTAGTTAATTATATCGCGGAAAATCCCACCAATTTGCAGATTTGGTACACAGAGATTGTACGCTGGGTAATGCCTTTTTTGGCATTGGGGATTTTGCTGACGGTACTAAAGTCAATGCTGCGGGTAAAAAATCCGGAAGAAACCTGGGCTTATTTGGTGAATCCCGCTTGGGGTAATTTCCCCATTCATCACTGGGAGTGTACAGTCGGCAGAGCGAAAAACTGCGACATTATGGTAAATTTCCCGACGATTTCCCGAATGCAATGGGCGTTAACCAGAGATGATGAAGGGGAATGGATGGTAGCGGATCTTTCCGGAAAAGGAAGTTCCAAATTAAACGGACAGCCGCTCACCGATTATCAGGTGATTCGGGAAGGGGATATTTTGGCTGCGGGAGATGTGGAATTTGGATTCAGTTTGATTTCGGAAGAAGAAAACAAAGCCCAGATGGAGCAGCGATTGAAAAAGAGCCGTCCGCTATCTCCTTGGAAATATCTGGTGTTATTAACGATTTTTCAGGTGTTGACCACTATTGAATTGATGCTGAATTGTTCCGATGACGCCGCTGTTATCAGTGTTTGTTTTGCGGTACTCATCGGCTTGATGTGGATTTATGTATTGATCTTTCGGGCAGCCGGTGTAATCGGGTTTGAGCCGGAAGTGCTGGTGTTTTTTCTATGTACCATCGGATTGGCTATTACTGCCAGTTCGGCGCCGGAGAGTCTGCCGAAGCAGACTTTTTGCATGGTAGCGGGTTTCTTGCTTTTTGTGGGATTGGGATGGTATTTGCGAGATTTGAATCGAGCGATGAATACTCGCAAAATCATGGCCATTGTTACGGTGGTTTTGCTGTTGTCATCGATTATTCTGGGACCTGTGACTCATGGAGCGCGGAATTGGATTTCTGTGTTTGGTATTTCCGTGCAGCCTTCGGAACTGGCAAAAATTACTTTTGTGTTTGCCGGCGCGGCCAGTTTGGACTTGCTGTTTAATCGGAAAAATTTGTTGAGTTTCATTTTATTATCGTTTACCTGTTTTGCTTGCTTGGCTTTGATGAGCGACTTTGGTACAGCTTTGATTTTCTTTGTGACTTTCCTGGTGATTGCTTATTTGCGTTCCGGAGATTTTGCCACATTGGGATTGATTTGCGGCGGCGCCGCTGCCGGCGGCGGTCTTTTGTTGCGGTTTAAGCCATACATCGCAGAGCGATTTGCTATTTGGGGAAATGCTTGGCAAAATGCCAGCAGCACCGGATTTCAGCAAGTGCGGACGATGTCGGCGGCCGCCAGCGGCGGCTTGATTGGTGTAGGCGCCGGTTGCGGCTGGCTGAAAGACGTCTTTGCCGCCAATACGGACTTGGTATTTGGGATGGTGTGTGAGGAATGGGGTTTAATCATCGGACTTTTGACCATTGCCTGCATTGTGTGCTTGGCGATTTTTGCCGTGCGCCTTTGCCGCAGCTGCCGCTCCGCGTATTATACCATCGCGGCTTGTGCCGCTACTTCTCTTTTGGTATTCCAAACCATGCTTAATGTGTTTGGCTCTTTGGATATTTTACCGTTGACCGGTGTAACATTTCCCTTTGTTTCCTGCGGCGGTTCCAGCATGATTGCCTGTTGGGGTCTGTTAGCGTTTTTAAAAGCGGCGGATACACGCCAAAATGCCAGCTTTGCCGTACGGCGAAAAGTAAAAACCGGCGAAGAAGAAAAGGTATTTGTACCGGTGGATGAAAGCCTTTTGCAGGATGATGAATATGCTGAGCAGTTGAATCATCAAAATCAATATCTGCGCTCGAAAAAAACAGGCGCGGCTGTTAGTGGCATGACGGGCAAAAAAAGCTTGTTCCGCAAAAAGAACAAAGTTCCCGATGCGGTTGTTCCGCCTACGACAAAGGCAACGCCGCCTGCTGCTCCCCCTCGTTCCTCTGCGGTTGATGCCGACCGCCGGGTGACAGAAGAGGAATTGGCACGGTTCGTGCCACCGCCGACGGTAGACAAAACCCCGAAGTCCGATTCTTGGGACTTGTTGAAAAAAGAAATGAATGTAGGAGGAGGTTCGGTCGGTCAATCCGTGCGGAAACGAGAATCATCAAGACAAGAATATGAAACACTGAACCGCAATAACGCGAAGAAGGTGCATTATGACCCGCAGGCGGCCAAAAACAAACAAAATCCTTTCGGAGGACAATTCAAAAATCCTTATCATCAGGATACGATTGTTAAGCAACCAAATGTTAATCAGGTGGACGAGCGAATGCTGACCGATGAAGATTACATTGAGGAACTGCTGAAAAATCAAAACAAAGGGGGACGAAAATCATGAAAAAGATTACTTTTCGCACCTTTATTTGTTTTTTGATTGCCCTGTTTTTGGTGGGAGGAACGGGATATTTTCTGTTCCAATATATTACTGACGGCAAGGACTGGATTTCTTTTGCCGCCAATCGTCATTTATATACGGAAGGTATGCTCAACAAGGGGCAGGTACTGGATCGGGATGGCGAGGTGTTGGTCAACACCAACGGCGGAGACTGGCTCTATAACGAAGATCCTTCTGTACGCTGCGCTACGCTGCATGCGGTGGGGGACCCCGGCGGTATGATCGGAACCGGCGCCGTTTCGGTGTTCGCCAATAAAATTTCCGGATATAATTTTTTGACAGGAGCGAGAAGCGCTCTCTCTAACGGCAGAAATTTATATTTGACTATCCAGGCGGATGTTTGCGCCACGGCGTATGAGGCGATGAATGGTCTAAACGGTACGGTAGGGGTATATAATTATAAAACGGGCGAGATTATTTGTATGGTCAGCGCGCCTACTTATGATCCCCTGAATCCGCCGGAGATTACCGATGATAATGAATACAAGGGAGCTTATCTCAACAATCTTCTTTCAGCCACCTTTATCCCCGGATCTACTTTCAAGTTGGTGACGGCGGCGGCTGCCATCGAAAATATCAGCGATATTGAAAGTCGAGAGTTTACCTGCACGGGCAGTGTGGAAATCGGAAATGATGTGGTGACCTGTAGTTCCGCCCATGGCACTGTGGATTTTGGAGAAGCTCTGACGGTATCCTGTAACTGCATGTTCGGTTCCTTGGCAGTGGAAATGGGATCGGAGATTATGGAACAATATGTGAACCAGGTGGGATTAACCAATACGTATTCCATTAATGACATTGCCACGGTGCCGTCTACCTTTGATTTTAATACGGATGATAATAAGTTGGCATGGTCCGGAGTGGGACAGGGAAACGATATGGTGAATCCCTGCGCGTTGATGATTTACGCGGGCGCTATTGCCAACGAGGGTTCGGCGGCGGAACCGCAGCTGATCTCTAAGGTAAAAACCAGCGGCGGTATTCGAACCAGCGTCTATTTGCGCCATTCTACCGATCAACTGCTGGAGGCTTCTACAGCCAATCGTTTGAAAGAAATGATGAAGGACAATGTCGCCAATAACTATGGTAGCGGCAATTTCCCCAATTTGGACGCGGGAGCCAAATCCGGGACGGCTCAATCAGACCATTCCGAGGAAAATAATGCTTGGTTTGTGGGGTTCTGCGACAGTGAGCAGTATCCCTATGCTTTTGTGGTATATTTGGAAGGAGGCAACAGCGGCAGCCAGACTGCCGGGCGAGTAGCCTCTCAGGTGATGCAGGCGGTGGTCGCGGCAGACAGTGAATAGGCTGATCGCGGCGCCATTGATCGGGTACTTTCAAAAAACGCGCTCTTTTAAAAGACGCGCGTTTTTTTTTGCGGGAAACGTAAAAATCAGAAGGATAAAATGTCATGAAATCGGGATCAAAAAATCCTTTTGCGGGGAATTGTTTTGAAAATAGGGAGATATCAGTGGAACAGGATTTGGAAAAGTGTCGGAAATCGCTTGAAAGGGAGCATATTTCAGTATCAATGGATAGAGGAGGTAAAAAGAAATCTGTCGCAGCCAAGAGGAAAAGAGACAACGGGAACTTGTGGGAAAGGGAACTATCATCAGATTGAAACAATGCTTCAAAGCTTCGAAAAAAAACGAGAGACGCCGCCTTTTCAGGCGGCGTCTCGTTACACAACGATAGACCATCACAAGGGTCAGAAATCTTTTTTTGTTAAATAGAGACTGCCAAGCAAGGTAAACAATGTCAGGAAAAAAAGGCAGGTAAAAAGAAAGGCGGGGATGCTGTTTGTCAGCAGTTCTTGGGGGGCGTTGGCACGCATACCGTATGCCATCAGGGAATATGGCCAAAGATGACCGAAGCCTTTTGCCAGCGCTGCTAATCCGGAGATACCACCCAGAAAAGAAATGCCGATGGGTAAAGCGAAACTTTTCAGAAAAAGGGAGAAGATCAGCTGTATGGCAACGATGACGATACCACCCAGGGTGCCGCAGAGCAACCAGACGGGTAGTTCCGAGGGAACAGCGGCGGACAAGCCGAGGAGTTTGCCCGAAAGCAGAAACAGCAGTCCGATCCAAATTTCTGTCAGCAGTACCAGAAAAGACGCGGAAAACAGTTTAGAAAGAAAAATTTTCCAGCGGGGCATCGGCATGGTGAGCAGTTTGTTCCAATTATGATTGTTTTGTTCCAAGCGAACGGTGTAAGCACAGTAAATACCCAGCAGAACCGGCAAAAAAAAGTAGCAAGTGAAAAGAGTGTGCTGGGTCCAGAGACTGTACCATTGATCGCGAAGAATTTCCGTATTCAATTGGTAGTTCATGGTTCCCAGAAAAGCCGGGATGATGGGCATGAACAAAAATGCCAACCAGATAGGCGAGCGTTTCAATTTTTGTTTTTCTGTGCGAATGAGTTTCAACAGCATGGATCAGACCTCCTTTATAAGAAAACATTTTTTGAACAGGAAATAGAACGAGATTGCCACTAGCGCTTCTACGCCAAAAAAAAGCCAGTCTGGATTTTGCAGATAATAGGTGCTGATGCGGGTGGCTCGATCCCAATCCATCAAGACCATTTGTAAGGCGCCGTAATAGCCCCAAGGGATACATTTGGCAACCCAAAAAGGCAGAAACATGGCGAAAATACCGAGGAATTCTCCCCAAACCCCTACTACAAAGGGGATGACCTGATTTTTGAACAGAAGGGAGAGTCCGTTTTGCAAAAGGTACAGTACCGCGGTAGCAACGGCGGTAAAGAGACCGTAAACGGCAAACAGCCGCCATGGGAAAGGGCTGGTAAATCCTAACAGGGTACCTGCCGTGTAAATGGCTGCGAGTTGCAGCAAAAGGCAGAAAAACACGATGCCGAAACCATAGAGGAGTTTGCTGTTATAAAGACGGTTTCGGGAAGTCAGTGTCAGCAGGTGCCGCAGCATTTGTTGCTTGTGTTCCAGATCCGCCAGACGAGAGGCTACAAAAGTCGTCAATAAAGGCAGAAAAATGGTGTTCAAAAGGGGAAACTGATAGAGAAAGATAAGCCAGCCGTTTTGCAAATCCTCGGCGGAATAATTGCTGTTGTAAAAGGCAAAGACTAACTGCGCTCCGATGATTAAAAGCGCGGTCAGAAACAGATAGCGGCGGCGAGTTTTTAGAAATTCGGCTCGTAGCAAGTTTTTCATAAGCTCCCTCCTTTTCCTGTCAAATCCAGAAAGATTTCTTCCAGATTTTTTTGCTGATTTAGTTGATGCAGCTCTCGCAATGTGCCTTGAAAGCGCATTTTCCCGTCGGCGAGAATGCCTACTTCATCCACAATCTGATCAATTTCCGAAAGAAGGTGGCTGGAAACGAGGACGGTCATGTCGAATTTTTTCGGCAGAGAGAGGATCAACTCCCGCATTTCCTGAATGCCGGCGGGATCCAGCCCATTGGTGGGTTCGTCCAAAATCAATAGCTCCGGGAAGGAAAGGAGCGCTGATGCCAATCCCAGCCGTTGTTTCATTCCCAGAGAGTAGGCGGAGACTTTTTTATTTTGTTGACGATCCAGACGAACGATTTTCAGTACCTCATCGATGTTGATGGGAGGAACATTCAGCAGTATTTGTTGGATGCGCAGATTTTCTTTAGCGGTTAGGTGGCCATAATAAGAAGGGGATTCGATAAGAGAACCGATTTTTTTCAGCATGGCGCAACGGTTTTTCTCAGTCAGGGGCTGTCCGAACAAATCGATTTCTCCGTTAGTCGGTTTGACTAATCCCAAAATCATTTTCAACGTGGTGGATTTCCCTGCCCCGTTAGGTCCTAAAAATCCGTAGATGCTGCCTTTTTGAACGACTATATCCACATGATCTACGGATAAAATTTCACCGTATTGTTTGGTCAGCTGGTAGGTATGGAGAATTTCTTGCATGAGGTTCATCCTTTCTTTGATTTTCTTGGGTTCAGTATAACAGAGGAACCTTGCGTCAAACTTAACGCAACCTTACAAGAATCTTAAATCCGAAGGAAGCACCTTTATCTTTTAGGAAAATCTGTTATAATGTGAGGAAGAAAGGGAAAAAGAAAGAGAGGCGTTGGGGTGATGGAAAACCTGGAAATGAGGCAGTTGGAAAACAAAAAAATTTTGGTGGTAGACGATGAGCCGGAAATTGTGCGGTTGTTAACGGATATTTTACGGAATGCCGGATTTTATCAGATTTACGGCGCCGTGAACTGTCGTCAAGCGTTACAAATAACGGAAGAACATTCCATCGGGCTCTTTTTATTAGATGTGAATTTACCTGACGGAGACGGTTTCTCTTTGCTGACTCAATTGCGGGAATATTCCGCGGCGCCGGTGATTTTTTTGACCGCGCGAGGTGAAGCCGATGATCGACTGCGAGGTTTGGGACTGGGCGCTGATGATTATTTGGTGAAGCCATTTCTGCCCAAAGAGTTGTTGTTGCGGGTGCTGGCGGTGTTGCGGCGAACTTATCATACACCGGAGACGCCTCCGATTTTTATGTTGGGAAAGCGGCAGGTGGATTTTGGTACGGCGCAGGTGCGGCTGGGGAAAACCGTGGTCGCGCTGACCGCCAAGGAATATTTGCTGCTCAAAAAGCTCTACGAAAATCGCAATCGGATTGTGACCAATGACGCCCTTTGTATGGCGGCCTGGGGAGACGGGTATTATGGATATGAAAATACATTGATGGTACATATTCGTCGATTACGACAGAAAATTGAACCGGAACCCTCTCATCCTCGTTATTTGGTTACGGTGAAAGGACTGGGTTACAAATTGCTAATGGGAGAAGATTGATAATGAAGAAAACCGTTTGGAAAATTTTGTTCGGTTTTGTGCTTTGTTCTACTTTTGTTGCGGTTTTATTGTTGTTGATCAATAGTTTTGTTTTGGCGTTGATTGGCAGCGATACCAATAATGACTATCGTCAATCGCCCGAAAGATTGTTGGATATGGTGGAAGAAGCGCTGACAGAGAAGGGCATTGGAGCGTCGACCGGGTTATTGGCGGAAGATGAATGGTGCGTTTTGATTGGGGAAGACGGAGATGTGATTTGGGAGGAGCAGATGCCGGCGGATATTCCCACTCATTATACCATCAATGATGTGGCTTCTATGACACGATGGTTTTTGAAAGATTATCCCGTCTATGTAAGAACCACTGAGATGGGGCTTTTGGTTGTGGGGGAACCTAAAAATTCCGTAGGGAAATATGATATGGTTTATTCGATGGATTGGTTTGATTCTCTGCCGGAGCGGATTTTACGAATTTTTCTTTTGAATTTGGGACTGGCGGTACTTTTATCGTCTCTTCTCAGTGTTCATTTGTACGGACGATTAAAGGCGCTGACGGAAGGTGTTTGGGATTTAAGCCAGGAAAAACCGGTGCGGTTGCCGGAAAAAGGGTTGTTTCGGGATTTGTCCAGAAGCATCAATTATACCGCCCGCTCTATCGAGCGGAAAAATCAACAATTGGCGCAAAAAGAAACGGCGCGCAATAACTGGGTAGCGGGTATTTCCCATGATATTCGTACACCCCTTTCCATGATTTTAGGATATGCGGATGAATTATCGCGGGATGAGAGTCTTTTGGCGGAACAGAAAAAAAAAGCCGGCGTGATTGTCGCTCAGAGTGTGCGGATCAAGCGGATGGTGGAGGATTTGAACTTGATGTCTTCTTTGGAATATGATATGCAGCCGGCAGAACGCAAGCCTGTTGTTTTGTGCCGGTTGCTGCGTCAACTGGTCAGTGAAATGATCAACAACGGTTTAGAGGAAAAATATGAGATTCATTTGGAACTGACAGAAGAAGATGCCGTTGTACTGGGGGATGAGCGGTTATTAGAGCGTGCTATCGGAAATATTTTAAATAACGCGGTGGAGCATAATCCGAAAGGATGTCGGATTCGGGTTTCTGAAGGCAAGGTGCAGGGGCGGGCTTATATCGTCATTGCTGATAATGGGGTCGGAGTACCGCCGGAAGTGCTGGAGAAAATCAAGGAGATGCCTAAAGGCACTCATGGGCTTGGTTTACCTCTGGCATATCGGATTGCGGAAGTACACGGAGGAACTTTGGTGGCGGGAAATCATCAAGGATTTTTTGTTCGAATGGTTTTTCCGTTATATCAGGGACAGGGGGCGCGACAAAAAAAGTCCTGACCAAAAAGGTCAGGACTTTTTTACAAAAATTATTGATAGAGACCGATATCGCAAGCGGCTTTGCCTTTATCGGAAATCATGGCGCGGACATTGTCTTTTCCTTCCAGAAAGGAAATGATTTTGCGGCGCACATTTTTATTTTCTTTTAAATAGCCGATTTTATTGTTTTTGTAGTAGACGGCGATTTGGCTTTCTTTGGTACTTTTTAGATCGTGAACCAATTTCAGTTCGGTACCGCGGTTCAGTTTCTGAAAATCAAAATCGGGACGTTGTCCGTTTTCGTCTATGATTTTTACTCGTTCATATTGATATTTGATGTTACCGAAATGAGTGGATTTTGGCAGAATGCGTGGCTGCCAGTAAAAAAGCTTATTGCCGATAAACATCAGTAACATACCGAAAATTCCGAAAAACAAAAGGGATTTCAAATCGTGACCAATCATCAAAACCCCATACAACAAACTAACCAGTCCATTGATCAGAAACACAATGCCGAGAATGCGTAGAAATAATTTCATGGATTACCTCCCTATACTGCTTATTTAATCATAGCATAATCAAAAGAGAAAATCTATAGAATTCCGTGAAGAAAATAAGAAAAGATCGGAAAAGGCAGACTTTAGCAAAGAATAAAATTCAGCCGCTGAAGAAAGATTTTGAAGACTGGGTGAAGAAATATGAAGGTTTGCTGAAAAATTGTTCGTACCCTAACATTTCTTGGGAAAGGTATTGACATCACGGCAAGAGAGCGATATAATGTTAGCGTGCTAACAAAGATGTTAGCTGGCTAACAAAAGGCGGTGAACAAAATGGACCCTAAAAAAGAGAGCTTGCTATTTCCTGAAACTTCTGTGGGATATGCAGAAACGGAGGAAGAAAAAAAGAAAAAATGCTGCCTGCCTCCCGGCAGGAACGGTCCCTATCGGGGAACGGTTGGATATGAGTTGCGTACACTGCATAATTTGTTTTATCGTTATGTACATGTGAGAAACACCATGGAATTCGGACAATTTACTTCTGAGATTCATTTTTGGGTTTTGGGTTATTTGGCGGAACACAAAAATCAGGATGTTTTTCAGCGGGATTTGGAAACGGAATTTGAGGTTCGGCGCTCTACCATGACGGGAATTTTGCAAACGATGGAAAAAAACGGCTGGATTCTGCGGGTCAGTGTGAATTACGATGCTCGCTTGAAAAAATTGCTGATGACCGAAAAGGCGAAACAGATTATGGACAAAAGGGCGTCGGATATCGCCAATTTTGAAAAACGATTGATAACGGGAATTTCCCGAGAAGAACTGGACGATTTTTTTGTTACCATTGATAAGATTAAAAAGAACCTGCAGGAAATGCAAGAGCAATAAAGAGATTGTTGAAAAAACGGTGAAACGAAAAGGCAAGAAATTTGCGGTAAGTCGGATTCGACGATGGTAAGTGGTATTGAAACAAAAAGAGAGGAGAGAGGAATATGCTGAAAACATTGATGGGAAGCATTCGGGAATACAAAAGGGATTCTCTGCTTTCCCCTTTGTTTGTGACATTTGAGGTGCTTTTGGAAATTTTCATTCCTTTGGTTATGGCTTATTTGATTGACTACGGGATTGAGGGCGGAGATTCGGCAATGACCCTGAAAATCGGTTTGGGGCTTTTGGCGTTATCGTTATTGGCCATGTTGTTTGGCGCTTTGTCAGGGGTTTTCGCGGCCAACGCTTCCTCCGGATTCGCCAAAAATCTGCGGCACGATATGTTCTACAATGTACAGAATTTCGCGTTTTCCAATATTGATAAGTTTTCTACAGCCAGTTTGGTAACGCGTTTGACAACGGATGTGACCAATGTTCAGATGGCGTACATGATGGTGATTCGCATCGCGGTGCGCTGTCCGGTAATGATGGTTTGCGCGTTAGTTATGGCGCTTCAGATCAACGCCGAAGTGTCGGTGATCTTTCTCGGGGCAATTCCTTTTTTGGGAATTTGTTTGTATCTCATTATGAGCAGGGCTCATCCCCTGTTCCGCAAGATGTTCTATGCTTACGATGACATGAACAATGTGGTGCAGGAAAATCTGCACGGGATTCGTGTTGTCAAGGCTTATGTACGGGAAGATTTTGAGGATTTGAAATTCAAAAATATTTCCAACAAAATCTATAACCTCGCGACCAAAGCGCAAAAATTGTTGATGCTGAACAGTCCGCTGATGCAGTTTACGGTGTTTGCCTGTATGTTGTTGTTGGCTTGGTTGGGCGCCAGAGTCATTGTTTTGAGCGGCGGCACGGAATTGACTACCGGTGAGTTAACCAGCTTGTTTTCTTATGTAATGCAGATTTTGATTAGTTTGATGATGTTGTCCATGGTATTTGTGATGATCATCATGTCTCGGGCATCGGCGGAACGTATTACGGAGGTAATCAACGAGGAGTCCGATTTGGATGATTGTGAGGATCCGATTTATGAAGTGCCTGATGGTTCTGTGGATTTCAATCATGTCTGGTTCAGTTATAAGAAAGAGGCTAAGAACAAGGTTCTGAAAGATGTGGATTTTCATATTCGTTCCGGCGAAACCATTGGGATTATCGGAGGAACGGGTTCCGCAAAGAGTTCTTTTGTGCAATTGATTCCTCGTATCTATGATGTCACCGATGGATCGGTACAGGTGGGCGGCATTGATGTACGGAAATATGATTTAACGACGCTGCGAAACAATGTAGCCTTTGTTTTACAGAAAAATGAACTTTTCTCCGGTACTATCAAAGAAAATCTGCGATGGGGGAATGAAAACGCCACCGATGAGGAATTGATCCATGCTTGTCAATTGGCGCAGGCTGACGGATTTATTCAAGAATTTCCCGATGGCTATGATACCTATATTGAGCAGGGCGGCACTAATGTCTCCGGAGGACAGAAACAGCGCCTTTGTATTGCTCGTGCTCTTTTGAAAAAGCCGAAAATTTTGATTTTGGACGATTCTACCAGCGCTGTCGATACCAAAACGGATGCTTTGATCAACGCGGCTTTTAAAACGGAAATTCCTGATACTACGAAATTGATCATCGCGCAGAGGATTTCTTCTGTAGAAAACGCCGATCGCATTGTCGTTTTGGATAACGGACAGATTAACGGAGTCGGAACCCACGAAGAATTGTTGAAAACCAACGCGATCTATCGGGAAGTATATGAATCCCAACAGAAAGGAGATGAAAAATAATGTCTCCACGCGCTCCCAGAAATGTGATTTATCAAGTGAAAAAAGTAAATAAAGAAACGGTAAAAAGGATTCTTTCTTATATGAAACCGTATCGTTGGCATTTGATCGTGGTGATGGTTTGCATTTTATTGGTTTCCATTTGCAGCGTCAGCTCTTCATTGTTCCTGCAGGTTTTGGTAGATGATTACATTACGCCGTTGATGAGCGATCCCAATCCGGTCTTTACCGGTTTGCTCCATGTGATCGCGATGATGGGCGGACTCTTTTTAGCCGGTGTTATCGCTGCCTTTGCTTATACTCGTTTGATGGTGCTAGTGGCAGAAGGCATCTTGAACAATGTTCGTCAGGAAATGTTTTCCCATATGCAAACATTGCCGATTCGCTATTTTGACACCCATACCCATGGGGATATCATGAGTCATTATACTAACGACACCGACACGCTGCGGCAGATGCTCTCCCAGAGTATTCCGCAGATGTTTTCTTCCATTGTGATGATTGTTGCGGTTTTGGCTGCGATGATCTATATGAGTTGGATTCTGACGGTTGTGATTTTGCTCTTTGTGGTTTTGATGTTGTTTTTAGTGAAGTTTTTGGCGGGGCGAAGCGGAAAGTACTTTGTTCTGCAACAAAAATCACTGGGGAATGTCAATGGCTATATTGAAGAAATGATCAACGGCCAGAAAGTCATCAAGGTATTCTGTCACGAACCCCAGGTGAAAGAAGAGTTTGATAAACGCAACAATGAACTTTGCGCGGATATGACATTAGCCAACAAATTCGCCAATATTTTGATGCCTATTTTGATGAATCTGGGCAATGTGATGTATGTGATTGTCGGAATTGTGGGAGGTCTTTTGGTAATCGGCGGAATCAGTGGATTAACACTGGGGGCCGTGGTATCCTTCCTGCAATTGACCAAGAGTTTTGTCCAGCCGCTGAGCCAGATTTCGCAGCAAGTGAACTCTGTTATGATGGCGCTTGCCGGAGCGGAACGAATTTTCGAGTTATTGGATCAAATGGAAGAAGATGATAAAGGCGACGTGACTTTGGTCAGAGTGAAGAAAGAAACAGATGAAAACGGCAATGAGGTAATGCAAGAAACCAGTGATCATCATACGCATATGTGGGCATGGAAGCATCTCAACGAGCAAGGCGAAGCGGAATATATTCCATTGGCCGGAGATGTGCGTTTCAATCATGTCAGCTTTGGTTACAGCAAAGAAAAGGAAGTACTCCACGATATCACCTTGTATGCGAAACCCGGACACAAAATCGCTTTTGTAGGCGCGACAGGCGCCGGCAAAACCACCATTACGAATTTGATCAATCGATTCTATGATATTCAGAAGGGAGAAATCACCTACGACGGAATTGATATTAAGCGGATCAAAAAGGCGGATTTGCGGCATTCTCTGGGGATTGTTTTACAGGATGTCAATCTTTTCACCGGTACGGTTATGGAAAATATTCGTTACGGGAATTTGGAGGCAACGGATGAGGAATGTATTGAAGCCGCCAAACAAGCCAATGCGCATGACTTTATTTCTATGCTGCCTGACGGATATGATACGATGCTTTCCGGGGACGGCAGCGGTTTATCCCAAGGTCAACGTCAGCTGCTGTCTATCGCGCGAGCTGCCGTAGCCGATCCGCCGGTGATGATTTTGGACGAAGCAACCTCCAGCATTGATACGCGTACGGAATCCATTGTGCAAAAAGGAATGGATAAGCTGATGGAAGGCAGAACGGTTTTTGTGATTGCCCATCGCTTATCTACGGTGCAAAATGCTAATGTGATTATGGTTCTGGAACATGGTAAAATTATTGAACGCGGTACTCATGAGGATCTGATCGCCGAAGGCGGTGAATATTATCAGCTGTATACCGGCGGTTTGGAATTGGAATAAAAGAAGTATTGTTTGAAGGATGGCAAAAGATCGTTTCGAAACACGAAAAAGAGGACGCTTTTGGGGTAGCTCATAAGAAGCAGTATAATAAAAGCAATATGACAGGCTTTATGGCTTGTTATATTGCTTTATTTTTTATGTTTTACATAGCCATTTTTTGAATGTTTGGTTGTACTTGAATATGTTGTGGTATATCTATAACCCCAACAGCGGTAGCGCAAATATCAACTTGCTGTACCATAGGGCTGTTTATCGGGAGCGTGGACAGCCATTTTATTTTACAATTCTTGCAAAGGGTTCTTTGATTTCTATGTACTGGTGCGCAACTTTTAAGAATGGCACGATACGGTTTATTGTTTCTTCACTTTAAGTCCGTTTAGTTTCGTGTATTGTTTTTTCAATTAAGCGCTGTTGTTTCTGCTTATAGTCAGCAGATAGATTTACAAAGCGTTCATCAAATATTTTTTTGGGGGATATCTTGACTTGTTTTTGCTTTTAAGAGATATCTGTTTTTTTGTGGATTTATCCGTCGGCTTTTTAACAAAATCATCTTCAAGGTCTTTCCGGTATTTCAACATACGCCGCATTTATTCCAACACAAGGTTTTATAAGACTACTTCCCTGATATAGGGGCAGAGCAGTTCCCATGTTGCTTTTGTATTTTTGAACAAACAACATGATCTTGATTTTTCTTAAAATTATGCAAAAGATAAAAGTATCATTTTCTCTACAATCTGCGCAACAAAGAATTCCTGAGAAGATACTCGCTTTTGTATGTCTGTGTTGATGCTTTCGCGGTTCTTGCACTTTATCCCATGTTGCCTTTTTAATGATAGCCGGATAGGTGTTTTCAAATCGTAACCAATTTTTTTAGGGAAATACGCTTGCTTTTTAGATGCATAACTGAAGTTGATTTTTTTAATTAACTATGTGTTCAATGTATGTCATATTTTCAAGAATCGGAATCATAGATTTTTCTTTTCATGCAGAATTTTGAGAAATATGATTTTTATAGGGTATATTGTTTTTTGCAATATGTTGTTGGAGTATTAATACCCACCGCTGTTACCTTTTGAGTTGTTTTTTATTACAGATCCAAAGTTCAAATATGTATCTGACAACCTTGGTGGCCTCATCATCAATGGCAAGTTAATTCGGATTTTCAGGGGCTTTCTTATAACCGTAGGGAATAAATGTCCCAGTCCGTTTATCGGTTTCGCCCCGGCTTTAAGCATTGCTTGTATCTTTTTTCTGGTGTTTTCGCGTATCACTTATTGAAAGTAATTGAAGAATTTAAAAATACAGGATTTGTCGACCCTTGAAAACCCGGCTATGATGAAATAGTTTATTGTGTAAAGTAAACAATACCTGGTAACAAAAGATGCAAAGTCGGCAGAATTGTGGTAGTCCTGTAGTCTTTTTTTACACTCATATCTACCTGTGGTCGGATAAAGGTGTAACATACTACATTTTGAAAATAAAATTGTGCAACGGTTCTTTTTCGTACTCTCTAAAAGCGAAACAGATTTTCAACACCTTATAGAATATAATTGTTGAAAATCAGTTTTTTTTTAGTAAACTGTGTAACTAAAGTATCTAAAAGCTTACATTTTTTGTAATTTGATTGGGTTTTTTGCTTGATTTTCACATAATAATAAAAAATATTTAACTTTGATTGGATTTATAGTATAATTTAGCTAACAAAAGTACAAATTTGCGATAATAAAAACTGTAATTTGTTAAATTATTGGTTGCGGCTGATTTTGAACTGGGAGTGATATTATGATTTTCGATAAAGACGGCAATATCAAAAAGAAAGAAATGGACAATATCCTGAAAACCTATTATCAATCCACAGGTATCAACATCTCGGTTATAGATACCGAGGGGAATACGATCATGTCCGAGGGTATTCCCAACACCTTTTGCAGTATATACAATAAAATGGCTTGTCGTAAGTGCGAATGCAATAAAAACCATCTTAATGCTTGTCGGCAAAGTATTAATTTAGGTGAACCGTATTTCTTTTTCTGTGATTTGGATTTTATTCATATTACCATTCCCTTAATTAACCAGGGAGATTTTGCCGGAGGCGTTATCGTAGGACCCATTATCATTCAAACCGATGAGATTCGTTTTAATACCGAAGATATGCTGTTGCAATTTCAAGATAACAAAGACTATGACAAAGTAAAAAAGGCTTTCCGACAAATCCAAACCACCGACCCCATCAGGGTGAATTATTTGGGAAATATGCTTTATATGCTGGTATCACGAGAGATTGAACATTACCATGAAGCCATGCTTACCAAAAGGAGAAAGATGTATCTGCAATTCAAGATTAATGAGCAAATCCAAAGTTACAAAAAGCCCAACGGTGATAAAATCCAGATTCATAAGCTGGAAAACAATTTATCTGCCAAGGTGCGCACCGCTAATCTCTCAGAATCCAAAAGCATACTCAGTGAATTGCTCTCCAGAATAGTCTATGAAGAAGGCAATAATATGGAAATTCTTCGAGCCCGAGCCATAGAGATTTGTTCCTTGCTTTCACGGGCAGCCATTGACGGCGGGGCTAATGAGAAGAAAATGCTTTCTTTCAATTACACATTGTTTTCAGATTTAAATAAATTGAAAACACTGGACGATCTCTCCTATTGGCTTTTCAAGGTGTTGGACTATTATATCAATAATGTAGTTATTGTTACTCACGGGTATAATTCTGAAATCATCAAAAAGTCAATGACCTACATCAATAACCATTATAAAGAGGGTATCAATATCAAACAAGTAGCGGCATATGTTCATCTGAACCACTCTTATTTCTCTACTTTGTTTAAAAAAGAAACCGGGCAAACCTTCTCCGAATATTTGTTGAAAAACAGAATTGAAGAAAGCAAACTGTTGCTTGCTAATACCGACATGGGTATTTTAGATATTTCTTTGGCGGTGGGATTAAACAGCCAAAGTTATTTCACAAAAATCTTCAAAAAACAAACAGGACTTACTCCTCATCAATATCGCAAAAAAAATAGTGTTTTCTGCTAAAGCTTTTGCTACAACATACTATTGCTACGACATAATCAAAAAGCAAAAAAATGAATATTTCTGCCAAAAAGCGCTTTTTCATTTTGCTATAATTAGGATATGCTGAATAGCAAAAAATCTTTAGGAGGAATAAACTATGAAGATGAATATGAATGAATGGCTGAAAGAGTTGCTTCAAGAAAAGTACAAAAAACCAATACCGATTCTTTCATTTCCCGCCATACAGATAATGAATATAAAAGTCAGCGAATTAATCAAAAACAGCGATTTGCAGGCTCAGGCGATGAAAGTTATTGCTGACAGAGTGAACACAGCGGCAACGGTAACTCAGATGGATTTATCGGTGGAGGCGGAATGTTTCGGCAGCGAAGTCAGGTATTTTGATGATGAAGTGCCTACTGTAATCGGCAGCATCGTCAACGAAATGTCCGATGCGGAAAACCTGAAAGTTCCGTCAGTAGGAAGCGGGCGCACCGGCATTTACATTGAAGCTGTAGAGAAGGCGCTTAAACTTATCACTGACCGCCCGATTTTAGCAGGTGCGATTGGGCCGTTCTCTTTGGCAGGTCGCTTGATGGATGTTACCACAGCGATGATGAATTGTTTAGAAAAACCGGATATGGTACATCTGGTTTTGGATAAAGTAGTTGAGTTCCAGATTCAATACTGTTTGGCTTACAAAAAAGCCGGCGCCAATGGCATTGTTATGGCGGAACCTCTTGCGGGTCTGCTTTCTCCGGCTTTAGCAGACGAGTTTTCCGCTCCTTATGTAAAAAAAATTATCGACGCAGTACAGGATAACAATTTTATTGTTGTTTATCATAATTGCGGCGACAGCGTTATTAAAATGGCGGACAGCGTTTTGTCCACGGGAGCAGCGGCGTATCATTTCGGCAACAGAATAGATTTAGCTGAAATGTTGACTCTTATGCCACGGAATATCATGGTTATGGGTAATGTAGACCCTGCGGGTCAAATCAAAAACGGCACTCCGGATTCTGTAAAAGCAGAAACTAGGAACATAATGGAAAACTGTTATAAATATCCTAATTTTCTGATTTCCAGTGGCTGTGATATTCCCGCCATGTCGCCTTGGGAAAACATAGACGCATTCTTTGAGGCTATAGAGGAATTCTATCAAAAAAATTAATCAATAAATTAAAAGGACCTCGCTGCTTAAAGCAGCGAGGTCCTTTTTACTTATTTCAGTAGTATTTCAGTAGATAAATCTTCAAATACACCGATAATCGCAACCGCTTTATAATCACGATCAAACTCTTTTGGAACAGTTTCTTGAATGTATCGCGCGAAAATATGAGCCGCTTTTGTAAAGGTGCCTGCTGTTAGATCAGAAACTTTTTTACCGACAAACAATGCTTCTGCTTTCGTCAATCGTATCGGTCTGACGCCAATGGAACCTACCACCAGGCGGCATTCAATAATTTCATTATCAGCCAGTGATAACGCTATGGTAGCCGTCATTTGCGCAATAGTAACCTGACTGCGGCTGCCCAGCTTACCGTATGCCGACAGTTGTTTGTGATTAACAGGCAGTTCAAATCCTAAAATACACTGATTAGCTTGCAGTTTTGTTTGGCCGGCTCCCAGCAGAAAATCCTCTATGGGAGTTTTGCTAACCGTGCCGCTGTCATCCAGCAGATTGACATCGGCCTGCAAACAAGTGAGCACCGGAGTGATATCGCCTGCCGGAGAGGCATTTGCCACGCCGCCTGCCACAGTGCCCCGGTTGCGCACTTGCTGTGAGCCAACCATGCCGGCCGCTTTGGCTAAAACCGGACAAAGTTTGCGAATTATATCGTTTTTAGCGATTTCATCATATGTCATGCCGCCTCCTATGAAAAGAGTTTGATCATCTGCTTCAATGTGATGTAAATCCGCAAGGTGTGTCAAATCGATTAAACCGCCGACTGCTTTGCCACCTCTTATGGCGACCAGCAGGTCGGTACCGCCGCTGATAAAATAATCTGTCGGCTTTTTATCGCGCAAAGCGTCTTGAAGTTCTGGCAATGTGCGTGGGGCCAGCCATTTATCAATCTGCATTTTTATCACCTCGCATCAATGCCGCAGTTTCCTGCACTGACTGTAATATCTGTTGGTAACCGCTGCACCGACAAATATTTCCCGCCAGAGCCGTTTTGATTTCTGCTTCTGTGGGGTTCGGATTTTTCATCAACAAAGCCTTGGCGGACATTATCATCCCCGGAGTGCAATATCCGCACTGGATGGCCATATTCTTATAGAATATTTTTTGGATAGCAGCCAATTCACCGTCTTTTTCCAAACCCTCAATGGTGTAAACCATACTGCCCGGCAGCTGTCCTGCCAAAACCAAGCAGGAATTGACTGCTTTGCCGTCTATAATTACCGTACAAGCGCCGCATTCTCCTACACCGCAGCTTTCTTTGGTGCCGGTTAAGCCCAAATCATAACGGAGTAAATCAATCAGACGAACAGCAGGGTCGATGGTTACCTCAATTTTTTTATCATTTAATACAAATTCAACAATCTGTTTCATTATTGTCACCCTTTTTTTCATCTGTAAATACGCTCACGGTTTTGACTGGAGTCATGGGCAGGGCAGTAATCTCTTTGCCCAAGGCGTTTTCCAATGCCGTTAAAACAGCGGGAGTTGCTGGTACTATGGCAGTTTCTCCGATAGATTTTGCTCCAAATGGTCCGTTATCTCCTTCATGTTCAATGAAATCAATTTCAAGCTTCGGCATATCGGGGATATTCACCAAATGATATTTATGAAAGTTTTTATTCCTGATAGCCCCGTTTTTGCTGTCGTATACAATTTCTTCTGTCAGAGCAGCTCCTATGCCTTGTTGTATCGCGCCGCCGATTTGCGCTCGGCACATTCCGGGGTTAACCGCTTGACCTATGTCATATACGGCATAGTAAGCTTCTATCTTTGTTAGGCCTGTTAAGGTATCTACCGCTACTTGAACAAAATGCGCGCCGGAAGAAGTGGGATTATCTACAGCAGTATATTTTTCTGTAACATAAATATCTTCGTTATTGTTTTGGCAATGATTGGCAATATCACTTAGGCTAACCTGTTCCTTAGTTGCGGGGTTGGTGAAACAACCATCGGCATAAATCAGCTTTTTAATATCGGCATTTAGTAAAATTGACGCTTTCTGCCTCAAATTTGCAAGCAGATTTTCTGCCGCATTCTGGGTCGCTCTGCCAATCACATAAACTGTTCTGCTTCCGTAACAGCCATAATCATAAAAGTTGTAATCAGTATCCGGTCGATGGATATAAATCATTTCTTCATCTATTTGCAAAACTTCAGCGATCATTTTTTTTGAAGCAGTAATACTGCCGCAGCCGTGATCATGCAGGCAGATATTGGCAAGTATACTGCCGTCTTCATTTAACTTTAACGATACATTAGCGAATTCCATATCAGGGTAAAAACCGTTGACATGAGCGCCGGCCGCCAAGCCAACTCCTTTTTTTATGCGTTTATGAATAGCATTCCATTTACGGCATTCTTCATGGCGGGTTGTCCAATCAAAGCGTTTTGCTCCTTGTTCAAAGCATTCGTCAATGCGGCAGTCGCCTATCGTACAGCCGTTTAAACGATGTTTGGCTTTCGGTAAAAGAGCATTGATTCTATGTATTTTCAGCAAATCTAAGCCTAATGTGTCAGCTATCTTCCATAGCATTTGTTCTATGGGAACGGCAATATCTTTTGAGCCCCAAGAACGATAACTGCCACTGACCGGCGTATTGGTGCAAACCGCTCTGCCCGAAAATTTAATATACGGGAAATCATATATGCGGGAGAGCTTTTCGCCCATAGCGTGGAGATAATCCAGGCTGTTGGTGAGGTAAGCCCCCGCCTGGATAGTACAATCAATCTCTATGGATTGTACTTTGCCGTCAGGTTCTACCAAAGCTCGCGAGCGGAAATTCATCGGCGCGTTGACAATGGTAGAAGAAAAAACTTCTTCTCTAGTATATATAAGCTTAACCGGCGCGCCGATGGCAATCGCCGCCGCCGCTACCAGTGGTTCCAGAATAGTTTCTTGCTTGGAACCAAAAGATCCTCCCATGGTAGTTTGCAACACTCGCACTTTGTTATAAGGCAGTCCTAACAAGTCGGCCACACCTACTCTGACGGCAAAAACAGATTGGCAGGGGGTATATAGAGTCAAATTTTTGCTGTATTTATCATAATCTGCTATGCAACCGTGGGTTTCCATGGCGCCGTGATGCAGCGCTCCTATTTTAATATCTGAACAAATTTCAATCAGCCCTTCGGCAGATGGCTTTTTACCGCAGTTTATGCCTGGGAATGGATTAATATTGCCTTCTGGATAAATCTTCGGAGCGTTAGGATCAGACGCTTCCTCTACAGTTACTGCTGCCGGTAATTCTTCATATTCTACCTGAATACATTTTGCGCCTTGTTGGGCGGCGGTGGGAGTTTTGGCTATGACCATCGCCACTCTGTCACCGACGAACTTTACTACATGCGGAAAGAGCTGCTCTTGCATGACGGCTTCTTCAGCAGAGCATACTCGAGAGCGACAGAATTTATTATCAGTGGTGTTGAAGCAGGTCAATACTTCCACCACACCGTCTATTTTATATGCTGATTCAACATTTACCGATTTTACTATGGCATGGGGAACGGAACTGAACACCATTTTGGCATAGTGCATATTGGGCAGTTCTATATCGCCGTAGTATTTCAGCGCGCCTGCCGCTTTGGCTTTGCCATCATGAATCGGCGATGATATGCCGACATGATTTCGTGTTTTCATAGCCATTCCTCCTCAATCCAAAGGTAAATTCAGACTGCATTCAGCATTAATATCTTTGATAACAGCATCAAGGCGAGTAGCCATTTCAGTGTCGGCAGGTTGCAGGGCTTCTCTTTCCAGCATTTTTGCGAGGAAAGGTTCTGCCGCGGTTACCACATCGTGGCTACCATTATTCTCCCAAGCGCCTCGTTTATTACGATCAATAAATTTACCGGGGTAGCATTGGGCTGTTTTGAATTCTGTCATGGTGTGCATAGACATTATAAACGAGCCGGAAGGCCCTACTTCTTTTATCGCATCCTTAGCAAGGGTGTCATTATCTACGGTGATGCCTTGATGCAGGAAATAAAGATATTTGGCAATTTCCGCGTCAAGCAAAAATTTTTCATAGCTGAATTCCATCAAATAATCCAAAGAACCACAGCCGTAAATCAGATTAATGCCTGATAATACCGCCATCATTCCTGTCATTGCTGTTTCCCAGCCGGATTGAAAATCATTGGTTTTGGCTTCGGAACATTCTGCAAAGGTTTGACTGGGCACGCCATAGAATTTTGCCAAAGCGCCATGAGCGGCCACCGCCATCATGGATTCCATGGCAGCCACAGACGCCGACATGGTTTTCATATCCATGCTGGTGGAATAACCGCCAAATGTAACCTTAGCGCCTTTTCTTACAAACTGTGCCAATACCAGCCCGGATAAGAACTCAGCCGCTTGTTGCGCCACTGCGCCGGCAATGGTAACCGGCGAACCGGAACCCAACATTGGACAGGCACAGATATTTACCGGTATGCCGTATTTCGCCGCGTTAATCAGGCTCTCTGCTGCTTCTGCGCTCCATGTAAGAGGAGCCATGGGGCACAGCCCAACGATAGTAAGGGGTTTTTCCAGCAGGCTTTCTTTGGATTCTCTGACTGCCAGCAACAGTTTATATAAATAGTGCAGACTTTCGGTACTCCAAACTTCCGATGCCATGGGCATATCTGCATTTTTCAGAATCAAATAATCCCGATAATAATCGCCGTGTTCCGGAGGAATATCCTCACAGACAATGGCGGGAATAGCTATATGATATTCATCAATCTGATTGGTCAGATTGATGATGTTTTTCATATCTTTAGCATTGGCGGGGCGAATATCACCCGATTTATTCAGTAATATGTTGCTGGCACTGAAAGTGGGTGTAATTTCCACATGGTCATCGCCTACCACAACGAATTTGGTTCCTGAACGATTATATAATTTAAACTTTTCAGGCGCGTTTTTGATAGCGTTGGTAATGATTTCCTCACTAAATTTTACAATTTTGGTTTCGAAATTTACCTCACAGCCGGCGTCGGCGAGTAACTGCAGCGCCTCTTGCGTATCAAACAGCACACCGACCTCCGACAAAATTTCCAAAGCGGTCATATGAATTTTTTCTATATCGGTCTCAGTCAACAAACACATTTGAGCGGAGTTATCATAAGCCAATTTTGTCATCTCATCACATCCTTTGGGCAGCGATAGAATCAATCTGCATTATTAATCTATTTGGGGGAAAATTCAGTATATTTTGATTATAACAACAAAAAAACTTAATGTATAGCCAGGAGCTTAAATATATAACAAAAGTACAAAAATAACAAAATCTCTAACAAAAATAACAGTTTTTTTTGATTGCATTATTTGATTGCATTATATTATAAATATGGGCGATAAAAATTTAGGACAGGCTATTTGCTTACCTATTTTATATATTATTTTTAGTATTTTTCAAAATAATATCGGCAATTTAGGATGATTTTTTAAGAATACTTATTTTTTGAACTACTAATATAATCGCACAAAAACTGATAATTTTACAAAAATCTATCGATGGATTGTTATATAATTTTTATACAAAATACATTAAGGGGGAAAATCAGTACAAAAAAGTGAAAGGGGCTGGAATCATGACTCAACAAAAAGATGAATTTATGGATTTATTGTATGAGAAGATAGATGAAACGATTACAGAAATGAATCAACCGGATTATGAATATGTTGATACTATGACGAAGAAAGATTGGCTTTTGGTAGTTGCGATAGGTATTATTTGTTTGATTATGGTTATTGCGGGTTACTTTGTAATGTAGGACAAGCTTGGTCTGTAATGGGCTCATCATCGCAGTTATAACGAATGAAAAATTTGAAAAAGGGAGTGATTTCAATGGGAAACAGAGAAACCTCACAGAGCATGATTCAAGATGAAGTGTTTTTCGGCGTTGTTCCTGTTAGCAAAAAAGATAGACTTTATGGTTTTTGGGATATTTTCCTGATCACGGCCGGTTACGCTATCGCTACGTATTGTTATATACAAGGAGCTACACTGAATAGTATGATGCCGCTTTCATCGGTTATCCTTAGCGTGTTGGGCGGCATGGGTATTATAGGTATATTCCTCTGTATGGCGATGATGATTGCCACCAGGTTTGGTATTGATTTATGGTTTTATCAGCGATCAATTTACGGATACTGGGGACTTTGCGTCATTATGATTTTGGCTTTTTGCTGTTCATTGGGGTATTGCGGCGTTAACTCTCATGTTTACGGTTTATCCCTGGCGAAAATTTCAAATTCACTTTTGGGTACCAATATCGAAACTGGATCTTTTGCCCAACAAGCTTTATCCATGACTTGTATCCTCTTTGGTTGGATTATTGCCATGCGAGGTCCTATCGCGGTGCGCCGAGTGACCAAAGTTATGGTACCTTTGCTGCTGATTGTCGGTGTAGTAATGGTAGTTATGGTTTTCAGCAGGTATTCCTTCAGTGAATTGTTTGCTTATCGTTCTGAAGATTATAGCGGGAGAGATCTTACATCATACATGCTTGGTTTAGAATGGAGCATTGCCTTTATTGCCGCATGGGTTCCTGCTGTGGGTGCGCTGCCTCGTCTGGTAAAAGGTGAACGAAAAAGCTTCTGGGGCAACTGGCTGGGGCTGGTGTTTGTGATGGCTCTTTTCATCATTATCGGCGCCATTACATCTATCGCTACGGCTATGGCAACAGGCACATATTCCGATGATCCCACAGACTGGCTGATGTATTTTGGTGGTAATACCATGGGGCTGCTGTCTTTGGTATGTATTGGTTTTGCTAATATTACTACTCAGTCTCTGACAATGTATGTGCTCACTGTCAGCACCAAGATGCTGAACCCCAAATGGAACTATAAAGTAATTTGTACTATTTGGACCATATATAATGCTATTTTCCTGGCAACCGGTTTGATGTGGAAAGCATATACTCTGTTTGTTGCCATTGTAGGTTTGGTTTCTGCTCCGGCTATTGCTTTGATGGTTGTCGATTTCTTTATTGTTCGTAAGCAGAAAGTATCTCTGGACGCGATGTATATGAACCGTGATAATAAAGCCTATTATTACACCAAAGGCTTCAACTTGGTTGGTTTAGGTTGCTTTGTCGCCGGTATTGTCGCTTACCTATTGGTATACAATCCGATGACATCGGAACCGAGAAGCGCAGTATTTTTGGTACTGTGCGCTACCGGCACCGCCATGGTTGCTTCCGGTTTACTATACTACATTTGCAGCAAAATTCCGCCTTTGCGCAGATATATGCTGAAAGACCGCGATGATCCCAGACTTTGCTTCCTGAACAAAAAGAAACGGGCAACAGCCGCGCAAGAGGAAGAATAAATTGAAATATATTCCATAAAGGAGGATTTACCATGAAAAAAGTTGTAGTTGCTAAAATGACTCCGGCAGAAGCCGAAGAGCAATATCAAGTATCTCAATGGGAAGATTACAATACCATGGGTCCGGCTATTGAAAAATGGAGATTAGATCCGCCGGAATTGCGTCAGGAAGCAATCTTCATTAAAAAAGGCGCGGTAACAATCAAATCTATGGGGATCACATACAACCTGGAGCCCGGTCATATGATTACACTGGACACAGGCGTAGAATTCTACTGGATTGTAGAAGAAAGCGTAGAAGCCGTATGGAAACATGATACTGAAATCTAAATAAAAATTTAGTTGTACCCCTGTTGCAAATAATTACTTGCGGCAGGGGTATTTTATAATATTTGATAAACATAATTCTATTTATGGTATAAAATATGGCGAATTGCTGAATTTCTTGGTCTGGAATCAGGGATATGTTATAATTCAAATATAGTTAAAAAAATTTTTCTGAGGATACAAATATGAAAAAATATAAAACTTGCCAAAATATAAGCCCGAACCTGCCGGCAGCTTATCTGCAACAGCATGGCATAACTTTTGCTCAGCTTTATCAATCTCCAGATGATTTGGCGCGTTATACGCTGGCTATGCAGCCTGCCGACAGTCATATTGTAAATTTGCCGAGGGACTGCTGTCTGGAGGCAGAGCTTATGGGGGCTACTATGATCGGTTATGACCAAAGCGATATCCTAAGCCCGGTTGTCATGCAATATACACAGGAATTGCCCACTGTAAATCTGGAGCATTGGCGATTGCGCAATATCATGCAAGCATTAGAACAAATAAATGCGGATTCTCAAGCGGTTTGCTTTAACCTTTCCGGTTTTGCTGCGGTTTTCGACGCTGTTTATGGCTCGGGGTTGTTTTATACGGAATGGTTTCGTCATCATTCATATGCCATGAAATTTATTACTTTGCTGCAAAACAGCTATTTGCGGATTATTGAGATGGCATTAGAAAAAAATATTCGTTTGTTTTCCTTTGCCGAACCCACACTGCTGCTTTCTCTTATTGGTGAAACATTTGCCGCGGAATATTCGGAGGAGGTATTATTGCCGTTTTTACGGAAAATTAACGCATTGGCCACGCCTTTGGTATTTCACATATGCGGCATGACTACCGAAGTTTTGCAGACAAGCGGGAAAATCAGTCTGCACCCGGTCACATCGTCCGATGCATCATCATCCGATGATATGTTAAAAGAACTGTGCATGATTGGCAAATCACCTGTTATTATTGGTAATAATTGCATAAATCAAAATCGAAGTATAACTCATTTAGATGAGATATGCTTGTCATTAACATAAACTAATTAAAGTTATAAAATTGCAAAATAATTAGAAGAAATATTACAAATAATAGGTTATGATAATATCAGAGGCAGAAAACAAGGCAAAGCTAAAATTTTATTGCAGCTACAGCAAAGGAGGCTTTTTATGGTAAATTATGATAATATAAACGAAGGTATTTCCAAAGGTAATATATCTCTGGTGAAAGAAACCGTAAATCGGCTGTTGGAAGAAGGCGTGGAACCTATGACCATTATCAACGATGGTTTGATGGTTGCTATGAATGATGTAGGGGTGCGCTTTACCAATGGGGATATGTTTGTTCCCGAGGTAATGATGTCTGCCAAAGCTTTGCATTCCGGCATGGAAGTGTTGAAGCCGTTGTTGGCGGCGGGAGATTATGTTTCCAAAGGGAAAATCCTCATCGGTACGGTGCGCGGCGATCTTCATGATATCGGCAAAAATCTGGTGGCAATGATGTTGGAAAGCAACGGCTTTACCGTAATCAACATGGGTGTGGATATCACGGAAGAAAAGTTTGTCGAAGCTATTAAAGAACATCAACCTGATATTCTTGGTATGTCTGCTTTGCTCACTACTACCATGCCCGCCATGGAAAGCACCATCAAAGCTATTACCGATGCCGGACTGCGTGACAAAGTGAAAATAATTGTCGGCGGAGCGCCTGTCAGCGATAAATTCGCTAAGGAAATCGGCGCTGACGGTTATTCTGACAACGCGCAAGAAGCCATTACTCTTTGTGAAAGTCTTATGGCAAGCTAATAACAAGAATACATTTATTGCACTTTATAATAAAACAAAACAGCGTTCACTTTTAAGTGAACGCTGTTTTGTTTTTATGATTATTTTATAGTATCTTTTGTCATAACCATGCTTGCCTTAACCATCTGATATACATTGATCGGCGGCGCATTGGGAGGTACATCACAGCCGGGCATCAAGATAAATCGGGTATCGGTCTGCGCCATGGTTTTGATAATCTCGCAACATTCTTCAAATATTTCTTGAGGCTTTGATTGCAAGAATTTTATCGGATCGATATTACCGGCGATAATATATCGGGGAAATAGCCGCGCCATTTTTGTTAAATCCATTTCCGGCCCCACGCTAAAAATAGTATTAATGGGATATGTCAACTTTTGATAATTGGGCAGATTCGGATTTTGTTCACTACAAATATGTAAGAGCAGTTTATCCACCTGCAAGTCAAGCATTTTATCTAAAACCTGTTTCAAGTAAGGGATGGAAAACGTTTCATGGAAAGCGGGAGATATCAAACGATTGCTTTCACTGGACGCCGCCATCATTGGGAAGATATTTGCCGCGCCGAAATTTTCAACCCAAAGCTCCAGCAATCGGATATAAAACTTTGTTGATTCTGCCAGCACATTGTGTACGGCTTCCGGGCTTTCGATCATCATCAACATCATATTATCAACACCGATGATATTGGAAGCCAGCAAAAATGGAGTGCCTAAATCAAATGTTATTAGTTCTCCGTTAGCAGCTTGGATTTTTCCTGCCTCAAAATATTTTGGCACACCGCCGGAATGCAAGATGTCATCGGGGCATTTAATGGTAAGAGCTTTTTCCGCGGTCGGCGCGGCTCGTTTCGTAACCACCATGGCTTCACTATCACCGCCAGGGAAAGTAGCCATACCGCCGAATTCCCAACTGCCGAAATCTGTCATCATATATACGCTGCCGCCATCCATGCCGTACATGGCATTGGCGTTTCTTTGTGCTTCAATGCTGGCGGCAGGAAACTCATAAATGTCCGTGATCGTCATGCCATTAATCTTGGCTATATGCGCCCACATAAACCATGAACCCAGTACCGGCACTCTATCCACAGGATTATTGCTGAATAAGGCTGTCAATCTCTCATCAGAGGTCATTTTTTGAGAAATTAAATTCATGCTGTTTCGCTCCTTTCAGAATGATCGCTATTACAAAATTATCATACATGATTAGATGTCTTTCTTTCATAATAGCATAATCTGAGAGCGAATTTTTGTTTTCTTATTTGATTTTTGTATCAATGATACGGTTGTTCATAATATATATTTCTGCAAAACATACAGTTTTTATTTGCGAATAAGTGATGGGTCGAATCCATAATTTGGGTATATTGGATAGTTCAATCTGCCACAATGTGTCATCTATTTAGGTTACACAGCAAAATAGTATTTTAGAAAATGGCAAAGCCCGTTACTTTTTTATGAGTAACGGGCTTTGCCTCCTCTTTTGTCCGTCTTATTGCAGAGATTCTGTTTCTTCTTCCATGGCGATTAGGCGAATGGGTCGTTTCGTTTTTTTGCGGTAGTCGCGTTCCATTTTTTTTAAAACGGCAATTTCATAATTGATCAGACGGGCATAATGCAAATTATTTTCCATACAATCACCCCGTCTTATTGTGAGCAAGGATAAAAAAAATAATCAGGAAGAATTTAACCAAACCTTTTTCAGAGAAAATTCCTCGCAAACATTTTTTATAAAAACAGGTTGTTTTGTTACTAAAAAGAACTTGTAAAAATTGTTGGATATTAGAAATTTACTTTTATTCAGTCGGTTATAAAAAATTTCCAACCAAAAAAGCCCTTCCGAGGGGAAGGGCTTTTGGTTTATCTTTTTTTGTTGTTTCGGCGTCGTTCTCTTTTGGCGATTCGCGCTTTTTGTTGTTCTTCATAGTATTCTTTGCGTTTTTTTTCATTACGGATGATAACACCGCACATGATGACGCAACCGATGTTTAAGATAATAGCCAGATAATCCTCGCCGTTTTGCGGACCGCCTTTAACTACCAATGAGTAGATATTCATCACTGTGAATACGGCAACGATGGCAACTGCCACAATGCGGATGGTGCTGGGTTTAAATTGCTCTTGTTGTTTTGCCATTATGGAATCCTTTCTGTCTATTCTGTGTAACAGGCGATATCAAAGGTTTTATCGCCGTCTTTCCGTACAATGGCCTTTAACAAACAAGTGGGGTCATTGATACAGTTTTTGGTCATGATATAGGCATTGGTATTTTCCGGGATGTATCCCAGCTTTTGTCCCTGATGATAGACGGCGAATTTGCTGTCTTCCGCGCGGATATCCAGTTCGTCCGCGCCCTTTAATTCCGGTGTGCCGGTATAGCCGATAATTTCGGTATTGTCTAAACGCAGATTCAGAGAATAAACAGTTTTTTCTGTTTCAATACGGGAAGGGAAGAAATTATACAGCCGTTCTTCTTTGGCCTGTTTGCGAGCGGAGAAGCCCAGCAAAAAGGAAATTACACAACAGAACGCAAGAAACGCCAAGGTCGGCAGATCGCTGTCTCGGAAAACAAACAGCAACACCAGCGCGATAAGACCGATGGCATAACCGATGGGCCCCAGATATGGAGCGAGATACCTCATACGATTACCTCCTAAAATCATTGCAGATAAATTGAAAAATATAAATAATTCATTGTGAACATTTTAACACAATTTTGGCTGTCTGGCAATGCTTTGGCGCATTGTTTTCCGCTGGTACGGCAGTGCGATTATGGATGGCGGTTTTACAAAGAGCGGAAATGGGATTTGCTGCCCACCAGATAGCTGCCTTCCTCGCGTAAGAGCAGGAGCAGCTGGTCTTCAATTAAGCTGCTTAAGCTGCGATTTTCGGCTTTTGCCAGGGCTTGCAGGTGTTCTTTCATTTCTTTGGTAACACGAATTTCAATGCGTGCGTTTTTTTTCATAATAGATTCCTCCTGATAGGTGTCGGGAATGGGGAAAAGCGGTTTGGATTGTTGCTTCCGGTGGGAAAAAGAAAACGCGGACAGCATAAGGCTGTCCGCAACAATTTGGCGGAGAGAAGGGGATTCGAACCCCTGGTACAGTTTCCCGTACACATGATTTCCAGTCATGCACCTTCGACCAGCTCGGCCATCTCTCCACGACGCTTTCTAGTATACCGCATTTTAACTGATTTTGCAAGAGTTTTTTGCAAATAAACGGAAAATTTCTATGGGCGGAGTCGGGAAGACGGTTAAAAAAGAAAGACGGTCGTATCCGTATGTTTATTGAGAGGCAAAAGGAAGAGTGGGGAAGGGGCGCGGGGAGGAGGTAACGCGTTTAAGGGGAAAGGAGCTCGGCACGGCAAAACGGCAAGATCTTTTTTCTGCATGAGCGGAAAAAGGCTGCTGAGAGGATTGTAAGTCGAGGGCTTAAGACTCCAGATAAGAAACGGGTTTTTCGGAGTGAAGGTCGTGATTTAGGATATGTTTTAGTTCATGGGCAAGGGTTTCCTGACAAATAGTCTCATTGGCCTTTTGGTTGATGCAAACAATATAGCCGCTCTTTTTATAGGTACAGAATCCTTTGATGCCTAGGGGCAGCGGAACGGTGCGAATCATAATATCCTGAGCTGTTAAATTTTCCGGCGAAATACGCAGTTTAACTTTCTTCTTCATGCATAACCTCGATGATTTTCAAAATCTTTTCCAGTTCTTTTTTGGAAAGGTTGGCGCTGCGGTGGAACAGTACTTCGGTATAAGGGTTTTTATGGAAAGTTTCTAATATTTTGTTGAGTTCTTCTTGAGGCGGCGAATAATGAGAGGGTTGCGGGGAATCACTGCGTCCCAGCAGATAATCCGCTGAAACACCGAAATAATCGCAGAGTTGAGAAATGGTATTGCTGCTCAAATCCAAGCTACCGTTTTCGTATTTGGAAATGGTAGATTTTTCTACTTCTAAAATTTTCCCCAGCTCGGTTTGGGTCAATCTATGTTGTTCTCGTAGTTCTTTGATACGATTCATCCTATTCACCTCATTAGCCGACTGATTGTTGCCTCCGATCTTATTTGTTTTCATTATACAGTTTCCAAAAAGGAAAATCAATAGTTTTACGATAAAATGGTGTTGACAATATGGAAACACAGTGCTATATTTTAAGTATCTTTTATGGAAACCTTTGTGAAACAAAAAAAAGAAATGACATTTTGGAAGAGGGGAGGAAGAAGGGAACAAAAGAAGATTAACGGGAATATCATGGCTGGTATTTTTTTCTTCTTTTGGTTTCTATAATGGAAACATATGGATCATAATCTACTTCAAATGGAAGATCAACATTTAGCGGCGGAAAAAAAGCTTTGGTATGGGAGGCGAGAGCCATCAGAGAAATTGCTGCAGTGGAGAGTCCGTTGTCTGGCAACAGGGAAAGCGGGAGGTGCCCAAGTTGAGAAAGATTTTGAACGAAAGACAAAAGAAATTCTGTGAGTATTATATTTTAAGCTGCAATGCGGCGGATGCGGCACGAAAAGCCGGATATCAGAAAAAAAACGCGGCGTCCTATGGATACCGATTGTTGCAACAGCCTGCCATTCAGGAATATTTGGAGAAATTGTTGGCGGAGGCCGCCGACCAACGAGTAGCGGAAGCGACAGAAATTTTAGTTTTTTATACACATCTGCTGCGGGGCGATTTTAACGGAAACGGAGAAGTGAAATTTTCTGATCGTTTGAAAGCGGCGGAAGCATTGGCCAAGATGTTCGGTCTGTTTTCCGAGCGATTCGGTGGAGAACGAGCGGCGGTGACGATTGTGGATGATGTGGGATGAAACAGCGACAAGAAACAATCTTGGATTCAGAAACGATTTCTTTTCGTCAGGTGATTGCTCCTGCCTATTACGAGCTGCACCAAAAAATTCGTGAAGGTCGTTATGCGGAGTATTGGTTAAAGGGCGGCCGCGGCAGCGGCAAAAGTTCTTTCATTAGTTTAGAAATGATTCTGCTTTTGATGCGGTATCCTGAGTTAAACGGTGTGGCGGTGCGCAAGGTGGGCGTGTATCTGCGAGACAGTGTGTATCAGCAATTGAAGTGGGCTATTGAAGTTTTGCATGTTGGACATCTTTGGAAATGCAAAGAAAGTCCCATGGAGATGGTCTATTTACCTACCGGGCAGAAAATTCTCTTTCGGGGGTCGGACAAAGCGGAAAAATTGAAATCTACCAAGGTGCTCAATGGATATATCGGAATTGTTTGGTTTGAAGAATTGACGGAGTTTGACGGAATGGAAGAAATTCGCAGTATTAAGCAATCTTTGCTGCGAGGCGGCGATCGGGAAATTACTTTTTGTTCTTATAATCCGCCTAAATATATGGATAATTGGGTGAATCAAGAAGTGTTGACAGACGCGTCGGAGAGGTATTGTTTCCATTCTACCTATAAGGATATCCCGGCTGAGTGGTTGGGGCAGGGATTCATTCGGGCGGCGAGGTCACTGCAAAGTTCTAATGAGAAGGCTTACCGTCATGAGTATCTGGGGCAGGTGGTAGGCGGCGGAGGAGAAGTTTTTGACAATTTGGTGTTTCGGGAAATCGGGGATGAAGAAATTGCCGCTTTTGACCATGTACGCCGAGGCATCGACTGGGGATACGGTAAGGATCCTTTTGTTTATGTAGTCTGTCACTATGACGCCAAAAAAGAGCGATTGTATCTATTGTCGGAGTTTTATCGGCACAGCGCTCGATTTCAGGAAATTGCCCGATACATTCGTGAGGAAAATCGAGAAAATCTACCGGTGATTGCTGACAGCGCCGAACCGAGAAGCAATGAGGAACTACGAGAACGAGGCATTCGGATTGTGGCGGCGAAAAAGGGACCGGGCAGCGTGGAACACGGAATCAGCTGGCTGCAAAATCTGAACGCTATTATCATAGACAAAAGGCGAACACCCAATGTTTGCAGGGAGTTTTCCGCATATCATTTGCTGACTGACCGCAATGGCAACTTTCAGGGAGGGTATCCCGACATAGATAATCATACCATTGACGCGGTCAGATACGCACTGGAACAAGATATGCGCCCCAAAGCATACAGTTTTGATTGATCGGACGAACTGTATGTTTGGGAAAAAACGGGATTGGGTCGGCGGGAACAAGGAGAAAGGAGGGACAAGATGTATTTTACGGAAACGGAACGGATTGTGGCGGATATTGAAGCCAAAGCCAAAGGGCAAATGTCCACAGAGGAGATTTTATTATCGGAGATTTTTGATTGGCAGATTAATCCTAAGCGACAACAGATGTTGGTAGGACAACGTTATTATGAAAATCGGAACGATATTCTCAAACGGCGGCGTATGGTGATCGGCGAAGGCGGCTGTCTTCGCGAGGACAGTAATTTGGCCAATACTAAAATCGCCCATGCTTTCGCGAAAAAGTTGGTGGATCAGAAATGCCAGTATTTACTGGGGAATCCGCCTGCTATCCGTTCGGACTGTGAGGAACTGAGTGATTTGGTGAACGCGGTGTTTGACAAACAGATGTTGCGAAGATTGGGAAATCTGTGTAAGGAGAGCATCAACAAAGGAGTTGCCTGGCTACAGGTGTACATCAATGAAGAAGGCAAATTGGATTTTATGAAAATTCCTTCGGAGGAGGTGATTCCTCTTTGGCAAGACGGAGAAAAACGGCAATTGCAGGCAGTGATTCGTATGTATACGCAATTGGAATACATCGGTAAAGAGCCTGTCAAAAGCGTCAAGGTGGAATATTGGTTGCCGGAAGGGGTGCGGTATTACCGAATGGAAAAGGATGATTCCCGCAAAAATAAACCCAATTATTCTTTAGTGCCGGATCCTGACATGATGGAAAAATTTCGGGATTTAAAACTGAAAAAAGACGAGCCGTTTCCCCATTTTATTCATCGGGGCAAGGGCGGATATTGGGGGGCTGTCCCTTTTGTGGCGTTTCGTTACAACGAGGAAGAGTTGCCTTTAATTACATTCATTAAGGGTTTGATTGATGATTACGATTTGTTGAAATCCGACGACAGCAATTCTATTTTGGACAATCCTAATTCGGTATTGGTCATTCGGAATTATGACGGGACGGATTTGGGTGAGTTTCGACGGAATTTAGCAGCGTACCGAGCGGTCAAAGTCAGTGACAGCGGCGGATTGGAAACCATCAGCGCCGACATCAACACTACCAGTATCAATGAGCATTTGAATTCGGTGCGGAAAGATTTATTTGAAATGGGCGGTGGTGTGGATACCCAAAACCATCACACCGGCAATACCAGCGGCGAGTATTTAAAATATCTCTACGCGGATTTGGATTTGGATTGTAACGGTATTGAACGAGAGTTTCAATCTTCTTTGGAGCAATTGATGGTGTTTATTTGTAAATATTATCAGTTGGTGACCGAGGTGGATTATTCTGAGGAAGTGGTGGAATTTTTATTTAATCGGGATATTATCATCAACGAAACGGAAGCTATCGAAAACTGTGTGAACAGCAGAGGATTGCTTTCCGAAAAAACAGTTCTGGCAAACCATCCTTGGGTGACAGATGCCGCCAAAGAGCAGGAGGCTTTGCGAACGGAAACGGGAGCGGTCACGGCAGAACAACTCACGGCGGCAACGGAAGAAAAAAACGCGCGGCGAGAGCGGGAAACCAAAGAATTGGTGACAGAGGCGGATTCCGGCGTCACTATTCCCATTTAAAATGAAATTCGAAAAAGTGAGCTGTCATTTATGAAAATGACGGCAGGAGGTGAAACGAAATGATTGATTTATTACGAGATCTGCTGGGGGAAGCCTTGACGGAGGAAATGATTGCGGAAATTGAGGCGTATCTGGCAGAGCATTACGTCACAAAAGAAGAGTATGAGGCTGTGTTATCAGAAAAAGAAGCGGAAAGCGGTACGAAGTCTGCCGCCGTGAAAGCATCCCTGACCGCAGATCGGCAAAAAGACGGTGATTTCTCAGACGGCTCTCATGCTGCTGTCGGAGTCAGCGAAAAGCAGCTGCTCGCCATTAAAGCGGAAGTAGAGACTGAGGTGCAAGCGGAATATGAAGAGCGGTTATATGCCATTGAGTTTGATTATGCTGTCAACATCGCGCTTTTGCAAATCGGCGTCATTGATTTGGATTTGGTAAAAGTGAAATTGGATATGGCTAAGCTTTCTATGAATGAAAATGGGGAAATCAACGGTTTGGAAGAACAAGTGGAAGAAATTCGCCAACAGTTTCCCATGTTGTTCGCAGAGCGGGGCGATTTGTTGCCGAAAAATTTTTACGGCTGGAAGCCGTTGGTAGGGCAGAAAAATTATACTGCCATTACCAGGGAAGATATTCGAAACATGAATTATAAGGAACGGCTGGCGTTATTGAAAAGCAATCCTTCGCTTTATCATGCGTTGGTCGGTTAACGGAGAGTACTCGAAAACAGTGGGTTGAGACAGGAGGAAAATGATGACAAATACAACAACCACAACAAAATTGGCTAATTTGATCAATCCCCAGGTGATGGGGCCGATGATCTCTCAGGAAATGGAAGAAAAAATGGTGTTTGCGGATCTCTGTGAAATTGATTACACTTTGCAGGGTGTGGCTGGGGATACCTTGAGTTTGCCGGTATATTCTTACATCGGCGATGCTACCATTGTGGCGGAAGGAGAAAGTATTCCTATTACGCAGCTTTCTGCTACCAGCACCACTGCTCAGGTGAAAAAGGCGGCGAAGGGCTTGGAATTGACAGACGAAGCGATTCTTTCCGCTTACGGGGATCCTGTAGGAGAAGCCGCCAAACAATTGGGGCAGGCCATTGCCAACAAGGTGGATGCGGATGCTTTGGCTGTATTGGAAACGATCGATGAGGATATGACTGTGGGAGATGGCAGTGATGCTATTTCCGCGGATTTGGTAGCGGACGCCTTAGTGAATTTCGGTCAGTTGATTGACGGAGATAAGGTGTTGATTGTGGCGCCCAAGCAATTGGCAGCGCTGCGCAAATCTGAGGACTGGATTAAATCTACCGATATGGGCGTGGAAGTATTGACTTCCGGCTGCGTCGGTATGATTCATGGCTGTCAAGTAATGGTTTCCACCAGAGTGGAAGAACAGACAGCGGAAGGGTCTACCAAAGTTTATCATAATTTTATCGTCAAACCGGGGGCGTTGGGGCTTTGCATGAAACGAGAACCGCAGATTGAGGAAGATCGTGATATTATCAAGAAAACTACCGTGATTACAGCGGATGAGCATTATGTGTGCTATTTGAAAGACGAAAGCAAAGCCATTAAAATCATCGCTTCCGCGTCTTGATATCAGAAGGTGTTTTCATGGATTATAAAGAGGAAGTTTTAAGTACGGTGTACATATTGCTGGGATTGGAAGAAGAAACTCTTTCCGCTAACAAAAAAGTGATTTTGTCCTTTACTTATGATATGGTAGCGGATGCTGTGCAAAACTATTGTCATTTGACGGATTTGCCTAAAGAGATGAAACAGATTGTGGCTTCTATCCTGGCCGATATGGTCGAACACGAACAGGGG
>CBCTTQ010000001.1:0-193326 GCA_965149945.1 uncultured Peptococcaceae bacterium | reverse complement strand
CGATAGAGTAAAGCCCGTTCCCGTCGGTAATGCTGGCATTACTGGAAGTCTTTTTCAATGTGGCATTTCCAACGGCAAGTTTCGCCCAGAACTGTCCAATGTCCTGTCCCTCGCCAGAGTAGATGTAACCGCCACATTCATAGCGTTCCTTGTTCTCGCTGGCAAAGGCTTTCGCCCCAGCGTAAACCTCGTCCTGTATAGCTTTTGGAATTTCATCATAGGAAGCTCTGACGTTATCGCATTGCCAGCCAAGATGAACACTCAATCTCTGCCATACAACGCACTGTTTCAAAAGATAGATATGCTGACTGCTCAATCCGCTGTGGCTCTGCACATACTGATTAACATACTCGATTGAGAGGGCAACATCTGAAATCTGGTCGTAGCTCATGCGTGTGCTTGCGTCGGCTCTGGTCTTGTAGCCGTTGCGGAAGTTGGTGTTAATATCCACGCAGAAAGCGTCCTCACCCTCAACGGTCATGTGTCCCTCGTTGAATGTCGAACCGATAGAACCGTCATTCATTACTTTTTCAACGATACCGACACGCTCGGCACTTTCTGTCCAGTATTGCTTCTCGGAAGCGTGGACTGCCGTTGTCGGCAAAGCGGTAACGATAGTCGCAAAGGCAAGGAAGCCTGTGGCTAATCGCTTCAATATCTTTTTCATAGCTTTTAAAATTCTCCTTTCGTTTGGATATAGAAAAAGCCGTCCATTTCTGAACGGCTGGAAATAGAAAAGGAACGTCAATATCGGCGTTCCATAATCTACTTGCGATATTCAATTTTTGTTTTTCAATACTGATGTGCTGTACCATATCTTTGCAAATCTGGGATTTCTAACGTATCAAGGCTCATTCAATGGTAGTAAAATCGTAGTAATTTGAAGTATTTCAATCCTTGAATGTGCTGATAAGTACAGTGTTTTAGCGGACAATCAGATTTTTAGTTGTTTTTTCAAATAAAAAAGAGAGAATCGTAAACAATCCTCTCTCGTTGGCTGGGGTAGCAGGATTCGAACCTACGAATGACGGAGCCAAAACCCGTTGCCTTACCACTTGGCTATACCCCATTGTTGATTCTTTTGTTTTGTGCTTTTCCGGCGGGAAAAATTTGGTCGGGATGACAGGATTTGAACCTGCGACCCCTTGATCCCAAATCAAGTGCGCTACCAAACTGCGCCACATCCCGAGAATCCCCCATAGCTTTTTTATTATACCCCACAGTTCACACAATGTCAATAGCTTTTTTGTCGATAACGCTAACTCACAACAAAAAGAAAGGAATTTTCCCTAATGCTTGTTTTGGACAAATGCTTGCGAAAAAACTTAGATTTTTCTGACATTTTTCCTTGTCTCTTTATCCGATATAATAGAACATAATTCACAATTATTTAAAAACTATTGCACTGTTTATACATATTGTATTATAATACCCTTATGAAGCTATGCGTACAACATGATGCGTACAAACAAACATAGTCCATAGATTTTAAGGAGGAATGAATCATGAACCCTGCAGATTTTTTGACTGAACAAATTAAGGCGATTCCCCCCAGCGGGATCCGTAAATTCTTTGACCTGGCCGCAGAAATGGATGATGTAATCTCCCTGTCTATCGGCGAACCGGACTTCTCTACCCCCATGCCTTTCTGCGAAGCAGCCATTCAATCCCTGAGAGAAGGGAAGACCGCTTATTCCGCCAACATGGGTATGATTGAACTCCGTCAGGAAATCTCCAAATACCTGGAAGGTCTGACCGGCAATACCTATGACCCCAAAAGCGAAATTCTGGTAACCGTCGGCGGTTCCGAAGCGGTAGACATCGCTTTCCGCGCCATTTTGGAAAACGGTGATGAAGTAATCATCCCCGAACCCGCCTTCGTTGCTTATCGTCCCTGCGTAGAATTGACCGGCGGCGTAGCCGTTTCCATGCCCCTCAGCTTTGAAGACGGATTTAAAGTAGACCCCGCCAAAGTAGAACAGTACATCACCCCCAAAACCAAAGCGATCCTGTTGAACTTCCCCGGCAATCCCACCGGTGTCATCATGGAAAAAGAAGATTTGGAACAGCTGGCAAAAATCTGCGTAAAACATAATCTGTGCGTCATCTCCGATGAAATTTACGCGGAACTGGTTTACGGTCAGAAACATTGCTCCATTTCCTCCTTTGAAGGCATGAGAGAAAGAACCATCGTTATCTCCGGTGTATCCAAAGCCTTTGCCATGACCGGTTGGAGACTGGGTTACCTGGCCGCTCCCAAAGAAATGATGGTCGGCATCGCCAAAATCCACCAATTCGCTTTGATGTGCGCTCCTACCATGAGCCAATACGCCGCTTTGGAAGCTTTCAGAAACGGCGCTGATGAAGTAAGAAAGATGTGCGCGGAATATGACCGCCGTCGTCAGTACATCGTAAAACGCCTGCGTGGCATGGGTCTGGAAATCTCCGAACCCAAAGGCGCTTTCTACGCTTTCCCCTGCATCAAATCCACCGGTATGACTTCCGCTGAATTCTGCGAAGGTCTGCTGAACGCCGAACATGTAGCCGTTGTACCCGGCACCGCTTTCGGTGAATGCGGCGAAGGTTTCGTCCGGATTTCTTACGCGGCTTCCATGGAAAACATTGAATTGGCAATGGACAAAATGGAACATTACATTAATAGCTTGAAAAAATAAGCGTTTTTAACGATCTTTTCGGCAGTCCGCGGATTCCGCGGGCTGCCTTTTTGTTCTCTCCCCGCGAATCGAAGATCTTCTTCTGTGAGATCGCGGATAACCCGCTAATCCCACAGGAAGAATATTTCCGCCGGGACTATCGACCGCATTTAGGTAACAGGCTCGGAGCGATTTTCAGGGAACCCTTTCCTCAGAAAGTTTGTTAAAAAAGCGCTCTTCCCTTTTTCAAAGAAGAGACTTCCGATCAGAAAACAAGGCGGCAGGATTTCCCCAAAATATTCAGAAACGGTTTTCTCCGCTTCCCATCATCACAACAGGCATAATCTCCCGGCAAAGAACCTGCCGCCGAAAGTACGCCTATATTCGAATCTTCTTTAAGCAGACTTTTTTTCTGGCGGAAAAAACATTTGCTTTTCTTTTTCTCCCATACTATAATAAGGATAGATTCCCTCTCGGCCGCCATCGGGCGCTCTGCTTCGCGGATATGACCGCGCCGACAGCCGCCGAAGGATTACAAAGGAAAAACGGAATAAGCGGAAATATGGAAATCGAGGTGTTTGTGATGAAAATTTCCTTCCTGGGCGCAACGGGAACCGTGACGGGCTCCTGTTTCCTGGTAGAACATAAAAATACAAAATTCCTGGTAGACTGCGGATTATACCAGGGAAACAAAGAATTAAAAGAGCGGAACTATGTTTCCTTCATGTTTCCGCCGGAAAAAATTGACTTTGTACTGCTGACCCACGCGCATATCGACCACAGCGGCCTACTGCCCAAATTGTATAAGGAAGGCTTTCAGGGTAACATCTATACCACCAACGGCACCTATGATCTGTGTACCGTTATGCTGCCCGATTCCGCTCATGTACAAGAAGGAGAAATCGAGCGGAAAAATCGGAAAAACGCCCGCGCCGGCATTCCGCTGCTGGAGCCCATCTACACTGTGGAAGACGCAGAAAAAACCTGTGAGCATATTATTGCCAAAGACTACTGGGAGCCGTTTCGTCCCACCCCCGACGTGGAAATTTCCTTTCAGGACGCGGGACATATTTTGGGTTCCGCCATGGCCACAGTGAAATACCGTAACGAAGAAGGTCAGGCGGAAAAAATCATTTTCTCGGGAGATTTAGGGCGTTATGACCATTTCATTGTCAAAGATCCCACCCCCATTAACGACACCGATTACATTGTCATGGAAACCACCTACGGTAATCGGCTGCACAATGAACGATACATCGACACCGAAGCCCGCCGCCGTCAGTTGGCGCATATCATCACCAGCACTTTCCAAGCGGGCGGTAATGTCATCATCCCCGCCTTCGCAGTAGATCGCTGCCAAGATATGATCATGGAAATCAACGGCTTGATTGATGACGGACTACTGCCGAAAACCAAAATCTACGTGGACAGTCCTCTGGCTGTGCAGGCAACAGAAATCTTCAGCCGCCATCCGGAATGTTTTGACCAAAACACACGGGCGCTGATGAAAAAATACGGCAGAAGTCCGCTGAAAACAGACAACATCGTTTTCTCCACCACCCTGGAACAATCCATCGCCATCAACCAGATTAAAAGCGGCGCCATTGTCATTTCTGCCAGCGGTATGGCGGAAGCGGGTCGTATCAAACACCACCTGAAACACAACCTCTGGCGACCGGAATGTACGGTTATTTTCGCAGGCTACCAGGCGGTAGGAACTCTGGGACGCCGTCTGATCGACGGAGAAAAGGTGGTTAAAATCCACGGGGAAGAAATCAATGTCAAAGCCAAAATCCTCTTTATGGAAGGCTATTCCGCCCATGCCGACCGCGACGAGCTGATCCAATGGCTGGGCACCGCCAAACAAAAACCCAAAGCCGTCTTTCTGGTACATGGAGAAGACGACGCGCGGGCAGATTTCAAAAAATTGACGGAAGAAACCTATGGCTACCACACCATCATTCCCACTTGGGGCGAGGTATTCAATCTGGAAGCCAAGAAAACCACAGTGGAAGTTGCGGGCACGATCAAACCAAAAGTACCCGAAGTGGTGCTCTCTCAGTTGTATTTCGATATCAACCAGCAGCTTTCCGATTTGGTGCGCCATCACGATATCGACAGCCTCCAGGCGATCAACGAGGTTTTACAAGATATCAACAAAGAACGAAGCAAAGAAGTTTGATCCTTTTAAAACGCAAAAACGAACCGTTTCCCGCGGTTCGTTTTTTACGTTCTTCCCCTTCTCATCTTTCGCCCAAAAATTTTCGGTAGATCCATCTTCACATATAAAAAATATACCTTAGAAAAGAAACCGAGACCTTTTCAAAAAAAATGTTTTTCTACCCGCTTCGGAGAAGCCGCCCTCTTTGGTATTGGCGTTCGGCAAACGAATTATTTCCGTATCGAAAATATTATTACCGAAACGATTCCCCGCGACAAAAAAAACAAATCATTTTCAACCAAAGATCCTTCCAACGTCCAATCAACAGGATCGGAACGTTGTCTCCGACAACCCTGCAAAAGCTACCCGCGCCGAGACAGAAAAAAACGACATCTGGCTGGAATGTCGTTTTTTTTGTGTACTTATGTTTTTATCTATTGATTTATGGAGTGCGCAATTGCGTTTGCACATGTTTGGCTATCCGATGGTTATAGGATACCTCCTTTTTATAAACTCTCTTTAAACTTTTGTTGTTTTTTCTTTTCCGCAAAAAAAAATCGCGCTCGGATTCAACGAGCGCGAAAAAATTCATACCGCGAGACCATGAGCGGCGACATTGAAGGAATTCCTGTAATCGTTTCCGACAGGAAAAATGGTTGTTCCGCCTTCCGTCAGGCTCGTAAACAGAGGGCCTGACAACGCGTACTCAGTGGATTTTCACTTCAAATTCCCGATGGCATTTAGGACAAACAGCGATATGAGCGCCCTTTTGTTTAGGCAACCGCAAAAAAGTTTTGCAACCGGGACAGCGTTTATACACATGGGTATGCCGATCCCGCCAGCGATTTTTCTGACGGCGGCAAAAGACCCGAATCCCTTTCGTCGCGTCCAGATAGCGCTGGTTTTCCAACTGTCGGCGATAAATATTTCGGGAAAAGGTGCGGAAAAAATAGAGAATCACCATCACAAACCCAATGTAATAGAAAATACTCATCCGTGTAATCAGATAAACGATAAACAAGATCAGATACAGCCAGAAAATCAGCCAGTTCAGATTATCTGTACCGTACCTGCCCGCCATAAAGCGAACCATCATTTCCCGCAGCCGATACATGGATCTACACCCCTTTCCGCGATGTTTATTTATCCGAGTTTTGCTCGGTGTTTCTTTTGTTAATGATAGAAGCCATAACCGCCGGGACAGCAGCAAGAGCAAAGCATCATCGCAAAAAGATAACCCCAGCACAAATTACCGCCGCAGGGAATGCAGACAGCGCCCTGCTGCGCTTGATAGCCGTTTCCTTCATTTTGAATCTGCATCAGCAGACGGCGATATTCAAAATTGTTGGGTTCCATTTGCACTGCCACCCGAGCCTGATTCAGAGCGGAGACCTTATTGCCCAGATTATAATTAACATAGGCGCTGTAATAATACCACTCCGCATTGTGCTCTGTCATGCTGTTCAGCACATTCCAAGCTTCCTGGTAGAGCCCCGCGGAAATATACGTGCGCACAGAATCAAAGCGGCTGTCACGACTGCCGCCGTAAGAACTGCTGTAACCGCCGGACGATCCGCCCGCGGAACTACCGTAACCGCCGAAGCCGCCGAAGCCGCCAAAGGGATTGTCATAGGGATTTCCGCTGTAAGGGTTGCCGCTGTAGGCGCCGCCGGCGCCGGGTCCCGTTTGACCGTAGGAGCTTTTTCCGGCTTTGATATTTTTGATTTCTTCATAAGCCACATTGATTTCACTCATCTTCTTATTGGCGCCTTCCGGGTCATCCGGATTCAAGTCCGGGTGATACTTTTTGACTAACTTGCGGTAGGCCTTGGTGATTTCCTCATCTGTGGCATCCGGGGAGACCCCCAGAACCTTATATGGATCCTGCATCATTCAATCGTTTCCCTTTTTTCCTTTTCGTTCTTGGTATTCCGCGGCGTCTTTGGATGGCGCGCGGTTTTCTTTTCGGCTTTTTCCTGTCGTTTCCGCTGTTTTTGTTCTTCCTGTGCCTGACGTAAATCAAAACGCAGCCACACCCCGGAATACAAAATATTGCGCAGCAGTTCATCCTGCCGCAAATGGGGAAACTCCTGAAAAGCCAAGGTACAATCATTCATCAACAAGCAAAGACTGTCTCGAAACCCGTCGGAAGGATACGCAATCAGCGGATTGTATTTTTCCTGCTTAATGTCTTTTTTTAAATCCAATACCGCGTCCAACAGATAGATATATTTGCCGAGGAAAAAGCCGAACCGCCGCAGCGTCTGCGCCCGTTCGTCTTCTTGCCGTACAAAAATTTCCGCCATCAAACGACCGAAACAAGACGCCGGCAAATCGGGATTCAGCTCATTGTTTTTTTCCATTTCCGCTAATCGCCGCAAAGACTCTTGAATGGCGCCGCACTGGCGGGGATAAGCCTCTTCCACCCGACGACATTCCCGCCGCAAAAGGGCGGCTTCCGCCCGGGAAACATAACTGTGGTCATCCCGCCAATTATCCAGTAAATTATAATACGAAAGAGCGATGTTCATATCCGCCGCGTAATCCAGCGCCGGACAAGAGAGATATTTTCGTTTTTTCAGCGGGTGCAGACCGCACCTCCCCCAAAAAGAGCGAACGTCTTCTTCATCCAATGCCGCCAAAAAAATTGCCAAAAAAGTCAAATCATAATTCAAAGTCAGACGGCTTAAGGAGCCGTGCGTTCTGCCCAAAGTGTGGCAAAGTCCGCAATAGGCGGCACGATAACGCTCTTTGGCTTCTTCCGACAAACTGCTCTGGTTCGCCATTACATAACCAAACATCCGCCTATCCCCTTTCGCCACCGATGAACCGCGCCTTTTATTGTATCAGAAAGCCGCTCCGAACACAAGAGTTTTCCCTGTTCCGAACTGCGTTTTTTTTGATTTTCTCCTTTGCTCCCACTCTGTTTTTCTATTTTTCGTTTTGAGAATCGGCAAAACCATAGCGACCTTCCAAGCTGTCCAGCAAATTTTTCAAATCGCGCGTGGCGCTGACCAATTGACTTTTGTCTTTATTGCGCATATTCTTTTTTACTCGTTTGACAGCGTCCGCTACCAGCGTTTTATCCCCTTTTTCCAATTTTTTACTCAAAGAAGCCGCCCGATAAACCTGCACTTCAGCGTCATTTTTGGCAGTAGCCTCTTCTTTCTTTTTGCGGTCTTCCTGCTCGTACATCTGCGCGTATTTGATGGCGTCGTCAATCTCCCACTGAGAAAGATTGGAAGAAGCGGTAATGGTGATATCCTGCTGTTTGCCGGTACCCAAATCTTTGGCGGTCACATGGACAATGCCGTTGGCGTCGATCTCAAAAGTTACCTCAATCTGCGGCACTCCCCGCATGGCGCGGCGAATGCCTTTGAGACGAAAACGCCCCAAAGATTTATTGTATTTTGCCATTTCCCGTTCGCCCTGCAACACATGGACTTCCACCGCCGTCTGGAAACTGGCGGCCGTAGTATAAATCTGGCTCTTTTTGATGGGAATGGTGGAGTTACGGTCAATGATTTTGGAAAACACCCCGCCCATGGTCTCAATACCCAAAGAAAGAGGCGTCACATCCAACAATACCAGTCCCTTCACTTCGCCCAGCAAAACGCCCGCCTGCAGCGCCGCGCCCATAGCCACGCATTCATCGGGATTGATTCCTTTAAAAGGCTCTTTGCCCACAAATTTCCGCACTGCCTGCTGCACGGCGGGAATCCGCGTAGACCCGCCCACCAGCAGCACCTTAGCAATATCACTCACCGCGATACCCGCATCCGTAATAGCTTGCCGCACCGGTCCCATGGTGGCATCCACCAAATGGGCGGTCAAAGCGTCAAATTTAGCCCTGGTAAGAGCAATATCCATATGCACCGGCGCTCCTTTATGCTGCATCAAAAAGGGCAGGCTGATGTGGGTTTCATTAATACCGGACAGTTCGATTTTGGCTTTTTCCACTGCTTCCCGCAGGCGAGAGAGAGCAGTCAGATCTTTGGTAATGTCGCAATGATTGGTCTTTTTAAATTCCGCGATCAAATAATCCATCACCACCTGGTCAAAATCATCGCCTCCTAAGCGATTATTGCCGGCAGTAGCCATCACCTCGATAATACCGCTGTTGATATCCAAAATAGACACATCAAAGGTACCGCCGCCTAAGTCATAGACCATCACTTTTTGGGAATCTTCTTTGTCCACGCCGTAGGCCAGCGCCGCCGCCGTCGGCTCGTTGATAATGCGCTGTACATTCAAACCGGCAATCTTGCCGGCGTCTTTGGTGGCTTGGCGCTGGGCGTCCGTGAAATATGCCGGCACCGTAATCACCGCGTCAGTCACCGTTTCGCCCAGGTATTCTTCGGCGTCTTTTTTCACCTTTTGCAAAATCATGGCTGAGATTTCCTGGGGCGAGTAAGCGTGTCCGTCAATCCGCACCCGATAATCACTGCCCATTTCCCTTTTGATAGAAGAAATGGTGCGGTCGGCGTTGGTTACCGCCTGCCGTTTGGCGGCTTCTCCGACCAGGCGTTCTCCCGTCGTCGTAAAGGCCACCACAGAAGGCGTGGTACGGCTGCCTGTTTCGGAAGGAATAATGACAGGAGATCCCCCCTCCATCACCGATACACAGGAATTTTTGGTACCCAGGTCAATCCCAATCACTTTGCTCATTGTTTTCCCTCGCTTTTTTTGTTTTTATAATAGGAACACACCGGTCGAAGACCGGTGGATTTTCTTTATTCTCCGGGAGAATTCGCGGCTATCTTGTAAATCTATCTCTATCGTCTCTGCCGTAAGCAGGCCGCTATACCTATCACATATCCCGCAAATCATCGTTTGATTGTTTTCAAGCGCATTCATGTGCCAACTTTTCTTTTTTCAGATCTCTGTTTTTTGTTTTATCTTTTCTATCTTTGATTTTCTCGGAAGGACAGGAGGCCGTCCTATTTTATATCAGTTCCGCGAAAATCTCCCGAACAGTTTTTATTGTAAGGGGTCTTTATAAACTAAGTTTAAACAAGGCCATCCGTCTCACCCCAACAAGCAAATCAGTGCGTTCCGTTACGATATTCCAAGATATATTTCATCGCCAGCCAGCAAGGTTGATAATCCATTTTGGCGCGGCGCAGATTGGCCAGCCCCATATCCTCCGCCCGATTAACATAAGGATACTCCCGCCACTCCGCCGCTAAAAACATCTGATTGATGGCGGCATAGCTGCCTTTGCAGGAGGTATTGGCTTTTTCGATAATGATGGACACCATTTCCTCGCTCATAGCTTCCCCGATAGTGAAAGCTTCTACTTTGTCGCCCAATAAAATACAGGCGCCCTTCAAACCCAACTCTTCCATGCGCCCAAACAGCACTTCCATCGCCTCGGCTTCCTCTTTGACGGTTTTCCGGTCTGTGGCCGGATTATCCCATTCCCAGCGTTCCATGCTTTCCCGACAGGCGGGAATCAAATCCGGCGTCAAGGCTCGATATTCGTAAAAGGGATAGTTGCGTTTGAAACTGTTCAGATGATTGCGCTTGCTGTGATATTTTTTCCCCTCCAAGCGAATCAAATCTTCCACCCGATAGATATAATTGGCGTTGTTGCGGTCTTTGCGCACAGCAAACGCCCCCGGCATCGCCGCTTCGATCAGGGGAAGTTCCCGTTCTCCCACCTCAGAAAGGACACAAGGCAGGCCTTCTTCGCGACAATACGCTAAAATTTCCTCCAAAGCGGCCCGATACGATTCTTTCGAAGCTCGCCCCGCGCGGGGAAAAGGCGGGAAAAAGGAAGTAACACCGCGGTGGGTATTACGGATCAGCAAAAAATCTTCCCACTGCCCGAAAAGAAACTGAAAAGATTTCTGCCATGCCAGCAGGGTCGTAAAAGAATGCTCCGTCAAATACGGCGGGATTTGCCGCAAATAGCTTTGGAGCAATGTTTTATCTTCCGGCATGACCTCTTTCAATGTAAACATGATTGTACCTCCATCACAAATATTGTACCTCCATCACAAATATGATATAATGCAATATATACTTAAAAGGACGACCCTTTCCGCCACGCGGGGAAGGGCTCCGTTTCTATTATACTATTATCAAGAAAAGTTATCAATAAAATTTTTAAAGGAGGGGACTATTTTGATTAACCCCGTTGCGTTTGAAATCGGCGGTCTGTCGGTGCGTTGGTACGGACTGTTGATTGTTTGCGGTATTCTCATCGCCATTCTCATCGCCGTCCGTAACTGCAAGAAAAGCCGTGTGGACACCGACCATCTGATGAACATTATCCTTTTGATTTTACCCTGCGGACTGATCGGCGCCCGCTTGTATTATGTGATCTTCAACTGGGGCTATTATTCCGCCAATCCGTCGGAAATTATCGCCGTCTGGCACGGCGGTCTCGCCATCCACGGCGGTTTACTGGGCGGCATGCTGGCCATGTTCCTTTACTGTCTCGTCAAAAAAATGCCTTTTCGCGTTATGGCAGACATCATTTTGCCGGGTGTCGTGCTGGCACAAGCCATCGGCCGTTGGGGTAATTTTTTCAACCAAGAAGCCTACGGCAGCGTTACCGATCTACCCTGGGCCATTTACATCGACGGCGCCTACCGCCACCCCACTTTCTTGTACGAAAGTCTCTGGGATTTAGCTGTATTCATCCTGCTGATGGTGCTGTGGAACAAATGGAAAAATCGAAAACATGGGGATATTATGGCCCTTTATTTCATCGGCTATTCCCTGGGACGGTTTTGGATCGAATGGTTCCGCACCGACAGTTTGATGCTGGGAGACTTGAAAATGGCCATGGTAATCAGTGTCGCGGGCATCGCGGCAGGGATTCTCTGCCTGCTGTTTGACCGTCTGCACCCCATCACCTCCTATCCCACCGTCGGCAAAAAACGAAGAAAGTAACGCCTCTTTTCGTGACACCGTCGTTTTGCACGGTTTCTTCGGCGCTCTGTTACAGATTAAAATCTTTGGGGAAAGAAGGAAACAATCATGGAACAACACTCCGCTTCGGAATCTCGCACTGTGCTGGTAACAGGAGCCGGTCGCGGAATCGGCCGCGCCGTCGCCGCGCGATTTGCCGCCCACGGCGATCGGGTGGTTCTCCACTACCATCAAAGCCGCCCCCAAGCAGAAGCATTGGTTCGGCAGCTGAAAGAGGAAGGGGTCCCGGCAGAACATCTGTTACTATGTCGAGCGGATCTGCGCCAAACGGCGGACATTGAACAATTGATACAACAAGCAACCCACCGATTCGGCAAAATTGACATTTTAATCAACAATGCCGGCATCGGCTGGAATGGGTTGCTCACCGATATGAGCGAGACAGAATGGGACCAGTTATTCGCTGTCAACGTAAAAGCGGTTTTTACCGCTTGCCGCTTAGTGTTACCCCAGATGATTCAGCGAAAACGGGGCAAAATCATCAACATCTCCTCCATGTGGGGGCAGGCGGGAGCCTCCTGCGAAGTAGCTTATGCCGCCAGCAAAGGCGCCCTGGACGCCTTTACCAAAGGATTGGCGCTGGAAGTCGCTCCTTCCGGAATCACTGTTAATGCCGTCTCCCCCGGCGTTATCGCCACCGACATTAACGCCCATCTTTCCCCTCGGGAGCTGGCGGCGCTGGCAGCGGAAACTCCGCTGGGGCGTATCGGTCAGCCGGAAGAAGTAGCGGCGGCGGTGTTCTTTTTGGCGGGGGCGGACGCCGATTTCATCACCGGACAGATTTTGCCTGTAAACGGCGGCTTTATAACCGCCTGAACACAATTTATTTATAAAAACAGGGACGATTTCCCGGCGCGGCGTCGGATTTTCCCTGTTTTTTTCTTTTTTTTTGCCTGCATTTTACCTGACTCTTTAGGGATTTTACCTTCAAGGGTTGTCTTTTCGGCGCGATTTTTCTGTTTTTACGCCGTTCTGAAATGTTTTGGAGGGATATTGCTGTTTTCTCCGCGCGGCAGGAGAAAACCTATCTTTTTTCTCGTCTTTCCGTCTCTTTTTTCTTTTCTCCATGCTCCTCGGACAGCGTCGTTTTCTTTTCTTTTTTTCGAGAAATCCCTGTTTTCTTCATATACATTTTATTTAAATTATACCTGTTTATGGTAGTCCCGTCCATCACCAAATGCTATGATAAAAGAGGAACGGCGGCAGACCGCTGCCGCCTTTGCCGATTCCAGAAAAGGAGGGTCGATACGCAAGATGAAAAGGGACATACTGAAGCAAGTCAGCAACTACAGTGCTGTTCCGACTGTTTTGCCTTACAAAAACCCTGAGCGCAAATTATCGGGCGTGTTTTCTTTGCTCCACGGAGGAAAGGAACATGCCTGTTTCTTTGCCCCTCGGAAGAAAAAAGAAAAATCATGAAAAAAGGAGACGAAAAAGGATGATTACACAAAACAAACGGATGCGAAAATGGACGGCGTCCTTGTTGATGTGCGCTCTGCTGGTCACCATGTTGCCCGGCATGGCATTGGGCGCGACTCCGCAAACAGGAACTCCTTACAATGCCGAAGGAGAATACGACATCAACACACCCCATATTTTGATAAACCAAGTATACGGCGGCAGCAACGACGGCAATGCCGACCACAGCTTTATCGAATTATACAACCCCTGCGATGAAACGGTCGACTTGAACGGCTGGGAATTACAGTATCGTTCCAGCGAAGACGGCAGCCACCAAACATGGAATGAACTGACCCTCACCGGCGCCATCCCCGCCAAAGGCTACTACCTGATTCGCTGCGGCGCTACCACCGGCAGCGACTATCAAGTCCCCGCAGGCAATCAGGAATGGGATATACAACTGCATAACAAAGGCGTATCCGTCGCCCTCTTCAGCAAAGATGTCACGCTGACCGATGATTTCCAAGGCGCTGTTACAGACATCAACCGCCCCGACGGTTATGTAGATCTGTTGGCGGTACGGGGCAATGACGGAGAAGAAACGCAAACGCCTCCTGTCTACGAAGGCGGCTACAGCGACCTGCAATCCAAAAAGAAAGCTATCCGCAGAACCAACTTTACCGATACTGACAACAACGCCAACGACAGCGCGGATATCGATTACAGTAAAACCGTGTCCGAGGAAAACGGACCCCACGGCATCGGTGAAGAACCAGAACCGGAACCGACTCCTATCTATCGCAATAACACTTTTGAAAGCGACGCGGCGTTAACCATGGAACGCCTGAACAGCATCAATATCGGCGCCGCCAACGCCGACGGAGGAGTAGCGGAAATCGTCGCCTATAACGCCGACACCCAAGAAGCTTATGTCATCAACGGCCAGGACGGTCTCCTCTACCTCTTTGACGTGACTGAAAACGGTCTCGAAAAAACCGGCAGCAAAGACATGCGCGCCATTGTGGACAGCTTTACTTACGGCGATATGACCAGCGTCGCGGTGGATACCGTCAATAACAGCATCGCCGTGGCTCTGCAGGCGGAAGCTTATGACGCCACCGGTCGAATCGTGTTATTAAACTATGATTTCTCCGTCAAAGGGATCTATGAAGTAGGCGTACAGCCGGATATGGTCACCTTTAGCCCAGACGGTAAATATGCCCTCTCCGCCAATGAAGGCGAACCCCGTAACGGTTACGAAAAAGGAAACGCCGACCCCGCCGGCTCTGTTTCCATCCTGGATACTACGACAGGAAGTGTCAGCACCGTCGGATTTGACAGCTTTGATTCCGAAACGCTGGCGGCAAACGGTGTTCTCATCGGAAAAGTGGACGGGAAACTGAACTCCGCCGCTCGTGACCTGGAACCGGAATATATCGCCGTCGCCCCCGACAGCGCCAAAGCCTATGTATCGCTGCAAGAAGCCAATGCTATCGCCACAGTGGATCTGACCACAAAAACCATCACCTCGATCCAAAGTATGGGCTTCAAAGATTTGAGCCAAGCCCAAAACGCTGTTGACCTGTTGGAAGACAACCAATACCAAGCCGCCACTTACCAAGACGCCCTGGGTGTTTACATGCCCGACGGACTGAGTGTCTTCAAAGCGGGCGGCGTCACCTATCTGGTAACCGCTAACGAAGGAGATTCCAGAGAATGGGGCGACTACAGCAACGAAGCCAAAGAAACCCTGACTGCTACCGACGGTATCAGCAAAGCGGAAGATGTACGAGTTTTGGACAAAACCTGCACTTCCGTCCCCGACGCCAGCAAAAACTATCTCTTCGGCGGACGCTCCTTCTGCATTTACAATGCCGATACCATGGAACTGGTTTACGAAAGCGCCAATGAGTTTGAAGCGAAAACCGCTTCCTATCTCCCCGATTATTTCAACTGCTCCAATGATGACATTGAGCAAGACAGCCGCAGCGCCAAAAAAGGCCCCGAACCGGAAACCGTAACCATCGGTACCATCGACGGCAAAACGTATGCTTTCATCGCGCTGGAACGAATCAGCGGCGTCATGGTTTATGATGTAAGCGATCCCGCCGACGCCACCTATGTCAACTACATCAATACCCGCGATTTCAGCGCCTCTGTTCAGGAAGATGTTTCCCCCGAGGGACTCTGCTTCCTGATGCAGGATTCCAAACCGCTGCTTTTGGCAGCTTGTGAAGTCTCCGGCACTGTGGCGGCCTATGAATGCATCGTGGCAGACTCTCAAGGCGGCAGCCAAGGCGGTAGCCCCGCTCCTGAAAAATATACTATCACCATGACAGAAGCCGCGGACGGTGATTACAGTGTCAGCAAAAACGCCGCCGCCGGCAGCCGGGTACTTATCACGACCACTCCGGACCAAGGTTACAGCGTAACCAACGTCACCGTCACCACCGCCGACGGCGAAACCGTTCCTGTCACAGCGGCAGGCGACGGTCGTTATACCTTCACCATGCCGGAAAGCCGTGTCACCGTGCAAGTCACCTTTGCCCCCCAAAGTCAGACACTGCCCTTCACCGATTTAGCGGAAAATGCCTGGTATCTGCAGGCTGTTACCTATGTTTATCAAAACGGCCTTATGGAAGGTACCTCTGCCGATACCTTCAGCCCCAACGCCACGACCAGCCGCGCCATGATTGTCACCATTCTCTACCGCCTGGAAGAAGAACCCGCCGTGACAGGCAACAATTCCTTTGCTGATGTGGAAGACGGTTCTTATTATGAAAACGCCGTCACCTGGGCCGCGGAACAAAACATCGTCACCGGTTACAGCGCCGATACCTTCCTGCCCAACGGGGAAATCAGCCGGGAAGAATTGGCAACCATCTTGTACCGTTACGCGATGTACAAAGATCTTGACAACATAACGGACAGCGCCGACTCCTTGCGGGGATACGCCGACGCCGACGAAATCTCCCCTTACGCCCTTTCCGCTTTCCGATGGGCGCTGACGACCGATGTGATGGAAGGAACTTCCGCCACCACCCTGGAACCCCAAGAAACCGCTACCCGTGCCGAAGCAGCCGCCATGCTGACGCGCTTCTGCGAAATAAACGCTTAGCAAAATCCCGCGGCTGAAAAACCGCAACCCATTTCACCTCGGGAAAACCCGTATCTAAAACGGGAAATCAACCAAAAAGGAACAGGAAGAAAAAACCTCCCGCACGGCAAAAACACTGCAAAAATAATGGTTACATCAAGCAAACGCAACCGAACAACTCAAAACCGCCCCGTTTTCGGGGCGGTTTTGAATTATGCAAAATCCAAATAGACGGAACCGTGGACAGACATTACGAAAAATCACAGCGAAACTACCCGACCGTAAAAAATCCAATCCGCGCTGTACCAAAATTCCCGGCAAAAGTTTGACTTAAAGTTTGATTTTTTGACAGAAGCGTGATTTTCCAATTTATCACAAAAATATCTAAAAAAAACGCCGCCTACGAAGCAGGAGGCGTTTTCGGTTTTTTTGTTCTCTTTTATCTACTGAATCATCTGTTTGGTTTTCAGAATACGGCTCGATTCTCCTCTTTCATCACCAAAGAAAAGGGAAAAAGGAGAAACTTCTCAGATCAACGCGAACCCAAAACGCATTCGTTGAGTCATCCGTGAAAAGAATAAAAAGCCTTTGTCAACAGCCGTCGAAAAACACTCTCCCGGCGCTTCCTCGCTCGAAACAGACAGCGTTTTACCGCGGCTTTTCCTCAATCCAAAACAATCGGTCAGGACTGAAAGCCATCACCCCTTCAAAGGTGGAGGGGATACCGGGACGCAGGGTGACGGTCAAAATCCGTCGCGGCAACTTCCAGACCACCCGCACCTCTTTGCTCAAACAAAACAGAAAACGGGGAGGATTGGAAAGACGCGCCCGACACAGTCCCTGCAAATTGTCCGCCAGGCAGGCGCCGCCAGTCACATCCAGACAGGTTTCCTCATCATGGATGTCCACTCCGCGCGCTTCCACCGCCAAAATCATTTTCACCGCCAGCGCCATACCGAAACACTGATCCTGATGATAATTAATCGCCAGTTCTAACAGAGCAATTTCCCGCTGTTTGGGATCTGTGTGATAAATGGCGGGCATCCGCGGCGACAGGATGATATCCTGCTCATAGTAAGGCTTGATGTCAATGACGGGGGTACCGTCGAAAGCATCCAGCTTGTCTACATGAATCACATTGTCTTCCACTTTGATAAGACGCACCAAAGTGAGACCGATGGGATTGGGATGATTGGGCGTCCGCAGCGCCAAAGTTCCGAATAACCCCAAAGAATGATCTACCCGACGAGGCTTCACCTGCAGCTCTTCCTTATTTTTCGGGTCATACCAGCAAAGCACCCAAATATGTGAATTGTATTCCAGATTTTTCAGCGCCGGCAAATATTCCCGTTTGATAATCAGCTGTGCTGAGCTATAGAAAGGATAATGGGGACCGGTGCGGGTTTTCTCGCTGCGTACCGTCCCGATAAATTTTAATTGCTCCATAGCCGTTTCGCCTTCCTTTCCCCCTGTCGGGTCTTTCTATTATATCAAGTTTTCGACCGGAACACAATAGCTTTCACTGCAAAAAGGCACAGCCCGCTTCCAGCGGGCTGTGCCGAAAAACATTCTCGTTCGAGATATCTTTTATTCTGTCACCCGGGGCAGATGACGCAGCACTTCGCCGCAGCGAGGGCAAAGAGCAGGGTTTTCGCTGTCCGTTTCTTCAGTGTAAAGCCAGCAGCGTTCGCATTTATGACCTTCCGCCGCCGAAACAGTCACGGCCACTCCGTCTTCCGCCGCCTTTCCATCAAGACCTTCGTGCAGAACCAACTGAGAAACTTTAAAGAAATAAGCCAACAGTCCCTCCGCCGAATGAAGCAAAGCATAGGTATCGCCTTCCGCGTAGAGATCCACCCGCGCGTCGATGGAATTGCCGATAGTCTTTTCCTTACGAGCGGTTTCCAGACTCTTCGCTACTTGGTCTTTTACAGCGGTAATGGCTTGCCATTTAGCGTCCAGCGTTTCATCCATCCAGTCAGGATTAGCCTCCGCCATATCCAACAACTGCACACTGGCCATTTCTTCTTCCGCCTTAGGCATATAATCATAAATTTCTTCCGTGGTATAAGCCAGCACCGGCGTCAACAGACGCACCAACGCGTCAATAGTGCGATACATCACTGTCTGCACCGCCCGGCGGCGCGGGTCATCGGGCAATTCAGAATAGAGGGTATCCTTGGTGATATCCAGATACAAATTGCTCATTTCCACCACGCAGAATTTATGGATGGCATGATATACCACATGGAATTCATATTCATCATAACCTTTGCGCACTTTATCAATGAGCGCCTGCAAGCGGTGGAGCATCCAGCGGTCGATTTCCGGCAGATCCCCATAAGCCACACAATCGGTCTTGGGGTCGAAGTCATACAGGTTGGACAGCAGGAAACGACAGGTATTGCGGATTTTGCGGTAAGATTCCGCCACTTGTTTCAAAATTTTATTGGAGATGGACAAGTCAGAGCGATAATCAGCGGACGCCACCCACAGGCGCAGCACATCCGCCCCCATTTTGTCGATGATTTCATGGGGGTCCAAGGCGTTACCCAAGGATTTGCTCATTTTCTTACCCTTTTCGTCCACGATGAAGCCGTGCGTCAATACCGCTTTATAAGGAGCGGAACCCTTAACAGCCACCGCCACATTCAAAGAAGAGTTAAACCAGCCGCGGTGCTGGTCACTGCCTTCCAGATAGAGATCGGCGGGCCAACGCTGTTCCGGAAAATCACCGCTGTCCAGCACCGCCAAATGGCTGGAACCGGAATCAAACCAAACATCCATGATATCCGTTTCTTTACGGAATTCCTGACAGCCACAGGAACAAGTCAATCCTTCGGGGATCAGTTCCGCCGCTTCTTTTTCAAACCAGATATTGGAACCGTATCGGCGGAACAAATCCTGGATATGGGCGATGGTCTCATCGGTGATGATTTCTTTGCCGCAATCTTTACAATAGAAGATGGGAATGGGTACCCCCCAAGTTCTCTGTCGGGAAATGCACCAGTCCGAGCGGTCTTTGACCATATTATAAATGCGGTCATGTCCCCAAGCGGGAATCCAGCGTACCTGATCGATTTCCGACAGGGCCTTTTCCCGGAAACCTTCAATGGAGCAGAACCACTGCTCCGTCGCTCGGAACACAATGGGTTTTTTGCAGCGCCAGCAATGGGGGTACTGATGGGTGATCCATTTCAAACCCAGCACGGCGTTTTCTTCTTCCAAACCACTGATTACGGCTTTGTTGCACTCGTCCAGGCTCATCCCCTGAAAGCGCTCACCGGCATCAGCGTTCATTTTTCCCCGGGCATCCACAGCGGAAAGGATTTCCAGACCGTATTTCATGCCCACTTCAAAGTCTTCCACCCCATGACCGGGCGCCGTGTGAACACAACCGGTACCGGCGTCCAACGTAACATGGTCCCCCAGAATAACCAGAGAGGTACGATCCAACAGCGGATGCTGACATTGAATCATTTCCAGTTCAGAGCCTTTAAATTCCCGCAAAATACTGCCCGCGGAAATACCGGCTTCCGCCATGAAGGTATTCATCAAATCTTTGGCAACCACCATTTTTTCCCCATCCATATCCGCCAACACATAAGTATAGTCCGGATGCAGGCAGATGGCGAGATTAGCGGGAATTGTCCAAGGAGTGGTCGTCCAGATGACGAAATACACATCCTCATCCAAAATACCTTTGCCGTCCACCACGCGGAATTTTACATAAATGGTAGGCGCCTTGTGGTCGGCATATTCCACTTCGGCTTCCGCCAAGGCGGTTTCACAGTCGGCACACCAGTAAACGGGTTTTTTGCCTTTATAGATATATCCTTTTTTTGCCATTTCACCAAAAGCGCCGATTTGAATGGCTTCAAAGTCTTTTTGCAAGGTCACATAGGGATGATCCCAGTCGGCACGCACGCCCAGCCGCTTAAATTGTTCCCGTTGATTGTTGACACAGTTCAAAGCGAACTCTTCGCATTTTTCTCGGAACGCCGCTTTATCGATGGTATGGCGGTTCAAGCCAAAGGCTTTGATGGCTTTTTGTTCAATGGGCAGTCCGTGAGTGTCCCAACCGGGGGTATAAGGAGCATCATAGCCCGCCATACTTTTATATTTCACAATCATATCTTTGAGTACTTTGTTCAATACATGACCGGTGTGAATATCCCCATTGGCATAGGGGGGACCGTCATGCAAAATGAACTTCGGCTTGCCGGCATTGTGTTCTTGTACCAGCCGATAGAGATCCTGCTCTTCCCATTCTTTCAGAAATTCCGGTTCCCGCACGGGCAAATTGCCGCGCATGGGGAACTCTGTCTGTGGCAAATTCAATGTTTTCCCATAATCCATTGTTTCATTTCTCCTCTCCATCATCCTCTAGGGAAACAGTTTTTTACGAAAGGGTTCGCGACAAAGGAAAATAAAAAACACGACCTTTTCCCCAAGGGACGAAAAGCCGTGTTACCACCCTTATTGCCGCGCGCGCGACCACTCCGGACCCCGTAACGAGGGGCAGTCGTTCCACCTTACACATCTCATGGACTTCAGGCAGACACTCACAGACGATCGTTGTTTTTCCAATCCGTCCGACTCGCACCTTCCACGGACTCTCTGGGGAATTTTCCGAAAAACAACCTTCTGCTCATCGCTTTAACCGACATGAATCCTTCCGCCGTCGGGATCATCGTCCGCTTACAGCAGGAAGAATCGTTCTCTACAGCATAATAATAAAGCAAAAACAGCATCTTGTCAAGATGCTGTTTCAGATTCTATGATTATTTTCTTGTCTGCTTTATACAAGTATCATGCTCAACAACGCAAACACAATTCGCTGGATCAAGAACAGGGCGAAAATCGCAATGATCGGCGAAAAATCAATGGGCAGACGCCCCATGGGCAGAATTCTACGAAACAGATTCAAAAAAGGATCTGTCGTCTCGTGTACAAAACGAATCAGCGGATTAGCCCGATTTACATTAGGAAACCAAGACAACAGACAATTCGCGATAATCAAAATATAGTAAATATCAAACGCGTAATTAATCGCAAGCACCAGAAATGTCAACAATCCCGCACCTCATTTTCTCCAATGGCCTATTTTTTCCAAATATTATAATTGTTCATGCTGTCAAAGGCAGACTGAGTTTCGGCTTCCATAATCTGACCTTCCAGATCTACTTGGCTGGAACTGAAAAGGAAGGTGCTGCCGGAAACTTTTTTCGGCATTCCGTCCAGAGCAAACACCGCTCCGGAAAGGAAATCCACCATTCGCTGGGCAGTTTCTTTATCCATATCTTCAAAATTTACAATCACCACTTTGCGAGCTTTGATGTTGGCGGCGATACCCTGCATATCATCATACGCTTTCGCTTTGATCAGAACCATTTCCATGGATTTTCTCGCAGCGGTATTGGGCATAGAAACCACCTGGCTTCGTCTGCTTCTTCTGGACGCGGGCGGTTCTTCCGACCAAACATCTCGTCTCTGCTGTTGTTGCTGCTGCTGTTGCTGCTGCGGTTCTTCTACATAGTCGTTTTCGTCGTAATCGTCATCTTCGGTAAAAAATACATTGGAAATTTTATCCCAAATTCCGGCCATTTCATACCCCTCCTTGTTTTTCTGTCTTCTCATCAGCATACTCTCATACACGGGCAACCTAACGATAGATACGAGCGCCGAACAGGGCGCTGCCCACCCGTACCATGGTGGCGCCTTCTTCCACCGCTACTGTATAATCATGGGACATACCCATGGAAAGTTCCTTCATTTCTACATTGGGCAGACATAATCCTTTGATTTGCTCTGCCGTTTCATCTCGCAGCTGGCGCAAACGGGCAAAAACAGGACGGATTTCTTCCCGGTCTACAAAAGGCCCTACCGTCATCAATCCCCGTACCTGAATATGGGGGAAATCCGCCATAGCCCGGCAAAAATCAAGCACTTCCGATTCCTTCATCCCCCATTTGCTTTCTTCTTCGGCGATATTCACCTGCAGCAGACAGGGAATCATTCGGTCGGCGGCGCCAAAGCGCTTTTCGATTTCTTTGGCCAACTCCAATCGATCCAAAGAGTGAATCATTTCCACCTTATCCACCAGATATTTTACTTTGTTGGTTTGTAAATGTCCGATCAAATGCCATTTGGCTCCGGGCAGGTCGTCATATTTGGCCTGAATTTCCTGCACTTTGTTCTCCCCGAGCACTGTCGCGCCGGCATTTAACGCATAGCGAATCTGTTCCGGATCCACCGTTTTGCTCACCGCCACCAGTTGTACCTTATCGGCGCTGTGGACGCCGCGCGCGCGGGCAGCTTCAATATTTTCCAAAATTTCTTGATAATTTCGCACAATATCCTGTTCCGATACTGTCATAAATAAAGACCTCTTTTCAGTCAAAGTTCTTCCGTTTTTTGTTATGATTGTTTTTTTCGGATTTTTTTCTTTCTTGACCAGATCCGTTTCCGTCGTCCGGTTCTCCTTTTTGGGAGCTTTGCACCATAGCGCGGATTTCTTTCATAAAGGTTTCGATGTCCTCAAATTTGCGATATACAGAAGCAAAGCGAACATAAGCCACTTCGTCCACATCCCGCAACCGTTCCATGATCATTTCCCCGATCAATTTGGAGGGCACCTCCCGCTGCATCCGGTTGGTCAGCTCTTTTTCAATATCCGTCACCATATTTTCCAAGACAGTGGTAGGGACATACCGTTTTTCACAGGCTTTATGCAGACCGTTAAGAATTTTGTTGCGGTCGAACACTTCTCTGCTGTTGTCTTTTTTAACCACAATCAAAGAAAAATCCTCCGGTCGTTCAAAAGTTGTAAAACGCTTGCCGCACCGCAGACATTCCCGACGCCGTTTGATGGTTTTCCCGTCTTCCACCGGTCTGGAATCCAGCACTTTCGATTCATTGTTGCCGCAGAAAACACAGCGCATTTCGGTTCCTCCTCAAACACAATCACCAAAAGTTGCCATAGCTATACATAATATAATTCTACAATACGATATCTGGTGTTGTCAATATTTTCGAGCAAATATATAGAGGGCAAATTTTGCTAAAAATTCGGCAAACAGGTCAAAAAGACAGCGGAACACAATAAAAATAGCGCTCCGCTCATACCTCAATCCATGTTCGGTCCACGTCCTGTCCATCGTCGGGAGCGGCGTCCTTTTCCACCAACACGACATCAACACCGATTTTTTTTATGTTTTCCCAGGGGACGACAGTTTCCTCATTTCTGACAAAGATTCCGAAAAAGCGGCTGCCGCCCGGCATTACAATGGCCGTCACCCGTCCCCGCTCCATATCCACCTCAATATCCCGTACAGGTCCCAGTTTTCTGCCGTCGGACAAATTGATAATGTCTTTGGTTCGCAAATCGGAAATTTTAAACATATGCATCACCTGCCTTTTCTTCTGCTATAGCATATGCCCCCAGACAAGTTTTATGCCCCTTTCTCAAAAGCAACGTCCGACATCGCGCTTTTGAAAATCAGCAGAAAAATCAGAAAAGGAAATTCCTCCTTTTTTAAAAAAACCAACGAGCAAACAAACTACCCAAACGCACGCGCATCGACTTGCCGTCTGCCGTTTCTTCTTCCGTAAAAGTCAACTCCCCCCGCAACTCCCGCGGAGTCAATTCCGGGTAAAGCACACAAAACCAATTGTGTCCGCCGCCGTCACCCAAACGAATTCGCAGCGCCTCATAATGCCCCGCCGGCATCGTCCGCTGTCCCCAGTCTCGCTGAGAAAAAGAAAACACTCCATAGTCTGTCCGAGCCGTGCAGCCGTAAAGAGCCGCCACACCCGACGCCACTTCGGAAATTTCGCTCAAATGACCGCGCAGCGCGGCAGCCGTCCCCTCGGCGCTCTGCCCCACCTCGGGCAAAGTCTCAATATAGTCCAATACGGCATCCCGCACCAGCCCTTTCACCTGCTGATCGTACACACTGTCCGAATCAGCAAACACATGGAGCCGAATCACTTCCGCGGAATCGTCCGGCTGCCCCAAAAGCCAACCTCCCAGTCCCAAAACCAGTAAAAGCGCCCAACTGAGCCAATCTCTCCGTAGAACCGTCTGTTTTTGAATCATCGCGCTCCCTCCTTTTTCTATTCTGTTTATTTCCCGTAAACGCTTCTTTTAAACCCTTATTTTCAGCGTTCAAACAGACCTAAGAAAAACTTCGCCGTCTTTCTCACCTCCGCTTCGGTCGGAAACAGAACGGAACAAAAACAAAAGTGAAAACCGACAAAGCCGTCAGAATAAAACCAAACACGAAAAAACATCAAAAGAGGAAAGGAACCCAAAACAAAAGACCGACAAAAAAGAACAAATAAGAAAAAGACCAAAAGAGCAGAAAATATTTTCCGCAAAAGGAAAGGAAAACGTTTGTATTTTTATCAAAAATTGGCTACAATAGAAGGGACGAAACAGAATCATAACCGCCTCGCGCGGACAAGAAAAGAGGTATTCCTATGAAAGATCCCAGAATTCAACAACTGGCGGAAAACTTAATCCGTTACTCCTGTTCCCTACAATCGGGGGAACGTATTTTAATCGAAGTAAACAGCATGGAAATTCCCCTGACCGTGGCATTGATTGAAGAAGCCTATCGGGCGGGCGGTCTTCCTTTTGTCACCATCAAACAAGGTGAAATACAAGAAGCCTTGCTAAAGCAATGCACGGAGGAACAAATCAGCGCCATCGGACGTTACGAAGCCGCCCGCATGAAAGATATGGACGCTTATATTTCCATCCGCTCCAACAACAACAGCTACGAACTGGCCGATGTACCGGCGGAAAAAATGGCTATCTACAACCACTGCTGGAGCCATCCTGTTCACCATGAAATTCGAGTGCCTCACACCAAATGGGTGGTGCTGCGCTATCCCAACCACAGTATGGCGCAGCTGGCCAATATGCCTACCCACCGCTTTGAAGACTATTATTTTTCTGTTTGCAATTTGGATTACAGCAAAATGGATCGGGCAATGGATCCTCTGGTGGAACTGATGAATCGTACTGATCGGGTGCGGGTAACAGGCGCCGCCTGTGATCTCTCCTTCAGCATCAAAAACATCCCGGCGGTAAAATGCGCCGGCAAATGCAACATCCCCGACGGAGAAGTCTACACCGCCCCGGTGCGTACTTCCATCAACGGCGAAATCACCTACAACACCGCTTCCCCTTATCAGGGGCTCGTCTTTGAGCAAGTCCACTTCAAATTTCGCGACGGCAAAATCGTGGAGGCGGACGCCGGCGCCAATACCGATCGTCTCAATCAAATCCTGGATATGGATGAAGGTTCCCGCTATGTGGGGGAATGGGCGCTGGGTGTCAATCCCAACATCCAGGAACCCATTTACGACATCCTCTTCGATGAAAAAATCGGAGGCAGCTTCCACCTGACGCCGGGCGCCTGTTACGACGACGCTGACAACGGCAACACCAGCGTCAACCATTGGGACTTGGTTTATATCCAAACCCCGGAATACGGCGGCGGCGAGATCTGGTTTGATGATGTGCTGGTGCGCAAAGACGGTCGCTTTGTGCTGCCGGAATTAGCAGGACTGAATCCGGAAAATCTCCGCTGACCCAAACAAAAAAATTCCCGCCGTAACCGGCGGGCAACCATCCGCAAACCGAAAGAAAAATTCGCGAAAAAACAAGAGACAACCGATCCTCCTCGTCTGAGCCGATGCCACTCAAAACGGCAGAAAATCTCCAAACCTACAGATAACACCCAACCAGATCCGCAACCGAAAAGTCTCACATCATCTGAAAATCGGGAGACATCACCGTTAAATAAAAAACAGGGAGCAAAAATACCCGGCTCCCTGTTTTTTTCTATCCGATTATTTGATACGACATCCCTTTGCTTTGTTACGATTCCGTTGCCTGTTTTCGCTCGGCGCAGCCATAGGGATCCTTTTTTGTCGGATATCCCTTGGCGTTTGATACGAGCGCCTTCCGCAGACGCTCACCGCGCCGCTTTGAGTCAGCGATCTTTTGGCGGATTTCCTCCGCGCCCTCATTTTTTGGCGGCCGCCTTTTTCAGGCGGTTCATCAAAGCGATACCCAACCCTTTTTCAGGAAAAGTCTGAGCGAAAATCTTGGTCGCGCCCACCCGATCACAATAACGCAGCGCCGCAAACAGGCGATGCGCCGCCGTCGCCAAATCCTCCTCATCCCTACCCAAGGAAAAACCGCGGGGAACCTTCAGTCGCGCTAACACGGCATCTGTCGCCAGCACGGCAATATCGGGGTCCGCCGCCCGTTCATAGGCCCGCACCAAAGCATCTCCGCTGAAAAGGGTCACTTCTCCGCGAGGAGCGTAATGACGGTATTTCATTCCGGGCGCTTTGGGAGCTTCGCCGTCTCCCACTTTTTCTCCGCCCAGCAGCACTCTTCCCAAATAAGGCTCCAACATCGCCGCCGTAACGGCGCCCGGTCGCAAAATCACAGGGGGATCCACCGTCAAATCCAGCACTGTAGACTCCACCCCCACCCCACAGCTGCCGCTGTCCAGCACCATAGCGATTCGTCCCGCCAAATCCTCATAGACATGACGACCGGTGGTGGGGCTGGGATGACCGGAAAGATTGGCGGAAGGCGCCGCCACCGGCAAGCGACACCGCCGCAACAACGCCAGCGCTACGGGATGATTGGGAATCCGCACCGCCACCGTAGACAAACCGCCCGTCACAGCGGCGGGAATACAGTCTTTTTTAGGCAAAACACAGGTCAGCGGAGCAGGACAAAGCGCCCGCATCAAGGTTTTCGCGCGGGAATCCGGCACGGCGATCTCCGAAACCTGATCTACCTCCGCCACATGAACAATCAGCGGGTTGTCAGAAGGACGCCCTTTGGCCCGATAAATTTTTTCCGCGCTGATCGCCAGCAACGCGTTGCCGCCCAGACCATACACTGTCTCTGTAGGAAAAGCCACCAACTCTCCCGCCGCCAACAGTTCCGCCGCCAAAGCCAATTCTTTTTCATATACACAGGCGACGTCCGCCACCGCGTCAATTTTCACCCATTTTGTTTCCATATTACTTCCTTCTTTATCCAGTTTTGTTTTCTCCGCTGCCGGCTGCCTGTTTCTGTTTTCCGCCGCTGTTTTTCTCCTTACTTCGCGGGGACGGGACGCCGCCCCAACACCCAGCGATCGTTGCCGCCGTAATCTTTGCCAAAGCGCAAATTTTCAAAACCTCCGCGGGATAAAATCTCACACACCGCCTGACATTGATCACAACCGATTTCTACCAGCAAAAAGCCGCCTTCTTTCAATTTCCGCGGCGCCGAAAGAGCCAGAAGCCGATAAAAATCCAGCCCGTCGGCTCCGCCGTCCAACGCCAGCGCCGGTTCATGCCGCACATCAGTATCCAAAGATTTTAAATACTCCGTCGCGATATAAGGAGGATTGGAAACTATCAGATCAAACTGTCCCGTCAAAGGCTCCGTCAAATTGCCCAGCCGAAAGTCCACTTCCAGACCCAGAGTCTCGCCGTTGCCTTTTGCCACTGCCAACGCTTCCGGACTGATATCCACCGCCTGAACTTCCGCCAGCGGACGGTAATACTTAAGGCTGAGAGCATACGTGCCGCAGCCGGTACAAAGATCCGCCACCCGCCGCGGTTCTTCCTCGGGAATCAAAGAAAGCGCCTTTTCCACCACCACTTCCGAATCCCAGCGGGGAATTAAGGTATCCGACGTCACTCGCAGTGTAAAATCCATAAAAGGCTGCTCTCCGAAGATATACTGCAGCGGTTCTCCCGCCAAACGACGGGTTACCGCCGCGATGATGTTCTTTTCTTGTTCTTCTGTTACTGTCTGTTCCGCCGCAAACCGCATGTCCAAATTGGACATCCCCAGATAATGGGAACAAATCCATTCCGCCTCATGGGCGGCAGGCAGCCGTTTCCGACTCCAATCGATCATTTCCCGAATTTTCATACCGCTCTCCCTTTTGCCTTTCTATCTTTATTTTCACAAAAAAAGCGGGAACGGAGTGTCGTTCCCGCTGTCCTCCACGCAAAATACAGCGCCCTTTATTCGTTAGATTTCAAGCGTTCCGCCTGGTCAGTGGTGATGAGCGTTTCAATGATCTCATCCAAATCCCCCTGCAAAATCTGTTCCAGTTTATGCAGTGTCAAGCCGATGCGATGATCCGTCACCCGTCCCTGGGGGAAATTATATGTGCGAATTCGCTCGGAACGGTCGCCGCTGCCCACCATGCTTTTACGCAAATCAGCCTCACTGCCGTGGGCTTCCCGCTGCATTTTTTCGAGAACCCGAGCGCTCAAAATCTTCATCGCCTTTTCCTTGTTTTTGTGTTGGTTTTTTTCGTCCTGGCAGCTGACCACGATGCCTGTAGGAATATGGGTCAGGCGCACGGCGCTTTGGGTGGTGTTGACGCATTGACCGCCGGGACCGCTGGCACAGAATAAATCTACCCGAATGTCGTTAGGCCCGAATTCCAGTTCCACTTCTTCCGCTTCGGGCATAACAGCCACTGTCGCCGCCGAGGTATGGATGCGGCCGCCGGATTCTGTTTCCGGTACCCGCTGCACCCGATGGACGCCGCCCTCAAATTTTAATTTGCTGTAGGCGCCTTTGCCTTCCACCAGCAAAATGATTTCCTTGATGCCGCCCAAATCGGTATAATTAGCGCTCAGCACCTCATATTTCCAACCCATACGGTCGGCGTAACGCTCATACATTTTCAGCAAATCACCGGCGAACAACCCTGCCTCTTCCCCGCCGGTACCTGCCCGTAGCTCCAAAATAACATTCTTTTCGTCATTGGGGTCTTTCGGCAACAGCAGTACTTTCAATTCCTGTTCCAGGTTTTCAATGTTTTCTTTCAGACTGTCCGCCTCCGCCAAGGCCAATTCTTTCATTTCCTCGTCTGTTTCCTCAGCCGCCAAAGCCTTGGCGTCTTCCAATTCTTCTTTGGTTTTGGTATAACGGCGAAAAGTCTCTACCACCGCGTCCATTTCCGCCCTCTGTTTCATATATTTCTGCCAGTTGGCCTGATCGGCGATGACTTCCGGGTCGGAAATTTTTTCCGTCAGCTCATCGTATTTTTCAGCCAATGCCTGTAATTTTTCAATCATTCCTGTCTCTCCTCATGTTTCCTTTTCGTTTTTCTCAGCACTCCACGACAAATTTTGGAAAAATACCTCGCTAATCCCCTGCCAAACGGGGCTGTTCCCCGCCGTTTTTTCGAGCGGCCGCCGCCGATTGATCCGCAGACGCCGTCGTTTCGGAAGAGGAGCACGCTGTCTCATCCTCCGTCGCTTCCCCGGTTACCGCTTCTTTTTCGGCTCCTTTGGCTTCCAGATAAACTTTATATTCCTCTTCGCTCATCACATTATCCGGCAGCGGAAATTCCCCTGCCCGCGGGAAACCGGGCACGGTCATCAAAGCCGTCATGCCCACTTCCAGCATTTTTTCATCGGGTTCCATGGTAGTCAGTTTCTGCATGGCCAATCCGGGGGCAATGAGCGCCTTGACAATCTTACTGTCCGGAAAACGCAAAGGCAGACGGAACACCTCATAAGAAATACCGAACACCACCGGCATAACCAAAATTTTGGTTAAAATACGACCGAAAACACCGTAGTTGCCGATAAAAGTAAACACGACGATCATAATAAGCAACGTCATGAAAATAAAACTGGTGCCGCAGCGACAATGAATGGTAGAGTATTTTTTTGCCGCCGCCGCCGTCAGATCATCGCCCGCCTCATTGGTACTGATGGTTTTATGCTCCGCCCCATGATATTGAAACACGCGGGCGATGTCGGGCATTTTACGAATCAACACCACATAAAGCAAAAAAACCCCGATGCGCAGCAACCCCTCCAGCACACTCCGACCGAAATGTCCGATATACGCTACAGAGAAATTGGCCACAAAAACCGGCAGCACCACAAATAACCCGATAGAAAAAATCAGCGCCAGCACAATGGCCAAAGCGATTTCTTTCCAAGAAAGGGTTTCCTCTTCGTCATCCCCCGCCCAAAAAGCCGACCATGCCAAAGAAGACATACCGAAATACAGGGAAGAACAAAAAGAAGCCAATCCCCGCAAAATGGGCAGCCGCCAAATTTTATGCTTATCCATTACCGTTTGGCGTTTTCCGTTTTTATAAACAATTTTGCCGTCGGCGGTACGCACCGCCATGGAATAACCGCCGCCTCCCTGCATCATGACGCCTTCCATCAGCGCTTGACCGCCGTAATAAATGGGCTTTTCCTTTTTCTTGCTCATAATTTCTCCTTCTCAGTTTCTGTTCGCTGTTTTCAAACAGCTTCCACCGTACACAATCACTGCGGTTCCCGCAAAAATCCGCCGCAACCGCAATATATTATTATATCATATTTTCATTTCTCTGCCAAGAGGATTTTTCGGAAATCCCCAGACAGCATATAGTATAACCAAAAAAGATGTACTGAAGATGAACAAGACGCTGCCCACAGAAAAAAGCGGCGAAAAAACTCGCCGCTTTGGTGACTGACATTGCTTATTTGAGTCCGTATTTCTTTTTGAATTTATCAACACGACCGCCCTGTTCTACCATCAGGCGTTTGCTGCCCGTGTAGTAAGGATGGCATTTAGAACATACTTCGACTCTGATTTCCTTTTTGGTGGAGCCGGTCATAAATTTGTTACCGCAGGCACAAGTCACTTCCACCTGTTGATAGTTCGGATGAATCCCTTGTTTCATTTCCGTTTCACCTCTTTCTTTCACGGAATTATCGTCAAGCAGGCAACCCTGCTCCAACTGGTCATTTTGTTACCAAATCATTATAACACAGAAGATTTTGGTTGTAAATAGGTCTTGCCGAGTTTTTTTTGAGTTTTTTGAGTTTTTCTTCTTTCGCTTTTCATTCCGCTCGTTTTTCATCCCGCCGCGGGAAATTCCTTCTCTTATCTCTTGGGACTTTCATCCACAGGATAAGAATAGTTGCCGATAACGGTGTAGGGAAGATTTTCCCGAAAGATTTCCAACATGACCGGCACCCCCAGTCCCTGTTCCGTCTCACCGTACAGTTCCGTCATAATCTTGGGATCGATGTTTAAATTACGCAGTTGAATTTGGTCGATGGCTTCTGTCTCACAGAAATCCACCATAGCCTCCAGTTCGCTCAAGCGGTCGTTAAAACCGGGGTAAACCAGGTAATTCACCGCCACCTTAACCCCATGGTCTTTGGCATAAGCGACAGAACGGCGCACCTCCTCAAAAGTATAGTTGACGGGACGATGGTATCGGGCGTAATGAGCCGGCACAGCGCTGATCATGCTTACCCGAAGGCTGTCGATGCCGGCATCAATAATCCGTCGCATATGGTCGAAACTCCCGGCATTGGTGTTCATGTTGACGGTGCCTCGCTCCGTTTCCGCTCGGATCAGCGTAATGGCGCGACTGATCAGTTCCGACTGCAGGCAGGGTTCTCCCTCGCAGCCCTGACCGAAGCTGACAATGGGATGAGCGGCGCCTTTCAGATGGGCAACGGCCACCTCCGCCACCTCCTCGGCAACGGGAGCTTGGGTAATCCGCTGCTGAGGCGATTCGCAGTCGCCGCCTTCCTGCAAAGAAAGGCAGCCGACACAACGGGCGTTGCAATGGGGCGAAACAGGCAATCCTCCCTCAAAACGGCGGTACATGATGTTTTGCGCCGTAAAACAGCCGTATTCCAGCGCGCATTTGCTTAATTGCCGAATCAATTGATTATGGGGAAATTCTCGCCGGCGAACCGCCACCAACGCTTCCAAATCCGGCGTATTGTAATGGCGGGGGTTCCAGCGGTCGTCCTCATCTGTCTGGACTGCCGCCACCATCAGGGTACCGTCGTCCGCCACGCCCACTGCCGTATACCCCAAAATAGGCAACGTCGGGCCTTGATCAGTGACGGCAGGCAGCAAAGTACGCGTAAAGCCCTGGGGCAGCAACGCCGCCACAGCAAAAATCTCCTCCTCCTCTTGTTCATAGGGATTAAGAGAAAGAGACACCATCTTCCCCTGCTCGTCCAGACCGACGCAATGACGGCCGGGTACCAAAGTCAGCGTGGCGCCTTCCGGCAGCGGCATCAGTTCCCGTTCTTCCGGGACCACCAATTCATTGCCCAATCGTCCCAGCATCCGCAAAGGGGGAAAATCCAACCATTCACCGCAACCGCGCGAAAACAATACTCTCACCATGACAAACACCCTCCGTTTTCCAAACCTGTTCCCTGTCCTTTATTATTTATTTCTGTCCTTTATTGTATCATTTTTCCTCTGTTCACACAAGCCGCCCCGACACGGCGGGCGGGGTTTTCTGTTTTCCGCACGCGGCAAAACCCCGCGAAACCGACAACCCGGGGCGGTTTCACGACACAACCGGACGCGGACTCTTCGCCGAAAGCAAAAAAATCGTGTCAAATCGAAAAAAATGTGGTAAAATGAAAGAAAAGCGTCTCGACGCGCAAAAGAAAAACAGGAGGAATCGTCATGAATCCATTAGAAATAAAAAAAGACTCCGCGGGCTGTCATTTTCTCTTTTTACCCAATCCCCGCTGGGGTACCGACACCCCGGACTATATCCTGCCCATGCTGGAACACCTGCAAAAACGACTGGACCAAACGGGACTGTTATTTCACAGCGGTGACGACACCAAAGAGGACGCGTGGCAAAAACTGCTGCGGCAATGGGAAGCCATGAACCGTCCCGGTCTTATCATCGGCAACGCTCGTCTCTACCAAAAAGCCTGTCGGGAACTACCTAAAGAAAAAGTGGCTTCTTACTGGGAGATTTTGGCGGATTACGGTCTGCCGCCGGCGCCCCATACCCACAGCAACCATTTCAAACCGGCGCTGGTATTCGACCCCTGGTATTTCAAGGAAGACGCTGATATGCAGATGTACATTCGGGACATTCTGCTGATGTGCAACTATGAAGAGGCGGAAGATACCGTCCTGACTTATCGCGCTTGCACCACGGAAGAAGCTTATCGGGAAACTTTCGCAAAGGAAGCGGCGGCAGCCCAAAAGCCCATCGTCACCTACTGCAACAACTGCCGTGATTTTCTGGCGGAACACCAAATCCCCGTCAGCCATATGTTGGATCTCATCTTCAGTCATACGGACGAAGCGACCCAAACTCAACCGCCGTTGACAGCGGCAGAACGGGAAGCCAATCTGCGAAAACTGCGAGAAATTTTGCTCCAAGCGGGGGGAGAGGAAGCATGACCGCCCATTCTCAAACACCCCTCAACACCCTTTATGACCATCCGGATTTGTTGGGTCTGGATGAGGAAGCCCCTTTGCGGCCGGGCGGCTTGGCGTTAACCCGCGGACTGTTGCAAAAAGCCGAGATCCGCATCGGAGATCGTGTGCTGGATATAGGCTGCGGACGGGGACAGACAGTGGCGCTTTTGCGCCGTTTGGGCTGCAAAGCATGGGGTGTGGACTGCGCTAAGGAGTCCGTCACGGCGGCTTTAGCGAAAAATCCTCATTTGCCGCTGCAAGTAGCAGACGCGGAGACGCTGCCCTTTGCAGACAGTGTCTTTGACGCGGTGACAGCAGAGTGCGTCTTTTGTCTGTTGCCTCAAAAACCCCGGGTTCTGGCGGAAATCCGCCGAGTACTGAAACCACACGGCAAATTACTGCTCAGCGACCTTTACAGCCAAACACCCGATGTTCCGCCCCCACACCTGGCGCTTCTCACCTGCATGCAGAATTTAATGGGAGAAGGAAAAATTCGAAAACTACTGGAACAGGCACAATTCACCTGTCTGAGCTGGAACGATCACAGGCAAGAATATCTGGGTTTTTTGGCGGAGTTGCTTTTCAACGCCGCCACGCCCGATGATTTTTGGCAAAGCATCTGCGCCTCCGCCGCAGAACCCGCCCATCTCAAAGAAGAATTGAAGCAGCAAAAAATCAGCTATTATTCCGCCGTTTGGCAAAACAATAAATAAAACCACGACCCGCCCGCCGATTTTCAGCGAGCGGGTCTTTTCATAATCACGGTTTCTTCGCAAAGGCGTTTCCTGTTTTTTCGAGCGGGCATTATCCGACTCTCTTTAAAGCGCGAGCAATTAACCAAACAAACTTCCCTCTTTTGGTTACGCTCATCCGCGTGTTTTCTCCGCCGCTACGGCGCGCAGAACAACAGCGGCCGTCAGCCCAAGCATACAAATTCCCGAAATGAAAAACCAGGCGGATACCCCCACCCGTTCCGCGATGGGACTGCTGAACAGCAACCCTATCGGCATGGCGGCGGAAGAAATCAAAGTCAGAACGGAAAACGCGCGCCCCATTTTATCAGAAGCGACCGTCTCCTGTATATAGGCTGTCAGCGGAATCGCGTGAATGTTTCCCGCGGCGCCCAGACCGGCGCAAGCCGCCGCGAAGCAAAACCAACCGATATCCGTTGGCGGAATGATCCCGCAAACCGCGGACATAACGCCCATTGCCCATAGACCGAGAAAGGAAACACGGATTTTTCTTTTTACCTGACAGCCAAAAGCAAAGAAAAGTGATGTCAGAATCATTCCAATCGCGAAAGACAGCTCCACCGCGCTGCCGTACATTGCCGATCGATGAAAATAATCACTTGTCATCAGAGGATAAAAAGAAGCCAGCGGCGCGTAAAAAAACATACAAAGCGCTTCCGCGAAGACGAGATAAAAAAGGCGCCGATCTGACCGGAATACCCCAATGCCTTCTTTGATTTCAGCGCCCAAGCTACCTTTGGCGGAATTCGTCTGCTTCGGGAGAGAGGGAACTTTCACAACCCCCAGCGCAATACTTGCCAAAGCCGCTCCGATCACATCGCTCAGCAAAACTACAGACAACGGAAAAACAGCATATAAGGAAGCGCCGATAACCGGTCCGAGCAAAAAAGAACCCGAACTCAAAAGCTGCATCCAACCGTTTGTCTTGACCAATTGATCTTTCGGCACAAGCTGAGGGATGATGGATTGAACAGCAGGCTGCTGAAAAGCGCTGCCGACTCCGCGCGCGCAAAGCATGATCAGCGCCGTCCATACGGGCAATTCAAACAGGCTTAACCCTATCGCGTAAAGCAGCGCGATTGTCCCCATCGCCATATCCGAAAAAACAGAAATAAATTTTCGGGAACAACGATCCGCCGCGATGCCGGCAAGCGGACTGAGCAAAACCATGGGAAGACAGGCAACAATTCCCGCTATCCCCAACATCAGCGGCGAAGAGGTTTTTTCCGCAAGCCACCAAATCAAAGCAAACTGAACACCATGGCTGCCCAGCATCGAAACAGCCTGTCCCAAAGCAACCAATAGAAAGTCACGTTTCCATTTATTTTTCTCAAGCATTTTTTATGTCCTTTCTGTCAAATAAACTGTCTCTGCTCTTAAAAAGGACAATAAAAAAACAGACAACCCACAAAAATCGGTCATCCGCACACTGCCTTTGGCGCCTCTTTTTCCTCCCTATCATGGGCATAAAAAGCACACAAAACAACAAACGTTCGAAAACGCTTGAGAAAATCGATTCAATAAAGCTATCCGCCAAAACAGTATGACAAAAAACCCATCACAAAATGATGAGCAAAACCCATTTTCGTTTCTTTATTGTCCCTTGTTCAGCGAATAGACAACATCAAGCCACCTCCCCTTCTCCAGAATTTTCTCTATGATAACATACCCGCGGTCAAAAGTCAATTTTAACCGGAGACCAGGGCGGTTTCGCAAAGTCGCTCATACTCACAAATCGCAAAACGGCCGGCAAAAGGCACCGTCTCAAACAGACGGCACCTCAATCAAATCCGCCGGGTTCAGATACACCCCGTCTTTGCGGATTTCCAAATGGAGATGAGGACCGGTGGAACGTCCGGTGCTGCCCTCAACGGCGATCACCTGACCCGTCTCCACTCGATCACCGACTTCCACCGTCAGCATCCCGCAATGAGCATACAAACTTTGCCAGCCATTTCCGTGATCTAACAAAACAGCATAGCCGTAAACAGAACTTTTCCAACCGGCTTCTACCACGGTACCGGCAGCAATGGCGCCGATTTTAGTGCCCCATTCGTTGGCAATATCCAATCCATGATGAAAGCCGCTTTGCCGATAGCCAAACGGACAGGTGATCACACCGGAAAGAGGGCTTGCGAAAAGAGGCTGCCAATGGGCGGCCTCTTCTTCCGCGACGGCGGAATCATCGGTGAGAGAAAGAGACTGCAACACTTCCGATTCGGCGTGCAGCTCCATGGGGCGACCCAACCAAGCGGCGGCAAAAATCAAAACCGTCCCCGCTGTCAGCAGTAACTTTTTTTTCCAAGATCCGGATAAAAATTTCTTCATATTTTCAACTCCAACCTCTTCTTTTCTTCATAATTTTCAGCTCCGACTTTTTTTCTTTCCGCTTTTTTCATTTTTCGATTTTCTTTTTCGACGTTTCAAGTGACCGCTTTTTGTTTTCAGATTCGATTTCCGTTCGTTTTTCACCGCGGCGTTTTTGTATCTTAAATTCGTTTTTTTCCCATTTACAAATTCTTCACGGCGCCGATTGTGTTTCTTTTCACCTTTATGTTACAGTCTATCCGTTCTCCGGAAAAATATGCTTGTTTTTTCCAGATGGAGACAGGATTCTTTTTTCTTTATGATAAAAGAGTGAAAAACCCCTCGTCATAATTGGTAACAGACACAAAAAAGAATGAAACTTTTGTGTAATTGCTATCCTTTTTTGTCAGATTTGGGTATAATAAGGAATACATTAGGGAATAATTTCTGTTGTGTTCTTCAGCGGCAGCGGTTCTGCCGCCGCTGAAACACGCGGATTCGCAGAATTCCGTATCGGAGGGGTGTTAAGATGACAAGAATTTTAGTTGTCGACGACGAAGACGGCATTAGAGACGTGGTCACCAATTACCTGGAATTTGAAGGATACGATTATATGGAAGCGACCGACGGATTTGAAGCGATTGAGTTGCTGAAAGAACATGATTTCGACCTGGTGGTGCTGGATGTGATGATGCCCAAGCTGGACGGCATGAGCGTTCTGAGAGAAATTCGCAAAACCAAACGCACACCGGTCATTATGCTCTCCGCCCGAGGAGAAGAATATGATAAATTATACGGCTTTGAAATGGGCGCCGACGATTATATCGTCAAACCCTTCAGCCCCAGAGAATTGATCGCCCGTATCAAAATTCTTTTGAAACGATGCAGCGAAGCCAACATGGACAAAAAGGAAAAGCTGGTGTTCGGCGGACTGGTCATCGACGAGCACGGACGAAATGTCTGGCTGGACGGCAAACTGCTGGAACTGACGCCGAAAGAATTTGCCCTGCTTCTTTGTCTCTGCCAAAACGCCGGTGTGGTGCTCTCCAGGGACAAGCTGCTGGCGGATGTTTGGGGCTACGATTATTGCGGAGATTACCGTACCGTAGATACCCATATCAAAATGCTGCGCAGCAACATCGGTGAATACCGCAGCTGCATCAAAACCATTTGGGGCATCGGGTATAAATTTGAGTACACGGAATAATCTTTGACAAAGACTAAAAACGCACCGAATAGGGTGCGTTTTTCTTCCATTTTGTTGTCAGGAAATCCCTGATTATGTTATAATCTGAATAGAGAAACGGGGAATCAATATGATGATGGAGAAAGACCGACACGATCTGCCGCTGCCCGAAGACAGGGCGGAAAACAATTCCGGCGCCGAAAGCAACGACACGCGAGACGATATCCAAAAGGAACAAATCCCGTCCGGAATCAGCGCCAAAGCAGAAAAAGAAGCACGCAAAATGCGCCTGCGAAAAGTACTCTACCCTATCGCCATCATCGCCATTATCCTCCTTTGGCTCAGCAGTCTATTGGAGCAGTAACCCCTTTCTCCGCAAAAGAGGTGATGATGTGAACAGCTTCCAGACAGGCTGTTTCCGCAGATTGTTTTGTCTGTTGTTGTTGGGGGCGTTGTTCTGCTGCTTGTTGCCTACGGCAAAAGCCGCGGCGACGGAAAATGACCAAACAGAAAACAACAGCCAAACAGAAGAAGGAAAAATTGTCTACTTCCTCACCATCAAAGAGGATTTTTCCAAAACTATGGTCAGTTACATCCAACGCGGTTTGGAAGAAGCAGAACATGACCGCGCGGATTATGTTCTGTTGGAAATGAACGCTTCCGCCACATACAGTCCGTTTGTGGAAGAAGTCGCCAATATGTTAACAAACACCCCCCTTTATACCGTTTGTTATATCAACGACCGCGCTTATGACGGGGCCGTGTTGGCGGCGCTTTCCTGTGACGATGTAGTAGTGTCTCCCGGCGCCAATTTGGGCGCCGATCCCCAATTCCATCGTTTCAACACTCTCTCGGAAGAAGAGCAGCAGAAATGGCAAAGCCTGTTTTCCGAAATTTTATTGCAAACAGGCAGAACATCGCAAACAACAGCGGCTTCAAGCGCCATCATCAGCACAGCCGGAGACCTCAGCTGGCTGACCATCTCCGCCAACACGGCGCTGCAGACAAACATCGCGGACAGAGAATCCACTTCTATCCAGATGCTGTTGACGGATTATGGATTGGAAAACAGCGTCATCATCGAAGAAGAAAAAAGTATCCCTGAGATTTATTATGACAATTTTTCTTCTCCCGTTTTTTCCACATTGCTGTTGGTACTGGGTACAGGGTTGCTGGCATTGGCATTGTTCGGCGCCGGATACCGTTTGGCAGGCGTCCTCAGCGTCATCTTTCTTTTCTTTTATTTTTTCAACAACTACCAGGTAGGCGCGACGGGGATCTATCCCGGACTGCTGCTGGCGGGATCGCTGATACTCTTGGTGCTGGAAGCGCTGATTCCGGACAGCAACGGGGTCTTGGGGATTCTGGGCGTACTGTTCCTGGTTTTGGTAATTTTGCTCATCGCGCCGAATCTGGCGCTGGCATTGATTCAAATTTTACTTGTTTTATTCGTGGTGGTGATACTGATTATGGCAAACAAACGCAAAGAAACAGAAAAAGAAAAAAACGGCGAAAATCGCAACATCTTTCAGCGACTGGTACTGCGAGACGCCACAACCACAGAAGAAGGCTATTTGAGCCAGCCTATCAATATCCATAATTACCTGGATAAAGAAGGGGTGGCATTGACTTCCCTGCGACCTGCCGGCGCTGTAAAAATCGGCGCTGAGCGGGTAGACGTAGTCACCGAAGGCGACTTCATTAACGCCGGAGACCGTGTCAAAGTGATCAAAGTGGACGGCAGCAGTGTCATTGTCCGAAAGATCTGACGCCAAGATTTCAAAAATGCCGCGGAAAATCATTCATCGGCAGCATAACGGCACGCGGATATCAGAAAGAAGCGATTGTTCCTCAACACAGAGAAAAACCAACCTTTTAAAACCGTATGGATTTTTTTTCATCGCGTAAAATAAAAAAGATACACGCCGAAAATAACGGCGTTCCCATTGACAAAGCGGCACACCGCCGCTGCTACTGTTCGGCAAGCAGTCAAACCGATTGCATTTCATAAACCGAAACCAATCAAAAAACTCTGAAAAAACAGCAAACATGGATGCATCGCCCGCTCGCTGCATCAAAACTTATCGAAAAGGGGTGTTTTTATTGTCAACCTGGATTCTGATCGCCGTGATCATTGTTCTCATCGTGCTGATTCTCTTTTTTGTTCCTATCGGGCTATGGATCAGCGCTCTGGCCGCCGGCGCCAAAGTCGGCATCATCGACCTGATCGGGATGCGGCTGCGTCGTGTTTCTCCCGCCAAAATTGTCAATCCGTTAATCAAAGCTGAGAAAGCCGGTCTGGACGTAAAAGTCAGTCAGTTGGAAGCCCATTATCTGGCGGGCGGCAATGTCGACCGCGTCGTCAACGCGCTAATCGCGTCGGAACGAGCTAACATCAATCTGCCCTTTGAACGAGCCGCCGCCATCGACCTGGCAGGACGAAATGTGCTGGAAGCCGTTCAAATGAGCGTCAACCCCAAAGTCATCGAAACCCCCATGGTAGCTGCCGTTGCCAAAGACGGCATCGAAGTTAAATCCAAAGCGCGGGTAACTGTCCGTGCCAACATTGACCGTCTGGTAGGCGGCGCCGGCGAAGAAACCATCATCGCCCGCGTCGGCGAAGGGATTGTCACCACTGTCGGCTCCAGCGTCAGCCACAAAGAAGTGCTGGAAAATCCCGACCGCATTTCTCAAACCGTCCTCTCAAAAGGTTTGGATACGGGGACTGCCTTTGAAATCCTTTCCATCGATATCGCCGATGTAGACGTAGGCAGAAACATCGGCGCCCAACTTCAAACCGACCAGGCAGAAGCCGACAAGCAGATTGCTCAAGCCAAAGCGGAAGAACGCCGTGCCATGGCGGTGGCTTCCGAACAGGAAATGATCGCTAAAATCCAAGAAATGCGCGCCAAAGTAGTCGAAGCGGAAGCAGAAGTACCGCTGGCAATGGCTGACGCCTTCCGTAACGGCAATTTGGGTGTAATGGATTATTATAACATGAAAAATATTCAAGCCGATACCGATATGCGGGAAGGCATCGCCAAAGGGGAAACGGAACAAACCCAGCATAAAATGCCCAAAAACAAAAATCAATCCGACCAATAAGACCCTCCGTTCATGAAGTTTATCAAACAGCAAAGGAGGTGGCGTCATGGATTGGTTAAGCATTATCGTGGCAGCCTTGATCATTGGGACGGGGCTGATGGAAAGCCGCAAAAAGAAACAAAAAAAAGAAGCAAAACAGGCGCGAAAAGCCCGTGAAGCCCGCGCCAAAATGGCCGATGGGCGCCGAAACGCTCCCGAGCAACCGCCGCGGCGTCCCGCTTCCGGGCATCCTTACGCGGAATCCCCCAAAGAACAGGGGATGACGTTGGACGATTTTCGGCGCAAATACGACAATGCTCGCCAAAAAGCCGAACAGCTTAAAGATATCATCGACGAGTCTTTACCGGAAGGGGTCGGCTCTCTGAAAGAGGGTCGAGGATCCACCGAGGGTCGAGGCTATACCGAAGGCCGTGGTTCCCGAGAAGGTCGAGGCTATACCGAAGGCCGTGGTTCCCGAGAAGGAGCGCCTCGCCGTCCTAAGAAAATCGGAAAAGCAACGGCAGACCCCGTCCTGGCGATTCCGGTGGAAATGGCGGAAACCCATCGTCAGCCCCCGGAAAAAACAGTGGTGGCGACACCGATTCAAACCGTTTATCAGGAAAAAACGAGTGGCTACGACCAAATTGCCCGACAGTTGCAGCAACAAAAATTGACACCACTGCAACAGGCGATTATCTGGTCGGAAATTCTGGGACCTCCCAAAGCCAAACGCCCAAAGGGCAACCCTTACAAATCGCAACCGTTCTAGCGACACAAACCGTAACAGGTTTCAGCGCATACGGGTAAACGGTCAAGCAAAAAAATCTCGTCACGGCTTGCCGCCTCGGGAACATGTTAACAGAACCGTCACCCAACGCAACCTGCGCAATTCAAAAGAGAACGAAGAAATTTCGTTCTCTTTTTTTTATTCTTTTGTTCTTTTCTCGACGTGTTTCCTTGTTGTTTTTTCCTTTCCGTTTCGCGGACTTTTCCTCCGTTTACCAAAACACAACAACTCTCGCCGAAAAAATGATTTCAAAAGGAGGGGATCCACAAACATCGCCCACACCTTTCACTCGACAGAAAGACCCCTCAACATGATAAAAACCGCCCCGCAGTACCGACAAAACAGGAAAACTTCCGGTTTTTGGGATAAAACTTCGCAAACCCTATTCATAAAACGAAGTCTTTTCCTTTTTTGCCAACAGACACAGGCGATGCCGAGCGGCATCATGATTCATGATGACCTCACCAAAACCCGCTTCTTTTAAATACGCGGTCAATTGCCCGCTGTCATAGATCCGCATCCCGTCAATAAGCTTGCACCATTTTCGATCATCAGGGCGGCTGCCGTCCGAATCATTGACAATGAGAAACAAACCTTCCGGCTTCAAGACGCGGCACACTTCCCGAAAGCTTGTAACAGGACCGGGCCAAAAATATACCGTTTCAAAAGCTGTCACCAGATCCAAAACGCCTTCCTCCAAAGGCAGAGAAGAAACATCCCCCCGCAGCACTTGGCATCTGCCCTGTAAGATTTCCCGTCGGTTGAAGCGGATGGTTTTTGCCACAGACACCTCCGCATAATCCACCGCTGTCACAACGGCAGAAGGAAACAGTTCCAGCAAGCGGGCGACATTGCGCCCGCCGCCGCAGCCCAAATCCGCGATAGCGGCGGGTTTCAACCCCGTCAGTTGGGAAAGCCCCCAATCCGACACGGCGGCGTGCGCCTTGTTCATGTCGCGCAAAAGAATTTTTCCCAACAATCCCTCGGGTCTTCGCGTATTATTGAAATATTTTTTGAGCAATCCCATAAAACACCCCCTCCGCAAAGCGCGATTTTCAACGGCAAGCAATGCCCATCACCGCCGTCCGCGATATATTTATCACTTTTCCCGAAGAGATAAATCATGACGGCGAGGCGGCTTCGGTCCCATATATTGATATAGCGTACTCTTCAACCTACCGTTATAGAGTTTACGGCGACGATCCGCCGGCTTACCCCAAACTTCCTCAAAACCGCGAAAGGCTGTCAAGATGCTGTATGACCAGGTATCTAAACAATCAAAGACCTTTCGCATATCCTGATAGAGCGCCGTGACACTTTCCCGATCTTCCAATCGCTCCCCATAGGGCGGATTGCAGAGAATGAACCCATATTTGCCGCTATGGCGAAAATTCCGCACATCAGCGCGCTGCAAATGAAGATAATCCGCCACCCCCGCCAAGCGGGCGTTTTCCCGCGCGTAACGAATGACATGATCGTCAATATCATAGCCCTGCAGCCGAAAGACCTCGTCTTTTTTGAGCAAATCGGCGCCTTCTTCCCTCGCGATTTTCCAAGCGTCGGACGGTAAAAAATCCCAACTTTCTGCTAAAAATCTCCGTTCCAGACCGGGGGCCTTGTTGATTCCCATCAAGGCAGCCTCGATCAGAATGGTGCCAGAACCGCAAAGAGGATCCACCAAAATACGGTCTGTATGCCAAGGAATCAAGCTGACCAGCGCGGCTGCCAGTGTCTCCCGCAGCGGCGCCAGATTTTTGTTCTGGCGATAACCTCGCTTGTGCAAACCGGCGCCGGAAGTTTCCAAATAAAGATGGACTTGATCTTTGCTGATTTGCACCCAAAGGGGATAACGGCTGCCCGTTTCCTCAAACCACTGCTGACGATAAGCGCTTTTTAACCGTTCCACCATGGCTTTTTTGGTAATCTTTTGAATGTCGCGAGTACTGAACAGCTTAGATCTGAGAGAACTGACCCGAGCCACGGGAAATTCCGCGTCAACAGGCAGATACATCTCCCAGGGAACCGACCGCACTCCCTGAAACAACTCCTCGAACGTTCGCGCCGGAAAACACGCCGCCTCTATCAGCACACGCTCCGCCGTCCTAAGCCAAAGATTGGCACGACAAAGCCCCACTTCATCGCCGATAAAATTCACCCTACCGTCCACAGTGGAAGTGACTTCCAATCCCAAATCGCGGATTTCTCTGGCCAAAACCGCTTCCACCCCGAAATGACAGGGCGCCGTCAATTGAAAATTTGTCATCGATTCTGTTGGGCAGCGAAAGCTGCCCGCCCCTTTCTTTGTTCTATTCCTCCTTGATTATACTACAAACGCGGCGCTGTTTCAAAAAAATTTCCGCATGTAACATCTACCCTTATTTTTCTCTGATTTTCTTGTCCGCATTCCATTTTTCCTGGTTCTCCTTTTGCCGGAGATCCGCTTTTTGAAAAATTTTTCGTCAAGAGAATCAAAAACAACGACAAGAACCCTTTCGATCTCTTTTCCTTTTGCTCGCGACAATCGATCATATTCACGGTTTCGTTGCCCCCTCGTTTCTTTCCCCGCTCTTTTTGACCATCCGCCGCCGAATTCGACATAGACAAAAACGAAAACTTCGCCCACTGTCGGACAAAACGTCTATCCTTCGATCCATCATCTATTCAGATAAAAAAAATGCTCCCGATCAACATCGAGAGCATTTTAGTTATATAATTCGGGCAGGTGTTTGGTTACGATTGGACTAAGCAGTTTGATTCACTCCTTTTTGTTTTCAATTTTTGAGGTTATTTTCTTTTTTGTTTCTTTTTTTTTGAAGGAACTTTTGATTGTTCTTTCTTTTGAAAATATACCTCCTGTTTCCGCTTCGGTTCAGCAATTCTCTTTTCTGGGTTTTCGCTTTTACTTTTTTCTTTGATGATTTTCCAATTGTTTTCGTTCTCTTTTGATTCGCTTGAAAGAAGTTTTTTCAAATTTGTTTCTTGAGAAATTACCTGTTATTTTCCTGTTTTTGTTTGGTTTCCCTTTTTGTTTTCTGCTTTTTCGATTCTTTTCGGGAATTTCCTCTTTTGAGTTTTTCTTATTGCTAAGTTTTCTTCTGTTTGAGCATTGCTCTTTGAAGATTTTCTTATTGCTAAGTTTTTCTCTTTTTGGGAATTTCCTCTTTTTGAATTTTGGAAATCGCAGTTTCTTACGGATACTTCGTGTTTTTCTTTGATTTTTGTTCTTTTGAAATTTTTTAGGTTTGAAAGATGTTGTTTCCGCGCTCTTTGCGCGTTTTCAACATGTTTTTTACCTTTCTCAAGTCTGCCTTTCCTCATCTTTTGAGGCGCTTTTTGAGTTTTTCCGGTTTGGAAGATTACTTTTGAAAATTCCTCTTCTTTTGAGGTTTTTCTTTCGTAATTTCTTTTTCCTTTTCGAACATTTTCAAAGTAATTTTCAGGAAAGGGTTTCTTCGGAAACTTTTTTTGAATTACTTCTTTTGAGAAATCTTTCGGAAGAATTTTTTTGAAAGATTTTTTTGAAGCCATCTCTTTCGGCTTACGCTCTTTTGAAGCTTGGTCCGAAGGAGTACTCTTCGATATTTTCTTTCTTTTGAAAACTTTTTTGGAATTCATCGAAAAGACTTTTTTCAATTTGATCCCTTTTGGAATTGTTTTAGTCTTTTGACTTCTTCAGCGGATTCTCTTTCGGTTCAGGGTTCTGTGGAATTGCTCCCCGTGGAGCAATTTTGCTTTCGCAGATTTTTCATCTTTGCCGTCATTCGCTTTCGCGAAGAATTTTGATGTTTTCACCTGCCCGACTATTGTTTCCTTTTTTGTTTGATTTGTTTTTGTTTTGTGAGTTCATTATAAACGATTTTTTCGCCAATGTCAACACTTTAAAGCGCTAAAATCGCATGTATTCTGTATACTCTGAAAATTCTAACAATTTTCTTTTCGTATTTTCCTTCATTCCCCACAACCAATGCCGATAGCAGGCATTTTCCTTATCAGTGACATTTCTCTTCTTTTCTTCTTTTCGAAAACGCCTCACTAAAACCGCCAACCCATCCCTTACCCGCGGCAAAGAATCCCTTCGGGATTCAAAAAAGTACCTCCTTTGCCAAGGGGCTGCCGAACCGCAATCAAAAACGCCGCCTTAAAGACTTGGCAATCAGAGAGCCAATCGTCGCCGCTTCCTTTCTTTATAACGAAACCGATAACGCCGCTCCCGATCGATACCGTTTTCTCTTTCCGAAAATTTCCGCTGTACATCTCTTTCTCTCTTTATTATAGAAGTATAGAAACAAACAGTTCTGTAAAATTATTACGAAAAGTACGTCTTCCCCGCCGCTATGAGACAGACGAGCGACAAATCTTCCCGCGGCACTCTTACCTAATCCGTTATTTCTCAAGTAAAGCGAATCTTTTTTCATCAAAATGAACAAAGGCCCTTGCAATTCATCCAAAACAGTCGTAAACTCTTAATTAAGATTAGAGTTTTGGAGGGATTTTCATGAAAGATAATTTAATTCCTATCGGTAAAATGGCCGCGATGAATCGGATTTCCATCCCTACTTTGCGCCTTTATGATGAAAAGGGGCTGCTTAAACCACGCTATGTCGATCCCAAGACAGGTTATCGCTACTACGATATCAATCAAAACGCCCGATTAGACATGATCGCCTATATGAAAGAACTGGGCATGAGCCTGTCCCAAATCTCTCAGGTGCTGCAAAAGGAAGATATTTCCCTCATTGAAGAGCTTCTCTCACAAAAAAACGAGCAAATCCACCTGCAAATGCGCCAGCTCAAAGCCCAGCATGACGCGGTGGAACGGTCCATCATGTCGATTGAACGATACCGTAAATCTCCCGCTACAGGCACTCTTTCTTTAGAATACATCGATCGACGTTTTTCTTGGGGAATTCCCTGCTCTTACAATTTTTATCAGGACGATATCCACAGCTACGAGCAAAGCCTGCGCCAACTGCGGGCAAAACTGGAAGAAAAAGGATTTCAGCAAATCCATTCCTACAACATCGGGACTTCCATTCTGCAAAAAGATTTTCTGGAAGACCGCTTTGTGGCGGATCAGATTTTCATTTTTACCAGCGACCGCGATCAGGGAGATCTTTCCGCTCTGCAGGTAATCGACAGCGGCATGTACGCCTGTATCTACTTAGATAATTATGATGATGAAATACGCTGCGCGCGGCTGCTGCGGGATCATTGCGAAAATATGAACTATCAAATAGCGGGGGATTATATTTGCGAGGTTGTAACAGGCTTTAATGTGTTTGATAACGACCCCCGCAGGATGTTTCTCCGCCTGCAGGTACCGGTCACATTCCAAAAGGATGAAAATAGTTCCAAAATTTTCACAAAAACTCTTGACTCTCCTTCCGCATGAGGGTTTATACTAAAGTTACGGATATGAAAAGAGACATCTTTTTTCCTATCGCTTCACTGAAACGTTATTCAAAACAATAATGTCAAGGAGGAATCAATATGGAAAAGATTAAAGTGGTTCAGTATGGTTGCGGTAAAATGGCAAAATACACCCTTCGGTATTTATATGAACACGGAGCTCAGATTGTGGGCGCCATCGATGTCAATCCTCAGGTAGTAGGAATGGATGTAGGCGATTACGCCGAACTGGGATTGAAAACCGGTGTGATCATTTCCGATGACGCGGATAAAGTGCTGGATGAATGTGACGCGGATGTAGCCATTGTCACCCTGTTCAGCTTTATCGGAGATATTTACGATCAAGTGGAAAAATGTGTTTCCCGCGGCATCAATGTGATTACGACCTGCGAAGAAGCCATTTATCCGTGGACAACTTCCGCGGCGCAAATCAACCGTCTGGACGCGCTGGCAAAAGAAAATAATTGCACCATCACCGGATCCGGCATGCAGGATATCTTCTGGATCAATATGGTCGCCATGGTAGCCAGCGGCTGCAATAAAATCGAAAAAATCAAAGGCGCCTACAGCTATAACGTAGAAGATTACGGTCTCGCTTTGGCCAACGCCCATGGCTGTGACCTGACGCCCGAAGAATTTGAACAAAAAATCGCCCATCCCGCTGATTTTGAGCCATCCTACGCATGGAACGCCAGCGAAGCCATCTGCAGCAAACTGGGTCTGACCATCAAATCCATGACGCAAAAACATGTACCGTATATTGTCGACCATGATGTATACAGTTCCACCTTGGGCAAAACCATTCCCGCCGGCAACTGCATCGGCATGTCCGCGGTGGTGACCATCGAAACCATGCAAGGCATCACGATCGAAGAGGAAACCATCGGCAAAGTATACGGTCCCGAAGACGGCGATATGTGCGATTGGTGGATTACCGGTGAACCGAATACCGAATTCCATGTGGTAAAACCCGCTACGGTAGAACATACCTGCGCTACTGTAGTCAACCGCATCCCCAGTCTTTTGACCGCGCCCGCCGGATATGTTACCTGTGACCAGTTAGAACCCCATTGCTATCTCACTTACCCGATGGAATATCATCTGTAAAATCTCTTGCTGACAAGAAACCCTACGCCCGGATTTCACTGAAAAGTGAAATCCGGGCGTTTATTTTCCGCTGAAATCCCGCTTTTGCCAAAAAGACCCGCCTCACCTCAATCATCCTGTTTTCGAGAGATTCGCTGTTTTTCATCGCGCGCGGTCTCTGTCCAACAAACACCATCCAATGAAAATGTTACGAGCTTCGGTCATTATTCTTTCCCTTTTTTCTTCATAAAAGAACACGCTGAATCCAAACATCAATCAAAAAAAACAGTCGGAAAAAGTATAAAACGAAACAGATAAAAAGGAGACGCGCCGTCAGCGCGTCTCCTTTTGTGAAATTTGAGAAATTCGCAGGAAGAAATCCCTTCCCGTTTATTAAAAATGTATCGCGTGCAAATTTATGATAGAACCAAAGAAGAATGCCTCTTTGGTTTATTTTTCCTGTGGAGGGGATGCCTTTTCTCAGCCGCGGACGCTCCGAATAAAGAAAGAATGATACCGAAAAACGAACGCCCCGTACTCATACTCTCTTTCGGTTGTTCTTCTTCCCGAAAGAGAGAAGTAATCGACTTCACCTTAAGAGCGGTTCACAATTTCATAAACAGAAGCGATATTGTGAATGTGCTCTTTGGTTTCCGGCGCATAATCATATGCTTCTAAATTGCTCAGGCAGTCATTGCCCAACTCTTCTTTCAGAAAAGCAACCACATCATTAATTTTTTCCCGCCATTTTACCATATGCATAAATTGATTGTCATTGTAAACCTGACAATAATATTTACAATAGTTTTCAAACAATTTTTCAATGTCATAGTTCGCCAATTTCAATAGCATGGTTCTCTTTCTCATAATACCGTCTCCTTTCATTCCGCGGCGCCGCCGCGGGGTTCTTCGCCGCGGAAGAAAAATTTTCTTCCGCTTCTGCTTTTAGTATAAAGGATTCTTTTCGAAATGTCAATACTTTAAAGCTATAATATTTTAATGCGTTAAAGCAACAGATGGGCCATCCGCTTTCCCGGAAGAATTCTCCCAAAAAAGCAAAGAAATCGCTTCGGTGATTATCAAATCCTCTAAAAAAGCAACCCCCCCGAATTCTTCCCCTCTAAGCGGAAAAGATTCTGAAACGCGAATCCTTCCCCTCTGCCGCTGTTACTCTCCCGCGATCCTCTCTCTTTTTCGAATAATTTCGCGACGGTTCCGAATTTTCAATCCCCCGCCGCCCGGTAGGATTTCCGCAATCGCGGACGGGGATTTTCTCCCCAGCCGTTGGTTCTCCGCGTTTTTTATGCTATAATAGAAAAAGACAATCAAAAAATGACGCGGCTGCCCGCGGGGCAGCCTTTCTCAACGCCTGTAAAATAAATTCAGATAAAAAACACGAAAATTGGAGTGAACAAAGATGCAGGAGATTTATTTTGATAACAGCGCTACCACCCGTGTGGACCCCGAAGTGGCGGATCTGGTTTATCAGGTAATGACCAAAGCCTACGGCAATCCTTCCTCTTTGCACAAAAAAGGAATGGAAGCGGAAAAATTATTGAAAACCGCCCGCCGTCAGGTAGCGGTCTCCCTAGGCGTCGAAGCGGAAGAAATTTTTTTCACCTCCGGCGGCACCGAAGGGGATAACCTGGCCCTCCAGGGCATTGCCCACGCTTATCGCAAAAGAGGGCGCCACATCATCACCGCCGCCACAGAACACCCGGCAGTCCTCAACACCTGCCGCCTTTTGCGGGAGCAAGGATTTCAAGTGACGGTTTTGCCGGTGGATAAGGAAGGCACCGTCTCGCCGACCGCTGTAGAGCAGGCGCTGACAGCGGACACCATTCTGGTCAGCTTGATGCTGGTTAATAATGAAGTAGGCAGTATTTTGCCTGTAGACGCCATCAGCAAAATCCTGCGCCGCCAAAAGCAGCGAATTTTTTTCCATGTGGACGGCGTACAGGGATTCGGCAAATTAAACCTGAAACCCAAAGCCCTGGGGATTGATGTTTTTTCCGCCAGCGGTCACAAAATTCATGCCCCCAAAGGCATCGGGTTTCTTTATGTCAACAGAGGGGTGCGGCTGACACCCCTGTTCGGCGGCGGCGGACAAGAGCAAAACCTGCGCAGCGGTACGGAAAATCTGCCCGGCATTGTCGGCTTAGGGCTGGCCGCTCAAAAAGCCATGGCGCGGCTGGACGCCAACCGAAAGCAGGTACAGGCGGTGCGCGACACCTTTTTGCGAGGGCTGGAGCCCCTGTCCGACTGGCAAATCAACGGTCCCGCGACAGCGGGGCTGCCTCATGTGCTGAACATCTGTTTCGGCGGTGTAAAAAGCGAGGTACTCCTTCACACCCTGGAAACAGCGGGACTGCTGGTAAGCAGCGGGTCGGCCTGCGCCGCCAAAAAAGATACGCTGAGTCCTGTCCTCACCGCCATGGGACTGAGCAGAGAAGCCATCGAAGGTTCGCTGCGGTTCAGTTTTTCTCCGACAAACACCGTGGCGGAAGCCGAACAAGCAGCGGCAATCGTCATCCGCTCCGTCCAAGAACTGCGACGGATTTTAGGAACAACCAAACAACAATAACGGGAAGAGGTGCGCGATATGAGACAATATAAATATTTAATGGTAAAATACGGGGAACTGGGACTGAAAGGCAAAAACAAACAACAGTTTCTCAACAAACTGATTAAAAATATCGAAAAAGCCGTGGAGCCCTGCAGCCCCCGCAAAGTCATCAACAACTGGGGACGGCTGCTGGTACCGGCCGGCTGCGATTCGGTGGAAGTACTGGATCGACTGGAACGAGTATTCGGCATTTACGCCATCTGCCCGGTCATCGAATGTGAAAAAGATATGGATAAAATCAAAGAAGCTGCCTGGCAAGTGCTGCAAGACGCGCTGCCCGGCGGCGGCTCCTTCAAGGTGGAAAGCCGTCGTTCCGACAAAACCTTTCCTCTCACCTCTCCCGAAATCAGCAAACATGTGGCGGGCTACATTTTCAGCCGCTGCGGCGAAGCCTATGAAGCCAACATGTATTACCCTCAGACAGTAGTCAATGTGGAAGTGCGGGACGAAGCCGCCTATTTATACAGCGAAGTAATCCCCGGCGCCAAAGGAATGCCCGTAGGTACCGGCGGACACGCCGTGGTAATGTTGTCCGGCGGCATTGACAGCCCCGTGGCCACATGGATGGCCATGAAGCGAGGGGTCGTGGTGGACGCGGTGCATTTTGAAAGCTATCCCTTCACCAGCGAACGCGCCAAAGAAAAAGTCATCGACCTCTGCATGGGGCTTTCCCGTTGGAACAACGGCCCCATCCGCTTGCACTGCGTTCATTTCACCGAAATTCAAAAAGCCATCCATGAACATTGCCGGGAAGATTACGGCATCACCATTATGCGGCGTTTTATGTTCCGCATTGCCGAACGTATCGCCCGCCAACAGGGAGGATTGGCCATTTATACCGGGGAGAGTGTCGGCCAGGTGGCCAGCCAAACGCTGGAGAGCATCTACTGCATCAATGAAGTGACCAATATGCCGGTGCTGCGACCGCTGGTAGGCATGGATAAGGAAGAAATCATGGCGCTGGCGCAAAAAATCGGCACCTACACCACTTCCATTCGTCCCTATGAAGATTGCTGTACCGTATTCCTGCCGAAACATCCCAAAATCCGTCCCAAAGTGGAAGAAGCCCGCAAACAGGAGGCGGCGCTGGATGTGGAAGGATTGATTGAAGACGCTCTGAATCACACGGAAGTTATGGATATCTGGGTGGAAAACCCGCATATGTAATACCGAATCATAAAACGCGCCCCAGGGGGGCGCGTTTTATGATTCGTACACTCTTTCTTTTTCAATACACAGCCTGCTCAAGACCGTTTTGTTTTCCCTGTTTTCCGCGGATTCTCTGTTTATCCCGCGCACGCTTCCGTCAATCGGCGATCTTTCGGGAACCCTTCCCCTTCGCGGAATACCGGAAAAACGGGACAGAGGGAATTTCTCACCGGCGGGAGACAACGCCGCCTGCAGGATTCTCAATCAGGCAAAGACAGTCCGCCGCCGAAACGACTGGTCAGCAGCTCATCCGAGGCAGGCCGGGCGTTGGCGTTATCCACCGTGGAAATAAACACCAACACCAACTCCGGATCCAACAAAGTGCCGCTGTAATCCATCAGGGCGGCCAAGGCTTTTTTGCGATCTAAGGCGTTTTCTTTTTCCGGATCGGTCAACTCATAAAATTTATTCGCCACCGCGAAAACCCGGCAGATGATCGGGATGCGCTTTCCCTTCAAACCATAGGGTCCCTTGCCGTCATAGCGCTCATGATGAAATTTAATGGCAAAGGCCAGCCGTCGATATTCGGGGATTTCTTCGGCAATTTTCACCCCTCGTTCAATATGATTGGCTTCATCATCCCAATTACCCATATCATGACAATAACACAGGGTATTCAATTTGCTGAGATCACGCACCGAAAGGCCGATTTTTACCCCCAGCACACTGCAATATTCCCAAGTCTGGCGATTGCGTTCCGACACATCCCGTAAAAGGAAACTTTCCCGTTTGGGCGGACGGCGCTTGTTAACATTTTCAATACGCGCGTCGTCTTCGGCGCAAAGACGCTCAATGGTTTCATGGCCTACATGAACCGTTTCCACCTTCACCCGTTTTAAATATTTGTTGCGAATGCTGTCCCGCACATTTTTTTGTTTGTCTTCTTGATCAAAAATGCTGTCAAAATTCATGATACGACGATAGCTGCGATAGCCTCCGATGAACACACAGATAAGCAAAAACAGCAGTCGATACGACAACCGCACAATAGGCGCCTGCGTAAACAATACGCCCATCAGCGTCGGATCGGCAAGAGTATAACTCAGCATAATACTGTCAAGGAGCCAAAAAATCACCGCAATCAAAACCCCGGAAATCAGCGGGGATACTTGCTTCATACCACAAACACCTCTTTATGTTCTTTCATCGGGTTCCCTTTAGGGCATCCGTCAATGCTTCTTCATTATACTATACTTTTTTTTTCATTGCAATCCCGCGGGTCCTTTCCCCGCCCGTTTTCTCACCCGCGCGGACCTCTTCCGCGACATGCCGACCGAAACCGCTTTTTTCTTTTACCCGTCGGGACCTCTTCAACAAGACCCAAACCACTGCCGTCTCGGGCAAATCCTTTCCGCTGCGACGCCGTTTTCTCAAACTTCCGAAAGAATTTCCGAAAAAAGGGAAAAAACAAACCCGCCCCATCCTCCCCAAACGACGCGGATCAGAAACAGAGATTTTCCCTATACTGATCGGCCAAAAGCCCATGGGAACAAGGATCGCGGCAATTTCCAAAAAATTTTCACAGTTCCTTGTCCAATCAAGATAAAAACCCAAAATCCTATTCATAATTTTCTGATAACTTTGTTGTATTTTCGTCCTTTTCCTCCAAAAAAGCAATCCCCAAAAACCAACCTATAGCAGGACTTTTGGTATTTTTTTGCATTAGATATTGTACTTGCCGAAACGGTGTGCTATAATTAGCATGTTAGATTAATAGTGCGGCATTTGGCAAAATGCCAAAAATCCTATTAATAGTAAATTTATCGGAGGTGTTTTTTCAATGCGTAAAGAACATGACTTTTTAGGCGAATTAGAGATTCAAGACGATGTTTATTATGGTGTGCAAACCACCAGAGCGCTGACCAACTTCCAAATTACCGGTCAGGTTATCTGCCCCGAAATGATCAAAGCATTGGGTTGCTACAAATGGGCGACCGTAAAAGCCAACATGTCCACCGGACGTATGCCGGAAGACATCGGGAACGCTTTGCTGCAAGCTGCCGATGAAATCATCGACGGCAAATGGAACGATCAGTTTGTGACCGACCCCATTCAGGGCGGCGCCGGTACTTCCATCAACATGAATATCAACGAAGTACTCTGCAACCGCGCGCTGGAAATCATGGGTCATGAAAAAGGCCGTTATGACATCATCAGCCCTAACGACCATGCCAACATGGGTCAATCCACCAACGACGTTTTCCCCTGCGCCATTCACATCACCGCGAACTTCCTGGGCAAAACCTTGATCGACGAATTCGCGAAAACCGAAGAAGCTCTGCGCAAAAAAGCCGAAGAATTCAAAACCGTCATCAAAATGGGCCGTACCCATTTGCAAGACGCCGTTCCCATCACACTGGGTCAGGAATTCAACGCCTATGCCAATGTTTGCCGTCGTTGTATCGAACGGTTGGAAGTTTCTCTGAAAAAACTCTGCGCTATTAACGCCGGCGCCACTGCTGTCGGTACCGGTCTGAACGCGGATCCCGAATACATCGACCGTTGCGTACAGTTCGCCGCGGAAAAAACCGGTCTGCCTCTGGTAAGCTCTGCCGATTTGGTAGACGGCACCCAGATGTGCGACGAAGTTTGCGAACTGTCCTCTCAGATGAAAACAAACGCCTTCGCTATGATTAAAATCGCCAACGACCTGCGCCTGATGGCTTCCGGTCCGAAATGCGGTTGGTATGAAATTAAACTGCCCGCCCGCCAGCCCGGATCTTCCATTATGCCCGGTAAAGTAAACCCTGTTATGGCTGAACAGCTGAACCAGACTTGCTACCGTGTAATCGGTAACGACCTGACCACCAGCCTGGCAGTAGAAAACGGTCAGATGGATCTGAACGTAATGGAACCTGTAATGTGCTATGCTTTGTTCGAATCCGAAAAAATCATGGCCAACTCCCTGCGTCTGTTCCGTGAACTGTGCGTAGTCGGCATCGAAGCCAATGTAGAACGCTGCGCCAATTTGGTAAACAACAGCTTTGGCATCATGACCGCTATGCTGCCTCATATCGGTTATCTGCCCTCCTCCATGGTTGTAAAAGAAGCCGTTGCCACTGACACTCCCGTTCGTCAGCTGATCATGGAAAAAGGTCTGGTTACAGAAGAAGAAATGAACATCATTTTGGATCCGATCAACATGACTTCTCCCGGTATCGCCGGCAAACATGCTATCAACGAATTGAGAAAAGCAGGCAAAGAAGTAAAATCCATTTGCCCTGAAGAATAAAATTTCTCATCATAACAACCAAAAAGACCGCTCAAAAAGCGGTCTTTTTTATTTCCTTTTTCAACTCAGTCATGCTCCGTACTTTTCTTTTCACAAGGCGGCTCTCTTTGATCGGGACAGGGAAAGCGCGTGTCCGGCTCCATATTCTAAACAAACACTGCCTGCACCAGAAACATATACAGCCCCGTACCTACCGCCAAACTCAACAACACATTTCGCCGCCAGACATGAAGCAGCACCACTGCGACAATGGCGATGAGTTCCGGCAGACCATAGGGCGCCGTCATCACGGAGACATCTTTCAGACAGTAAACAATAAGCAGCCCCATCATGGCGGGAGGCAGCGCTTTTCCCAGATACATGATGACTGCCGGTTGTTTTTTACCTTGGGGAAACAGCCAAAAAGGCACAAATCTGGTCAAAACAGTACCCAGGCTCATGGCTAAAATCATTACCAACGTTTGCGTCGCTGTCAAATGCATAATCGATTCCTCCCCGCCAACAAAACCGCCAAAATCAAAACCATAGCGGCAATGACCATTTGATCTCCGCCGAACAGCGTCAACGCCACCACCGAACACACCAAACCGATGAGACCGGAAAGAGCTTTGGTACCGCTGCTCATCTGTTCCAAAAAGAGCACCACAAAAAGACCTGTCAGCACAAAATCCATGCCTGTAGTATCAAAAGTAATGAAACTGCCCAGCACTCCGCCTAAAAAAGTACCGAGAATCCAATAGGAATAATCCATCACCGAAATAATACCGTAGAAATATTTACGGTTGATTCCGGGCGGCGGCGCCAGACTGGAACAAATAGAATATGTCTCATCCGTCAGCATAAAAATCAAAAACGGACGAAGTTTGCCCAATCCCTTGTATTGCTCCAACATGGAAATACCGTAAAACAGATGGCGGGCGTTAACCAAAACACTCAGCAAAAACGCCTGCACCGGCTCAAAAGCAGTCGTCAGAAGGGTAATACCCAAATATTGAATACTGCCGCCCACCGTCAGGATACTTGCCAAAACCGCCCACTGTACCCCGTATCCTTTGGTAGTCATCAACACCCCGTAAGCGATACCCAATGCTAAATATCCGGTCAAAACCGGAATGGTTTTGGGGAAAGCCACTCGAAAGGCTTTTTGAAAAGCGTCCTTTCCCCGCTCTTCCGCCGCGCTTTCAGATTCCGCCGTTTCATCGGTTTCTGTCCGCGCCGACGGTTCGGCGCCTGTCGATACAGTCGAGACAGCGGTTTCCGACGCCAAAGATTCCGTCCGCCCCTGTTTGGCGAGGGGTGATTTTTTCTGTCGGGCTTCGGAAGAGATCGCCGTCTGTTCTTTTTTCATCCATTTCATCTTCATTCCCTCAATCCCCAATTTCCTTTTCGCTGCCGCGATCACAGATAAAATCGCCTTGACTTCAGCTATTTTATTATAAAAGGCAGGACGCGGTTTGTCAACGAAACCACCGATTCCCCAGAGTTTTCAGATAAATTTCCCGCTTCCGCCCGAAAGCGCCTCACAGGAGAAAATCTTACCCCAAGCCCGAAGCGATCGCCGCGCCAATCACACCCATACCGAATGGAAAAATAAACAGCCAATCTAAAAAGATATTTGCAACGGCGCCCACACACATTCCGACAAAAGAAAGCGTCGGGGAACCATCATTTCTGACAAACACAGAAAGGCAGGTGCTTATCAGCATCGGAATAGAAAAAGCCGAATAATAAAACAAATAATCCGCGGACATTTTTCGCATTTCCGCACTCAACTCTCTCGCTCCGCTGATATCTACAATCTGCCGCGAAAACACCATCCCCACAACCATCAGTATCAACGAAGCCAGAAGCGTAAGAGAAAAAGCCGTCATAAAGGCGCGATTCGCGCCGATCCCGTCTCCCCGCCCCATCCTGATAGCGACAAGCGTCGCGCCGCCCATAGGAAACATTGCCGCAACCGCGACAACAAACGTAATAAACGGAACACCAATATTAACAGCGCCCAACGCCGCCGCCCCAACGCCTTGTCCAACGAAAATGCCGTCTACGACATTATAAAGATAGGTTACAAATAAACCGCCTATTGCAGGGAAAATGTAACCAAACAAAGATTTTGTTTTTGCGTTCATCGTTTTGTTCATAAAAGTACCTCCGTAAAAGGGAAGCGGAGTAAAGCCTTTTTGACCTTACTCCGCCGTGCAAAAAGAAAGCGGGATAAAGCCCAAATAGGCTTATCCCACTTCAACAATCTTATTTGATTGCAAGTCCTCTGACAAGCAAACTCATTCTAGCATAAAATGATTTTCATGTCAACCATCTTACGGATAGCAAATTCCTCAAAACAACAATCGGGATTTTTTCATACAAAGCAATTTACCGCAAATACCATTCCTCACCAACCTTTAATCAAAACGAAAACGCGGTGTTGTTTAGCGCAAACGTCCGCGCGCGATAAACGGAAAAACGGCATAGCCGAAGCTACGCCGTTTTCTGAAAACAACCTGATGCTGTTTTATGAGTACTGCCTTGGGGATTTCCGCTTTTGGTTCACGGCGTTCTTATTTCAGACTCAATCTGCCGTTTCGCGTAAAAACAATCAGCCCCGGTAAACAACACGACCATCCACCATGGTAAACACCACTTTGGCATCGAGGATTTCATCAGGATCAATTTGCAGCAGGTTTTTATCCACAACCACCAGATCAGCCAATTTGCCCACACGGATGGAACCCACTACCTCTTCTTTACCGAATTTTTTGGCGCCGCCCAACGTATAGGCGATAAGAGAATCTTCAATGGAGAGACGCTGTTCGGGATTCCAGCCGTCTTCCGGCTTGCCGTCGGGGAATTTGCGCGTAACGGCGCGATGCAGAGAAATCATCGGACTGTCGTAAACCACGGGATAGTCCGTACCGAAAGCCAGCACCGCGCCATGATCCGCGAAAGATTTATAAGACCACAGCTGTTTGCTCCGTTCCGGCCCGATCACCGGAGGATAATCATTGGTTTCCAAAGAATCGGACAAGGTAATATGGGGCGGCTGTACCGAAGCGATGATGCCCAATTCTCCCAGTCTGGAATAGTCGGCGGGATTCGTCAGGTCCAAATGTTCCACAGAAAGACGAGCGCGGGTTTTACCGTTGGTTCTCACCGCTTTTTCATACATATTCAAGGCTTCGCGCACAGCGCCGTCACCGGTGGCGTGCAGCTGAACATTGATGCCCAAACCCTGGTAGAACACAATACGGCGTTCCGCTTCCGCCAGATCCATCAATTCATAATAGGTAGGAGCATCGGGCAGATCGGTGTACGGTTCCAGCATAATAGACGTATGAGTGGAGATGATGCCGTCCACAAATTCCTTCAAACCGTTATAATACACCAAATCTTCTTTGTTGCTGAACTGGCTGCGCAGCGCCAGAATGGTTTTCAAATCATCAAAGAGACCGTTGGCGAAATTGATACGGAAATCCAACGCGTCCTGATCCGCCATTTCCCGATAAACAGAAACTTTTCCCACATTGGCACCCAAAATGTACTGCATATCCCCCACGGAAGTGATGCCGTAATGACTGAAGAAAGCATTGACTTTTCTCAGCAGCATTCTTTCTTTGGCGTCAGGCAGATCATAGGCTTTTTCAATGCAAAGTTTGGTGGCCATTTCTTCCAGATAACCGGTGGGTTCACCGTGGGCGTCCCGATGAATGTAGCCATAGGGGACTTCCGGCGTATCTTTATTGACACCGCAAATTTCCAGCGCTTTGGAGTTCACCCAAGCGCCGTGGCAATCGGCATTCATCAAAAAGACCGGGCGATCGGGGAAGTAACGATCCAGCACTTCTTTAGTGGGCAATCGTTTATCCGCCCAGCGGGTGTGGTACCAATTGAAGCCCAATACCCATTCGCCTTCGGTATAGAAATCGGGATCGCTGTCATAATGTTCCCGCAGAATCCTGCCGCAGTCTTCGGCGTCTTTGCTCTGTCCCAAATCCGGATAAGCAGTCGCCATGCAACCCATCATCAAATGTACATGGGCGTCACAAAAACCGGGCAGCAGCAGCTGATCCCCAAAATCGTAAACTTCCGTGTTTTCTCCAATATATTGTTCCATTTCTTCTCTGCTGCCGACGGCAATGATGTAGTAACCGGAAACCGCCACACCGCCGGAAATCGGCTCTTTGCTGTCCGCGGTAAAAATGTTCTTGCTCAACAATACTTTGTCCGCATAAATGCTGTTCATCTCACAGCCTCCTTTTCTGAAAAAAACCTTCCTTTTTCGCGTTCATTTTCCCTTCCTCGGGGCGCACGCCCTTAAAAACGGCAAAGGGGCAGCCGTTTCGGCGAAAGGAGCGCCGAACAAACCTGACCCCTTTTACAATATGTTTATCATACCCCCTCGTCTCGAGGCGATGTCAACGGCTTTTTTTGCCGCATTTTTCCGAAAATTCGCAAAAGAGAAACAATCTCTTTCGAAAAAGAAAAAAAGCGGAAGAATCTTCCCCCTATTGCGAATTGTCTGAAATTTTCATTTTTTTTGTAAAATCTCATCCTTACACAAGGTTTTTTGAATAATCTTTTCCAAGGTAACGTTTGGAAAAATTTGCCCATCTCTTTACTAACAGAAACAAAAAGGGGAGGTAAAGCTGTTATTTTTTCCATATCATTGAGAAACCCTCCCGAAAAACATCAACTGAAGTCTAGATTTTTCGAAAAACCTTACTCTTTTTCCGAAAATGTGTTATGATATGGTTATCTTCTATGATAAATTTCCGCTTCCCTGTTCGAGGCAGACCGGAGGTGCGCCCATGAGAATCGGCGAAATCGCCCAAAAAGTTCATATCCCCGTCAACTCTGTCCGCTACTACGTTCACTGCGGACTGTTGGTGCCGAAAAACAAAAACAAACAATATCTGTTCAGCGAGGAAGATCTGAAAGACCTGGAGCTGATCCTGAAATTAAAAGAGCTGCGCTTTTCCCTAAGCGACATCCATAATATCCTTTCTCTGATTCGGGTCAGCAATTTAAACGACCGCGGTGATATTGAAGATTACCTGCGCTTCTTTTTGGAACAAAAAGAGCGGCTGCTGCAAGAACGCGGCGCGCTGGATGAAGCCATCGCCGGTGTGCAAAATGAAATCGATGCCATCAAAAATACCATCGAAAGCCATCCTTTGAAAACAGGGGTGCCTCTGGCGATGTTGGACAAAATCTATTGTCCCCACTGCCAAAAGCGGCTGAATTTGAAAGATGCCTACATCGAAAATCAATATGTTCTCTCAGGGGAATTTCTCTGCGAATGCGGCTACACCGCCAAAATTCGGGAAGGAATCCTCTGCACCAAAGGCGGTCGCATCAGCGTCTACGATTATCCCGACCTGGGACGCAGTTTCATGAAAAACATCCCCGCCACCTTTGTTTCTACTCTGCAAAAATCTTACAATTGGATGCTGGGACAGCTGGAACGGATGCAGACTTCCGGCAAGGTGCTGTTTGAGGACCATATGAACGCCTATGCTTTCACTTATCGACACATCTCCCAGATGGATCCCGCCAGCCAATACATTTTAGCGGACAAATATTTCGAGATTGTGAAAATGTACAAAGAACGCATTGACCGGCTCAATCTAAACCTGGATATTCTCTATATCTGCGACGCCACCTTTGCCCTGCCCCTCAAAAGACACTGTGTGGATATTTTCATCGACTATTTTTCCAGTAACGAGTACAATTTCTTCAATCACCACTATTTGACGGACACCCTGGATCCCTACTTCCATCCCGGTACCGATATCCTAGGGACTTATTTTTATTTCAAGGCGGGCAGTCAATCCATGAAACAAGCGATGTTAGACTATCCGGAAACATGGGAACAAAACTTCAACTACCCCGCTTTTCGAGATCATTTCATCCGCGAAAATCACTATGAAACAGTAGAAGAAAAACCAATGGGATTTATCAGCGACTCCGGCACCAGCGACGCCTTCACCTTTCACCAGCAAGGCGAGGAAATGCACCTTCACTCCTATCACTGGCTGAAAAAAGAAGCGCCCATTTCCGCCGAAAAAATCCGTTAACAAATCCCATACCTCGATTACAAGAAAAATTTCCCTGTTTTCCGCGCATGTTCTTTCTGATCTTTCCGCGAAGAATTCGATACCGAAAATGTCTTTGAAAAAACTTCTTCGTCGTATCGCGCAAGTTATCTCAATCTATTAAAAAAACAACCCGCCTCGAAACAAAACTTTTCGCGCCCGAAACGCCGCCTTTTCGATTTTCCGGGCGAAACGCCCTGTCGCCGCCTTCAAAAAAAGCGAAGCCGAGCGGAACAAAGGTTTCCGATGAATATCGACGCATCGACCTGTTGAAACAAGTTTCAGACGCTGCAGCGCTTGAAATCGGAAACAAAACAGTCATAAAAACTTTCAGGCAAAAACACAAGTACAAAAAGCAGTCGTATTAAAAAAATACGACTGCTTTTTGTACTTGCACAATATTTACCCAAGGGAACATCCGCCGTTTTTTGGAAAGGCGGCATTCTTTCGGCGATTGGGAAAATTTTTCCGCACAAAAAAAACAATTTTCTTTCAAGCATACAGCGAAGCGCTTCAACCCAAAAGAATTTTTGACAGCGCCGCCACATCAGGGCAATAATAGGTCGGATGTTCCGCCCGCAGTTTTTCGGCGGGCGTAACACCCCAGCCTACGCCGATGGTATCGGTGCCCGTCCGCTGCCCGCAGAGAATGTCCACGGGGCTGTCTCCCACAAAGACCACCTGCTCCGGAGACAGTTTCATGACAGAAAGAGCCAGCAATGCCGGTTCCGGTTCCGGTTTATGAGTTTCGGTATCCTCAACACCGATGATCCGTGTCAAATAAGGTGCCGCGCCGATTTTTTCACAGGAAAGATCGGCGCCCCATTTCAAGCGAGAGGTAACCACACATAGTTTAACCCCCTGTTGATGCAATTGTTGAAGCATAGGAATGATCCCGGGAAACGGCTCCACCATTTCTCCCAGATATTGTTGATTAAACCCGCGAGAGACGGCAAGATATTCCGCCACTCGTTCTTCCGGCAGCCAACGACGGGCAATCTGATACAAAGGCTGACCGATGACAGCGCGTTGTTCCTGTTCATCCCAGGGTAATCCCAACTTGCGGTGGGTCAAGGCGGCACACTTCAAAATACAAGGAACGCTGTTGGAAAGAGTGCCGTCCAGATCGAAAATAACTCCTTGATAACGCATAAAAACTCCTTTTACGACTCGTCGGCGCTTTGAGCGATTTCCGCTACAGAAGCAAGAACAAAATCCAATTCTTCATAAGTATTGCCACGCCCCAATCCGAAACGAACAGCGCCCGTCTCGGTGGTTCCCATAATACGGTGTCCCAAAGGAGCGCAGTGGAATCCGGCGCGCACGGCGATGTGATATTCCCGATCCAAGATAAAGGCCAGCTGATTAGAGGAAATACCGTCAATATTAATGGATACCAGAGAAGTTCTGGGTACGCCCGGCGGCGGTCCATAAACCCGCACACCGGGGATTTTGCTCAAGCCGGCCAGCAAATACTGGGTTTTGTCCGCCAAATCCCGCATGATGGTTTCGGCGCCCTGTTGTTGAAAAACTTCGATGGCGGCTTTCAGACCGGCAACCCCGGGCAGATTGATGGTGCCGCATTCCAAACGATCGGGGAAATCCGACGGCTGCACGCTTTCTTGGCTGCGAGAACCGGTTCCTCCTTGTTTAACAGGACGGATGGCTTCGGCGCGGTCACCCACATAAAGAATCCCCGTCCCCATAGGACCGTAGAGACTTTTATGTCCCGGCGCCGCCAACAAATCGATATTCATAGCTTCGATATCAATGGGCAGAATACCGGCGCTTTGGGCAGCGTCCACCAAAAAAAGCAGATGATGACGGCGGCAAAGAGCGCCGATTTCCGCGACCGGCTGGACAGTACCGGTGATATTGCTGGCATGGGCGCAGACTACCATTTTGGTGTTGGGTTTCAGTTGCTTTTCTACAGCGGCGGCGGAAATTTCGCCGTAAGAACCCGGTTCCACCATTTCCGCTTCCACTCCCATTTCCCGCGCCATCGTCATGATCGGCCGCCAAACAGCATTATGCTCCAGCGGAGAATAGAGTACATGATCGCCCGGTTTCAACAATCCGTACAGCGCCATGTTGATGCCGTCAGTGGTATTGGCGGTAAAAATCAGGCGTTGAGGGTTTTGTCCGTGAAAAAACTCCGTCAACAATTGACGCGCCTGAAAAACCACCGTGGCCGCCTGCAGCGCCATGGCATAGGCGCCCCGCCCGGGATTGGCGCCGTATTCGGTGAGAGCGCGGGTCATTTCATCAATAACCGCCTGGGGTTTGGGCCAACTGGTGGCGCCGCTGTCCAGGTAAATAAATTTGTCCATCATCGTATCCTCCTCCGTTGAATGAATTATTTGGCCATATCCGCGGATTTTTCCGCGCAAGCCCGCATAGCTTCCAAAACCACATTGGGCAGTTTTTTCTGAAACACCTCGATGGCTTGAGCGGTGGTACCGCCGGGAGAAGTCACCTGTACGCGCAGTTCCGTCGCGCTTTCCGGTTTTTCCGCCAACATTTTGCCGGCGCCGACGGCAGTTTGCCGAGCCAGTTGTTCCGCTACTTCTTTGGGCAGTCCCAGGGCTTCGCCCGCCGCCGCCATGGCTTCCGTAAAATAATAAAAATAAGCAGGACCGCTGCCGCTGACAGCAATCAGAGCGTGAATGTCTTTTTCATCAATCCAAAGGCTTTTGCCGATGGCATTGAAAATTTGCTCAACGGCTTGTTGATCAGACGCGGTCAAATGTCGGCCCGCCATCAAACCCGTAACGGCAGCCAGCACCGCCGCCGAAGTGTTGGGCATGGCGCGGCAAACTCCCACTCCGGGCAAAGCCGCTTCGTAAACAGCAAGAGGAACCCCCGCCGCGATGCTGAGCACTGTTTTAGGCTCCTCCGCCGCCATGATCAGCGGAGCAATATCCGCCAGCAAATCCGCCATGTTTTGGGGTTTCACCGCCAACAGGATGATCTGCCCGTCCCGAACGGCAGAAGCCAAATCAGGCTCCGCTGTTCCGCCCGTCTGTTCCGCCAGCGCGCGCGCTTTGGCGCTGTTTACATCATACAAAAACATGCGCGCCGACTCTTTTTGGCTTTGGGCCAATCCTTTGATGATAGCGCCCGCCATGTTGCCGGTACCGATAAAAGAAATACTCCGTTGCTCCATAATACAATCCTCCGTTTCTCGGGTATTCAAAAAACGCCCGCCTTTTTAACGATTTAACAGCGGAAGAGACGCCTGTTTCCATCGCGCAATATCTCGCTCAGCCAGCATTCAATACCGAAAATCGAAAGTGGAAATACACGACAGACCGTCCCTTCCCAAACACCAAACATCACAAAAACCAAAACCCAATGCCGAGGGATATTCGTGCGGAGATACAGCAAATCCAAAACTCCGCCTGATTCTATTCTAAACCAAAAACCGCCTCCTTGCAACCAGAATCTCTTTACGACGTCATAAAGAAGCCTTATCTTTATCTGTTCGGAACAATCCACTCATCCGCGCTTCTTTCTGTTAGCATTCCTCATAAAAAGACAGACATTTTTTTTCGCTCATCGCATAAAGTATAAAACGCAATCTAAAAGAATCCAGGGCGAACACACGAAAGAAGGGAGAGTCAGAATGAGAGAAGCCTTACAACAATGGGGAGCGGAGCCAAAAGATTTAGCGGAAGAAGCAAACGCCGCCCCACGGTTGGATCAGATCGAAGAAAACAAAGTAACCGTTATGCTGGAACGACTGAACGCCTTTCCCGCTCAAATTCGAGACGCATGGCGGCTGGGAGCGGACAGCCCTCTGGGACAGAGACGTCCCCGAGGGATTCCCCGCCGGGTGGTGATTTGCGGTATGGGCGGCAGCGGCAACGGCGCCCATCTGATCCAGCGCTATGGCGAAACCCACTGCGCCGTACCCATCCAAAAGGCGAGCGGGTATCATTTACCGGCGGGTTTGACAAAAGACAGCCTGGTGGTGGCGGTTTCTTACTCGGGAAATACGGCGGAAACCCGCTCTTGTTATGAAGAAGCGGCGGAACGGGGGATCCCTCGGGCGGTGATTTGCGGCGGCGGTGATTTGCGGCGGCGCGCGCGTCAACTGGGAGATACCCTGGTCCTGCTGCCCGACGGCTTGCAGCCGCGGGAAGCGCTGGCCTATTTGACAGTACCGATATTTTTGTTGTTGGCTCGTTTCGGACTTTGGCAGACGGATACGAGGCAATTGCTGGAACTGCTGGAAGCGACAAACGAGGTGGTATATCGCTGCAATCCCTTTGTTCCTTTCACGGAAAATCCCGCAAAAAAACTGGCGGCGGCGGCTTGCCGCCGGCTGCCCATTGTACTGGGAACGGAAGGCTGTCCGGAAGCGGCGGCGGGACGCTGGCGCGCCATGCTGAACGAAAACGCCAAACTCCCCGCCTTAAGCGACAGCCTGGCGGAATTCTGCCATAACGGCATCGAAACATTAAACCACGAGCAACAGCTGTTTCTGCTGCGTTCCATGACAGAAGCCCCCGCCCAAAAAAGACAAATCGCCGCCCTGGAAAAGGTGGCGGCGGAACGAGGCGCCGGCTGCCAAACAGTCTGGGTAATGGGGAAAAACTGCCTGGCTAAGGGGCTGGCCTTCATGGCGCTGGGAGATTATTGCAGCCTTTATGCCGCTTGTTTACGTCGGGCGGATTGCGACAGGATTCCCTCGATCAGCCGTCTGAAAACTCTGGTCGAAAAGGAAAATCTGTGCTATAATAAACGGTAGTAACGGCGCGACCGGACGCGTCGGAAAGGGGCTGAAAAGATGACGAAAAAAACCGCGAACAGACGGGTGGATTTGAAAATCATAACAGGAATGAGCGGCGCGGGCAAAACACAGGTAGTACAAATTTTGGAAGATTTAGGCTTTTACTGCGTGGATAATCTGCCCCCCAATTTGTTCGGCAAATTTGTGGAATTGGCGGAACAAAGCAACAGCGGACTGGAAAAAGTCGCCCTGGTGGCGGATGTGCGGGGCGGACGTTTTTTTCTGGATCTTATCAACCAACTGGAGGATATGAACGCCGCCGGCATTGATTTCGAGATCATTTATCTGGAAGCCGGAGATGATGTGCTGGTACGCCGTTTCAAAGAAACCCGCCGCAAACACCCCCTTTCCCATACAGGTTCGGTGCTCTCCGGCATCCAAGAAGAACGAAAACGCCTGCAGACCATCCGAGGCATGGCGGATATTCTGATCGACACCTCCGATTTAAAAGCCAACGCTCTCAAAGAGCGCATTGTGGAACTGGTGGAAGGCGATGCCCGTCAGATACGGATGTCTGTGACCATTTATTCCTTCGGGTTTAAATACGGCACTCCCATCGACGCCGATTTACTGATGGATGTTCGCTTTTTACCCAACCCTTATTATATAGAAGCAATGCGCACCCTGACCGGTTTACAGCCATCGGTGCGAGATTATGTGCTGAAAAACGAGGTGACAGAAAATTTTCTCAATAAATTCTGCGATTTGCTGATGGATATCCTGCCCCGTTACATTGACGAGGGGAAAAAGCACCTGGCCATCGGCATCGGTTGCACCGGCGGTCAACATCGCTCCGTGGCGATTGCCGAAGAATTGCAGCGGCGTTTTACGGAAGCACAGCAACAAGGTACACGGGACTTGGAGGGCATTGAATTCACCGTGGAACATCGGGATGTGGAAAAATCCCGCATGGGTACCAAATACAAGCCCCTCAATGATTGATCCGACACCGCGCCGAAAAAAGAACGATAAAAAAGGAATGAAAAACGTATGAATTGGATCAAATGGTTACTCACCGGCAAAGGACTGAAAAAATGGTTGTTTCTGATGCTTTTCAGTGTTCTGCTGGTGTGGAACGGGGTCGCGTGGCATTACGGCGGAGGCATTATCACACTGTGCGTTCGATTAGACTTCATCGATCTGGCAAATCTGCTCTACCGCCATACTGTCACCGGACCCTATCTGGTCTATCTGTTCAGCATCATTTTGCTGTTCTACAGCTGCTACCGCGTGCTGAGCAGCGCCGTACAGCAAGCCACCAACGCGGAGCTGATGACCCTCTACGACCAGGCGCTCTTTTCTCAGAAGATGCAGTCGGCGCCCAAAGTAGTCGCCATCGGCGGCGGCACGGGGCTGTCCAATTTTCTGGCGTCAGTCAAAAATTTCACCATCAACCTCACAGCCATTGTGGCGGTAACCGACGACGGCGGCAGCTCCGGCCGTCTGCGGCGTGATTTGGGCATTTTGCCCCCCGGGGATGTACGGAACTGTCTCATAGCCCTCTCTCAGTCTGATGTGAATTTAGAGGAGGTCTTGGCGTACAATTTTCCCGAAGACAGCAGTTTGGCGGGACATAATCTGGGGAATCTGCTGATGGCGGGCTTGACGGAAAGCGGCAATACGGATTTTGCCACCGCCGTCGAACGTCTCAGCAAAGTGCTGGCGCTGCGGGGACGAGTGTTGCCTTCCACCACGGATAATGTGGAAATCTGCGCGGAAATGGCGGACGGCTGTTTGGTTCGGGGAGAGACCAATATGGTCCGTGACAAACGCCAAATCAAACGAGTGTTTTTGTCGCCGGAAGACTGTAAACCGCTGCCCCAGGCGCTGGAAGCCATCGCCGAAGCGGACTTTATTTTCATCGGTCCCGGCAGTTTATATACCAGCATCATCACCAACCTGATCGTCCCCGGCATCGCGGACGCGCTGAAAGAAACCAAAGCGAGAGTTTATTACATCTGTAATATTGTCAGCCAACCGGGAGAAATGGAACGGCTGCGGGCGTCTCAATATGTAGAAGCCATCAACGCCCACATCGGCCGAAAAAACTTTTTTAATATCATCGTCAACAACGGTCAGTTCAGTAAAGAACAAAACCGCCGTCTGGCTGATTTAAACTGCCGCCCGGTACTCTGTGACAGCAAACGCCTGCGAGCCATGGGTCTGCGAGTCGTGGCGGGAGATCTCATCAATGATGAAGATATTCTGAAACATGACCAAAAGAAACTGTCCGCTCTGATCATGCAAGAAATCAGCAAAACTGTTTTTTAAAAAGGAGGATCTTATGAAACTGGAATTTCATCCTCTGACAGCCACCGATGAAAAAGGCATTGAAGAAATGTCGGCTTTAGCCACCGCCATTGTCAAAGAGCATTTCGATCCCATCATCGGCGCCGCGCAAAACGACTATATGATTCGTCTGTTCCAGTCTGCGGACAGTATCCGCCGCCAGCTGGAAGATGGCGCTCGTTACTACTTTGTCTGTCGAGCAGGGGGACAGGCCATCGGCTTTATGGCCTTTTACCCTAAGGAGGACAAATTGTATCTGAGCAAGTTTTATCTCTGCAAAACAGAACGGGGACAGGGGCTGTCCCGTCAGATGCTGGATTTTTTGATTCAAGCCGCCAAAGAAGAAAATCTGCCCGCCATTTACCTCAACGTCAACCGAGAAAATGACGCCGTCTATGCCTACAAACGGCTGGGATTTCGAAAAGCGCGTCAAGAAGTGCGAAACATCGGCAACGGTTTTGTCATGGACGATGATGTTTATGAATATCGCCTGTAGGCGTCCGCGCGGCGTCAAAGCGCGAAGATCACCGCAAGGGAGGGAATTTGAGTGTCTTTTTCAGCCGAGGTCAAGGAACAACTGACCCATGTCAATACCAGCCGCGCCTGCTGTAATCGGGTGGAGTTTGTTTCTTTTTTGCGGATGAGCGGCAACATTACCTTTGGATTCGGCGGCCATCTGGGCGCCACCGCTACCACCGCCAACATCGCCATCGCCAAACGATATTTCCGTTTCGCGCGGGAGATTTTCGGTATGGAAGCGGAAATGATGCTGCACAAAACCAGCCATTTGCGAAAAAACACCCTCTATACCTTGCGGCTGCCGCCCCAAGAAAAAGTAGAAAAAATGGTGGATCTGATGCGCCGTCTGCCCGACGGCAATCCCTGGTCCGCGGGGCGGGAGCCCTGTTCTTTGACAGATTTGCGAAGTGTTTTTCACGGGGAATGCTGCTACCGCGCCTATCTGCGAGGCGCCTTTTTGGGCGGCGGTTTTATCAGCGACCCAAAAAAATCCTACCATCTGGAAGTTGTCTGCAACGACGCCGTTCATGCCGCCCTGATCAGCCTGCTGCTGAAACATTACAACCTCTCACCCAAAACCAACGAACGGCGCGGGCAGTTTGTGGTCTATCTGAAAGAAAGTGAAAACATCAGCGATTTCCTGAATTTGACCGGCGCCCATCGGGCGCTGCTGGAATTGGAAAACGTCAAAGTATACAAAGAACTCTCCAACTCCGCCAACCGCGCCTATAACTGCGACATCGCCAATACCAACAAAATCGTCAATACCGGTACCCGCCAATTGCTGGCAGTAGAAAAAATCGCAAAAAAAATCGGTCTGGATCAGCTGCCGCCGCCGCTGGCGGAGACAGCCCGTCTAAGGCTGGAAAATCCGGAATCCTCTTTGCAGGAATTGTGTGAGATGTTTCAACCGCCCTTATCCAAGTCCGGCGTCAACCACCGCCTGCGCAAACTGGAAAAAATCGCCGAAGATTTATGAAGCCCTCACCAAGGTAACGCGATGAGTAAGAAAGAAGGAAAAATCATGGAGCAACAAGGAAAAATCGCAGTCTTTGATTCCGGAGTCGGCGGTATCAGCTTTTTACACCTGGCAAAAAAAATGTTACCGGAGGAAGATTTTTTGTTTTACGGCGATCTCGCCAACGCCCCTTACGGGGAAAAATCGACAGAATTTATCCAGACCCGCGCGCGGGAAATCATCGAATTTTTGTTGGCACGCGGAGCAAAAATCATCGTAATCGCCTGCAACACAGCGACGTCTGCCGCGGTGCAGTATTTGCGGCAGACCTACGGGAACTTAGAAATCTTGGGCATGGAGCCCGCCATTCAACTGGCGGTAAACGCCGGAGAAAAACAGATCCTGCTTTTGAGTACCGCCATCACCGCCCACGCCCCCAACACCCTGCGCCTGATTCGAGATAACGCCGCCAAAGCCAGCGTCATCAACATTCCCTGTCCGGGACTGATGGATTTGGTAGAAAATAACCGGCACCTGTCAGAACAGGAAATTCAGGGACGGCTGCAGGCTTATTTGCTGGAAAAACTGGAAGGTCCCGCCGCCCGCCTGACCGAAGGCGGCATTGTGCTGGGCTGCACCCATTATGTGTTTTTGCGACCGCTGCTGCAAAAACTTTATCCGAATTTTCGGCTGTATGACGGCAATGAAGGTACCGCCAGAAATTTGGTCCGTCATTTGGAAGCGGCGAACCTCCGCAATCCGAAAAAAGAAACGGGCAGTGTCACATTTTACACCTCCGCGCAGCCGGAAGTATTCTGTGCCAAGGCGGCGGAATTTTGGCAAAAGCTGGACGTCATGGAATCAGAACAACCGCGCTAGGGGTTGATTCTCCAAAATATATCACAAGAAAACAGGAAAAAACGCTTTTTTTTCCAAGGATGCTTGACAATCGGAAAACTTTTGTGTATACTAGATTAGTACCTCTTGTGGGTGCTGTACGGAGAGGTACCGAAGTGGTCATAACGGAGCGGTCTTGAAAACCGTCGCACAGTAATGTGTCATGGGTTCGAATCCCATCCTCTCCGCCAAACAGTTTTGGCGCGGCACAGCAGAGAGGATTTTAAACATGGAGAGTTGGCCGAGTCGGTCGAAGGCGCTCGCCTGCTAAGCGAGTATACGGTTCAAAAGCTGTATCGAGGGTTCGAATCCCTTGCTCTCCGCCAAAAAAATACTCTGTTTAGGCAGGAATTTCTCCAAAAGCAGCGAATCCTTATAAACAGAGTATCGCGCGCCAGTAGCTCAGCTGGATAGAGTGTTTGGCTACGAACCAAAAGGTCGTGGGTTCGAATCCCGCCTGGCGTACCATCAAAAATCCCCCTTGCAAAGCAAGGGGGATTTTTTCTGCTCTTTTTGCCGCGGCGCTTTTTATCTCCCGCTGCGGAAAGCTGCTCCCTCAGCCCGCGAAAACTGAGAAAATTTACGCCTCAGACAACAAAAAACCAACGGCGTTAGAGACGTTCCGCGATCAAAGTACCCGCTTCGGCCGTACCTACGGCGTCCTGTCCGGCGGCGATATCCAAAGTGCGATAGCCATCAGCCAAAAATTTCCGCACGGCGCCTTCCACAGCGTCGGCTTCGGCGCTCAGCCCGAATGTATAACGCAGCATCATCGCCACAGACAAAATGGTGGCGATAGGATTGGCGATGTCCTGCCCCGCGATATCGGGAGCAGAACCATGAATGGGTTCATACATGCCGAAATTTCCTTCCGTCAGACTGGCGGAAGCCAACATCCCAATGGAACCGGTAATCTGGCTGGCCTCGTCGGAAAGAATGTCCCCAAACATATTGCTGGTAACGATGACATCAAATTGTTTGGGGTTACGCACCAGCTGCATGGCGGCGTTATCCACATACAAATGATTCAATTCCACATCGGGATAGGACTTGCCCACTTCGGTTATGACTTTCCGCCAAAGGCGGGAGCTTTCCAGCACGTTAGCTTTGTCGATGCTGGTAACTTTTTTCTGGCGTTTCCGTGCCATATCAAACGCCACGCGCGCGATGCGGCGCACTTCTTCCTCGGCGTATTGTTCCACATCATAAGCGGCATCGCCCATATCTGTGGTTTTGTGTCCTTTTTCGCCGAAATAAATCCCTCCGGTCAGCTCTCTGACCACCACAATATCCAAACCGCCTTCGATGATTTCCGGTTTCAAAGGAGAAGCAGCCGCCAATTCCTCAAAAACCATGGCGGGACGCAAATTGGCAAACAACCCTAAGGATTTTCTCAGCCCCAAAAGAGCCTGCTCCGGACGCAGGTTTCCCGGCAAATCGTCCCATTTGGGACCGCCGACCGCCCCCAAAAGCACCGCGTCACACCGTTTGCAAAGATCGATGGTTTCCTGCGGCAGACACACGCCCATTTCATCGATGGCTTCACCGCCCGCCCAAACTTTCACAAAATAGAATTGATGGTGGAATTTTTCTCCCACTCGATTCAATACTTTGACCGCTTCCGCCACCACTTCGGGGCCGATGCCGTCGCCTTGCACCACAGCAATTTTGTAATCCATGGCAATCCTCCTCTTTTCCGATTTTTCACGGAATCTTACTTTTGTTCTTCCTGAATGCTCTTTAGCAGGCCGCCTTTGGCGATAATGTTTTTGATGAAATCCGGGAAAGGCAGCGCCTGATAAGTTTCGTTTTTGGTGAGATTGGTGATGACGCCGGTGCCGAAATCCACCGTTACCTCATCACCGTCCGCAATCCCCTGACTGGCTTCGGGACATTCCAAAATAGGCAGACCGATATTGATCGCGTTGCGGTAGAAAATCCGCGCGAAGGTAGCGGCGATGACACAGGCCACTCCGGAGGCCTTGATGGAAATGGGAGCGTGTTCCCGAGAGGAACCGCAGCCGAAATTCTCACCCGCCACAATCAAATCTCCCTTTTGCACCGTCGCCGCGAAATCGGGGTCGATATCCTCCATGCAGTGTTTGGCCAGCTCCCCATGGTCCTGGGTATTGAGATAGCGAGCGGGGATAATCACATCCGTGTCCACATTGTCCCCATATTTATGTACTCTTCCTTTGACATCCATCTTAACAGTCTCCTTTCGGTTCCGCGATTTTTCCCGCCAGAGCGGACGCCGCCGCTACAGCCGGACCCGCCAGATATACTTCGGATTTGGTATGCCCCATTCGGCCCACAAAGTTACGGTTGGTAGTGGCGACACAACGTTCCCCCTCCGCCAAAATGCCCATATGACCGCCCAAACAAGGACCGCAAGTGGGCGTGGAAACCACACAACCCGCTTCGATGAAAATATCCAAATAACCGCGGCGGATACATTCCCGATAAATGGACTGAGTGGCGGGAATGATGATGGTTCGCACGTCAGGATGTACTCGATGTCCCTTGAAAACAGCCGCCGCTTCCGCCATATCCGAAAGACGGCCGTTGGTGCAGGAACCGATCACCACCTGATCAATCTTCACATCGCCCGCTTCCGAAACGGGTTTGGCGTTTTCCGGCAGATGAGGAAACGCCACCATAGGCGCAATAGAGGAAAGGTCAATTTCATACTCCGCGTCATACTCCGCGTCGGCATCCGCCTCATAGGCAGTATAGGGGCGACTCACCCGTCCGTCCAAATAGGCTTCGGTCACAGCGTCCACCGGGAAAATGCCGTTTTTGGCTCCCGCTTCAATCGCCATATTGGCAATACAAAGACGATCGTCCATGGACAAAGACGCCACACCGGGACCGCAAAATTCCATGGATTTATACAAAGCGCCGTCCACCCCGATTTTACCGATGATAAACAAAATCACATCTTTACCGCCGACATGAGGGCGCAGAGAGCCGCTCAAACGGAATTTCAAAGCAGAAGGCACCTTAAACCATGCCTGTCCCGTCGCCATTCCCGCCGCCAAATCGGTAGAGCCGACACCGGTGGAAAAAGCGCCTAAAGCGCCGTAGGTGCAAGTGTGAGAATCGGCGCCGATGATGGCTTCGCCGGGCGCTACCAACCCCTGCTCCGGCAGCAGAGCGTGTTCGATCCCCATTCGCCCCACATCATAAAAATGGCTCAACTGAAATTTCTTGGCAAAAACACGGCATTTTTTACATTGTTCCGCGCTTTTGATATCTTTATTCGGCGCGAAATGATCCATGACCAGGGTAATTTTATCCCGATCGAACACTTTGTCAAAACCGGCGCCTTCAAATTCATTGATCGCAACCGGACCGGTGATGTCATTGGCCAGCGTCAAATCCAATTTGGCGTTGATCAGTTGACCCGCGACCACCTGTTCTAAACCGGCATGCGCCGCCAGAATCTTCTGTGTCATTGTCATACCCATAATGCTTCCTCCTCTGTTCCGTCATGGCGACCGCTCAAACCGCCGCCCGTCTTTTCGTTCGACAGCTGTTGGGGAAAACGCCCCTTGGGGCGGAGCGACAGCCGCCGTTATTTCTTTAAATGATAAAATGCGTCTTTTTGTTCATCCGATTTAAAGCGCTGACCAGCGCGTTCACCGACGCCAAAATGATGTCGGCGTGGGTACCCACTCCCCAATACTGATTGCCGTTTTTATCCGCGATACAGACATAAGCGGCGGCTTTGGAGTTGGAATCTTTACTGATGGCGTGTTCCGAATAGGTAACAAATTCATAGTCCATTTGGTACTGAGTTTTGCGCAGGGCGTTGCTGACGGCGTCCAGACGGCCGTTGCCGGTAGCTTCCAGACGGAACACCTGTCCCAACAGTTCCACCCGCATTCTCACCCGCACGCTGTCTTTTTCTTCTTCTTTGGTGGTGCTCATATGATCAAAATAAGCGTTGGTGATGTCCAGCGGCGAAAAATCATTAATATATTCTCGGGCAAAAGCGCGGAACATATCGTCCGGCTGCAGTTCTTCGTGATGATGGTCCGAGATTTCTTTCATCATATATCCCACTTCCGGCATCATGGCCTTGGGTAAGATAAAACCAAAATTTTGCTCCAGAATATACGCCACGCCGCCTTTGCCGGATTGGCTGTTGATACGGATAACATCGCCGTCGTATTCCCGCCCCACATCGTGAGGATCCACGGGCAGATAAGGCACTGTCCAGCGTTCCGGCTGATAGCGTTTCCGCCATTTCATGCCTTTGGAAATGGCGTCCTGGTGAGAACCGGAAAAAGCGGCAAACACCAATTCTCCCGCATAGGGCTGACGGGGATTTACTTTCATGCCGGTACAGCGTTCATACACATTCACCGCCTTGGGCATATTGGAAAAATCCAGACCGGGGTCTACCCCATGGCTGAACAAATTCATAGCCAATGTCACAATATCCACGTTCCCCGTTCGTTCCCCGTTACCGAACAGGGTTCCTTCGATGCGCTGACCACCCGCCAAAAGTCCCAGTTCCGCGTCGGCCACACCGGTACCGCGGTCGTTGTGAGGGTGCAGGGAAAGAATGATATTTTCCCGACAATGCAGCGCTTTACTCATATATTCTACCTGATTGGCAAACACATGGGGCATGGACATTTCCACCGTGGCGGGCAGATTCACGATCACCTGCCGCTCCGGAGTAGGCTGCCACACATCGATAACCGCGTTGCAGATTTCCGCCGCGAACTCCATTTCCGTACCGGTGAAGCTTTCCGGAGAATATTCAAATTGAAATTCCGTTTCCGGCTGTTTGGCGGCATAATCGTTCATCAAACGGGCGCCTTCCACGGCGATTTCCACAATTTTTTCCTTAGGGGCTTTGAACACCTGCTGGCGCTGGGCCAGAGAGGTGGAATTATACAAATGCACCACAGCGCGTTTGGCGCCTTTTAAAGCTCGGAAGGTTTTTTCAATAATATGGCGGCGGGACTGGGTCAGCACTTGCACCGTCACATCGTCGGGAATCAGCCGATCCTCGATCAACTTCCGCAAAAATTCATATTCCGTTTCCGAGGCGGCGGGAAAACCGACCTCAATTTCTTTAAAGCCGATTTCTACCAGATAACGAAAGAATTCCAGTTTTTCTTCCAGTGTCATAGGAACAATCAACGCCTGATTGCCGTCACGTAAATCGACGCTGCACCATCTGGGCGCTTGTTCCAGATGGTCTTTTTTCGGCCATTCCATTTCTTCCACCGGCACCGGCGGCGGGAAATATCCGATTTGATACTTGGTGTAGTTTTTCATGTTTGTTCCTCCATTCCCATCACAAATCAAACAAACAGGCGATTTTTTCAAAAAAAACCGCCTCTTCGGCGATTTTCGAAAAAAATCGCAAAAGAGACGAAAACAAACCTTTTGTTATTTCCGCGGTACCACTCTTTTTGACACAGTTTACCGTGCCCTCTCATTCAAACATTGCTCAGGGGTGAGACATGAGCGAAAGTTTGCGGTCTTTTCAGCAGCCGACCGCTCTCTGGGAAACCAATCCGATCATTTATTCCCGTCATGGCAATGCGTATTTGCTATTGTGATCCAACTTTTTTCAGAGAAAATTTCTCCTTTATTATCATAAAACAAACGAATTCCAATGTCAACAGGCAAAAGCGGGTTTTCCCGTTTTCCTTATTTTCAGTATATTCTATCTATTTTCCCCTGCCTCTGCCCAAACAAACGCGTTCCGAACCGCCGCGAAGCTGAAAACGGGAGAAAGGCGCGTCATGGCCTTTCTCCCGTCATTTGTTTAAAATGATCTCTTTATCTGAGTGATGGCGTTATACGCTTCGCTTATTCCGCCTGTACCCGTTCTTTGTGCTGCTTGGACAAAGTTTTGATGCTGTCTACCGCTAAGATCACTGCCAAAATGATAAGCAGAGCGGCCAGGATGGTTCGAATCACATACCAAACGGTACCGTCCGCGCCTGCCAAAATACCCTGGATATTGGAGTTAACAGTAAAGCAAAGGGAAGTCAGCGTCACAATCAGCATAAAGATCATGGGGATGAAGAACATTTTATTATTCTTGCCCAGACTGCCCAACCAAGCCGCCACAGCCAGCAGGCCCAAAGCAGCTAAAAGCTGGTTGGCGGCGCCGAACAGCGGCCAGATGTTGGCATAACCGGTCAAACCTAAAGAGATGCCCAAAACAACGGAAATGATGGTAGCGACATAGGGGTTTGCCAATACTTTTTTGTAGCCGGTGGCGGTACGCCAAGTTTCTCCTTCCCCCAGCCAAAATTCCTGGAACAGATAACGGGCCAGACGGGTGGCTGTATCCAAAGAAGTCATACAGAAAGCGGAAACCGCCAATATCAACAGAGAGTAGATAACACTTTCCGCGCCTTCCAAAAAAGGAATGGTAGAAGTCATCTGAGAAATACCGGTGGCAAAGACTACGGTAGGAGTGACCGTTTCTCCGGAGGCGTAGTTTGCCCAAATGAAACCAACCGCGCACAAAGAGACGATGGCCAGGGCGCATTCAATCAACATGCCGCCGTAGGCGATGGGACGGGCGTCTTTTTCATTATCCAACTGTTTCGCGGTGGTACCGGAGCCCACCAGAGAGTGGAACCCGGAGATGGCGCCGCAGGCGATGGTAATAAACAGCGCCGGGAACAGGAAGCCCAGAGAAGTACCCGTGGGCGCCAGCGTATCCGTAAAACCGGTAAATGCCGGAATATCCATATTGCCGTTGCCGGTGAGACCGGCGCCGAGGATTCCCACAATAGCCACAATCATCATACCATACAGCAAAAAGGAGCTGAGATAATCCCGCGGCTGAAGCAGAATCCAAACAGGAACTACAGATGCCACGGCGATGTAAATACCTACGATAATCATCCAAGTGGTCGTATCAAAATACAACGGATGCCAATTCAGACCCAACGCCATACAGCCGATGATGGCAATGACGCCGATGATGGTGGAAACCAGCACCGGGGCGTTGCGCCGATAAACGAAAAATCCGAAGAAAATCGCCACAATGATAAACAAAAAGGAAATGGTGGCGGTGCTGGCGTTGGCGGCGCTGGCAGCTACATCCACATTACCGGACGCGTCAAAAGTAGCGACAAAGGTATCCGCGACGATAGACGCGAAAGAAGCAACCACCAAAATCAAAGTAAGATAAGCGAATACGCAAAACAGCTTTTTCGCTTTGATACCCATGGTGTTGAAGATAACTTCCCCGATGGACTGACCTTTGTTGCGGATAGAGGCGAACAAAGCGCCGAAGTCATGTACCGCGCCGAAGAAAATACCTCCGATCAAAACCCAAAGCAACACCGGCACCCAGCCGAATACAGCCGCTTGGATCGGTCCGTTGATAGGACCCGCCCCGGCGATGGAAGAAAAATGATGGCCCAAAAGAATAGGCGATTTAGCGGGTACATAGTCCACGCCGTCATACATCGTATGAGAGGGAGTGGGCCGAGAAGGATCCACACCCCACTGCTTGGCCAGCCATTTGCCGTAAGTCAGATAGGCGATGACCAACACGGCTAAACCAATTAACATGATAACCATTCCGTTCATACAAATTCCTCCTTTTCCTTCTTAAAATGATTTTGGAATCTATTTTATCACAACTTCAACTGACAGCAAGAAAAGTACCCGCGACCATCGCGCAGGTTGGAAAGTCGCCGTCTCGCCGAGGAAGAAAATTTCAACTCGGCTGATAAAACACAAATCATAAACGGTCGAACTTCGGCCTGTCTCCTCAAAAAATCCCTTTTCTCTTCAAGATGAAGTTGGTGATCCGCCGAATTCGAAAAAGCGTTATCCAAACATCCGCCGTTAAGAAACGCTTTCCCCTTCTTCTTCAGCAAAAAAAGCGGGGACGATTTTTCGGTATCCTTTTTTTAATTTCCGCGCGGCGCCGTTGCCGAACAGGCGACCCGTGCTGAAATCAAACACCAATAACCTTGCCTGGGTATAGCCGCGAAAGGTCAGACGATAATTTTTATTGTAACGGAAGGCGCGCGCCGCCTTTTCCGCTTCCGGCGTAATACGGTCACACAAAAAAATCCCCGTCACATAGGAATACATATGGTCGGGAGGCGGCAACGGCTGCCCGCGCCGCACCAGCTCCGGCTCAATGCGGTCGATAATCTGTTCCCGAAAAGCCGCCACATCGTCGGCCGTCAGCACATCCCGCAGACGGAAAAAAGCATGCTCATAGCATTGTACCCGCCAAAGCTCGGCTTTTTTGGAAAGGACGTATTTGGCGCCGGTCATATCAAAGGCGGCATAAGCGTCAAAAAAAGCATCGCCCAACTGATAGGACGGAAAAACATCGAAACTGCTTTCATAAGAACGCAGCAATTTTTCCAATAATTCTTCTTTGCCCATTTATTCCTCTCCTTTCTCTCGGTGTTTTTCAAAGCGCCGCGATTCTTTAATTTCGACCGAAAACAGCGCCGCGGCACAGTAAGAAAGTTTTTTCCCAAAAATGAATGATGCATACAGAACTCTTTTCAGCGGCAGAAAAATCTTACATTTCTCTCATCGCCCCGCTGAAAATCATAGTAATAAAATACCATAAACTCCTTTTTCATGCAAGACGCTCCAAACAGAAAAAGGATACCTTTTTTGCATTGGTAAATTCCTTTTTCGTATTCATAAAATTTCTTCCATTTTCCCCAAAAAAGTCTAAAAAAATACGGAACATATCCTCATTATGAGCGCTTCTTTATCCTTTTTTCTCAATAGAGAATCATTATTTTGTAAAAGAAACACCCTGAATATTCTGAAAAATTCCTTAATTTCCATGACTCTTTCACAGAACAACAGCAACGCAAGGACTCCGCCGTCCCTGCCGCCGCGGAGATAACACCCCGAACAACGAATATCTATACCCAAAATGCTTATATTTTTCATTTTTCCCACCAAAAAAAAACACGAGTTCCTCCGAAAGCGCCCGCGGTGATTTCGCGCGAAAAAAAGAGCGACAACCAACGAAAGAAATTTTCTGAGAAGAGCGGATTCTGTGGAAATTTCTACAGAGAGAAAAATATTTTTCCGATATAATAGAAGCATCAGAACTCGATCACCATCAGTCAAAGGAGGTATTTTCATGTTAAACGCCAAAGTAGCGGAATTGATCAACACACAAATCAACAAAGAATTTTACTCCGCCTATCTGTATTTGGATTTTTCTAATTTCTTCTATGATGAAGGACTGGACGGCTTCGGCAATTGGTACAAAATCCAGGCGCAGGAAGAACGGGATCACGCCGTGTTATTCCTGGAATATCTGCAGAACAACGGCCACAAACCCACCTTGGAAGCCATTGCCAAACCCGATAAAGAATTGACCGATGTCAAAACAGTGCTGGGTTACGGTCTGGAACACGAACAATACGTGACCGAACTGATCAACACCATCTACGGCGCGGCCTATGAAGAAAAAGATTTTCGTACCATGCAGTTTTTGGATTGGTTCGTCAAAGAACAAGGCGAAGAAGAAAAAACCGCCGAAGATTTAATCAAAAAATACGATTTGTTCGGCACCGACGCCAAAGCGCTCTATATGTTGGACCAAGAATTAGCGGCTCGCGTCTATTCCGCTCCGACTTTGACGCTGTAATCCCTTTCCCCCTTATGCAAATGAAAAACCCGACGCTCCTTCGGAATGTCGGGTTTTCTTTGTCTGTTACAGGAAACAGGATCAATGTTCCAAAGCCGCCAATGCCTCCCAAACCAATTCGTCAAAAAAGCACGGAAAACTCCGTGCTTTTTGTTTGCTCTGCAAAAAAAGCGCGGGCCCCGCCACACGCTTTCATTACGATCAATAAATGAGATCAGCGAAGAAGCTGAACAAAGCCGCTTATAATTTCACGACATTGGCGGCCTGCGGGCCGCGGGCGCCTTCTACTTCGTCGAATTCAACTTCTTGACCTTCGTCCAATGTTTTAAAGCCGTCGGCTTGAATAGCAGAAAAGTGAACAAACACATCGCCGCCTTCCGCTCTTTCGATAAAACCAAACCCCTTTTCCGCATTGAACCATTTTACTTTGCCTTTCATGATAGACCTCCTTGCAATTTACTGCACTCTCATTATAGACCAAACGCCATCGAATTTCAATAGAAAACACCCAGATTCTTTTGGCTTTCTTCGACTACTTTTGACAAAGGAAATAAAAAATTTACTTTTTTCATCAAATTTTTTCTACCATTTTTGCGAAAAAACCCACTAAAAACGGGAAATTTTCTCTTCGGATGACGGGGCAGACCCTCCGTTGCCTTTTCACGAAAAAGCGCCAAACAAATAAAAAATTTTTCAAAAAAATTTTTTCGTCCCGGCGTAAAATTCTCAAAAAGAAACCGCCTCAACCAAAGACCCGAACCAAATCCCCGCCGGTCGTTTTCCGCCGACAATAGCAAAAACCGCACGCTCCCGAAAAGAAAACAGAAAAAAACCGGCTTCCGCTTCCCACCCCATTGACAAACGCTCATCAGACAGGTAGAATAAGAATAGATTATGCTAAAACGCAGCGAACGAGATGAGTACCTTTGGCGTGCCGCTACAGAGAGGGAGAGGAGCTGAAACCTCCCGCGGACAAAAAGGGGAACATGGCTCGGGAGCGGTCGCGGCGAATCCCCGCCCAGGGGTCGTAACCGCGGACGGCAGGCGCCGTTATTCGCCGAGGACTTCAATCCGCTGAGGCTTTCTCAAAAGCGAACCAGGGTGGTACCACGATTTCATCGTCCCTAGAGAGGGGCGTTTTTTTTTGCCGCTCACCCCGCGGATAACCAACAGAAGGAGGAACTGTTATGACAGAAAGAAAGAAATTCTATATCACAACCCCCATCTATTACCCCAGTGATAATTTGCACATCGGCCATGCTTATACCACCGTGGCTGCCGATACCATCACCCGTTTCAAAAAACTCCAAGGCTATGACGCCTATTTTCTCACCGGCACCGACGAACACGGTCAGAAAATTCAACGCAAAGCCGCCGAAGCCGGCAAAACCCCCAAAGAGTTTGTGGACGAAATTGTCTCCGGCGTCAAAGATCTCTGGAAATTGATGAACATTGAATACAGCGACTTCATCCGCACCACCGACCGACGTCATGAAGAAGTGGTGCAAAATCTGTTCCAAAAAGTTTACGATCAGGGAGATATCTACAAGTCCCAATATTCCGGCTGGTACTGCACTCCCTGCGAAACCTTTTTCACCGAGCGGCAGCTGGGCGAAGGCCACACCTGCCCCGACTGCGGACGCCCGGTGGAACTGACCCAGGAAGAAAGTTATTTCTTCAAAATGAGCAAATACGCCGACCGCTGGCTGGAATTCATCGAAAGCCACCCCGACTTCATCCAACCGGAATCCCGCCGCAATGAGATGATCAACTTTGTCAAACAAGGACTGGACGATTTATGCGTCAGCCGTACTACCTTCGACTGGGGCATCAAAGTCCCCTTTGACCACAAACATGTGGTCTATGTTTGGTTCGACGCCCTGATCAACTACATCTCCGCCCTGGGATACGGCACCGACCACGATCAATTGTATCAAACTTACTGGCCCGCCGACATTCACCTGATGGCCAAAGACATCATTCGCTTCCATTCTATCATCTGGCCCATTATGCTAATGGCGATGGATATCCCGCTGCCGAAAAAAGTAGTGGCGCACGGCTGGCTGTTGATGAGTGACGGCAAGATGAGCAAATCCAAAGGCAATGTAGTCGACCCGAAGATTTTGACAGAACGCTACGGCGTGGACGCCATTCGCTTCTTCCTGCTGCGAGAAATGGCCTACGGCATGGACGCCGTTTATTCGGAAGAAGCTCTGGTAAATCGCATTAACACCGATCTTGCCAATGACTATGGCAATTTGATCTCCCGCACCACTTCCATGATTCAGAAATTCTGTGGCGGTCGTGTCGCCGCCCCCGGCACAGAAACGGAATTTGACGCCGAACTGAAAGCGCTGGCGGAAGCCACCCCCGACAATATGGCCGCCTACATCGACAAAGCGGACGTGGCGGGCGCCATCTCCGAAGTTTGGAAACTGGTAAGCAAAGCCAACAAATACATCGACGACTGCGCGCCGTGGGCATTAAATAAAGCCGGCGAAACAGAAAAACTTCAAACAGTTCTTTATAATCTGGCGGAAGTGATCCGTTTCATCACCGTGCTCATCGGTCCTACCATGCCCTCCACCCCGGACAAAGTCTGGGCGCAGATGGGACTGGTCGGTCATGAAGAGGTGAAAACCTGGGACAGCCTGAAATGGGGCGGATTCCCCGCGGATATTCAAGTAAACCGCGGCGACCCCATCTTCCCCAGAATCGACTTGACGGAAATGGAGAAATTGTGGGCGGAGGAAGACGCCGCTAAAGCCAAAGCGGAAGCCGCCAAACAATTCGAACCAATCAAACCGGAAATCACCATTGAGGATTTTGCCAAAATCGATTTCCGCGTCTGCAAAGTACTGCAATGTGAAAAGGTGAAAAAAGCCGATAAACTGCTGAAAATGGAAGTGCAGGTAGGCGCCGAAACCCGCACCGTAGTAAGCGGCATTGCCCAGCGTTACACCCCCGAAGAAATGGTGGGCAAGCAGCTGGTGCTGGTGGCCAACCTGAAACCCGCCAAGCTGCGGGGCATCGAGTCCCAGGGTATGATTCTGGCAGCCTCTCATAACGGGGAAATGGAAGTGCTGGAAGTCCCCGCCAGCATCCTTCCCGGCGGACAGGTAAAATAAATCATCAACCCGAGAGAAAGCAAGGGGTTGCCCATCAAGGGTACCCAGACATCCGAATATTCCTCGTTTCAAAGTAAAAAGGGAGCGTGTTAAAACACGCTCCCTTTTGGATTCTTTTTCTTCATTTTTTATTATCGGGGGATTCAACGGCAGACATTTCCGTCCGAACAAACCCAACCTTACCGAGGGCTTTGCAAAACGCGGAAATCCCCGCTGACCGTGTCCAGACGATATTGACCGCTGCCGTCACCGTAGAGATGACCGTCATCATTAACCGTGGTAAAGAAATCTGTCTCCAACTCGCTGCTCACCGAAGAAAGGCTTGCCGTAAAACCGGTAGTATCCGCCGGCAGATACAAGGTCACCCCGCCGGAAATGGTGCCCGCCGTCAACGCCATCAGCTCCTGCTGACAGTCCATTTCCAAATTACCCGAGGTGGAATCAAAAAGCACCGACTCACAAATGCCTCGGAACACCGCGTCTCCGGAAACCGTATTGATTTCCAGACTGTTCGCCCATACATCTTCCGCCGTCAGCCCGCCGGAAACCGTATCTAAAACCAATTGCTCCGTCCGCACACCGCAGAGTTTTGTTTGACCAGAGGTGGAACTGATTTCCAACTCCGCCAGTTGTTCCGCCGGCACACGAATCAACAAATTTTTTTCATGGGGTACCGACGAAGAAATACCCAAACCGGACTTGCAATACTGAATGATCAGTTCATCCTGATTCAAATAATAACGAAGACGAGCGTCCTCGCTTTCGGCGCCTTCCTCGCTGATTTCTACTTGATCTCCTTCATAGGCTTCCACCCGAATTTGACCGTCCAGCCAATTGATTCGCAGGCGATGCACCGGCGCTTCCAGTTCCGCGTCCCCCACCTGATATTGTTCGGCATGTTCATAGCTGACATTGCTGGCATTGAGTCGTAACCCCTCTGTCAAAGAACCACCCCAAAGAAGTCCCGACACCAGCACAATCGCCAACGCCAGACTGAGCGCCGACCAGAGAATAATCCGCAGGCGATCCCGATCTGTCAAGAGGCTTTTGGCGGCGGCGCAGACAGTCCAAGCCAGCGGAAAAAGCAACCAAGTCACCGCCCAAGACATCAAACGCAAATTCAAAAGTAAATAAGCGCCTGCCGCCGCCAGCCAAACGACACAACGAAACCAACGCAGACAACAGGCGGCAGAAGACTGACGCCGCCGCCACGCTTCATAGGCGGCGTTAACCCGACCCGTTTTTTCGGAATACAGCAGGCGGCTGTCACGGTCATAAACCAGCAGCGCCACGCCCAACCCCGCCAGAACAAAAAACAAAGCGTCTCCCGCCGCGCCGCCCGGCCAAAAAACGACCAGTGACGCCACCACCAGCAAAAGCGCACCCGACGCCAACCGCGGGATAGAGCGGCGACGCTGTTCTTTGTTTGCTGTCTCGGTCTCCGGTATATCGGTATATTTGGGTAAACGCGCCTTTTGATACAGCGTAATCAAAACCGACGCCGCTACCAAACAAAGGAACAGAGAAAAAGCCACCGCGCCGGCGGCGGCGCCGCCGGCGTTTAACATCTGCCCCGGAGTGGTGCAGTTAATATACAAAAACACCGCCGCCGCCAACAACAGCGCCTGCTTTCGTTTGCCTCGAAGGAGTTCTTCCAAAGGCATCCGCTCCTGACCGCGCCGACCGCTGACTTCTTCTCTGCGGCGCAGCAATTCCGCCACATCACCGATTTGATCAATGGTCTTTTGGTAAGCCCATTCCGGTTTTTTTCCGTCCACCAAATAATCGTGATAACGATCCAAGGCCTCTCGCAGCAATTCCTCTTCCAGCCCGCGGCTGATCTCCGTCGGGGGAATTTCCCGAAACCGCTCCGCCACCGCTTCTTGAATTTTTTTTTCCATTTCTTTTTCCTCCCGCGTCGGCCGACGGTCAGGCGCTCTCACCGCACCTGCCGTTCTTTTTATCTGCTCTCATCTTACACCAATCTCCACCGTTCGTCAATGGCGGGTACGACGGCGGAAACGCTGTCCCTTGAATAAAATATTCTTCACGGGAAACAATGTTTTTAAATTTCTCGGCAAGAACGTGAGACTCTTTTTCCCCGCGTTTTCAAGAAAAAGCAAAAGAAGAGGGGAAGTTTCCCATTCTTTCGACAAAACACCTGTTAAACACCATCAGCGCCGCCGAGAAAAACTTGCTTTTTCCTTGAAAATCATGTATAATATATAATATAGTAGGAATGTGTTATCTATCGGCTGGGAATCTTCAAATCGTCCCTTTTTGTATCACCCTCCGCGGTGATTTTTTCTCTGCCTTTTACAGGGATAAAGAAATTTTTTCGTTTCGGAGGACGATCATCGGCAAACAGCAAAGCAGTCATGGTTTTCCGTGTCCGACAACAGGAAGATTTCCCGCCTTTTGACCATAAAGCGCAAATCTGAAAACATTAAAACAACAAATGGAGGTATTTTTGTGACAAAACATAAAAAAAATACCAATGAAGAATTGGAACCATTGGAACTTCCCATGGAAGCAACCGAGACGGAACCCGCTGTGCCGGAAGCCGCCGACACAGATATGAAAATGGAAGAGTACGCGGCCTTTGAAGGCTCTGACACCGTACTGGAAGCCGACACCCGTCCCGACGCGGCCTCTTACGGCGCCGAGCAGATTCAGATTCTGGAAGGACTGGAAGCGGTGCGCCGTCGTCCCGGTATGTACATCGGCTCCACCGGTCCGCGGGGACTGCACCATCTGGTTTATGAAATCGTCGACAACAGCATCGACGAAACACTGGCGGGATTCTGCGACACGATTGAAGTCACCATCCGCCCCGATAACACCATCAAAGTACGGGACAACGGACGCGGCATTCCTGTCGATATCCACGAGAAAACCGGCAAACCCGCTGTGGAAGCGACGCTGACGATTCTCCACGCCGGCGGGAAATTCGGCGCCGGCGGCTATAAAGTCTCGGGCGGACTGCACGGAGTGGGACTTTCCGTAGTCAACGCCCTTTCGGAATGGCTGAAAGTGGAAATCTACAGAGACGGTTTCCGCTGGACACAAGAATACAAAAAAGGCAAACCCGTCTGCGAATTGAAGAAAAACGAAGCCACCGACCGCACCGGCACCACCATCATCTTCAAACCCGACGCCGCCATCTTTACCGAGACGACCGTCTTTGATCGGGATACGCTGGCCAATCGACTGCGGGAGCTTTCCTTCCTCAACAAAAATGTCACCATCACCCTGGAAGACAAACGAGAAGAAAAAAGTTACACTTGGCACCACCACGGCGGCATTTCTGACTTTGTGGCGTATATGAACCGCAGCAAAGAACCTCTGCATCCCATCCTCTATTTCCAAGGAGAAAAGAACGAAGTCATTGTAGAGATCGCGCTTCAGTACACCGACTCTTACTCCGACAACATCGCCTCTTATGTAAACAACATCCGTACCATCGAGGGAGGGTTTCATGAAATCGGCTTCAAAACCGCGCTGACCAGAGTCATCAACAGTTATGCCCGTAAAATCGGTATGTTGAAAGAAAAAAGCGCCAATCTCTCCGGGGAAGATATCCGAGAAGGATTGACCGCCGTCATCAGCGTCAAAGTGCGGGAACCGCAGTTCGAAGGACAAACCAAGACCAAACTGGGTAACACGGAAGTCAAGGGTATCACCGACGAGATTCTCTCGCGGGAACTTTCCACTTATCTGGAAGAAAATCCCACCAAAGCCAAAACCATCATCGACAAAACCATCCGCGCCGCCCGCGCCCGAGAAGCCGCCCGCAAAGCAAGGGAATTGACCCGCAAACAAAACGTGCTGGAAAAAACAGGCCTGCCCGGAAAGCTGGCAGACTGCTCTGTCAAAGACCCCACTTTCTGCGAGTTATATCTGGTGGAAGGAGACTCCGCCGGCGGTTCGGCGAAATCCGGTCGTGACCGCAGAACCCAAGCCATCCTGCCGCTGCGGGGCAAAATCCTTAATGTAGAAAAAGCCCGTCTGGACCGTATCCTCTCCAGCGACGAGATCAAAAACATGATCACCGCCATGGGTACGGGGATCGGCGAGGACTTTGATATCACCAAAGCCCGTTACCATAAAATCGTCATCATGACCGATGCCGATGTGGACGGCGCCCATATCATGACCCTGCTGCTGACCTTTTTCTTCCGTTACATGCGAAAGCTTATCGACGAAGGCTATGTCTATGTGGCGCTGCCCCCCTTGTACAAAATCAAAGCCAAACGGGGCAACGAACTGAAATATGTCTACAACGACCGCCAGCTGGAACAATTCTTCTATCCGGACAAAAAGCGGGAAAGCTACTCCATCCAACGCTACAAAGGGCTGGGGGAAATGAACGCCGAAGAGCTGTGGGAAACCACCATGAATCCGGAAAACCGTACTTTGATCCAGGTTACCATCGACGACGCCGTTTACGCCGACGAAACCTTCACTATGCTCATGGGGGACAAAGTGGAACCCCGACGGGAATTCATTGAAGAAAACGCCCGCTACGTCATGAACCTGGACATTTAATCAGAAAGGAGAAGAACAGATGGCAGAAAACTTTATCGAAGGCAGCATCCTGCAAAAAGAAATCAGCAGTGAGATGCGCCGTGCTTATCTGGATTATTCCATGAGCGTCATTGTGGGCCGCGCCCTGCCCGATGTCAAAGACGGGCTGAAGCCGGTTCACCGCCGCATTCTCTACGGTATGTACGAAGAAGGCGTCACGCCGGACAAACCTTACAAAAAAGCCGCTCGTTCCGTCGGTAACATCATGGGGAAATATCATCCCCACGGCGACTCGGCAATTTATAATTCTCTGGTGCGTTTAGCGCAAGACTGGGTGATGCGGTATCCCCTCATCGACGGTCACGGCAACTTCGGTTCTGTGGACGGAGACAAAGCGGCCGCCATGCGTTACACCGAAGCCCGTCTGCAAAAATTCGCCATGGAAATGATGCGGGACATCGACAAGGAAACGGTGGATTTTGTACCTAACTATGACGGATTGGAGCAAGAGCCAACCGTATTGCCCTGCGCCTTCCCCAATCTGCTTTTAAACGGTTCGTCGGGGATTGCCGTGGGCATGGCTACCAACATCCCGCCCCACAATTTGAACGAAGTGGCGAACGCCGCTATCGCCCTGATGGACGACCCCCAACTGGACACCGCGGGACTGATGCAATACATCAAAGGACCGGACTTTCCTACCGCCGGTTTGATTCTAGGACAGGACGGCATCAAGCAGGCCTATGAAACGGGACGCGGACTGATCAAAATGCGCGCAAAAAGCCATTTTGAAACCACTTCCCGCGGTCGCCAGCGCATCGTCATCACCGAACTGCCCTATTTGGTCAACAAAGCGCGTCTTATCGAAAAAATCGCCCTTCTGGTACGGGAAAAGAAAATCGACGGTATTTCCGAACTGCGGGACGAAACCAGCCGAGACGGTATGCGTATCGTCATCGAATTAAAAACAGACGCCATCGGCAAGGTCGTGCTGAACAAACTCTATAAACACACACAGCTGCAGGACACTTTCGGCGCCATTATGCTGGCGCTGGTGGACGGGGTACCCCAAACCCTCTCCTTAAAGAGCATGCTGCAGCATTATATCGACCATCAGAAAGAAGTTGTCACCAGACGCTGCCGTTTCGACCTGAAAAAAGCGCAAAAACGCGCCCACATCCTGGAAGGTCTGCGCATCGCGCTGGACTACATCGACGAAGTGGTCTCCACCATCCGCTCCGCCAAAAGCACCGACGAAGCCAAAACCAAACTGATGGAGCGTTTCGGACTGACAGATCCCCAGGCACAGGCCATTTTGGACATGCGGCTGCGGGCTTTGACCGGTTTGGAACGGGACAAAGTGGAAAACGAATACAACGAGTTGATCAAGCAAATCGCCTATTTGGAACAGGTGCTGTCCAGCGAACGCATGGTCATCGGCATCATCAAAGAACAGCTGACGGAAATCAAGGAAAAATACGGTGACGAACGCCGCACCCTGATTACCAATGATGAAGGGCAACTGACAGAAGAAGATCTGATTGCCCAGGAAGATATGGTCATCACGATTTCCCACGCCGGTTACATCAAACGGATGAATCTGAACACCTACCGCCAACAGCGGCGGGGAGGACGGGGCATCACCGGAATGACCACCAAAGACGAGGATTTTGTGGAACAGCTTTTCATCGCCGCTACCCATGACTACCTGCTGGTATTCACCACCCAAGGGCGCTGTTTCCGCCTGAAAGTACATGAAATCCCCGAAGTGGGACGCACCGCCAAAGGCTCCGCCCTCATCAATCTGCTGCCTTTAGCGGGCAATGAAAAACCGAAGACGGTGATTCCTATCCAGAATTTTGAGCAAAAGGGTTATCTCTTCATGGCCACCCGGAACGGCATCGTAAAGAAAACCTCTTTAAATGACTTTCACAGCCGCAACAACGGCATCATCGCCATCAATCTGGATGAAAACGATGAATTGATCGGCGCCCAATTTACCAACGGCGCGGACGACATGGTACTGTCCACCGCCCACGGCATGGCCATCCGTTTCAGCGAAGTGGATGTGCGGCCCATGGGACGAGTCACCAGAGGGGTCAAAGGCATCACCTTGAATGAAGACGACCGTGTAGTGGCCCTTTGCAAAGCCGCCGAACAATCTTACCTGATGGTAGTTTCGGAGAACGGCTTCGGAAAACGTACCGAACTCAACGAATCCAACTATCGCCGCATCACCCGCGGCGGCAAAGGCGTCTACACCCTGCGCTGCAATGAAAAAACCGGCCATCTGGTTTCCGCGCAGCTGGTCAAAGACGGTGATGAATTGATGTTAATCACCAAAAACGGCATCATCATCCGCATCAACGCCGATGATATTTCGGAACAGGGGCGGATGACGCAGGGCGTCACCTTGATGAATCTGGCCGACGGTGATAAAGTCATCGATGTGGCAAAAGTAATCTCCCACGAAAAAAACGAAAAAAAACAGGTACGAGGACGGGGCAACAACCATGAAGACACCAATGTCCCCGCCGTCGAAAACAAGCGGCAGATCATCGGCACCGACAGCGGCAGAACCTATGCCGGCGACATGACCGGAGATCCGGAAAAAATGGCGGAACAAATGACCATTTTGACAGAACGGGCCGCCCAAGACGCCGCCGACCGTGCCAAAGAAACCAAAGAAAAAGACCCTTCTTAATCCTTTTAAAAGCAAAGCCATCCCTTCGGGGATGGCTTTTCACGGCGTTTTATCAACTTGACGAAAAAATCTTCTCCGCCAAAAGCGTCTCTTCAAAAAAAATACGCGAAAATATATCCCTTCGCTCCATTGACGTCAATGGAGCGAAGGTTCAATCATCACACAAGCAAAAAAACAACGATGAAACAAACAATGACAAGAAGTTCCTTTCAATGAAGCCCTTCGATCATCGCGGCGCCAACTTGTTTTCTTGGTTACTTGATTTTCTTCGGCGGTTAAAAGGGCAAAAAGCGCCCACACGGTCAGCGCTTCGTTTCCTGCTCATCGCCAGAGAAAAACAGACGAATTTCCGTTTTTTTCGAGAGATTCGCTGATTTGGACAGACGAGCCTCCCCTCCTGTTTATTCCGAAAAAGACTGCCGCGCCATTCAAACCCGCTCCTACCGCGACAAAGCTTGAGTCAGGCGAAAAAGAAAAAATCGGGATTCTTAAACCGAACTTTTACAAAGGAAGAGGGGAAACGCCGCCCCTCTTCGTATCGATTTGGCTGTCTTGCAATTTTTTATGCGGCAAACGGCAGTTCCTTTTTGCCGAAGTTTCCGCGAAAATCCCTTCCTCAAGAAATCCCCGCGGCGAAAACGCGAAAAAGAAGAGAAAAACCCGCTCACTCGTCGGAGCGCTTGTCAAAGAGCAGCGAGTTTTTGCTGAAATGCCCCGCTACCTCCGCCGTCTCATAAACAGTGATAAAGGCGTGAGGATCGATGTCCCGCACAATATTTTTCAGCTTTGCCACCTCCAGCACATTGACCACACAAAAGAGCACATCGGTCTGATGACCGCTGTATAAGCCGATTCCCGGCATCATCGTAACCCCGCGATTCAGAAAATCCATCAACTGATCGCCGATTTCCTCTCCGTGGGCGGTAACGATGAAAGCGGTTCGTTTGCGGCTCATGCCGTCGATCACCATGGAGATAACCCGACTGGCGACAAAAATCAAAATCAATGTATATAAGCCGCGCTCCAGCCCAAAGATGGCCGCGGAGCAACAAACAATGATCAGATTCAAAGACATGGTGATGGTGCTGACGGAAAGCCCCAGTCTTTTTTTCAGCGTCATGGCCACCAGATGGATACCGTTGGTACCGCTGCCGCCCCGCAGTACCAGCCCATCCCCCAGACCCATCATCACCCCACCGAAAATGGCGGCAAGAAGAGTGTCATTGCGGTAGATCACAACACCGTCAAACAGGCGCAAAATAAATACCTGGAAGATGATGGAAAAGGCGGTCAACGCCACAAATTTTTTATCCACATTCAGCCAGCCCACAATAAGCATGGGTACGCTGAACAAAAAAACCGCCATGGAAAAACTGATCGCCGGCAGATAATGATTCAAAATACCCGCCAACCCGTAGGCGCCGCCGGAAAAAAAATTGTTGGCGGAAACAAAGCCCTGGAAGCCGAAGGCTACCACAAAGTTACCAATCAGAATCATCATAACATGACTCAGACTGATAACTTTTTTCTGGCGCTGGCGTTCCGGCGGATACTGTGCCATTTTTTCCTGATAGGCGGTTTGAGCGGCTTTAGCTCGGTGCATTACCTCGCCGGTTTTTTGTTTGATTCGTTCACCCCGTCTGCCTTTGCCTGTCGTTCCTCGGTCGGCGGCTGCCGTTTCGTTTATCGATAAATTTTCCCTTTCTTCGGCAGTTGTTGCCGACGGAGAATCGACGATAGTTTGTTCTGTTGTTTTCGCTGCGTTTTCTTCTGACGCTGACATAATCATGCTCCTTTATAAATTTTTGAAAAAGCGGCGGCATCATCGCTCGACGAAAAAAGATTCCCTTTTAAATTTCGCAATTATTGGGGATTATGGTTTCTTTTTTTTCCGATCCTTGATATAATGATACAATGTAAAGATCATTCTTTTCTCCGCTTTTACGGGACGCCGTTGCTGAAAACGACACTGAACGCGACGAAAAAAAAGGAAAGACGCCTGCCGCGCGTTGTTGATTTTTTTATTGAAAATCAGCGAAAAACCGCGGGTTCTCCCGCAAATTCCCGCCGTCCAATCTAAAAAGAAAAAAACTTTTTGATGAATTCTCTCTTTTGATTGTATAACATTCCCCTGAAAAATAATAGTATTTTTACTGAAATTTAAGAGATATTTTTCTATTTTTTTACCAGGAGGCAACTATGTTCCCTTTAGCACATCATTTTCTTGTAAAACAAATTTTGAAAAATCCCCGCTATCATCTGGCGGAACGGCTGACCCCACTGCAAAAGAACTTGATTCGTCTGGGGGCGGTCATTCCGGACTTAGTGGCGGGTATGGGGATGGACAGAAATTTCGGGCATCTGATGGGCAAATCCCTCTATGACTATTGTCGGGAAAATCATCCGGCCGCCGAGCCTTTTGCTTTGGGCGTTTGGCTGCACGGCGCGGATCCCTGCGGTTTCGATTACTATGCCGATGAACACTGGCAAAAAGGCAACGGCTGGTGTTTTCAGCAATGCACTCCTTACATCGACGCAGTCATCGACGCCTGCGCTCTGCCGCCGGAATGGGGTCTTTGGAAAGCGCATAATTTTGTGGAAATGGCGGCGGAGATGGCCTGCTTTGCCCAAGATCCCACCTTGGGGCGGGAATTGCTGGCAGCCGGACAGGAAGCAGAAGCAGTGCAAACCGTCGCCGACATTCTGGTACAATTCGGCAACGCAAGGACGGAATCTGTGATACCGGTGCTCGCTTCCATGGATCAGATTTTTTCCATTCATCAAGTAACGCCGCTGGATCTGGCGGAAAAATACGCTCTGCAGCTGAAACGGCGACATGACATCCAAGACGCCGATCCCGTCAAAATCGCCGCCGTGCTGACTCAGGTAAAAGAAGATTTAACGGATGAATTCTGGCGCTGGTATCCTCTGGTGGAAACAATGATCCTGCGGGAAATAGAACAATACCCCACCTGTCTGACGACAACCGCTCCCCGTTAAACAGATATTTTTCAAAAGGAGTTTTATGAACACATTGACCAAAGAAGACGCCGAACGCTTGCTGCAGGGACAGAAGTTGTTTTTTGCCGCCGGCAGAACGCGGGACTTTGCCTTTCGGCGTCAAAAATTACAAGAACTATACGAAGAAATCGATCGAAGGGAAGAGACGCTGCTGGCGGCGCTGGCGGAGGATCTGGGGAAATGCCCCACGGAAGCCTTTCTCACAGAGGTAGGCATAGTGAAAAAAAGCCTCTCCCTGCTGCTGCGGGAATTTCCCCGCTGGCTGCGTCCTCAAAAAGTCCCCACTCCTTACTATTTGCTACCGGGCAAAAGCCGCGTTGTGGCGGAGCCTTACGGCAGTGTGCTCATTATGGGACCGTTCAATTATCCGTTTCAACTGTTGCTGGAACCTCTGATCAGCGCGGTGGCGGCAGGCAACACCTGTGTGCTGAAGCCGTCGGAACTGGCGCCTGCCACAGCGCGGGCAGTGGAGGATTTGGCGGCGGCGGTATTTGATCCCCTCCATGTGACAGTGGTGACGGGAGACGCGGAAACCGCCGCCAAATTGCTGGAGCAGCCCTTTGACTATCTCTTTTTTACGGGTGGTCCTAAAGTGGGGCGCGTCGTCATGGAAGCGGCGGCACGACACCTGACCCCCGTCACCTTGGAGCTGGGCGGCAAAAGCCCCGTCATTATCGACGATTCCGCCCATTTGCAAACCGCCGCCCGCCGCGTTCTTTGGGGAAAAACGCTAAACATGGGACAGACCTGCGTGGCTCCTGACTATGTATTGGTGGCGGAGCGGATTGCCGACGCTTTTTTGGAAGAATTGCAAAAAGCCAATGAAAAATTTTTCGGGGAGGATCCTCTGGCAAGCCCCGACCTGGGACGCATCGTCAACGACGCCCATTACGAGCGACTGTGCGCGCTGCTGGATCAAGATCAGGACTATCTGGTCTTTGGCGGACAGAGAGACCCCAAGCGCCGTTTCATCGCCCCTACCGTGCTGCGGCTGCCCGACCCAAACGCCGCCGTCATGACAGAAGAGATCTTCGGACCTTTGTTGCCCGTCCTGACTTTTCGGGAGTATCCCCAAGCGCAGGCGATCATCGCTCGCTACCCCAAACCTCTGGCGCTGTATATTTTCGCCGAGGATAAAGGCATCCAGTCCTATCTCAGTCAAATCCCCGCCGGCGGAATTTGTATCAACGACACCATTTTGCATCTGGTTAACCCTCACCTGCCCTTCGGCGGGGTGGGCGGCAGCGGCTTCGGCGCTTACCACGGACAAGCCGGCGTTCTGCTTTTTTCCCATCGCAAAAGTATCTTGCAAAAAAGCGCCAAATTCTCGCTGCCCCTGCTTTATCCCCCCTATAAAGAGTCCGCCCTGCGCTTGATCAAAAAAATCCTGCGTTAGGGTTTTTCTGCTGATTTCACAAAAGTACCCCGTTTCAAATGATTACCGTACAACCGACAGGAGGAATACGATTATGGCAAATCTTTTCAAAGGCAAAGACGCCGCCAACCAAATTACCGAAGAAAACATCGCCCGCGCCCGCAAACTGACAGAAGCCGGTCACCGGCCGACTTTGGCGGTTATCCGCGTCGGCGCCCGTCCCGATGATGTATACTACGAAGGCTCTATCAAAAAAAACTGTGAAAAAACAGGCATCCGCTGCCTTGCCACAGAGTTGCCCCTCGATGTTTCCCAAGCGGAGTTGGAACAGACAGTCCAAAAAGTCTCCGACGACCCTACCGTAGACGGCATCTTCTTTTTCAGTCCGTTGCCCAAAAATCTGGATGAAAAAGCAGCCCGCGCCCAAATTCGGGTAGAAAAGGATATCGACAGCCTAACCATGGGCAGCGCCGCCAAAGTGTTCGCGGGAGAAACGGACGGGTTTGCTCCCTGTACCCCCACCGCCGTCATGGAAATCCTGCGCCGCCAAAACATCCCCCTGAAAGGGAAAAATGTGGTGGTCATCGGGCGTTCCCTTGTGGTGGGAAAGCCGCTGGCCATGCTCCTGCTCAATGAGCACGCCACTGTTACCATCTGCCATTCCCGCACAGTCAATCTGCCGGAGATCACCCGCCGGGCGGACATTCTTATCGCCGCTGTCGGCCGTCCCAAAATGGTAGGCGCGGAATTTGTCCGTCCCGGGCAAACCGTCATCGATGTGGGCATCAACGCCGACCCCGACCGCCCCGGAAAAATGTGCGGCGATGTAGACTTCGCGGCGGTGGAACCCATCGTAGAAAACATCACCCCCGTCCCCGGCGGCGTCGGCTCCGTCACCACAGCCGTCTTAATGAAACACACCCTGACCGCGGCGGAACGCAATCTCAAAGGATAAACCGCGGTCAACCATCCCCATTAAAATTTTCAAAAGAATAGAGGCATGAACATGAAAACCATCACACTGAAAAAAATCGAAAGCTTCACCATCAACCACCAAACATTGAAAAAAGGACTGTACATCTCCCGCGCCGACGGCGACATCATTACCTATGACCTGCGCACGGTCACCCCCAACACCGGGCTGTACATGGGCTATGACGTGATCCACACCATCGAGCATCTCTTTGCCACTTACATCCGCAGCGGCGAGTACGGCGACGACATCATTTACTTCGGTCCCATGGGCTGCCGCACAGGATTTTATCTCATCGTGCGGAATCACCTGAGCGAGCAGCAGGTGCTGGATCTGGTGCGGGAAACCCTGGAATTTATCAAAACCTTCCATGGCAAAGTACCCGGCGCCGATCCTTTTGAATGCGGAAATTTCCGCGAGCACAATTTGCTGGGCGCCATCAATCAATGCGTCGATTACGCCGAAGCGCTGAAAGACTGGACTGTGGAAAAAATGGTCTATCCCAAATAGAAAAAGGAGGAACCCCTATGCGAAAACCCCTAATCGCGGCAAACTGGAAAATGTATCATACCCCCACCAGCGGCGCCGCCATGCTGCGGCAATTGGTACCTCTGGTACAAGACGCCGAAGCAGAAATCGTTGTCTGCACGCCCGCCACCCATTTAGCGGCGGCGGCGGCAGCCGTCGCGGGCAGCAACATCCGACTGGGAGCGGAAAATATGCACTGGGAAACAGAAGGCGCCTTCACCGGCGAAATTTCAGCGCCCATGCTATTGGATTTAAGCGTCAGCCATGTGATCCTGGGACATTCGGAACGGCGCGCCTACTGTGGGGAAACAAACGAGCAGGTAAGCCACAAAGGAGCCGCCGCCGTCCGAGCAGGTCTCATCCCCATTCTTTGTGTGGGCGAAACCGAAGAACAACGTACCCAAGGCCGCGCCATGACGGTTATTGAACAACAGCTGGCGGGCAGCCTGGCCTTTTGGTCGGGGGAAGAAGAAATCATCATCGCCTATGAACCCATTTGGGCCATCGGCACCGGATTGACCGCCACCGCCGACGACGCGGAAACCACGATCAGTCAGATTCGACAATGGCTGCGGCATCGATACGGCGAACGGGCGACAGAAATCCGCCTCTTATACGGCGGCTCCGTTAAACCCCAATCTATCGGCGGCTTAATGGCAAAACCTAACATCGACGGCGCTCTGGTAGGCGGCGCCAGTTTGCAGGCGGAATCCTTCAGTCAGATTATCCACTACTGATCTTAACACAGCGAAAAGCAAACGGAGGAGAATCTCAATGAGTACAAAAAAACCTGTTATGTTATGTATTTTGGACGGATGGGGCATGAAAACCGGTCTGCCCTCCGACACATTTTCCACAGCGCGGGTGCCGGTGTTTGATCGGCTGATGGAGAAAATGCCCCATACAACACTGACCGCCAGCGGCGAAGCAGTGGGTCTGCCGGCCGGACAAATGGGCAATTCCGAAGTCGGGCATCTGAATATCGGCGCCGGGCGTGTCGTATACCAAGACCTCTCCCGCATTACCAACGCGATTGAAGACGGCAGCTTTTACCAAAATCCCGCCCTTTTGGCGGCGGTTCGCCGTACCAAAGAAGCGGGAAGCAGTCTGCATCTGTTCGGATTGCTGTCCGACGGCGGCGTCCACAGCGAACTGTACCATCTGAAATCCCTACTGTTGCTGGCGAAACAAAACGGTCTGAAAAAAGTATTCGTTCATTGTTTTTTAGACGGGCGAGATGTCAGCCCCACCAGCGGCGCCGATTACCTGCGCGAATTGCAGTCTTTCATGGAGGACATTCAACTGGGGCAAGTAGCAACCGTCAGCGGCCGCTACTATGCCATGGATCGCGACAAACGCTGGGAACGGGTGGAAAAAGCATGGCAAGCCATGGTGATGGGCGGCGGCAAAGCAGTCGTCGACTATGTGGCAGAGGTAGAACAATCCTATACGGAAGGCATCACCGATGAATTTATAGTGCCTTTCCATATGGTAGATGAAACGGGCGCTTTTCCCGGACGCGTTTCCAACGACGATAACATTATCTTCTACAACTTCCGGGCAGATCGAGCAAGGGAAATTACCCGCGCCTTTTATGAAGAAGATTTCGGCGGCTTTGACCGGCCGCTGGTACCGCTGATCGGCTCTTTCACCTGCATGACCCAGTACGACGCTACTTTCCCGCTGCCGGTGGCATTCCCGCCGGAACAACTAACCAACACCCTGGGAGAATATATCTCTAAACAGGGAAAAACCCAACTGCGGGTAGCGGAAACCGAAAAATACGCCCATGTCACCTTCTTTTTTAACGGAGGTGTGGAAGCGCCCAATCCGGGAGAAGATCGGATCTTGGTCCCTTCCCCCAAAGTACCCACCTATGATCTGCAACCGGAAATGAGCGCCGCCGCCGTTACCCAAACCGTTCTCAAAGCCATCGAAGAAGGGCGGTACGATCTGATCATTTTAAACTTTGCCAATCCCGATATGGTGGGACATACCGGTATTCTGCCCGCTACTGTCAAAGCGGTGGAAACAGTGGACCGCTGCTTGGAGCAAATTACGGCCGCCATTGAAAAAGCAAAGGGGGTATTGCTGGTCACCGCCGACCACGGCAATGTAGAAAAAATGGCAGAACCCGACGGAACCCCTGTCACCGCCCACACCACCAGCCCGGTACCCTTCCTGATTTTGGGTTATCCCTGCGCTCTGCGGGACGGCGGCGCCCTGAAAGACATCGCCCCTACCATCCTGCAAATTATGAATCTGCCCCAACCCGCGGAAATGACCGGTCAAAGCCTGATCGTTTCGAAAGCTTAGAAAGGAAACGCCATGAAGTTTTATCTGAAAGAATTCACACCGGGGCAATACGGCTATGACCTGGAAGCGGGAGACGGCAGCGCCACGCTGGGAGACTATGTGGAAGCGCTGGACGCCTTTCAGGAAGCGACCATGGCGGACTGCCGCGGCTGCGACGCCTGCTGTTACGAACGGATTCCCCTCACGATCGCCGACTTTGCCATAGCTCGTCCCTGGGTAGCGGAGCGGCTGCAAACAACAGAGGATGCCGTCACCCTGACCCACTGGCTGACGGCAATGGCGGATATCCGATTGCTGGAAAACGGCGCTATCGACATCATTCTGAAACGGCAGGCAGACTATGGCTGTCATTTTCTCAATCGGGATAAGCAGGAATGCGCCGTCCACCCCTATCGCCCTTTGGTCTGCCGCACCCATTGTTGTCTGCCCAAAAGTGAGGCAGCCATCGCCCTGCGAAGCGACATCATCAACGCCGGAGAAGATGAACTTTGCCGGCAGTTGTTGGCGCTGCCCGAACATCCCTGGCAACAATTGTTGACAGGCTGCCGACGGGAGGACTATCCCGCCAGCGGCTTTTCCCAGGCAGCGGCGACGGACTGGCGGCAGATCCCTCTGAAGACCATTAGCGACGACACCCATTGGCTGGACCAACCCTAACATCCGCCTCACGCCATCCGTCGACAAGTTCTCGCGACACAGTCTATCTCAAATAAATCCTTTGGCGCCATTGCCCATTTGAAAGGATAGCCGTAAAAATCATGAGAATTGCTGAAAAATATCCACCACCGTCTGTGGAAAATGTGGATAGATTTTTCGGGGGATTGGGGGATTTTCTTGATTTTTTTCTGCCGTTTCCTGCTTTTTGCCGTTGGTTTTCCCCTATTGATGGGGAAAACCGACGGCGTCTTGTGCAAAACCATCTTGATTTTCCACAAAACGGGACACCCCTTCATGACCGGCGACGGAACATCGGCTCTCCCGCGAACACTCGAACCCCGCCTGTTCCCGCACCTTCTCTTTCTTCAACAAGACAAAGGTTCTTCCGGGCTTCCTAAAAGAACACCCAAAGCTCCCAATGAAGCCCAAAAGCGACGCGGATGGCAGATGAACCCGGCGCCGACAGGAACAAGCCTCTCTCAAAGGTCAGCGAAAAAGGTACGGATCAGAAAACTCGATGATTTCGGAATGTCTGTTTTTTTATCATTTTTTTCTTTTCGCAAAGGGGAAAAACGACCAAAGACAAAATACCTTCCTATTTAGCAAAAAAAACGGGAGACGCCTAAATCTTCGCCCCTCGCAAAGCCCCGCAACAAAGGAAACATCACTGTTTTTCATAAAAAAAAGTAAAAAAAATCGAGAAAAACTCCTTTTTTCTACTCATCGAAAACCGACAATAAAACATTCTCAAAATGACAATATTAATCAATTTTTCAAAATTTTTTCATACTTTTGCCCTCTTTAGTTTGACTTTTAGCAGGTTATATGATATGTTATAAATACTTAAAGGAGGGGATTATTATGAGCTTAGACGTTCTGCCGGAATGGTTAATCAATCTGGATCAGGAAGAACTGACTTTCATCAAAAAGTTTGTTCTCTCTTCCGGCTCGCTGAAAGAAATGGCGAACCAATACGGCGTTACTTATCCCACCGTACGTCAGCGGCTGGATCTGTTGATTCGGAAAATTTCCGACAACGAGGAAATGGCTAAAGACCCTTATATCAATTTCATCAAGCGGTTGGCAATCAATGATAAAATTGATTTTGAAACAGCAAATATGTTGATCGCGGAATACGAAAAAGAACAAAAGAACTAACAAAAAAGGCGGTGCATCACGGAATTATGTCCACAGTTACGTTTGCGATATTGATGATGGCGGCGGCAGTGCTTTGGTTGTTGTCCATCTTTTTGGAAGTTTATCTCATCGGCAGAAGCGACAAACTGGGGTTGATTTTACCCATCGCTTCTTTATTGATCCCTATCGGAACTTTTCTCTATCTCCTCACCGGTCCCGGCCTTACCGAAAACAGCGGCTGGTACATCTTGGGATCACTGCTCCCCACCGTCGGCTATTATATCATTTACCGTTTTGCCGTACAAAAAAAACATGAACTGCGCAAAGGAAACCGTAATCGATAAAGTTCTCTCTCTCCGAGCCAAACCCTTCGACCTATGGGTCGAAGGGTTTTTTTGACAGGCTCCCCAAACCGATCATTCCTCCTGTTCCGGCAGGCTTACAGTTCAATTTTCACGCTTTTTGACGATTGTTTTCTTCCCCAAAAGCAGCAAAACCACCAAAGGGAGAAAAACAAGAACCGAAGAAGACGCGGCGGCAAAAGAAAAAAACGAACAAAATTAAAAAAACAACAGGAAAAAAAAATACGCGGCAAACAACAAACGGAAATAAAGACAAATACCGAACAAAACAACGAAAAAAATTGAAAAAACCATCAATTCAACGGAAAAAAATTTTACCGCCCGCGAAAAACAGCAGGGAAAACGCGACAAACCGCAAATTATATTAGATAGGGATCAGTGAAACGGGAAGGAGTGGATGAAAATGATTTTGTGTACGGTTAAGGAAAAAATCCCGGACGGCAAAAACTATCGCCTGCGCTTGAAAGCTGAAACAGAATTTCAAATCGGTGATGTTTTAACCGATCAGAAAAATTTTGACTATTTGGTACTGGAATTCGAAAACCCTAAAGACGCCAAACATACCAAGCGGGAAGTGACCGTTTTTGCCCAGCAGTTGGATTAATCCCAACGACGCATTTCGGTTCGCCCAAAAACGGCGACCCGCGGCTGTGACGCGCGAAAAAGAAAAAGCGCAGATGCTTTTTATGTAGGGTCGATCGGAAGATCGACCCTGTTGTTCTTCTGTCGAACATGAAAACCCTACGCCTTGCGGCAAAGGTTCACCATCAACTTGGCCAAAGTACGCTGTTCTTTTTCATCCGCCACCTGCCACAGCTCCTGAATGGCGCGGTTTTCCGGCAGATCGGCGTGAGCATTGCGGTTCAAAAACTCGCCGAAGGTAGCGGCAAAGGCATGGATGCCGCGGTCACCGATGCCGAATTCTTCCGCCGCTTCCACAGCTTGTCCCAGCGATTTCTTATAATTTTCCCAGCTGGTGGTGTCCAGTCCTTTCAACAAATCTTTGGCGCTCATTTGATCATCCTTTCTTCCGTGTCTCACAATTCGGATTGCCCGACGGCGGATTTTTGTCCCGGTCGTCACGCAATCGCGCGGACAAAAACAAATCCGTTCCTATTATATGGATTTCGCGAAAAAATATTACAGCGGTTATACAGTGTGAAAAAATTTTTTGATCAACAGGAGGTTGTTACCATGACAGAAACCATAAAATCTTTGCCCGCTCGTTCGGAAATTCCCCAAGAACTGAAATGGGATGTGGAAAGCGTCTTCAGCGACGACGAAGCTTGGGAACAAGCCTATACGGAATGTGCCAAATTATCGGAAAAAGCCGATTCCTATCGAGGTAAACTGGGAAAAAGCGCCGATTCGCTGGCGGATTTTCTCCATTATCAGGACACCGTTTGCCAAAAATTGGAAAAACTTTATCTCTATGCCAATATGAAACAGGATGAAGACAACGCCAATCCGATTTACCAAGGATTAAGCGACAAAATTCAAGGACTGGCGGTGAGACTCAGCGCCGCGCTGGCCTTTGCGGAACCGGAAATTCTCGCCATCGACCCCCAGCTGCTGAACCGCTGGTGCCGAGAAGAACCCCTTGCTTTGTATCAACGCTATCTGCAGGAAATCACCCGCACCGCTCCTCATATTCGCAACGCGCAGGAAGAGGAAATTTTGGCGCTGGCGGGAGATTTAAGCGCCGCCCCTCGGAACATCTTCACCATGTTCAACAATGCCGACCTGAAATTCCCCGTCATCACCGATGAAAAAGGTAACGAAACGGAGTTGACCCACGGCAATTATATCGTCTTCATGCAAAGCCCCGACCGCAATGTGCGGGAAACAGCCTTTCGCGGTCTGTACGGCGCCTATGACGCCCACAAAAACTCCCTGGCAGCCATGATGACCGCCAACATCAAAAAAGATTTGTTCCACGCCAAAGTGCGGAACTATCCTTCCGCTCTGGAAGCGGCTTTGTTTAACGAAGAAATCCCCGTCAAAGTCTATGAACAACTGATCGCCGGCGTGCGCGAAAATCTTCCCGATTTCTTCCGGTATTTGCAGCTGCGCCGTAAAGCTCTGGGCGTGGACGAGCTGCACCTTTACGATATTTATGTACCCCTGTTTCAAGAACAGCAGACGGAAATCCCCTACGAAGAGGCCAAAGAGATTGTGTTGGCCGCTCTGCTGCCTTTGGGCGAGGAATATCAGTCCGTTGCCCGCCGCGCCTTTTCCGACGGTTGGGTAGATGTGATGGAAAACCGCGGCAAAACCAGCGGAGCTTACTCCAGCGGTGTCTACGGCACCAAGCCCTTTATTCTTCTGAATTACCAAAACAATCTGGACTCGGTGTTCACACTGGCCCATGAACTGGGGCATTCCATGCATACCTATTTCTCCAACCACACCCAACCTTACGTTTACAGCAACTATGAAATTTTTGTGGCGGAAGTGGCGTCCACCGTCAACGAAACCCTGCTGCTGCGATATTTGCTGAACAAAGAAACCGATACCAACCGCCGCCTGCGGCTGATTAATTATTATCTGGATCAATTCCGAGGTACGGTGTTCCGTCAGACCATGTTCGCGGAATTTGAAAAAATTGTCCACGAACACGCCGAACAAGGCCGTCCCCTCTCCTGCGAATATTACCGGCAGGTTTATTACCAGCTGAATCGAGACTATTTCGGCGACGGCATGGTCATCGATCAAGCAATCGATATGGAATGGAGTCGTATCCCCCATTTCTACCGTTCTTTCTATGTTTATAAATATGCTACCGGCTTCACCGCCGCCAGCGCTCTGGCGGGAGGCATCCTGGAAAAAGGCGCGCCCGCCGTGGCAGACTATCTGAAATTTCTGCGGGGCGGCTGCTCCCATTCCCCTATCGAGCTTTTGCGCATCGCGGGAGTAGATATGGAAGACCCCGCTACCTTGAACAGAGCTTTTGCCGTTTATCATCAATTCCTGGAAGATTTGGCAGACCTGCTTTAATCCTTCTCTTAAAGAGAAAAGAACCGCCCGAAAAGGGCGGTTCTCTTTATGTTACAACCGAAGGGCGGCGGCTTCTTTGGGGGGACGACGCAATCAATAAAGGCCGGCAAAAAATCCTCCGCCGTTGTTCAAAACAGGATGGTAGGGTCTCAGTTTCCCCGCGGGGCAACTGATCTTTGAACCATGCGCCGTGAAGACCGCCCTGCCGACGCCGCCTTTTTGGCAGGCGGACGCCGCGGTATTGTAACCACAGGCAAAAAAGGGATCCCCGCTTTTACAAGCGGCCTCCGTTCATTCGATACCAATAGGCCAGACAAAAATACAGCAGGTTTTCCTGATTGGCGGATCGACGTATTTCTGATGTTCGAACCGCGTTTCGTTCCAATTGTTTTTCCGTATACACAGTTATTCTCTCCTTTGCTCACACAACTTATTTCCGCGCCGCGGCGTTTTCCGCCGCGGCGGCAAATTTCACGGCATATCTTTTTTCTTTTGCCGTTTTCGTCGATTTTTAGTTTTTCTTTTTAGTTTTTCTTTTTAGTTTTCGTTCTTTCGTTTCTTTTTGTTTTGTTTTTTTGTACCTTGGGCAATCACTCCGTTTACCGAAAAAGAGTAATACGCGATCATCATTTCCCAAAGGAATAGAAAACATACCCCCGCCCCGCCAGCACTGAGAGGGAAGAAATTTCGCCGGTTTCCAGGGAAGGTCGGACACCGGCGCGGAGGACGAATGTTCTTCCCGGTACGATTTTATCTTACCATCCGCAAGCAAGGAACCAATGAATGAGATTTGAAGAATAGCTGAACATCCATTGAAGAGTTTTTTCAGAAAAAAAACCATTGACAAAAGCAAAAATCGGATCTTTGACGATAAAAAGTTTTCTCCTATTTGCAAGAAAAAGATAAAGGAAAGAAAAAAAGGACACGGAATTTAAGAAAAAAAACCTTCAACTTCGCCCAAAGAGCCATTTTTTTGAACTTTTCAGAGAAATTGCCGTTTGGGGATGAAATTCTTCGATAATTATGTTAAAATAATATTGATACTATTTGTAACACCATTATTTTTACAATTCATGAGGAGGTTATTTCGAACATGTCTATGAGAGAAGAACTCGCAAAAAAAGGTTACATCAATTTGGGTGAAGTTTACGACAATCTCTCTCCCGCCATCCTGGTGGAAGAAGCCCTGCTCCGCGGAGAAGGGGAATTGACCGCCACCGGCGCGTTGTCCGTACATACCGGCAAATACACCGGCCGCTCCCCCAAAGACCGTTTTTTTGTGGAAACCGAAAAGGAAATGAAAACCATCGACTGGGGCGATAGCAACAAAGGAATCTCCGTAGAAAAATACACGGGCATCAAACGCCGCCAGATGGCCTATCTGGAAGGCAAAGATGTTTTTGTTTTCGACGGTTTCATCGGCGCTGACGAAAAACACCGCATCGCTGTTCGGGTGATCAACGAATACGCATGGCAAAATCTGTTCATTCATCAGCTGCTGCGCCGTCCGACTGAAGAAGAACGGGCAAATTTCCAGCCGGAAATCACGCTGGTTTGCACCCCCGGCTTCAAAGCCATTCCGGAAATCGACGGCACTCGTTCCGAAGCGTTCATCATTTTGAACCTGGAAGAAAAAGAAATCCTGATCGGCGCCGCCAGCTACGCGGGCGAAATGAAAAAATCCTGCTTCACCGCCATGAACTACTTCATGCCGGATCAGGATGTATGCCCGATGCACTGCTCCGCCAACATCGGCGCTGACGGCACCACCGCGTTGTTCTTCGGTCTCTCCGGCACCGGAAAAACCACTCTTTCCGCCGACCCCAACCGTATGCTCATCGGTGACGATGAACACGGCTGGTCTGAAAACGGCATCTTTAACTTTGAAGGCGGCTGCTATGCCAAAACCATCCGTCTTTCCAAAGAAGGCGAACCCCAGATTTGGGACGCTATTAAATTCGGCGCGGTCATCGAAAATGTCATCATGGACGAAGATACCCGCGTTCCCGATTATGACGACGGCAGCAGAACCGAAAACACCCGTACCGGTTATCCTCTGGAACATATCCCCGGCGCGGTGCCCAACGGCAAAGGCGGTCATCCCAAAACCATCGTTTTCCTGACAGCCGACGCTTTCGGCGTTTTGCCTCCCATCTCCAAATTGGACATGAATCAGGCCAGCTATCATTATCTGTCCGGTTACACCAGCAAACTGGCCGGTACCGAACGCGGCATCACCGAACCCCAGGCGACCTTCTCCGCCGGCTTCGGTCAGCCCTTCCTGTCCAGAAGAGTGGGCGAATACGCCTCCCTGCTGCAGGCGAAAATCAAAGAAACCGGCGCGGAAGTATATCTGCTGAACACCGGTTGGACCGGCGGCCGTTACGGCACCGGCTCCAGAATGAAATTGGCTTATACCAGAGCCATGGTAAACGCTGCCCTGAACGGCGATCTGAAAGATGTAGAATATGTTGTAGACCCCATCTTCAACCTGTCTATTCCTCAGAGCTGCCCCAATGTTCCGGCAGAAGTTTTGAACCCCAGAGATACCTGGGCTGACAAAGAAGATTATGATAAAACCGCGAAAGAATTGGCGAAACTCTTCGCGGAAAACTTCAAAAAATACAAAGGCGTTGCTCCGGAAATCGCGGCGGCAGGCCCCAACATTGACTAACATTCGCTTTTTGGATTCTAAGAGCGGCGGGAAATTCCCGCCGCTCTTTTTTCGCGTGTTTGCACTTCTTGGACGTTTTTTGACGGAGTTTATGAAATTTTCGACGATTCTTTCTTTTGCTTTTTCTCTCTTTTTGTTTCGGTTTGTCCGTTTTCTCTTCTTTTCGGGGTTTTCCTTTCTTTTCTTTCTTTTGTTCACACCTGTTCGCCGGTTTTCTCGCCTCCTTTGTTTTTCATTTTTTACTCAAAGGCGATTACTTTTTTGACGGGCGTTGTTTAGCCCCATAACCCGCCAAAAAGAACCATCGAAATTCTTACGCGGGAACCGATTCCGTAACAAAATAAAAAAGCTTTCGCTGCCACAGACCGATCAGACATTTTCCGCCGCGGAAGCCCAGGAGAAAAAAGCCGTTTCACATTGCAGAGCAATCCTTTTTATGATATGATAAAAGGACACCCACGGAAAAAAGCTGTCCCCAAACGACCTGCTCCATCCGGCGCTTCGCGACGGAGAAACGGATCGACCAAATACGGAAAAGAGAGGAACATCATGGAAGAACTAAAATTGATTGTGGCCAGCAATCTGATTCGGCTGCGAGCCGCTGCCGGTCTGACTCAGGCAGAACTGGGAGAAAAAATCAATTATTCGGATAAGAGTGTCTCCAAATGGGAACGGGGAGAAAGTCTGCCGGACGCCGCCGTGCTGAAAAAACTGGCAGAAATTTTTCAGGTGAGCGTGGACGATCTCCTCACCGAAGCATCTCAGTGGCGTCCCCGCAAAGAAGAGACGGGATTGAGCTACAGCCCGTTCATGATCACCTTGATGTCTCTGTTCGGAATCTGGACATTGGCGCTGTTGGTTTTTGTCATTTTCTGGATTTTGGGAGATTACATTTGGATGATTTTCGGGGCGGCAGTGCCGGTTTCCCTGATCACCCTGCTGGTGATGAACTCCATCTGGAACAAAGGCCGCAAAAACCGCCTTATCATCGGTATTCTAATTCTTACCGTTATCGCGCTGATCTATTTTTGTCTCCGGCGCTACCACCCATGGCAATTGTTTTTGGTAGCGATCCCCGCGGAATTGATGGTTTTTTTCAGTGGACGCGTAAAAAAATCACGCAACAAAAAAACATCGAAAAAATAGCCGCCAAATCTTAAAAAACGCTTTTATCAGGCAATTCCATCCCTCTCTCCCCTCGGTAGAGTCCATTTTCCAAAGAGTAGGTTGCCATTTACGGGCATTTCGCGTATGCTGAAAGGAGAAAGGCGTCGCCAAAGCGCCGCCATCAAACACACCAGGAGGGATTGCCATGACCAACTCTGATTTTGTATTAAGCTGTGGTTCCACGGCAGATCTGGCTAAGGAGCATTTTGAACAAAGAAACCTCTCTTACATCTGTTTTCATTACACGCTGGACGGCAAAGACCATGTGGATGACCTGGGCGTGTCCATGCCCATCGACCGCTTCTATCAGGCGATGGCCGACGGCGCCGCCACGCAAACTTCCCAGGTAAACATTTCCGAATATCTGGATTATTTCTGCGGTATTTTAGAAAAAGGCAGCGACTTGCTCCATGTCTGCCTTTCCTCCGGTATTTCCGGCAGTTACAATTCCGCTGTTAATGCCGCCGCCATCGCGCGGGAACGCTATCCCCAAAGGACGTTGCTGGTAGTGGATTCTCTGGCCGCCTCTTCCGGATTTGGTCTGCTTATGGACAAGCTGGCGGATTTGCGAGACGCGGGCAAAAGCATCACCGAAGTCCGTGACTGGGCAGAAGCCAATAAACGGCGGCTGCATCACTGGTTCTTTTCTACCGATCTCACTTACTATGTGCGGGGGGGACGCATCTCCAAAACCGCGGGGATTTTCGGCGGCATGCTGAACATCTGCCCGCTGATGAATGTAGACGCCCAAGGACGACTGATTCCCCGCAGCAAAGTCCGCACCAAAAAACGGGTGATTCAAGAAATCGTCAAACGTATGGAACAATTTGCCGACAACGGCGCGCAATACCACGACAAATGTTATCTTTCCCATTCTGCCTGCTACGAAGACGCCAAAGCCGTGGCAGATCTGGTAGAAGCCAAATTTCCGCATTTGGACGGCAAACCGCTGATCAACAATATCGGCACCACCATCGGCAGCCATACAGGCCCCGGCACCGTCGCTCTCTTCTTCTGGGGCAGCGAACGGACAGACTGAGTCAGGCACACAATCACATCGTAAGGAAAACGCCTTGCGCTTCCTCGGAATAAATAACAGGCGGGAGAAAGAAACGTTGCCGTGACCATCCGCGGAAAACATATTATTCAAATAAACATTACGGGGCGCTCCGATCGGAGCGCCCCGCTTTTTTCCCAAAAAACACATTCCTTGTTTGCTTTTTTCCGTAACACCGCTTTCTTCAAACAGATTTTTCCGCTTCCGAATGACACAGAACACCAGCGCCCTTCAAAAATTGCTTGTTTCTCCGCCGACAACAGACAAAGTCCAAACGACCGCTTTCCGCCGAACAAAAAGCGAAACCCTCTTTTCCATCCCGGTTCCCAATTACAAAAAACCCCTTTCCCGCAAAAGAGAAATCAACAAAAAAGAGAAGCTTCGTCTTCCGGGAGACGAAGCTTCTCATCTATAAACAGGCGCCTTTTTCGACCGCCTCATTATTCTTTTTTGACAGGACTCCCTTTTCGGAAACACCCTTATCGACTGATATACAACAGCGGATCCACCGACGAACCGTTGATCAACACCTCGAAATGGAGATGAGAACCGGTGCTGTTGCCGGTGCTGCCTTCCAAACCGATGGTCTGTCCCTGGCTGACCGCCTGTCCGGCGCTGACTCCGATTACGCTAAGGTGAGCATAACGAGTAGAAACCCCGTTGCCGTGATTTACCACAATGCAGTTACCGTAGTTGCCGCTCCAGCCGGCGCTGACCACAGTGCCGCTCAAAGCCGCCCAAATGGGATCTCCCAATTCACCGTTGATATCCAGCCCTGTATGAAACCCGCTGGACCTCGGCCGCCCGTAAGGAGAACTGATGGCAGTGGCATTGGTAGGCCAGATCATCTGGTCAACGGAAGTAATGTCCAAACGACCGTCCTCGCCCAACATGCCGGAAAGATTGCCGCCGTTGCCTCGGTATACTTTGGTACCACAGTCCACAATTTTGGTGGTAGCGGGAATATCGGTCACCGCCGACAAACGTTCCCGATACAGTTCTTCGCCGTTCATGTGGAGAATTTTCAACTGTACTGTTTCGGATCCGTCAAAACCTTCCTGCACTACATTTTGGGTACCGGCGGGCATTTCGTCATTTTCCTGATACGAAATCTCGTAAGAAATAATTTCGTCCTTGGTCTTTTCCATTTCCACCAGCACATTAAGGGGGAATTCCCCTTCTTTGACGACGCGCAGCCGGTCTCCCGGCCGCAAAGCTTCCAGATCCGTTTCACCGCTGACCTTTTCCACCTTGGAAGCCGCGACCCCTTCCTGTTCACAGATGGAATGAAGCGTATCGCCTTCCCGTACGGTGTAGACATAGGTGCTGTCTGTCGCTGTTTGCTGCAACTGCCGGGTAGCTGTTTCCACAGAAAGGATTTCCTGCACATCGGCATTGGCGGGAACAACGCGCACTTCTTCTTTGAATCGCACATCCCGTACCCGCAAAGTGCTGTCGTGGGGCGTGTACTGTTCCTTCAGCCGCGCCAAAGCCTCTTCGGCATCTGCCTCAGAAGAAAGATAGAGCAATCGGTCTCCGTCCGCCTCGATAGCCACGCAGTCGGCAAGGGCAGTCGCGCTGGCCGCCAAACGGCTGCTGGCTTCCCGGTAGGAAAGGATCTCCTGTCCTTCCGATTCGTAGACTTTATTGATGTCTACTTCCTCGGTGAAATAGGCGTCTTTGATGTCTGTTTCGGTATGGGCGCCGCTCAGATAATCATGAATGACTTCCCGCGCGGTTCGGTAATCGCTCACCGTCGCCACCTGTCGATTATCCACCGTGATGGCATAGGCTTTTTTACCGTGGAGCAAATAATCAATCCCCGTTACCGAACCATACACCGCCGCGCCCAAGAGAAGTACGCCCAAGGCCGCCGCGCAATATTTTTTTGTTTTGCTTTCCGCCGAAATCCACTGACGAAAAGCCGCCGGGCGCCGAGCCGTCTCTCGAACAGCCGACATCTCCCGCCGAGCCGCTGTCTGCTCGGACACATTATCACATCCCGCGCACGCTGCCGCGTTCTCTGAATCCGCCTCGGATCCCCAACGCTTACGAAAGAAATTCGACCGCCGCCGTTTTTCTGTCGTTTCCCCCTGAGAAGGTTTGGTTTCGGCGGAAACCGGAGATTGTCCCGCCTGCAAAAGAGAATCTTCCCCTTTGCTTACACTATCACTTTCGAATTTGCTCTTTTTCTCCTCGCTCATGGCGTTTTTTCACCACCTCGAAAGTTTTTAAATTTTTGGGTAAACAGCGCTTTTGTGCTCTTTGAAATCGTCCGTTGACGCGTTCCGCATGGACGATGCCACTTTGCGTTATGTAATCATATCATAGCATATTTTTTTTCAAAAAGCAAATTTCCCCCAAAAAACCCTCCTCGCTTTCTCTCCAAACACAAGATATTGGGGATTTTTTTTCCGAGATACTAAATCTGTGTTCTATTTTTCAGAATTATCTGATAACTTCGCCCGAAAACAATCCCCCACCTTTTTGCTCTTTTTTATGATGTTTTCCCCAAAAAATTTCTCTTTTTATCGATTTTTTCCTCTCCCTTTCCCAAAATTTCCTTCGGAGGGCGGCAGTCGTCCCGCGTCTCCGCCGCGGAAAAATTTTCGCCGAATTCGTCGCCATTCCAATGTCTTTTCCGTTGTCTTTTCCTTTTTCGCCGTCATCTCTCGCGCGAGAGAAAATACCGCCCGCCCCTGACAAAAGAGAACAAAACAGGAATCGGCGCTTATGGCTAATTTTCCCCCAAACAGCCAACTCTCCCCAAACAGTCATCCTCCATGACACCGGAGACAAAAAAAACGGACGCTCTGAGAGCGTCCGCGCAACATGGGAATTCCCCTGTCTTAATCCAAAATATAAACTTTCACATCTCGCCTTCCCCAATTGATACATTCCTGATTGGTATCCATGAAAAGATCGATGATGTTGCCTTTGATGGCGCCGCCGGTATCTTCCGCCACGGCATATCCATAGCCTTCCACATAAACGCGGGTACCCAGCGGAATCACATTGGGGTCAACGGCGATGACGCCCACCCTGGCCACAGTACCTGTCGCTGTCAAATTGCCGGTATGGGTATAGGCGGTCGCTTCTACCGTTATTACTTTGGAATAGTCGCCGGAAACGGGAGCGACAGCTTCCGGATTGCCCACTTCGGTGCCGATGGCGATGATTTTATCTTGCGGTTCTTCCAGAGTGGTGCGGGAAATTTCGACGTCTTTGACTTTCTGTCCGTCTTTATACATGGATTCATACACCACTTCGTCCAAACCGTAGCTGCCTTCCTGCAACACATTGATGGTGCCGGCGGGCATAGAGTCGTCTTCTTTTTCCACTGTTTGCGGCGCCACGGGTTCTTTCAGAGCGGCCCGTTTATAATCGATCCGCTGTACAGTGATCACGGCGCCCTCATCCGCCCAGGACTGATAGGACGGAAACACCCAGTCATTGGCGTCACGAGCGTGACCGGTAGCGTTCAGTACCTCATCCACCGTACCGGGCTGCGCCATTACCTGATAGGTTTCGCCGGCGTCGATGATGGTCATTTCCACAGCCGTTTCGATATGGATGGTCTGATCATCGGCGAGAAAACTGTGTAATTCCTCGGACACTTTGTCTTCCGGATTGATCTCAATCTCCTGCTCTTCCAACAGACCGCGAACCGTAAAGGCAGTAGTTTCCACAATATCCCGTTCCCCGTCGATGACCAGCGCCACCGCTTTGGTACCGCTCAAAGCCACCAGCGAGAAAGAGGCTGCCGCCACCATAAAAACCAGCGCCAGGGCAACCAACGCCTTTTTGCTTCTACAAAAAGTTTTCATTGTTTTCAATTGTGATCGTCCTCCTTTAAGTTTCTTTGACGGGTTCGGATCCTTTTTCGGCAATAGATTGAATTTTGCCGTTTTTTTACGTTTTTTCTTCCCCAAAAAGAGCCGAAAAAAACCGTCAATTTCTGCCCACCTTCTCTAGCAGGCATTTTGCTTTCAGGATTAAAACGATTTCTATTCTACCCCATTTCACAAATTCTGTCAAATTGGGTCAAAAAAATCGTCTCTTCCCAAAACAATCTTTTTTCAACGTCTTTAGCAGGCGTTTTCTTAAGTATATGCCTTTAGCAGGGTTTTTATTCCAAGCTTGGCAAAAAAATTTTTTCGCAAAAAAAATCCCGTGCTTTAACAGGCGTTTTGTTAAACACGGGAAAATTTTTTTAAATTTTTTTTGAAATGTTGATTTTTTTTTGGGATTCAGTCCTCAATTTCATAAAATTTTTTGGCGTTTTGTGTCGTGATATGGGCCAGCTCCTCCACTTCCATGGCGCGCAATCTCGCCGCTCGCTCCGCCACAAAATACACATTGGCGGGTTCGTTGGTTTTACCGCGATAAGGTTCCGGCGTCAAATAGGGGCTGTCTGTTTCCAGCAGCAGATAATCCAGGGGGATTTGTTTGACGATTTCCGGCAGCTGGCGACTGTTTTTGAAAGTGAGCGGTCCGCCCACAGAAATCAAAAATCCCATGCGCATGGCTTCTTTGGCCAGTTCCCAACTGCCGGAAAAACAATGCATCACCCCGCCGAAAGCGCCCGCCTGCTCTTTGCGGCAAATATTAAACAAATCGCCGTGGGCTTCCCGATCATGGATAATAATAGGCATATGCAGATCTTTTGCCAAATGGATTTGCTCCACAAAGGCTTTTTTCTGCTGATCCCGCGGGACGGTGTCCCAGTGATAGTCCAAGCCGATTTCGCCGATAGCGCGGGCTTTTTCCGCCTGTGCCAGTTTTGCCACTTCCTCCAGCATCTCCGGCGTCAGAGTATCGGCATCAGAAGGATGTACCCCCACCGCCGCCACCACTTGTTCATGTTTTTCCGCCAGATGCAAAGCAAACAGCGAAGAACGATAATCGCAGCCGATAGTGGCCATGCCCACCAGTCCCGCCTGCTTCGCCCGTGCCAACACACCGGACAGATCAGCATTCAGCTTAGGATCGTCCAAATGACAGTGCGTATCAAAAAGTTCAACTTTATTTTTCATTTGTTCCTCCTTCATATTTCTGCGTTTTTGTTTCCGTCTTGATATCGAAAAAAAACTTTCTCCACCGATCGTAAAAGAAAACAGAAGTTTTTCCCTATTTTCCACAGAGTGATTCGGTGGAAAAGCAAACTTGCTCTCTTCCTTTGAAAAACCCAAGGATTATATTGTATATAAAATTGTATTTCTTTTTTTATTCCAGTTAATCCACGCATATTTATGCTTTTTTTGATTGTTCTTTTCTGTCCGCCGAAAAAGCGGATTTTTTCTTTCCCCATGACGCCGCAAATTCTCCACAGAGTTTTCCACAGAAAACACCTTTTTCCACCAATCTCTTGGGGATATTTTTCAACAGCGTCTTTTTTCCCCGCTCCGCAAGACAAAAAAGAAAACAGGATATTTCTCGAAAAATTAACTGACAATTTTAACCGCTCGATTTAATATTTGCCGACGGAACTTTCCTCGTTGAATCCAGCCGAAAGACGTCCTTTTTTAGGAGAAAGATCCTCGTCCTTCTCGATTCGGAACATAGGCGCCGCCCGACCCGCGGGAATTCCCGCGGAGACTTTTTCCTCTGAGAAAAACCATGCTTGTTTTTCTCGTTACACAGCGTTTTTTCCTGCTAAAATTCTCCTTTTTCCCCGTTTTTTTCCCTTTTAAGAAAAATTTTCTACTATATTATATATAAGATTTTTTCAGGAATGAATCCTCATCCTCCGAAGCGAATTCAGGAAAATCCCCGACGACAAAATTCGACCATATAACAGCAAAGGTTCACCTTCATCCTGAGCAAATATTGCTTTTCAGCTTCCCCGCCATTCTCTTTTTCTTCTATGATATCCTTTTTTTACAATATTTCATCTTTCGAAAAATAAACGCCTTGTCATCCTTTCGCGCAATGACGGACACGCAACCAGTCTGCTTCCTTACCGCGCTGTCGTCACTCTGCCGCGTGACCGCGTTTCTGTGTTATTTTATCATCGTTTTGCCGTACCAAAGAAACGCTCGCGACTCCTCGAAACAAAATAAGCGACAGACTCCTTCCGCGCGCGGCGCCATGAAAAGAATCTTCTTTCCTTATTATAGCGAGAACAGGCACGAAAAACAATTCCTCCTGATTCTCCCTGCCACAGACAGTTTTTTGGTAAAATAATGAAAAGCAACCACGAGAAAACATATTTTAGCAAAATCCTAATCCTTGATTTTTTCAAATTTTCGAAAAGAATCCCATCAAAAGAGGAAAATTTTCCCATTTTGATTTTCGCTTTTTCACAAAAACCCCTGTTCCCAACAGCAAAACCGAAAATACTCTTACGCGAAAAGATAAAAACAGAATATGAAAAACAGCCCGACAAACAGCAAAAAAACAAAGAAACCGCCGAAACAGAGAAAATAAAAAATCCCCCAAACGGCGACGGGAAAACAAAGAAAGACCCATAAGGGTCTTTCTTCTCATTATCTTTCCATGCTTCTTACGACAACGGCGCCAAGATTATAAAAAAGGCAAAGGGACACCGATGGTCACCAAGAGCAAATAACTTCCGTACAACAGCAACAATAACAATCCCTGGCCGCGACGGAAACGACCGCAAATTAGCGGCGGCAATACCGCCAACGCCGCCAACAGCAACGAAACGGGAGAATCCAACAAGACGCTTTGACGGGAAACAGGCAGCTGACCATCGGACAACAGCGAACATACAGAAAGAATCAACGTCAAGTCGATAATGTTCGCGCCGATGATGTTCCCAAGAGACAGCTCCGACTGCTTTTTGACCAGCGCCGTCACGGTGGTAACCAATTCCGGCAAAGAGGTACCGATGGCCACAATGGTCACCCCGATCACCGCTTCCGACACACCGAGACAGCGGGCAATGGTACTGCCGTGTTCCACCAAAAGCCGCGCCCCTACAATGATCGCGGCGGCGCCCAGCAGAAATTTCCCTACATTGCGAGGCAGATCTCCCCGCCTTCTGGGCAGCGGTTCCCCGCTTAAGCGAGCCTGTTTGGCGCCGCGCAGATTTTCCGCCAAAAATACCCCAAACAACACCAGCAAAACCCCCGCGCCAAACCCTGTCAACACCCCATGAAAGGACAACAACCAGAGAAGCAGGCAAGCCACCAACATCAACAAAGCCTTCGGCGCCAGTTCCCGCCGCCGAACCACAGCAGGCGCCCAAAGCACCGCCGCCGCCATAATCAAGCCGATGTTGGCATTGACGGAACCGACGGCATTGCCCACAGCCATGGCGGTTTTTCCCTCCACCGCCGCGATGACGGAAACCAGCAACTCCGGCAGAGTAGTGGCGAGACTGACCACCGTCGCCCCGATAATCACCGGCGGGATTCCGGAAACTTTTGCCAGCCATCCCGCCGCGTCCACAAACCAATCCCCGCCTTTCACAATCAAAAAAATCCCCAGCAAAAACAACACCGCCGCCACTGTCAATGCCGCCGCCTCCCCTTTTGTTTTTTATCCGTGCTAATGATGTATGAGGGAAAGGGCTTTTTTATGTCCGTTACCCGCCAAAATAAAGAAAAAACAGCGAAACCCCACATTCAATAACCTCCAAAACGCGAAAAAACACGCCGCCGCCCAACAAATCCTCCCTCGGAAAAAGGCCGCGGCAAACACAAAAAATCCCTCAAGTAACCATCCCCCAACCAACAAGATAAAAAAGTCATCATCAAAATAAGAAGAAAAAAGCGACAGACGGTTCTATTCGGCTGCCAAAACCGTACAGTAACACAGGAGTGAAAACAAGGGAGGAAACGGTATGACGCAATGGCTGCGCACAGTGGATCAAATCATTTGGGGGACTCCCCTTTTGCTGCTGCTTTTGGCGACAGGCATTTTTTTTACATTACGGTTAGGTTGTTTGCAGCTTTGGCAGCTGCCCCGCGCCCTGGTTTACGCTGTCCGTCGGGAACGGGGCGAAGGCCAGGTCAGTGGTTTCGGCGCCCTCTGCACCGCCCTCTCTTCCACCATCGGCACCGGCAACATTGTGGGCGTCGCCACCGCTTTGGCGACAGGAGGACCGGGCGCCCTCTTCTGGATGTGGGTGGCTGCTTTTTTCGGTATGGCTACCAAATTTGCTGAATGTACCCTGGCTGTCAAATATCGAATACGCGACAGTCAAGGACAGATGCTGGGGGGTCCTTTTCTTTATATCGAACGGGGACTGGGCAAAAATTGGCGCTGGCTGGCAAAGGCCTTTGCTCTGTTCGGCGCCGGCGCCGGACTGCTGGGCATCGGTACCATCACCCAAATCCATGGCATCGCGGCGGCAGTCCGAGATTTCGGCGGCGACCGACTGCCCCTTTTGGTCTTGGGGGGTCATCCATATTCCTCGGCGACTCTGCTGACAGCAGTCATCGTCACTGTCCTGGCGGGGGCGGTGGTACTGGGCGGCATCAAGCGTATCGCCAAAGTCACCCAGGTGGTGGTGCCGCTTATGCTGATACTTTATGTGGGGACCTGTCTTTTTGTGCTGGTGCAGCATGCCGCCGCCCTGCCGCAGGTACTGCGCCAAATCCTCTCCTGTGCCTTTTCGGGGAGCGCCGTCGGCGGAGGTTTCCTGGGAACAGCCGTGCAAATGGGGATCTCCCGCGGCGTCTTTTCCAACGAAGCGGGCCTGGGCTCCGCTCCCATCGCGGCGGCCGCCGCCCGCACCCGTTATCCCGCCCGTCAGGGACTGATTTCCATGACCGGCACTTTTCTCGACACCATCGTCATCTGCACCATGACCGGGCTGACCATCCTCTGCACCCAAGTACCCCTCCGCGCCGCGGAGGGCGTGGAAATTACCGCCCGCGCCTTTGAAAGAGGGTTTGCCGCCGTACCCGAGCTGGGCAGTTTCCTGCTCACAGTCTGCCTGATCATTTTCGCCTTCACCACCATCTTGGGTTGGAATTATTACAGTGAGCGTTGCTTTTCCTATCTTTTTCGAGGGAAAAGAGCGCTGACAGTATTTCGCTGTTTGTTTTTGCTGGCGCTGCTGGCGGGACCTTTTCTGGAAACGGAGGCGGTTTGGGCTTTGGCGGACAGTTTAAACGGTCTGATGATTTTTCCCAATCTGTTGGCGCTGCTTTTACTAAACAGCGAAGCGGTGGCGGAATGGCGATTTTTCCGCCGTGAAATCAAGCGTCCCGACAGAAGGCGACGGTTTCGAAAAAAATAACCGCCGTCTTCCGCTTTTCATTGTCAGCCCCTAACAAGTATGCTATAATAAAATTGGTATTTGGCGCCCGTACTACCCCACCAAAACCGCTCGGGGACGGGCATTTTTTCAATCAGAGACACGAAGAAGATCCCTCAAAAAGGAGATCAAGCGCCCTTCGCTCCGCCATGCCGTCCGAAAAGAGGACAATCTCGCGGAAACTATTTATTTTTGTATAGGAATCACAACATCGTTATGAAAAACAGGAAAAGGGATAAAAAGAAAGGAATTTGGGAAATTGACCGGAACACTATCTGAAATGAAACGCAGAGCCAGAAAATCCATCAAACGCCATTATCGGCTGTTTTTGGTCATTTGTCTGGCCGCCGCCCTGCTGGGTTCGGAGTTCACCGACTCCGCCGCCCTGATCAAAGGGCAGAACAACGAAACCATGACAGAACGCACCGTTAACGCGGTCTTTTACGGCGAACCGGAAGTCGACCAGGAAATGCGCCCCGGCAACCACGGGCTGGCGGACGTGCTGCGTAATATCGCCGCGGGCAACCTGGCTGCCAGCGACGAGATCAGCCGCCAGCAAATGATAGAAGACGCCGAAAAATACCGCGACGGCATGATGGCCCGCAGCAACGGCACCTTGGCCCAGTTGATCAACAATATCACCTCCGGCCACATCCTCGTCCGTTTGGCAGAAATGATCCACAATGTCTTTGTCTCTTCTCAGGTGACGCTGATCATTTTGATCACGATCAGCTTCTCTTTGGTATTCCTCTGGTGGATGCTGATTCAAAACATCTACCAAGTGATTTTGCGCAGAATCTTTTTAGAAGGACGCACCTACGAAAAAGTCCCCGTCCAGCGGATTTTTTTCCTGCGGGGCGTCAAAAAATGGTGCAAAGCCTCTGTTGCCATGATGGTAGCCACCATCTTTCAATACCTGTGGTTCCTCACCATCATCGGCGGCGTCATCAAGTTTTATTCTTACTTTTTGGTACCTTATATCCTGGCGGAAAATCCCGACTTATCGCCCCGCCAGGCCATCAATCTGTCCCGCCGTATGATGAACGGACACAAATGGGAATGTTTTCTCTATGAACTGACCTTCATCGGCTGGAACGCGCTGAACTTGTTTACTCTGGGGCTTTCGGGAATCTTCTTTTCCAACGCTTATCAGGCAGCTACTTTCTGCGAATACTATGTCCGTCTGCGGCAAGAAGCCATAGCCAAAGGCATCCCTGACGCCGATTTATTAAACGACCGCTATCTCTACGAAACCGCCGACGCTGATATCCTGGCCAAAACCTATCCGGAAGCCAGCTATCAACCGCCCAAACACGCCGAACATCAGCCCCGCCGTTACAGCCTGCGCTGGATCATGGGAGAAATTTTCGGGATCACGCTCTACTATGACAACAGTGAACATCAATACCAGCGGGAACAAGCAGCCGCTGTGCTGGCAAAGCGCTGTCGTTTTGCTCATGACGGACAGACCTATCCGGTACGCCTTTCGCCGCTGCCTCTGCGAAACAGCAAAAATCTGCTGGTCAGCACCCACTACATCCGTCACTATTCCGTTTGCTCGTTGATTCTGCTGTTTTTCATCTTTTCTTTCATCGGCTGGCTCTGGGAAGTTTCCCTGCATCTGGTAGAAGACGGGATCTTTGTTAACCGGGGCACCATGTACGGTCCCTGGCTGCCCATCTACGGAGTCGGCGGCGTCGTCATCCTTACGGTTTTGAATAAGCTGCGCAGCCGCCCCACGCTGGAATTTTTCGCGGCGGTCGTGCTGTGCGGCATTTTGGAATACACCACCTCCTTCCTGCTGGAAACCTTCATGGGACAGCATTGGTGGGACTATTCCGGATATTTCCTTAATCTCAACGGCCGCATCTGCGCCGAAGGACTGCTCATCTTCGGGCTGGGAGGCATGGTTATCGTTTATCTGCTGGCGCCCCGCCTGGACAACTGTCTGCGACGGCTGGGCTTCCGGCGGGCGCTGACCATCTGCGTGATCCTCTCAGCGGCCTTCCTGGGCGATCTCGTCTACTCCGTCCAAAACCCCAATACCGGCGACGGGATCACCACCCAGGCGCTGTATGATGATCCCCGGCGGATAACCTGTGTCCTGACGGTCGATCCGCGGTCGGATTTTCCCGTTTCCCCCGTCATGCCGCCCGACGGCATGACGCTGTCTTAAACTCGGAGGATTGCCTATGAACCAACTTATCCGCCTGGAAAACATCTGCAAAGACTTTGGCGAGCAACGTGTGCTCCGCAACATCAATCTGTCCATTAAAGAAAACTCGTTCCTGACGCTGCTGGGACCTTCCGGCTGCGGCAAAACCACCCTGCTGCGCCTGATCGCCGGTTTTGAACAGCCCACCGAAGGCAGCATCTACCTGGACGGCAGACGCATCAACGACGTGCCGCCCCACCGCCGTCCCCTTAACACCGTCTTCCAGCGCTATGCCCTCTTTGACAATATGAATATCTTTGACAACATCGCCTTCGGTTTAAAAATCCGCAAGGTACCCGCCGACGAAATCCGCCGCCGGGTCAAAGAAACGCTCCATCTGGTCAATTTGGACGGGTATGAACGGCGCTGGCCCGACTCTCTGTCCGGGGGACAGATGCAGCGGGTCGCCATGGCTCGCGCCTTGGTCAACGAACCGAAAATCCTGCTGTTGGATGAACCTTTGGCGGCGCTGGATTTAAAAATGCGCCAGGACATGCAGCTGGAGCTGAAACTGATGCAACAGCGACTGGGCATTACCTTCCTTTATGTCACCCACGATCAAGAAGAAGCGCTGGCCATGAGCGATACCGTGGTGGTGCTGAACCACGGCGTCATTCAGCAGACAGGCAGCCCGGTGGATATTTATAATGAACCGAAAAACGCCTTTGTCGCCGACTTCATCGGCGAAAGCAACATTCTGCCCGGCACGATGATCCGCGATTTGCTGGTGCGGTTTTCCGATCGGGAATTCGTTTGTGTGGACAAAGGCTTCGGGGAAAACACCCCTGTGGAAGTGGTGGTACGCCCCGAGGACATCGTAATGGTACCGCCGGAAGAAGGTATGCTGCGAGGCACGGTAAAATCCGTAGTCTTTTACGGCGTCCATTACGAAATGATGGTGGAATCCCATGCCGCCGACCATTTCACTTGGCTGATCCAAAATATCAAATTCGCCCCGGAAGGAACGGAAATCGGCATGAACATCGACCCGGACTCCATTCACATCATGCGTCCGTCGAACAGTCGTCCGTTCCCGACGACTTAGGAAGGGGGGCGGAAAATTGAACAAAAGAACGAACCGCTTTCTGGCGACTCCCTATCTGGTCTGGATGGTCATTTTCATCATTGTCCCCTTGTTCATTGTCATTTATTACAGTCTCACCACCATTGACGGAGGATTCACCCTGGAAAATTACAAGAAATTCTTTGATCCTATTTATCTGGGGGTATTGTGGCGTTCCTTGAAGATTGCTTTTTTCTGTACGCTGTGGTGTCTGCTGCTGGGCTATCCGCTGGCGCTCATCCTCACCACCAGCGATTTCGTCCGCAAACGCTACCTGATCTTCCTCTGTATCCTGCCCATGTGGATGAATATGCTGCTGCGCACCTACGCCTGGATGACGCTGCTGCAAAAAAACGGCATCATCAACACCATCCTGGGCTGGTTTGGAGTAGAACCCATTCAAATGCTTTACACGTCAGGAGCCGTTTATGTGGGGCTGATCTATAACTTCCTGCCCTTCATGATTCTGCCTATTTACTCCGTGATGGTGAAAATGGATCGTAGTCTGATCGAGGCGGCGGAAGATCTGGGCGCCAACCGCTTTCAGGTGTTCCGCAAAATCATCTTCCCCAAAAGTCTGCCCGGCGTCATCACCGGTATCACCATGGTCTTTATGCCGGCGGTGACCACGTTCGTCATTTCCCGTCTGCTGGGCGGCGGCCAGTACACCATGATCGGGAATTTGATCGAAAAACAGTTTCTGGAGTCGGGCAACTGGTACTTCGGCTCCGCTATCTCTATCCTGATGATGATCCTGATTCTGGTCTCCATGTACATCATGAAGATTTTGGGCAGTAAGGACAGCGTAGGAGGTGGTCTGTTTTGATGAAACAAGTTCACCGCAAACGCCTGTGGAAAGCGGGAAAACTCTTTTATCTCTCTCTGATCTTTCTGTTTCTCTATGCTCCCATTTTGGTGTTGATGATTTATTCCTTCAACGCCAGCGAATACCGCGGCAACTGGGGCGGCTTTACCCTGGACTGGTACAAAAGTCTGTTTGCCAACGAGGCAATCATGAGCGCCCTTTATTATACATTAATCATCGCCGTGCTGGCGGCGCTGATTTCCACCGTCATCGGAACGGCGGCGGCGCTGGCTATCGCCCGCCTGCGCAAAACACCTCAGGCGCTGGTGATGAACGCCACCTACCTGCCGGTGCTGAATCCTGATATTGTGACAGGGGTAGCGCTGATGATGCTGTTCATCTTCATGCGGATTCCCTTCGGCTTCACCAGTCTGCTGCTGGCTCATATCACCTTCTGTGTGCCTTATGTGGCGCTTTCGGTGTTGCCGAAACTGAACCAGCTGAAACCCAATCTCTATGAGGCGGCGCTGGATTTGGGCGCCTCGCCTTTTACCGCTTTTCGGCGGGTAGTACTGCCCCAACTGATGCCGGGCATTGTCACAGGCGCTATTTTTGCTTTTACCTTATCGCTGGATGATTTTGTCATCAGTTATTTCACCACCGGCAACGGAGTACAGAATCTTTCCATCTCCATTTACGCCATGGCCAGAAAAGGGGTCAGCCCGGAAGTCAACGCCGTATCCACGCTGCTGTTTTTGACGATTTTGCTGCTTTTGGCGCTGGTCAACTGGCGCGGTTCCCATGAAAACAAAAAAGACCCGACTGTTTAAGGAGGATCTTATGAATATCGGATTTTTACTATGTGGGGTTTTGGTGATTCCTTTCGCGGTGATCGGCGTATTCTTCGCGATAGGGAAAGAGAGAACGGCCGAATTTGTCTCGGGTTTTCATTCATTACCGAAAGAAGAACAGGTTTTGTACGATAAGGCCTATATTGCTCGTGATATGAGAAATCAATGTTTTACATGGAGCGGCGTCTTGTTTTTGGGCGCGGTGTTATCTTATTTTTTTACACCTTATTTCGCTGTCCCGGCTTTCATGATTTGGCTGATCTTGTTTTTTAAAAATGTTCACCTTGATCCTCACAAAGCTTTTGAAAAATATTTATTAAAGGACGAAGCGAACTAGCGTCACTTTTCAAAACACCTGAAAACAACGGGTTTTCGGCAGCGGACAGACTGCATCACGGCAACGAGCCCCCCGCGGACGGCGTTTCTTTAATCCTGTAACAGGAAAGAAGAAGCGCCTTTTTTTCACATCCCATATCACGGGCAAAAGCGAAAAAAATCGATACAGGCGGCTTCGCGGTTGTCTTTTTCGCCGCGTTCCCCCATTCCTCTCACGTTTTTCTCTTTTCCTATTTTTTCGGCAATTACACCGCTTTTTTGGTAACTCCCGTCTCGGTTTTTTTTCGAGTGTTTTCTTCCGCGCTCGATGTCTTTTGTCTCGATCCGCCTGACCGCAGCCCGCTTTGTTGCTGTTTTCCTTGTCTTTTTTCTTCCTGACAAGGCGGCAAAAAAATAACGTTTTTAGGCAAAAACAGCGAAATCACCAAAAACGAAACCACAACAGATAAAAAAACCAAGCGGCATAACGACAGGTACCATCAAGAGAGAAGGGAATAACGGCAAGTAAAAAACGGATTCCGAAAATTTCCTGCGGAAATGGGGAAAAAACTTGCATATCCACGGTAAACAGTATAAAATAAAATAAGACAGTTTTGTCCGCCCGCGGGCGGACAACAGGAAACACGGAGGGAGAAGAGCATGACAGAAGAAATCATGGCTAACAATTTTATTCACGCGCAAATCGACGAAGATTTGGAAAACGGTCGTTTTGATCATCATATACACACCCGCTTTCCGCCGGAGCCCAACGGCTATTTGCACATCGGACACGCCAAAAGCATCTGCCTGAATTTCGGCACGGCGAAAAAATACGAAGGGCTTTGCAATCTGCGCTTTGACGATACCAATCCTTCCAAAGAGGGAGAAGAATATATTGAATCCATCAAACGGGACATTCGTTGGCTGGGTTTCAACTGGGGCGATCGGCTGTACTTCGCGTCCGATTATTTTGAAAAAATGTACGAATGCGCCGTGCGGCTGATCAAAGACGGTAAAGCGTATGTCTGTCAGCTGGACGCCGATCAAATGCGGGAATATCGAGGCAGCATCGGCGTACCCGCCCAAAGCCCCTATCGAGACCGTCCTATTGAAGAGAGCCTGGATTTATTTGCCAGAATGCGGGCGGGGGAATTTGCCGACGGGCAGTACACCCTGCGCGCCAAAATCGATTTGGCGTCGCCCAATTTCATCATGCGGGATCCGGTGATCTATCGCATCCAGCACAGTCACCACCATCGCACCGGCGACACTTGGTGCATCTATCCCATGTACGACTTTGCCCACCCGATTTCCGACTCGCTGGAAGGTATTACCCATTCCATCTGCACGCTGGAATTTGAAATCCATCGTCCCCTGTATGATTGGGTACTGGAAAATTTAGACTTACCCTGCAAATCCCGACAGATTGAATTCGCGCGGTTAAATCTGACCAATACCGTCATGAGCAAGCGTTTTTTGCGGCGGCTGGTCGAAGAAGGTTATGTCAGCGGCTGGGACGATCCCAGAATGCCCACCATTTCCGGCATTCGGCGCCGCGGCTATACACCGGAGTCCATTCGGGATTTCTGTGAGCGCATCGGCGTAGCCAAAGCCGACAGCATAGTGGACATCGCCCTGTTGGAACACTGCATTCGGGAAGAACTGAACAAAAAAGCCGACCGAGTCATGTGTGTGCTGGATCCGGTCAAAGTAATCATTGACAATTATCCCGACGATCAACAGGAAATGATGCCCATCGAAAATAACCCTGAAGATGAATCACGGGGCAAACGGATGGTCTCCTTCAGTCGGGAATTATATATCGAACGTTCCGACTTTATGGAAAACCCGCCCCGTAAATATTTCCGCCTGAAACCGGAAGGAGAAGTGCGGCTGAAGGGGGCTTATATCATCCGCTGTGACCATGTGGTCAAAGACGAAGCGGGAGAAATCCGGGAAATCCACTGCACCTATGACCCCGAAACCAAAAGCGGCTGCGATAACAGCGGCAAAAAAGTGAAAGGCACCATCCACTGGGTAGACGCGCGGAACGCCATGGATGTGGAAGTACGGCTGTATGATTACCTGTTCACTCGGGAAAATCCCTACGACGTACCGGAAGGAACCGACTTCATCTCCACCTTAAATCCCCACTCTCTGGAAATCAAAACAGCCAAAATGGAAAAACTCTATGCCATGGTAGGCGAAAAATTCCAGTTCATGCGCACCGGTTATTTCTGCGTGGATCAGGATTCGGAAAACGATCATTTCGTCTTTAACCGCATCGTTTCTTTGAAAGATCGCTGGAAAAAACAGCAACCCAAACAAGAACCTCAAAAATAAACGCAAAGGAGTCTGCACGGCATGAAAAAACTCTACCGTTCCAAGGAAAAACGCATGATCACCGGTGTGTGCGGCGGTTTGTCCGACTATTGCAATTTAGATGTGACGGTGATCCGTCTGCTGGTGGTGGTAATCAGCATCTGCACCGCCGTGCTGGGCGGTCTCTTGATCTATTTTATCGCTTCTCTTATCATCCCCGAGGAACCGGACTATTATGATGTGTAACCGCGCCAAAACCCGCAACAAACAAAGAAAATTCCATAACATTCTTCATGCAAAAAAGAAGCGCTAAAAAAGCGCTTCTTTTTATATGTTTTTTTAGGGCGGCTTCTCCCGTTTCTTTTCATTCCGCTCCGTCGCGGTCGCTCTTCTCCCCTTTTCACCGCCTGTCCCTTGCCGCTCTCTTTCTTCGCCGTTTTGCCGGCTTCCCTTCGCTTCCTTCCTGTCGATTTCCCAATAAAGAAACTTCCCTGTTCCCCTTGTTGCCGTCCGTTTCCCCTATTCATCACCATCTTTCTCCCGCGCCCATCAGCTTTCATTCCTTTGTCTGTTTCGTTTTTCACCTTTTTTCCTTTCGCTGTTCCCCATACCCTCAGGGAAAACTCCAAAAGAAAGTCAAAAACCGCCCCAAGAGAAGGAGAAACCAAGGGCGATAACAACGGGAACACACCGAAAAAGAAAGCGAATCAAACGTGACAATAAAAAAACTCAAAAAAACCAAAAGCGGGAAAACGGATCACAAAAGAACCAAGAACGAAATCAGAGAAGAAATCAAAAAAAACATTTTAAAAAACTGTTGAAAACTGTTACCGAAAGGCTTTCGCGGAAAAAATTTACAAATGGTTCGCGGAAAACAGATTGGAAAAACAAGAAACCAGTCCGGAAGAAATTCGCGGAAAAATCGAAAAAGACAATTTGAGAAAGAGATTGGAGAGAAAAGGGAAAAGACACGGCTACAGAAAAAAGAAAACAATAAAAAAAGCGTCTCGCCGAGCGAGACGCTTTTATTTTCAGAATAACCCTTACATAAACATCGCGAAGAAAGGCGCGAATACCAAGGAAATGATGGTCATCAATTTGATCAGGATGTTGATGGAGGGACCGGCGGTATCTTTGAAGGGGTCGCCGACGGTGTCGCCGTTTACAGCCGCGGCATGAGCATCGGAGCCTTTGCCGCCGAAATGACCTTCTTCAATGTACTTTTTAGCATTATCCCAGGCGCCGCCCGCGTTTGCCATCATAATGGCCAGCAGGAAACCGGAAACCAAAGCGCCCGCTAACATGCCGCCCAAAGCGGTGGGTCCCAAAATCACGCCGACCAAAATAGGCGCTACCACAGCCATCAAAGCAGGGGCAACCATTTCCCGAAGAGCGGCGGCAGTGGAGATGTCCACGCAGCGCGCGTAATCCGGTTTGGCTTTGCCTTCCATCAGACCGGTGATTTCTCTGAACTGACGGCGAACTTCCACAATCATTTTTTCCGCGGAACGACCGACAGCGTTCATCGCCATAGCGGAGAACACAAAGGGCAGCATACCGCCGATGAACAAGCCGACGATTACTTTCGGAGTCATCACATCGATGGTTTCAATGCCGACCGCCGTAGTATAGGAGAACAACAAAGCCAACGCGGTCAGAGCGGCGGAACCGATGGCAAACCCTTTCCCGATGGCGGCGGTGGTGTTGCCGACAGAGTCCAGTTTATCGGTAATTTCACGAACAGAGTGATCCAAACCCGCCATTTCCGCGATGCCGCCGGCATTGTCGGAGATGGGACCATAGGCGTCAACCGCTACCACCTGACCGGTGGTGGATAACATGCCGACCGCGGCGATAGCGATACCGTACAGACCGGCAAAGTAGTAAGCCAGCAAGATGCCGATGGCGATAACGATAATCGGCATAGCAGTGGATTTCATACCGGTAGCGATACCGGAGATGATATTGGTGGCAGTCCCTGTTTCACAAGACTGCGCGATTTCTTTTACAGGTTTATATTCCGCGGCGGTATAGTATTCCGTCAATTTGCCGATGGCGGAACCTGCCAACAGACCGGCCACAGAAGCGATGAAGACGCCCAACCAGAACGGACAACCAAAGGAAGTATCCGCCCAGGTGGAAATATCTGTTTCGGCGGGACGCAGGATGAAGTAACAAACCGCCAGCGTACCGATAACCGAAAGCAGAGTGGCTACATAAGTACCGGTGTTGAGAGCTTTTTGAGGATTTCTGCCTTCTGTTGTCCGTACAAAGAAGGTCCCGATGATGGAAGCCACAATCCCGATGGCGGAAATCATCAACGGAGCCAAAACCCCTTCGCCGTTCATACCGATGGACAGGGAGGCGCCCAGGGCGATAGCGGCGACAATAGAACCTACATAAGATTCAAACAAGTCAGAACCCATCCCGGCAACGTCTCCGACATTATCCCCGACATTGTCGGCGATAACCGCCGGGTTGCGGGGATCGTCTTCCGGAATACCGGCTTCCACTTTCCCTACCAGGTCGGCGCCCACATCAGCGGCTTTGGTGTAAATCCCGCCGCCCACACGACCGAACAGCGCGACGGAGGAAGCCCCCAGGGAGAACCCATTGATAACAGCATCATTTCCGTAGAAAATCAAAACAACAATACCAAGACCAAGCAAACCGAGACCGACTACGCACATCCCCATTACGGCGCCGCCGGAGAAAGCCACGGTCAGGGCTTTGTTAACACCGCCCTGCTGCGCGGCGTTGGCGGTTCTGGCGTTGGCTTTGGTGGCGATGCGCATGCCGATGTTCCCGGCAAGAATCGAGCAGAACGCGCCCACTATAAACGGAATGGCGGTCATGGGATCCATACTGCCGTCCCCGGTGGTCACAAAGCCGATAATGGCGATGATCGCGGCCAGACAAATAACAAAAATGATCAGCGTTTTGTATTGGCGGCCCAAAAACGCCATGGCGCCTTCATGAATGGAATTCATGATTTCCACCATTCTGCTGTTGCCGGGGTCTACTTTGGTTACGCGTTTCGCCAAAACAACCGCGAACAGCAGAGCCAAAATACCGGCGACGGGAGCCAAAAAGTACAAAGAACTCATTGTTACAATTCCCTCCTAAAAAAATATTAATCTTTATCAATCTTTTGCCGAAGAAACGAGGAGAGAAACCGGGCATGTCCCCCCTTTCCGCGGCAATCAACGATCCCTTAAACCAAGGCGATGATGATGGGAATTACCAGGAAAATAGCGCCCAGCACAGTGGAAATACGGCTCAGTTTCTGGTCGATCCCTTTCTTTTTCCCAAAGAAGGTTTCCGCCCCGCCGGCAATGGAACCGGACAATCCCGCGGATTTGCTGGACTGCAGCAAAATAGACACAATCAATCCCAGTGCGACGATAATTTCAACAATAGATAAAAAAACGGTCATGAAAAATACCTCCAAAATCAGTCTGCATCCGGTCTTCGGATATCCACTATCTATAACTATCCTATTATAGCATACTTATTTTTACGACGCAAGAATGAAACGCCATTTTTTCAGGGAATTTTCACCCTTTTCGCTCTAAAACGGCGCGCGGATAAAACAGGCGCCCCGCGTAAAGAAGACGAAAAGAACACCGAACGGCGCGGGCGTTGGGCGGATGTTATCTCAGAAAAAAATTCAAAAGGCGGAAAAATCGGAAGCGGCGATGGGAAAACGAGTCAGAAGATTCGAGGAAAGAACAGAAAACACAAGTTCTTAACAGACTCTGTCTTATACGAGAGGCGACAACGAGCCGCCGCGTCTCTCGATTTTCTCTTCTCCGACGGACAAAACCGCGACAAGCGCCCAAAAGCCAAAATCACGGGGAACGGGAAACCGCCGAATGAAACAGACGAATGAAACAGAAAAGCGACGGATTTCCCGCTCGAAGAGGGGTTCGAGGAACGCCCCGAAGGATACAAAGCCCGGCAAAAAATCGGCGGGCAGCACGCTGCCCGCCGAAACATCACGGCAAAAAGCGGGAACAACCCCTTCTCTTTTCGCTTTGCCGCTTCGTGAAAAGCTCCGCCGCCCGAAACCCGCCGCCGCGACAGATATTGCCGAACACGGCGGAAGACGGCGAACTCAGCGTTCTCGTTTTTCCCGTTCGCCGATAGCTTTACGCAGTTTGCCGACGGCTTTTTTTTCAATGCGGGAAATGTACGAGCGGGAAATCCCCAAAGCGGCGGCGATCTCTCGCTGGGTCTTTTCTTCCCGCTGTCCCAGACCGTAACGGTGGATGATGACATATTGTTCCTTGGGAGTCAACACGTCAAAGACCTCCCCCAGCACCCGCACATCGTCGTCCGCCTCCACTTTGTCCAGGATTTCGCCCGGCTCGGTACCCAATGTCTCCTGCAGGGTCATCTCATTGCCCTCTTTGTCTTTGCCGATGGGCTCTCCCAGATAACATTCATTGCGGGCGTTTTTGGTGCTGCGGATGTACATAAGAATTTCGTTTTCGATGCAGCGAGCGCCGTAGGTAGCCACCCGAATGTTTTTACTCGCGTCAAAGGTATTGACGGCTTTAATGAGTCCGATGGTGCCGATGGAAATAAGATCTTCTTTGTCGATGCCGGTGGATTCAAATTTTTTGGCGATGTGCGCCACCAGCCGCAGGTTATGCTCGATCAGACGGTCGCGAGCCTCTTTATCTCCGGCGGCGCAGCGTTCCAGACATTCCCGTTCTTCCGCTTCCGAAAGAGGGCGGGGAAAAGCCGTACCGGAGAGATAGCCCAGCAAAAAACCCATGCAGGGCAAAGCGCAGGTCAGCAAATACAAAATATCTTTCAACACATGATCACCCCATTTTCCTCAGGTTCTACAGTTTATGCCGAAACTTGGCGGATATTGCGTTTCCCCCTTTGAAAAATTTTACCGCCGTCTGTCCGTTTTTTCGCGTTTTTTGCTGTTCGGAGGAAGCCCTTTATTTTCCCGCTGAAATATGGCATAATGAAAAAGAGCTCCTTTTGCCGCCGCGAACAAAACACGAAAAAGCCTTCGGTCGATGAGGCGGCAAAAGAAGAAAAAGACAGAAAAAAGAGTATAGAAAACGGAACCGCTTTTTACAAAACCACAGGAAAAGAAAGAGGAATGTCCTATGAGCAATCTATTCCGATGGATTCCTTCCATCGAACATCTGTTAAGCAGTCCGGAGGTGACTGCTTTTCAAGATATGGAGCAAACGGAAAAAGTCGATCTGGCGCGGCAGGAGGTGAACCACTGGCGGGAAGCGCTGCGGGAACATCCCGCGGAAATCAGCAGCCGCTACGCTTCCAAGGAAGAATTTCGGCGGGCTTTGACCGATTCTCTCTGCCGTCGGCTGTCCGCTGCCGCCTATTGCGGTCTGCGGACGCGCAAGGTGGTAAACGCCACCGGCATCGTTCTCCACACCAATTTGGGACGGGCGCCCCTGGCGGAACCCGCCATCGAAGGCGTCAACCAGGTGATCCGCGGCTATTGCAATTTGGAAATCGATTTGGAAAGCGGCGAACGCGCCAAAAGCCGCTTTGCCAACGTCCATGATCTCCTCTGTCAGGTGACAGGAGCAGAAGACTGTCTGGTGGTCAACAACAACGCCGCCGCCATTTTGTTAGCGCTGAATACCTTCGGTCAAAACAAAGAAGGCGTCATCTCCCGCGGGCAGCTGGTGGAAATCGGCGGCTCCTTTCGAGTACCCGAAATTATGGAAAAAAGCGGGGTCCGTCTCCATGAAATCGGCACCACCAACAAAACCCGTATTGAAGATTATCGCCGCGCCATCAACGAAAACACCGGCGTTCTCTTGGTAGTCCATCCCAGCAATTTTTATATGAGCGGCTTTGTGGAAACCCCCGACCTTTCGGAAATCGCTCATCTGGGGCGGGAACACGGCGTTACCACTATCTATGACTGGGGCTGCGGCGCCCTCTATCCGCTGACGGGATTGGGCATCGGCAACGAATCCACCATGAAAAAACTGATTCGCTCCGGAATGGATCTCATCACCTTCAGCGGGGATAAATTAATGGGCGGTCCCCAATGCGGCATCATCCTGGGAGATCGGGAACACATCCGCACCATCTATGAAAATCCTCTGACCCGCGCCTTGCGCCCTGACAAAATGGTTTTGGCGGCTTTGGAAGGCACCCTGCGCTGTTATCGCCGTCCCCAAGAGGCGCTGAGCAAAATCCCCGTCCTGCGCTGCCTGACCAAATCCGCCCAAGAACTGGCAGCCACGGCTCAAACCCTGGCGAACCGGCTGGCAGAAGTCAAAGATAACTGGGAAATCTCCCTATCCTACACCAAAGGACTGGTAGGAGGCGGTTCTCTGCCCGATGTGAAGCTGCCCACCTGTGTTGTACGAATCGAAGGAGTGGACAACCTGAACCGGCTGGCAAAAGAAATGCGCGCCGCCAAAGTCCCTATCATCGGCTACATCCACGACAACGCCTATCAACTGGACACCCGTACTCTGCTGGAGGGTGATTTGGATTTGATCGCGGAAGCCGCCGCCGCCTGCTCTCTGTAACGGTCCGCGGCGCCCCGTCATGCCGCCCCCGAAAAGGCGCCGCCAAAACACCGACCAAAAGAAACCCCGACGAAAGGAGGCAATCCCTTGCGCAGAATCATCATCGGCACCGCCGGACATGTCGACCACGGCAAAACCGCCCTGACCAAGGCGCTGACAGGAACAGACACCGACCGCCTGCCCGAAGAAAAAGCGCGGGGCATCACCATCCGCCCCGGCTACGCCCTTTGGCGGCTTTCGGAAGATTTAGCGGCGGATCTCATCGATGTACCCGGACACCACAAGCTGGTGCGCGCTATGACGGCAGGCGCTTCCGCCATCGATCTGGCGCTATTGACAGTCGCCGCCGACGAAGGCATCATGCCCCAAACCAGAGAACATCTGGATATTCTTTCCCTGCTGGGCATCGGCGGCGTGCTGGTCATCACCAAATGCGACAAAAATACGGAGAAAGAACGGCTGCCTCTGAAAAAGGCGCTGCAAGACGCCGTACGGCATACCTCTCTGGCCGACGCCCCTCTGGTGGAAGTTTCCGTCCGCACAGGGGCAGGTCTGGCAGAACTGACCGAAACCGTGCGGCGATTGGCGGCAAAACTGCCCCCGCCTCCCGCCGACGCCCCGACCCGCCTGCCCATCGATCGCTGTTTTCCAATCAAAGGATTCGGCACCGTGGTAACAGGCACCCTCTGGGGCGGACACTTACAAGTGGGACAAAAATTGCGGCTGCTTCCAAGCGGTCTCCTGACCCGTGTGCGCCGTCTGGAAGTTAACGGTCAGGCGGTTGACCATTGCGCCAACCGCCTGCGGGCGGCGTTGAACCTGCCCGATCTCCGAGTCGAACAAATCCCCCACGGCGCCTGGCTGGTTTCCCCCGAGCAAAACCCCGAACCGGATCACACCCTCCTCACAGAGGTGTTTTTACTGCCTCGGGCGGCGGAACTCCCAAGCGGCACACGGCTGCGGCTGCGATTCGGTACGACGGAAGTGTCGGGGAAAATCCGTTTTCCCGGAGAACCGCTGCGCCCGGGAGAAACTCGACAGGTAAAACTGCATCCCGAAAAGCCGCTCTTCCCTCTGCCCGAAGACCGTCTGATTTTGGCGGGGGGCAACCCCATCCGCACCCTGGGCGGCGCGCGGGTGTTGGCGATCAATCCGCCCAAAAAGTCAGCCGAAGATACCTCCCTTTTGCCGTCTTTGCTGGAGTTTCTGCGGGAATACCACCGCGCGCATCCCCTGTCTCCGGGTGTTCCCGCGGCGGAACTGAAACAAAAATGCCTCCCCCGTCTCAGCGCCGCGGAGCGCCGCCGTCTCTTGACCGCCTGGCAGAAAGCGGGCCGGCTGCGACTGGAAAAAGACCGTGTGGCTCTGGCGGATTTTCAACCCTGTCCGGACGCCGCCGCCCAAAAACAGCTGCAAACAATCCTCCATCGTCTGGAAGCGGGGGGCATGACGCCCCCCGCCCGCGCGGAACTTCTGGCGGATCTGCCGACTGCCACAGCAAACGCCCTGATTCAGCTCCTCCTCTTCCAAGACAAAATCGTCGAAAGCGGCGGAATCCTTTTCGAGGCGCGGGCGCTGGAAAAAGCCGAAGACATCCTCCTCCGCCATCTGCGCCGCCATCAAACCCTCACCTTGGCGGAAGCCCGCACCCTGCTGGGAACTTCCCGCAAATTCGCCCTTGCCGTCTTAAACCATCTGGATTGCCGCCGCCTGACTCGTCGCCAAGGAGACGTGAGAGTGTTGACAAACGCCGCCCAAAAGCCCGCCCCCTGATTCTTTTGTGTCGCGGTCCCGACCCAAGAAAGAACCGAGCCAAAAAACCATTGATTTTTCGGCTCATTTCGTATATTATAAGGTATAAGAACAGAAAACACACCAAGAAAAGGAGGATCCCATGAGAATCTGTGTATTATCCGACAGCCATTACCAGCCGGGAGACCCGGAATTTGTTTTTGATTTTTTGGAAAAAGAACGCTTTGACGCGATTCTCCATGCCGGAGACATCGGCGATATCTCCTTTTACAACCGCGTCATGAATTACGCCTCTACCTACTGCGTGGCGGGCAACTGCGACAATGAATATAATCATCAGTATTTCGGCACCAGACAAACCCTGACTCTGGGCGGTGTGAAAATCGGTCTGATCCACGGCAATCAAGGGGACAAAAGCGTAGACATCATCCAACGGCTGTACAACAATTTCCGCTATGACAAGCCGGAAGTGATTGTTTTCGGTCATACCCACAAACCGAAAAACGAAGTGATCGACGGGGTACTGTATTTCAACCCCGGTTCCTGCGCCGCCAAACAAGAAACCCCCACCGCTGGCATTTTAACCATTGTGGGAGACACTATCCAGGGGCAAATTGTAGACTTACGCAAATAACACCGTCCGGCGGAAGGAACGCCGCGGAAAAATTTTTTCATTTTTTCATGATTTTCTTCATTTTTTTCTTGCCCTGAAGTCAAAATGGTGCTATAATGGTATGGTAAAACAAATGGTCACGCTGACCAAACAGCGGCCATCAACAAAACTCGGGATGTGGCTCAGTTTGGTAGAGCGTTGCGTTCGGGACGCAAAGGTCGCAGGTTCAAATCCTGTCATCCCGACCATTCATGGGGGTATAGCTCAGTTGGGAGAGCGCTTGAATGGCATTCAAGAGGCCAGCGGTTCGAGCCCGCTTATCTCCACCATCAAAAAGGAACCTGTTTCCATAGGAAACAGGTTCCTTTTTATTCTTTTACTTTTTATTCTTTTACTTTTTATTCTTTTACTTTTTATTCTTTTACTCTTTATTCTTTTACTCTTTATTCTTTTATTCTTTATTCTTTTATTCTTTTTTCTTTTTTCTTCGGCTTTGCTTGGTTCTTCGCCCTTTGGGGCGGTTTCGTCTTTTTCCGTTTCCCTGATTTTTATCCTTGCTTCTCCCCTCGAAAACCTTGATCCGCTTTTAACGGGAAGCAGAGCGACTTCCTTTCCTCATTCCCCTTGGAAATCTATCAGCAAATCAGCAACGGAGAAAGTAACCGCCCGACCGCCCAGCGTCACCCGTTCCCCTTCCGAACGGCAATACAAAAATCCTCCCCGTCGGGAAGCCTGCTCCGCCTTGAGGGTAGTTTTACCCAGACGCTCCGCCCAATAAGGGATGATATGACAATGACCCGACCCGCAGACGGGGTCTTCGGGGACGGCCAGTTTCGGCGCGAAAGAGCGGGAAACACAGTCCGTGCCGCCGTGACCGGGAGCAGTGGCATGTACCAGCAGCCCTTCCAATCGGCTCACTTTTTCCAAATTCGGCGTCAACCGCCGCACCGTTGCCTCGTCTTCAAAAACACAAAGCAAATCCCGCCCCAAGCAGGCCGCCGCCGGGGTCGCGCCCAACGCCTCCGCCATCTCGGGAGTCACCGCTGTCTCCCGCAGCTCATAAGCGGGAAAATCCATCTCATATAAATCAGCGCGACGGCGTACCGTCAAAAGACCGCTCCGCGTCTGAAACCGCGTCTCCCGCCGTTGTGGCTGCAAATGTTGAAAAATCACATGGGCGCAGGCCATGGTAGCGTGTCCGCACAAATCAATTTCGCCGCCGGGCGTAAACCAGCGCAGGTGATAATCTTCCCCCAGCGGCACCGCAAAAGCCGTTTCCGACAGGTTGTTTTCTCGGGTGATGTTTTGCATCATCGTTTCCGACGGCCATCGCGTCAACAGGCAGACCGCGGCGGGGTTGCCGGCAAACAGCCGATCGGTAAAAGCGTCCACAATGTATTGTTTCATGATTTCTTCTCCCTTCGGTTTCTTCTGATTGGAAAAAGCAGCCTCCTTCAGCGTCTTTTCATTCCTGTTTGGATATTCTGTCTTGCTTATCTTTTTCCTGCCGCCCGCTGTTTTTTACCTCCCTTTTGCCCGGTCTCTCTTCTTTCCCCGCCGAAAACGCCAAAAGACGATATCCCCATTCCCGCAAGCGCCGTCGAAAGAAATCATTCAAAACCATCATCATAAAACAACAAAATTTCCCTGCCGCGCGTCATAAAAACGCCCGAAAGCAGAAAGCTTTTTAAGAGGTAGACTTTCTCCACAGAATATGGTATGATGACAGAAACCGACGGCTCCGCTGAGAAAGGAGATTTTCTATGACGGAAACCCTGTTAAATTTGGATTGGTCTCTGCTCCACTGGATCCAAGAGACCTGCCGCCGCACCTTTTTGGATTTTTTGATGCCGAAGCTGACGATGCTGGGCAACCACGGCGAAATCTGGATTCTCATCACTTTAATCCTCCTCTGCACCAAAAAATACCGCAAATACGGGGTAGTGCTGGCAGTGGGGCTGATTCTCTGTCTGCTGGTGGGCAACTTGGGACTGAAACCGCTGCTGGAACGAGCTCGTCCCTGCTGGCTGGATCCTTCCGTTCCGCTGCTGATTCCCGTCCCCGAGGACTACTCTTTCCCTTCCGGACATACCCTGTCCTCCACAACGGCAGCCGTTATTTTGATAATGGCCAACCGGAAATTCGCCTTTTGGGCGGTGCCTCTGGCGGCGGTGTTGGCATTTTCCCGTCTTTACCTCTATGTCCATTTTCCCAGCGATATTTTGGCGGCGGCTTTGATCGGTATCATACTGGCTTTCGCGGCGCGAGCGCTGGTGGAAGGCGCGGAACGGATTTGGCGACAGCGTAAAAACCCCCCGCCTCCCACGGCTTCCTGACCTCTTTTAAAACTTTTCCCGCCGTCTCGGAGATTTTCGACAAATTCATAAAAAAACACCGTACGAAAAAATCGACTGTTTACAAGAAACTATCCTCCGCGGGATCAGAGACCGTCCCGAGGGACAAATTCGCCAATCAGGCGAAACAAAAACGCCTGAGAAAGAAAGACGCCTTTCGGGAAACAAAAGATATGGATCTTTGTATTCTCCTATAGCAAGCTTTCAGACCAAAACAACCGCTTAAGATTTGTATGACAAATCATAAGAAAGGGTACGCGTATTGATCTTCCTTAACTGACTTTTATGGATATCCCCGAGCAGAAAGGGTACGCTCGCCCTCGATACGCGCTTTGTGTGATTTCAACGATTTCTTCCGATGTTTCGGCGCGATGATTTTCGACGATTTTTTTATAGCGGCACGTACCCCCCATCTGAAAAATTCAATGCGGTATTCCATATGCTTGTTGTTAAACTATTTTTTGCCTGCTCGACGCCATACAATAAAATTTTATCATCGCTATCCTAGCCTAATTTAAAACACGTTTTGTAAAAAATCCGATTATTTTGGATATGCCGAAACAATTTGAGATCATCATTCCGGTTAAATTTGTTTCGATGCTCCTCCCGATCCTTCGGCTGTTTTAACCGTAAAACAGAAAAATTAGCATGCTTTAAAAAGAGAAAAGATACAGACTTATTTCGCAGTCTGTATCTTTTGTTTTGAGACCCTGCCGATAAACAGCAGCTGTTTTCATACTCTTTCATACTCGCTCATCCAAAAGGCGGGACTCTTTTTCCGCCGCGTTCTCCCGCGCCTCAGTGCATATGCAAAAAGGTAAAGACCAATCCGGCGATAATCACCAGGATACCCACCGGTAAAAGAGACATATTAGGGATGAGCACAGCGGCCGCCAGCACAACCAGCGCCGCCACATAACACAAAATCGCGACCAAACTAAACACTTTGCTCTTCATGCGTACACCTCTCACAGCATCGAGCGTTTCGCACAGTTTTTTCGCTCGATTCGCCAAATTCGTAAACTTTCTCGGCGTTCAAATTCCCTATTCGGAGTTTTCCCCGTTTTTGTAAGAAAAACCCCTCCGCGCCGTTTTTTTCGGACAATCGCCGATATCGGCGCCGACTGTCGTCTTTCGAGGAAGATCCCGCCTCGGGGAGCGATGCTCCTCCCGCGCAAAACCCTTTATCTTCCAGTATCATAACATATCCTTCCGCCAAAAATCAACCTCTTTCTCAAGGGAAAAAGATTCGCTTCCTTTTCTTTTGCCCATGGAACAGGCATCCCGCCGCGGAAGATTTTTTCCTCGCCGATTCAACATCGCGTCCCCCGCCGCAAAGACAGACGGAAAGACAGAAAAGCCAAGGAAACAAACCTCAGCAACGAACAAGGGGCGCAACGGCAATCGGAAAAAGCGGCCCTCGCCCCGCCGCCAATCCAAACAATCCAAAAAGACAAATTTCGCCCCGTTGTTTTCAAGCGGGTTTTTTCCGCCTTTCCCGAAAAAAAATTTTTTCGCCGCTCCAAAACAATCCAAAAGGACAATAATCTTACTCTTCTTCCCAAACCGAAAAAAACGGGAGCTGCTCGGTGGGCGTCGACAGTGTCAATTGCCTCATCCGAGCAGCCCCGCTTCTGAACGCGCGGAACAAAAACGATCCAAAACAAACAGAATCTCAATGGCGAACAGCGTATTAAAAACAATCCAAAAAGAAAAAACCCACGCCGCCGCAAGCAACTTCTGTTCATCAAAGCGTCTGCCCGTCAGAGTACCGAACGCGTTATTCCTGCGGACGGTTGGCGGGAGCGTTTTGCCGCAGCTTCGCCCACCAGACGCCCAAAGCGAACAGATAAAAAGCGATCAGCACCAAAAAGAGCGCCGTGTAGCCGGCATGATCCATGATAAAACTGCTCATTTGATTACCCGTCAACCCTGCCACCGCCCAGGCCGTCAGCATCATACCGTGGATTTTGCTTTCATCCTTCAGCCCATAGATGTCCGACAGATTGGAAGGCAGACAGCTGAATCCGGCGCCGTAGGCCGCCACAATCGCCATGACGCCCGCCGCCACCAGAAAACGCGCCCCGGTCAAAATCAACAGACAACCCGCCGCCGCCAGCACAAACACCGCCACATAGATACGAATACGCCGCCGCAGATGGTCGGAGACCGCCGAAAAAAACAGCCGCCCCGCTCCGTTAAACAACCCCGTCATGCTGACCAACAACGTAATCACGGCGGCGCTGATGCCGTAATTACCAAAAACATCGGACGCCAGCGGAATCACAGCCAATCCGCAGTGAATAGAGATAAAAAAGATCAGCCAAATAGGCAGAAAATGAGCTTCTTTCAAAATGCCCATATAAGTAAATTTCTGATAGCGAAAGGCCGCTTTGGAGGGATTAAATTTTTTCAGTTTGGGAATTTGGGCTCCCCGCGGCTGACGAATCAGCAAAAAACTCAAAAAAGTCGGTACGAAATAAATAATACCCATCCAAAAGAGGGTCCCTGCCGCCGTGGTTACCGACAACAAACCGTCAATCAGCGGCGCCGCCAAAGTAGCCGCTAACCCGAAAAAGGTCACCGCCAGCCCTGTCGCCAGCCCTTTGTTGTTGGGATACCACTGCATCAGAGATTTCACAGGAGTCAGATAGCCTGTGCCCAGACCGATGCCCATAACACAACCATAGCCCAAATACAGCAACAACAGCTGGTTCCAATAAACCCCGGCGGCGGCAATCAATTGTCCCGTCAAAAAACAGAGACAGGAAATCAAAGAGGATTTTTTGGTGTTGCGTTCCACCAGCTTGCCGAAAAAGGCCGCGCTGGTACCCAAAAAGAAAATCGCCAAACTGAAGGCAAACTGAATTTCCCCTTTGCTGTAGGTCATGCTTTCCGTCAGCGCCGCCGAAAGAGAAGTGAAGGCGTACACGCTGCCGATGGACAAATTCAGCAGCAAAGCCGGTAAAAGTCCGTGTAAAATATTATCTCTGTTCATGGTTGTTTCCTCGCATTTCTTTTCGTTTGCTTTTTGCTTTTTGCTTTTTGCTTTTTGGTTTTTGGTTTTTGGTTTTTGTTTTTTGGTTTGTGTTTTTTGGTTTTTGTTTGTTGGTTTTTGTTTTTTGGTTTTCTCGGATATCCCGAAAACCGCCGACCAAGGCAACTTTCTCGGCAAATATCTTCGGAAAAGTTACCGATTATAACAGAAAAAGAAAAAGCTCCTTTGTCGAACAAAGGAGCTCGGATGCCTTTGATTCCTCTCTATCATACCATATATTGTGTTTTATTGCAACAAAAAAACTATATATGGTATTTTCCGCATTATTCTCCTCTGTTAGCTGCTCTTTTATTCCCTTTTCGTTTCTCGTTTGTTTATTTTGTCGTTTCGTCTCGTGTCCCGTTTCGTTTCTCGGCTCTGTTCTCTGATTTTATCCGCGTTTGTCGTTTCTTGCTTTTTCTCGGCGGATTGTCCTTTCGCCGTCTGCCGAATCAGAAAAAAACCGCGCCTTTTCATCTCGATCGAGCAGGAAAAACGTGAGAAAAAGGTATCATTCCGTACGGCTCTCATCCTTTCTGTTTGCCGCCGCCTTCCGTATCAGAGAACAGACAAAATTTTTTTGTTTTCTTTCTTTATACAAAAGCTTCGGAAACAGAAGAAAAATCGACGCGCGGCTAAAAAAACTCAGGCGGGCAGCCAAGCCTTTGCCAGCAGATCCACCACCGCGGGCGCGTCTTCCGGCAGTAAACCGGCAAATCCCACCACGACTACACCTTTCGGCGGACGCTGACAGCTGTAAAAAGCGGACAACGGCAGTAGCTGTACTCCTGCTCGGGCAGCGGCAGCAACCAATTCCTCGGAAGAACGCCCCAAATCCACCCGCAGTAAAAAATGCAGACCGGCGTTTTCTCCGAGCACCGTCAAATAGGGCGCCAAAGGAGAAGCGGTAAAGGCCTGAACCAGCGCGTCCCGTCGTTGGCGGTATACATTACGCATTCGATTCAAATGGCGGCGAAAGAAGCCTTCCCCCAAAAAGCGCTCCAAAATTTTCTGATCCAGGCGGGAAACCGTCGAAGAATACGCGGAAAACAACCTTTCATAGCGACACAGCAATTGTTCCGGCAAAACCATATATGCCAACCGAAAAGCCGGGGCGATACTGCGAGAAAAAGTGCCCACATAGATCACTTTGCCGTTTTCATCCAGTCCTTGCAAAGCGGGAATGGGCGCGCCGTTATAACGAAACTCGCTGTCGTAGTCGTCTTCGATGATATAGCGGTCGGGAGACTGTGCCGCCCAGCGCAACATACCCAACCGCCTTCCCACCGGCATGACGACCCCCAGCGGAAACTGATGAGACGGAGTGATATAGACGGCAGAGGCGCCGGATTGCTCCAGGGCAGACAGAGACAACCCTTCTCCGTCCACCGGCAAAAAACAAAGGGGCGCGCCGGCGTTTCGCAGGATGCTGACGGTTTTGGGATAAGAGGGATCTTCCAGAGCAAATTTGGTTTCGCCGCCCAACAGACAGCAGACCAAAGGTACCAGATATTCCAGACCGGCGCCGATGATTACCTGGTCGGGACGACAATTGACCCCCCGAAACTCATGAAGATATTTGCTTAAATCAGTCCGCAGGGAATATTCCCCTTGGCTGTGACCGTAACGAAGCAGCTCCTGATCATCATATAAGGCTTCTCGAGTAATTTTGGCCCAAGTGCTGAAAGGAAACACCATGGTATCAATATTCCCGGACAGGAGGGAAAAACGATAGGAAGGAGGCGCGGTTTTTTTGGAGGGAGGCGGAAACGGACGAAAAGCGGTGAGAGGCGGCTTTTCCAGCGTCTGCACATAACAGCCGCTGCGAGGGCGGGTCTCCACATAGCCTTCCGCCGCCAACATACCGTAAGCCGTCTCTACAGTGCTCTGACTCAAGCCCAAATGAGCGGCCAGGGATTTTTTGCCGGGGAGTTTTTCTCCGGGGCGCAGATTTCCTCCTTTGATCTCCTCAATCAAATACTGATACAGCTGGCGGTAAAGAGGGAGTTTGCTGTGGGGATCTATCTGAAAAACAAATTCCTGCATTAAAATACCTTCTTTCTTCAGGCAATCTCTCTTCCCTTCTCCTCGTAAAACCCTCGGTTACACCGCCGAATCTTCCGATGAGCCGCGGAATTTTTCCGGCGGAATCACGGAAATTTCTTGTGTTTTTCCCTTACGGGTTCGTTTGCTCGCCGCCCGCCGAATGATAAAACAAAGGCATCCCCGTGTTTTCATCCCGTTCAAGAAAAACCACGAAAAATTCCATTTTCAGAAAAAGGCGCGGCGCCGAACGGTTCGGTAAAATCGCCGAATTCGCGAAAAATTTTAGAAAAAGAGAAGAACTGACCCGACTTGTTTTTATGAAATCAGTCAGTCATTATTGTCAGAATCAGCCTACCACAACAGGCGCCCTTTGTCAAGAGAATCGCGGTCTTGATTCATACCGACATCCATACCGACATCGCCTGAAAATCATTTTTTTCATCAGCCCCCGCCGCCGGAGTTTCCTTTATTTTATCTGAACACGCGCAAAAACCGAGTCTGAAACAGACTCGGTTTTGCGAAAAAAGAATCGTTATTTCAGACGCAGCACCGTTAACGAAGCCATATTAGCGGACGCGTTGGGAGTATTCCAGGTCACGGCGGCAGAGCTGTTCAAAGTCAGCACATCCCCCGCGCTCAGCGTGGCGATGCCGCTCATGGTGTACACCTTGGACGCGCCTGTGGCGGAAGTATTGGTTACACTGGTATACAATCCGGGAATAGGAGTGCCGTTGTTTCGTACATCCACACCGGTGGCGGTACTATTCCCTTCCGGCACCAGAAAATCCGCCTGAATATAATAGGTTCCCGCCTGGTTTACCGTCACATCAGAACCGGAAACGGTGAAATCCGCCGCGCCGGAGTTGTTGTTGGCGGTAAAGACCATCGCGTCGTTGGGAGAAGCAACGGTGTTGTTTCCCAACAAATAGGCATTGACATAATGCTGGATACCGTCGGCGCCCGCCGGACCGGTAGCGCCTGTGGGACCGGTAGCGCCGGTAGCGCCCGTGGCGCCCGTGGGGCCGGCAGGACCTTGAGGACCCTGAGGGCCGACAGGGCCTTGTTCTCCTTGGGGACCTTGGGGACCAATAGGCCCAATGGGCCCCATGGGGCCGGTAGCGCCCGTAGCGCCCGTGGCGCCGGTAAAACCGCGGAGACCGGGTCTGCCCGGAGGTCCCGGAGGTCCCGGAGGTCCCGGAGGTCCCGGAGGTCCCATTGGGCCGCGACATCCGCGGGGACCTTGTTCCCCTTGGGGACCGCGACATCCGCGGGGACCTTGTTCCCCTTGGGGACCGCGGCAATAGCGAATATTGTTGCCACAGCAGTTTCTGTTATCGTTTCTCATCGCTTCACATCACCTCGTGATTGGTTTCTTTAAGTGCACTTGCTATATCCTATGCCCGATCTGTCCCAAAGGTGCCTTACCCCAAAGATTTTTTCCGCTCACGAATCCCGCCGCCTTCCCTTCAAAAATCTGAAGCATCGCATACCCCATCCCCCTCCCGAAAAACCTCCAAACATCGCGAATCTTATTGTTCGCTCCCGAAAATAGTCAGACAAGAACCATACAGGTTCCGTTTTCTGAAAATGTCCGAGAAACGGAACTCTTTCTCGCTGAAAGGAGGGTATGGGTCCTTTTTATGGGACAGAAAATAGTGTATAATGGAAAACAGAGACATATAAAAGAAGATCAAAAGAAAAAACCGAGGTTTTCCGAAAGAATCGAAAAAAACAGATTTCCCGAAAACATCAAAAAAAAAAAAGAACACCCTTTTAGCAAATTATCAAGGTGATTCCCGTTTTGGAAAAGAAGGAGGATGTTATGAATACATTGCTGTTTGTGCTTTGTTTGCTTTTATTTTTGCTGATCCTCGTCGCGCTGTTGGTATTGCTGCAGCGCCAGTCTCGATGGCAGCGGGAGACGCGCGCCGCTCAGTTCGATCACGCGGACAGCGTCACCAAAGACGAGATGGGTCTGCTATTGCGACAGCTTTCCACCAATTTTTCTCAACAATTGGGACTGCTGGGAGAAAGCTTTAACAGCCAAAACGCCGCTAACCGTCAGCAGATGGAAGCTATGCGCGCCGCTGTGGACACACAGGTACAGCAGATGCGGCAGGAAAACACCGCCAATCTGGCAGAGATTCGGCGCGCCGTGGACGAAAAACTCCAAACCACTCTGGAACAGCGATTGGGAGAATCCTTCCGCCAGGTGGGCGGTCAATTGGAACAGGTATATAAAGGACTGGGAGAGATGCGCCATTTGGCGGCCAATGTGGACGATCTGCAAAAACTTCTGCGCAATGTGAAAATTCGAGGTACCTGGGGCGAAGTACAGCTGGGGGCGATTTTGGAGCAAATGTTGACGCCGGGGCAGTTTGCCGCCAATGTGCGCCCTGACCCCAACAGCGGCGAAACCGTGGAATATGCCGTCAAAATCCCCAAAAACGAAGGAGGTTTCCTTTGGCTGCCTTTGGACGCCAAGTGCCCGCTGGAAGATTACCGACGGCTGACAGAAGCGGAAACGGACGGCCGCAAAGAAGCAAGGCAAAAAGCACAGCTGGCGTTGCAAAATCGTCTGAAAAACGAAGCCAAATCCATTCGGGAAAAATATATCCGCCCTCCTTACACCACAGATTTCGCCGTGTTATTTTTGCCTTTGGAGGGGCTGTTTGCCGAAGTTTTGCGTCAGCCCGACCTTTGCGACACCTTACAAAAAGATTATCGAGTGCTGGTGGCGGGACCTACCACGTTGGCCGCTCTCCTCAATATTCTGCAGGCGGGCTTTCGCTCACTGGCCATTCAGGAAAAAAGCGGCGAGCTCTGGGAATTGCTGGAACAGGTTAAAGGGGAGTTTGCTCAGTTTAACGAAGTACTGGAAAAGGCCGGGAAAAAATTGCAGGAAGCGGAAAACGCCCTGAATCCTCTGGCCACACGGGTGCGGGTGATGAATCGCCGTCTGAAAAAACTGGAAACCCTGGAACCGCCCTCAAAAACAACGACGGAAAAATCTTGATTGCTCTGTTCAACCTCCTGTAAATTCTGTATTTTCAGGGTATATCGCGATGCTTAAACCTTATGAAATTTTCCTTGTTTCGGCTCATATGAACCGACATAAGGAAAATTTTTTTATTCTCCGCCGCTTATCTTATCCGACAGTCCCGCGAAAGTCCGCTTCCCTCGCGGCATAAGCATAACGGTTCATCGCGGCGCTGATATTCCTATGTCCGAACGGAAATGCTTTACAATACGAAGTTTTGAATACCGGGCGATACAATTTCGTTTGCGTAGCCAATCCCATATAGCGCTCCTTCCGTATAAGATCTTCGCGTATACGCCACCGTTTCGGTTGCCGTGTCCTATCAGATTCCGCCGCCGAATTTTCTTGTCCTTGTGTTTCTCTTATCCACTCGCGAAAAAGGACAAAGCAGCTCGAAATCCCATCACAAGGAAAAGGAGTATTCTGTAAGAAACCCTCTATTTTCAAGGCTTTTAGAAAATTTTACAAAACTCCCGCGAGGATTGATAATCCTCCACAGAAAATTACTGTTTTCCGTCCCGATCGGAAACGAAAAATAACGCTCCGACCGTATCCGGAGAATGTTCCTTAAAAATTTTTTATAAAAGATGATAGGCTTCTTTCAGCCGCAATACACGCAGCACACTTTCATTTATTCGTTCTTCGGTCAGGACACCTTCCGCCGTCGCTGCCAGCACACCTTCATAAGCGGCAAAGAAATCCGACGGCATTAACAATAAATCTACTCCGGCAGACAGCGCCAGCACGGCGCTTTGGGCAGCGGTATAATGTTCCGTCACGGCGTCCATTTCCAGAGCGTCCGTGATCACGACGCCATCATATCCTAATTCACCGCGCAGACGTTCTGTGATCATTTCATGGGAGAGAGAAGCAGAAAGTCTTTCAGTTTTTTTCCGGAAAAATTTTTTCTTTTTCATTCTCATACAGGGATGAGATTTTTCATTTTCCTTTTCTTTAAAGTTTTTTTTTCCATAAAAGAAGAACGCCCCTAACGGGGCGAAAGAAATTTTTCAAAGAACGTTCTTTATGCTTCTTGACAATGAATGTATTTCCGCAGACGGGTGGGAGTGGCGCCGAATTCTTTTTTGATTTCCATCATTTGCTGAAAATGAGGAGCTTTGCTGTGTAAATCCAGAGATTCCTGATCCTGCCAGCATTCCAATACCACTACTTGGTCGGGATTTTCCGAACTTTGCAACAGTTCATAAGAAATATTTCCTTTTTCCCGACGGCAAATGTTCACAATATCGGCGGCAGCCAGAGCTGTCAAATACGCTTCTCTTTTTCCCGGCGCCAATTCATAACGAGCGATGATAAGAATCACCTCTCTCACATCCTTTCTTTATTTTGATTATCATAAACTATCGGGAAAAGAAAAATTTCTTTTCCCGATAGTTCTTTTCCGAAAATAAAATGAAAAACTCTTTTCTCTTTTTTCGATCGGTGATTTTCCGAACCCGAATTCGAGAAAAAGAGTTTTTTCAAACAGATTTTTCCATATTTTTGAAGGCTTTTTAAAAATTTCGTCCGGGCAGAGTCCGCACTCCCGTAGCGTATTCCGAAGTATCATAGGGTACCCATTTGCCGTCTTGACAAACTACCAGATAACACATGGGATTGGTAGTCTGTCCAATGGCGTCGAAAGTGGTATGTCCCAGAACGCCGTCCATTTCCACACCGGCGATGGCTTCTGTCAGTTTCTGTCGGTCGGGGGCGCCTTCGATGTCTTGTAAAGCGGCGGCGATCACTTGCCCCGCGTGGTAAGCATAGACGGTGAAAGCTCCTATATTATACTCGGAGTAGTTTTTAAATTTTTCCTGAAAATCCAGATAATCGGCGGAGTTTTCCGGATCGATGCCGGGGCTGGTGGCAATGGTGCCTTCGGCGGCGGAAACACCGGCGCTGGAGATAAACTCTTCCGAGGTAATGCCGGAAATACCGAATAACAGCACATTATCAATATTCATTTCGTTCATTTGAGCGGCAATCTTGCCTCCTTCCTGGGCTGTGCCGCCGTAAAAGACGGCTTCGCAGCCGGATTGAGCAACTTCTTTTAAAATATCGCGAAAATCCGTCACTCCCGGCTCCAATTCCGCCGTTCCCACTACTTCCGCCTCATATAATTCCATTTGATTAAGAAAAGCGGCGGTATTGCTTTCCCCGTAGGAAGTAGTATCGGTAATAATGAAAATTTTACTGTAGCCCAAATCTCCCAATACATATCCCGCCAAGGGTTGGTTCTCTTGAGAATCGGTAGGAACCACCCGCGTCACATAGGGATAATGTTCCTCACAGGTAAGGGAATCATTGACCGCGCCCCAAATCACCAAAGGGCATTCCGCCGATAAAAAGAGCGGAACAGTAGCTTCCGCCACGGGAGAATTCCAATGACCGCTTACCGCCAGCACTTCTTTATCCTTCAGCAGATTTTCCGCTACTTCTTTGCCTGTTTCGGGGATGGAAGCATCATCATAAGCCACCACCTCTACTGTATAAGGCAGCAAATTTTGCTCATTGCATTCTTCAAAATACATCAAAAAAGCGTCCCGCGCCGCCAAACCCTCGGCGGCGTTGGCGCCGGTTAAAGGCCCGATAAAACCGATTTTGATTGTTTCCGGCAGTTCTTCATCTGTCGCCCCGGAACAGCCCGCCAGACCCAAGCAGCCCAACACCAGACCAAGGAGCAGACAAAATGTCTTATATGCTTTTTTCATCCTGTTTTCCTCCCCCGCGGAAAAATATTCGCTCCTTCGGCAAATGCTTTTTTCCGCGCCGCGATAACGCGTTTCAGTCGCCGCGTACTTTGTATATCAGGTCGCCTTCTTCGGTAGAAACGATAATCTCATCACCCGTCGCTAATTTTTTACCCGGGATGATACACCGCTCTCCGTTCACTTTTACCAGTCCCGTTTTGATAATCTCTTTCGCTTCGCCGCCGGTAATCGCTAACCCGCGCCATTTTATAAATTGCGCCAGTGTAATAGGAAAACGCTCCACATCTACAATTTCTATCATGGTTATTCCGTCCTTCGATTTCGTCTCGCAAAATACCCTGTCAAAAAATTATTTTTTTTGTTTTTTTCTGCCGTCTTCATTCCGACGAAATTTTCCGAGCGAAAATTTCGTTATCCATTGATGCGTACCGGCAGTAACAGATAGGTATAGTTTTCTTCTTCTTCCGGAGCAATGACGCCGGGAGTCAAAGGACCCGTCAGTTTAAGAGCGACGGTTTCGCTGTCCATCACTTTTAAAGCGTCTAAAATATACCGCACATTATAACCGATCAGCAATTCTTCTCCTACCACCGTAGCGGGAATTTTTTCCTCCATATTCCCTACTTCCGGCGAGTTGGCGGTCAGACGCGCGCCGTCTTCTTCCAAACGCAGACGGATGATGTTGTTGTTATCCCGACTCAGGAGATTAGCGCGGTTTAACGCTTCCAACAAAGTTTTACGATTAACAAAAATCTGATATTTAAATTGTTCTTCTTTAGGCATGATAGGATGATAATCGGGAAAATTACCGCTGATAACTCGGGAAATGAAGCGAGTATTGCCCATGCGGAAACAAATGTTGTTTTTGGTTACCATCAAAGATACATTTTCCTCCAGCAAAGCGATTTTCGCCGCTTCCTGCATGGTTTTGGCAGGCACGATGATGCTGTCGGTGTCGCTGCCCTGCCAGTTGCCTTTCACCAAAGCCAAACGGTGAGAGTCAGTAGACACCATTTCCAATTCGTTTTGAGAGATGTTGAGTAAAATCCCTGTCAAAACGGGACGGCTTTCTTCAGAAGAAGCCGCTACGGCGGCTTGTCTTACCATTTTGGCAAAAGCTTCCCCCGCCATGACGCCGATGATTTCACCATCCATGCCGGGCAAAATGGGAAATTGCTCCGAGTCGAAGCCCCGCACCACCAATTCCGCCCCGCTGTAACGCACCTGAATATCACAATCATTGATTCGACTGATGCTGAGGGGTTCCGCCGGCAGCTGACGTACCATTTCGATAAAACGACGACCGTCCGCTACCACCACAGTTCCTTCTTCTTCCACATCGGCGGGTACAGCGCATTCCACGGCAATATCCAAATCCGTCGCCCGCAGAGTCAACAGATTGTTCTCTGCCGTAAGATAGATTCCCGCCAGTACCGGCAGGGTGTTCTTTGCCGAAATGGCTCTGCCCACCGTTTGAATTCCCATTAACAAATCCTCTTTTTGACAATGAATGATCATAATAACCTCCGATTTTTTTTACCGCAAAGAGGCGTCTGTTCACGCTTTCCTTCTCTTCGCGCTTTGCTTCTATCTCTATTTATTCTTTTTCTCTGTCGTTTTCTGTCTCGCCGCTTGCTTTCACAGCCCGTTAAAACCTTTTGTCCTTCGGCCGGAGCAGGATTTTTTTAAACAAGTTCGCTTTCTTTTCTATAAATTTTCCGTAAAAAGAAAACGGCTCTTTGTGCTCTGAGTTTTTTCTCAATAGATCCTTTTTTGATTTTAAACACTCTTTTTTATTCATCTCGTTTTCCTTTAAAAATCCGCGTTACCAAACCGTGTTTTTTAGGAATTTTTTCTTTTCTAAAAAGACAGTCATTTTTTTGAAAAGAAGGCATAAAATAGCAACAAAGGAAAACAAACGGGGATTATCCGCGGAAGGTTTAAAAAAGGATCGTTCTTATTCTTATTCTATAAAGTAATCGTCATAGTCATAAGGGGTGTTGATGTTGTTGAAAAGTGGGACAAGCCCCCGTGGCGCCGCCGTTTTTGGAACGGGAAAATTTTGGGGAAGAAGAAAAATTTTTTTCCCGCCGTCCCCAATTTTTTCCACGCGGTAGAGTTATCCAGAATTTATCCCAAGGAAAAAAGAAAACTACTTTCCACAGTTGTGTAAAAAAGCGGGGAAAAATAAACAGCCGCGAACAATCATGATAACTTATTATAACGCATTTTTTCGGGTTGCACAACCACATTTTTTTTCATTCATATCCCCTTCTGGCTGGGAGAATCTTGATTTTTCTTAAAAAATAAAGAAAAAAACGATTTTTTTCTTTTTTCTTTTGTTTTTTTTCTTTGGAAAAACCCTTGGAAAAAAAGCGATTTTTTCCACAAAGAAAAATAATATTGCCTTTTCCGCCCTTTTTTAAACGGTGGATATTTTTTTGCACAAGTTGCTTTTTTCCCGTTTTTTGAATAATCTTGTGGAAAGAGAAAAAAAACTGTTGTGCGGATTTCTATTATCCTGTATAATGGAAACAGAGCGGCAAATACCGCTCCGACAATACGCCCAAAAGGAAAAAGGAGAAGATCATTGGGAAATCAAGGATATTATGATCAACACGGACGCTGGGTGGAACCAAAACAGGAATGGTGGAAACGATTGATTCCTTATGCTATTACCAATTCCCTTTCTTTGGCTATTGCCTGCGCGCTGGTGGACGGCATCACTTTTTCCGGTTTTGGTTCAGTGGTGTTCGCGGCGGTACTGTTGACTTTGGTCAACTGGAGTTTAAAACCGCTGATTCATATCATAGCGTTGCCTGTTTCTGTTCTTACTTTCGGTCTTTTCGCTTTGGTGATCAACGGTATTTTCTTGGCTTTGGTGGCGTTTTTGATTCCCGGTTTTTCTATATACGGTTTCGGCAGCGCGGTGCTGGGCAGTTTGATTATTACTGTTTGTAATTTTTTGCTGGGATTCATTTTGCCTAAATAATCTTTTAATAAAGATAAACTGAAAAAGCAGATAACGGAAAGCCGGGAACAAATACAAAGAGTATATAAAAGAAGATCGCGCACGGATAGATAAAAAAATCATGTAACGATAAAACAAAGCGAAAAATAAAAACATCGACAAAACAAAAATTAAAAAAAATCAGATGACTGTCCGGGAAAAAAGTATTTTATATAAGAAAAAACAGTTTGTCGAAAAATAAAGCGAAGCGGTCAGGATTATGATCAAACGGCGCGGTGAATTTTCGAAAAATTTTCTCGATCACTCGATAAAGGAAAAATTTCGCCGATTTTGTTTTCTTTAGGAAGAGTAACAAAATACGCCCTTTAAAAAGGAGTACCAAGTATGGGAAAGAAAAAAAAGAAAAACAGTAATTATCATTATCATGAACAACATCAATCCGAAGGAACCAAAAGAGGTAAGAATAAAAAGAATACCACGGGAAGAAAATTTCAGCCCAGAGATCTTCTTTGTATCTTGGCGGCGCTGCTCTTTTTGGGTTCTTGGATTTATACCCGACAAGGGTATGAATTGGCGATGGAAGTGACGGCAGTTATCTATGCCGCCATCATTTTGTTACTGCTTATCTATTTTTTCATCAATCCCCGCTTTATCGCCACCTGGAAAAAATGGACCCTTCATGTTCGTCTTTATCTTGTTATTTTGGTATTGGCGGATATATTAGCGTTGGTAACGTATGATATTACCAGCAATCTTCTTTATTTGGCAATCTTTATTGTTGTCAACGTGGTATACTATTTCCTCTTCCTCCATAACCGTACCAAAGAAGCCGATCAGCGGGAACAGGAACGATTGGCGGAACTGGAACAGGAAAAAGCGGAAAGAAAGCAGTTGGCGGCGCGGGCGAGAGAAGAACGGCTGGCGGAGCGAGCCGCGAAAAAACAGAAGAAACAACAGACCGTCTCGGATCAATCAGTTTCGGAACCGACAGAGGAGGAAGAAACCTCTGCTTTATCCGAGGAATCGCCGAAGACGGAACCTTCCTCCGATAAGGAATAAATCATTTTTTTATGACAAGCACATTTTTATAACCGAAACATTCAAAAACAGCAAAGAGAAGGAACCTTTTGGTTCCTTCTCTTTGCTTACTGTTTCAAAGGACGGAGTCTATAAAAGATTTCGGTAAGAAATAGGATCGGGGTTTTTATCTGTTTTTTTATCTATGACGTTCGCGCGGGGCGATCAAACAAAGATCCCTTCGTAAAAAGGGATCTCTGTTCTCATAATATCTTGTTTTAACGCTTATACTCCCCGTCGCTGTTTCAAAACCCTTGATTTTATGAATTTCGCGGTTCTTGTCGGCGGGATCTCGCGGTTTTTTGTATTCGAGGGGAGACTGTCGCGAAGCATGCTTTTTCTCAGCGCAGGTTATAGAAAGTATTTACTCCCCGATAGAGAGCGCAGTCGTCCAAATCTTCCTCAATGCGCAGCAACTGATTGTATTTAGCGACGCGATCTGTACGACTGGGGGCGCCGGTTTTGATTTGTCCGGCGTTGGTAGCGACGGCAATGTCGGCGATGGTCGTATCTTCTGTTTCGCCGCTGCGATGGGAAACAATCGCGGTGAACCCTGCCCGCCGCGCCATTTCAATGGCGTCCAGTGTTTCGGTTAAGGTACCGATTTGGTTTACTTTGATAAGAATAGCGTTAGCGGCTTTTTCCTCGATACCCCGCGCCAGGCGTTTGGTATTGGTGACGAAAAGGTCGTCCCCTACCAGTTGCAGGCGTTTGCCCAGTTTGGCTGTGAGTTTGCTCCAAGCCGCCCAGTCGTCTTCCGCCAAACCGTCTTCGATAGAGACGATAGGATATTGATCCGCCAGACGAGCGTAAAAATCGATCAATTCATCGGCGGTCATGGTAATCCCTTCTCCCGCCAGGAAGTAGGTACCGTCTTCCTGGTACAGTTCTGACGCCGCCACATCCAAAGCGATTTTTACTTCTTCGCCCGGTTGATAACCGGCTTTTTCAATAGCTTCCACAATACAGGAGAGAGCTTCTTCATTGGAACCCAGATTGGGAGCGAAACCTCCTTCATCTCCGACACTGGTGGAATAACCTTTTTCTTTCAATACTTTTTTCAGATTGTGGAAAATTTCCGCGCACATCCGCAGAGCTTCCGACCAACAACAGGCGCCTACAGGCATGATCATAAATTCTTGAATGTCTACATTGTTATCCGCGTGCTGACCGCCGTTTAAAATATTCATCATCGGTACCGGCAGTTCTTTGGCGTTGGTACCGCCGATATAGCGATACAGAGGCATATCCAAAGCCGCCGCCGCCGCTTTGGCGACAGCCAAAGAAGTGCCCAAAATGGCGTTGGCGCCCAAGTTGCCCTTGTTTTCCGTTCCATCCAGCTCGATGAGCAGCTGATCCAGACCGGTCTGATCAAAAGGATCCCGGCCGATGATGGCTTCAGCAATGACGGTGTTCACATTGGCGACTGCGGTCTGTACGCCTTTTCCTAAGTAAAGTGTGGGATCGTTATCCCGCAGTTCCACTGCTTCATGGACACCGGTGGAAGCGCCGCTGGGCACCGCCGCTCGTCCCATGACGCCGTTTTCCAGAAAAACGTCCACTTCTACTGTGGGATTGCCTCTGGAATCCAGGATCTCTCTCGCGTTCACATCAACAATCATACACATGACAAGTATTCCTCCTCAAGTATGTTCGTTTTCGGTTTGCCGAGCAAACCAAGGAAAGGGTTCGCGCCGACAGAATCGGCGGGCGGTCGTATTTCCGTGGTAAGCAACAGCGGAAAAGGAACGACCGGTCTTTCATTCATTATAGCATGGGAGAACACGCGGATACAACAAACTTTTTGTTTTTTTCCTGTTTTTTTATTTTTTGAAAAAATTTTTCTTGCTGTCAAAAAATCCCCTGCTCTTTGGGGAAAAGAGAAGGTTTTTGCCGCGGAAGATTTTTCCTCTCCTTTCTTTTTTGCCGGGACAATTTGAAACGTTCTTTTTGGCAAGAAGGTTCCTTTTTAGAAAGGATTCTCCCAAACCGTCTGTTTGAAAGGTTTTTTTGAAAAGCAAATACCTCCTCAGAAAAGAATCGGGACACCCTCGTCCCCGCCGGCGCATAATGTAAAGGAGAAACATCTTTTTCGGATTAGCGGGTTTTTTGATTCCCCGCGTGTTTTCGGCGGTGGAAACATCATTCTTTTATCGAAAAAAGACAGAAAAAAATAAAAATCATGTATACATACAGGAAATAAGAAAAATAGACTTGACAAATTTTCTGAACGTTTTATACTTATAGTTGGGCAAGAAGCAAACTTTTTCAGAAAGGAGTTGAAATCATGATTGATAAAGCAATGGCCTACAGTGTTTTAGTCACCTGGTTGGATTGTCAGGATAATCCGGAGCGGGAAAAATGGTGCTATCAAAAGATGCTTTCCTTATTGCTGCCCAATGAGCGAGATACCATCAGTTTTATAAAAGCTCAACGGGATCACGCGTATCTCGATCTGTTGGCTGAGTTGCTGCCGGAGTTGGCATACCAGTTCAACAGTTGGTTATTTTTGCGGCAGATGAAGGAAATTTCTGAATATCATCCTTCCGAAAAATGGAACCGCTATATTGAAATTGCCAAAACCAAAATTAAAGCGCCCTATAAAGGACAAATGGACTTTTGATCTTCTCGGCGCCGCTGGTTTTGGCGGTTTTTTTTATTTTTAAAAAAACAGTATAAAATCCAATTATCCGCATAAATACAGCATCTAGAGGAATTTAAAAGAAAAATATGAAGCAATTTACAACGAAATTACAACAAATGAAAGAGCCTTATATAACGACTTATAGAGAGTTATACAGCGTTATGGAAGAACGACACTTGAAACAGAGTGTCTTTTTTTTGCAGTGAAACAGCAGATTTTTCATTTCTGCTTGATTGTCCTAAAACTTATCGGTCTGTGGGTTGTCAAGGGCTTGTTGCGTAAGCAATGCTGAATAGCACCCTTTACAAATCATAGGCGATAAGTAACTTTTTAAAAGCAGAAAGAAATGACGATATTGAAGTGATATGATATTATGTATATAAAGATAAAAAAGAATTTTACAAAGGAGTGTGATTGTATGAAAATCGCGAAAATCATTTTATCTATAATAACAATGCTTTTTGCTGTATTAGGATTAGTGAAAATTCTTCCCTTTGACATAGCAAACCCGATTATGCTTGTATCACTTGCCACTCTTTTACTATTAAGAAGTGTAGAATATAAAAATAATCGAGATAAAGGCGGTTTTATTATGACCTGTTTAACCGCAGTATTTGTCTATGTTGTAGTGATTTACAATGTTTTTATAGGATAAAAATTTTATTAAAAGGTGTTTTATTTCGCTTTTTCGTCGGATGAGGAACGAGGTAAAATTCTCAACGCAAAAAAACGACGCGGTTGAAACCCACGTCGGTTCTTTTTGGCTGATCTCAGACTGGGCGGACGTTGCTTATTCCCAATCCCGGTCTTGGGGATCCTGATAAACTTGATAAAAAAATTCCAAATGTTCCAACGTGTACAAATAAGCCATTTCCGGATTTTTGCGGCGGATGGCCCGCAAAATTTTACCGTGTTGTTCCACGTCCTTTTGCCGCAGGTAGCGGCTTTTTTTACGGGGCAGCAGAGAATCCCGCAGGTACATCTGCTCCATTTTTTCCAGATTACGGTAAAAATCCAGCAAAAACTCGTTGTTCATCAGCGCTACCAGCCCCAGGTGAAAAGCCACGGCGGCGGCGTTATAGCCTTTTTTATCGGGGGCGCTGTCCATCTGCCGCCAGGCGTCGGTAAGCGTTTGCAAATCTTCTTCGTTCGCCGTTTCGGCGGCGCGGCGGGCGATGGAGGGTTCGATAAGCAGTTTGATCTGCATGGCCTGATGAAACTCCCGTCGAAACCGCTCCAAAAAAGCGTCTACTTTCTCATCCACCCGTTCGGTGTCGGTATCCATCAGCACAAAAGAACCAATTCCTTTTTTTGTTTCAATCAGACCCATTTCCGTCAGTAGCTTTAAGGCTTGGCGTACGGTGACCCGACTGATCCCGTTAGCTTCCGCCAGGGCGTTTTCCGAGGGCAGCTTATCTCCCCGCCGTAATTCGCCGCGGGCAATTTGCTCTTCTATCTTGCTGACCAGCCGTCGGTACAAGGGACCGTTGTTTTCCTGATACATGAGCATTGCCTCCTTTTACTTGTGTGTTCATTTTCAGCTAAATTATAACACACGTATACAGGCGGTGGCAACGCTGTTTTCATTTTTTCGCGGGATTCTCTTTTGCCGCGCGAGGGGTTTTGATAAGGTGTTGCTTTGAGAGTTTGTTATGATTCTTTTACGAAGCGCTTCGATGTTTTGTGAGACGAGGATTTTCGGCGGAGCGGCTCCGCCGGCGGTCAACCTCGCGCCGGGGGTTCTTTTGCCGCGTCTTGCTCGGCGTGTTGTTTTTCATATTTGCGTTTAGTGGCAAGGCCGCCCCGCAGATGACGCTCCGCTTTGTTGCATTCCAGCACTTGTTTCACCTGTGCCGCGATAGTGGCGTTTAGGAGGGGCAGCCGCTCCGTCACATCTTTATGAACGGTGCTTTTGCTGACGCCGAACACCGACGCCGTTTGGCGGACGGTGGCGGAAGACGCGATGATATAATTGCCGATTTCCAGAACCCGTTTTTGGATATAATCCTGCATAAAAGACCTCCAACCCAATCCTTTGCTACAGTATATTAGGAGATCTTGGTTTTATGCCCCCATTTTTATGGGTGGGGACGGGATTTTTCATCGCTTTTTCTGAAAAATCTTCGGGAATCGCGGAGCGTAACGCTTTTCTCCGAAAGGTTTCAGATACCGCGGGAGATATCGTTTTTCTGAAAGGTGGCTGATATTTGAAAGTAGATAGAAAGAATTTACGGAAGACAGTGGTTCGTCAGAAAAAATTTAGCGGTGTTTCTCTTTTCTTGGAGATTTCTTGCAGCAATTGACAGAAAAAGCGATGAGTTTTGCTGTTGTATTTTTTCCCTATCCATTGTTTGGTTCGGAAAAGAGCGGCGGCGGGACGCAGACTTTGCCGCCAGGGAAAATCCGTTTGCAGAGCGGCGTAGTCGTTGATGAGATGGAGCAGCTGCGCCGCGGGAGGCAATTCGGATCCGCCCACTCCGCGGGGATAGCCGCCGCCGTCTACCCGCTCGTGGTGGAGAGCGATTAATTTTTGGGCGGCGGGGGTGAGACGGGCAGCCGCCGCCAGCCGCTGAGAAAGATCTACATGGTGTCGGAGGTGTTCTTTTTCCACCAGCGTCAGCGGCAAAGGCGACAACAACAGAGAAACAGGCAGACACCCCATCCCCATATCCGCCCATAAGGCGGCCTGTCGCAGGGCTGTTTGTTCGGCGGGTGTTGCCCCGGCCGCTTCCATTAGGGTTTCCGCCAGTTTGGCTCCTTTGGCGGCGGCTTGGGCTTGGGGTTCGCTGCGGGCGGCCAGCCAGAGCAAAGGGTCGGCGTCGGGAAAAAGGGGCTTTTGTTCGTTTTTGGCGAGGAGCGCCCGCCAGAGCAAAAGAGAACGAGGCAGAGGCGGCGAAAAAACGGCGATTAAACGCAGGCGCGGGGGACGCAGACGCGACGGCAAATCGGGAGGCAAAGAGAGGGCGTTTTGCTTTTCCCGCAGCAAAAGACCTAATGTCTGTACCTCATGGGGATTGCCTCCCTCCCAGAAACAAAGAAGAGCGCCGTCCTTTAGAGGAGTGATTGGAACGTCGGGCAGGCGATCGCGCAGCAGAGCGGTCAATTCTGTCAGCAGCGCCTGACCGACGGCGGGACCGCCGTACAGCACATAATCGGGAAAACGCTCTACCGTCAGCAGAAGACAACAAGCGGGACGGGCGGGATCAGGAACCGTAACAACAGGGAAAGGCGCTTTTATCGGAAAATGAGTGGAAAAATGGGGGGATGAAAACATAAACGAAACCTCCTTTTTTTGTGATTGTGTTTGTTCTCGTTCGGTAGTCGTGTGATATTGGGCATTTTCTGTAATCGAGAATCGGGCGGCGGAGCACGCGTCGTGTCAAGCCGAGCCGAAGATTTTTCGTTCTTCGGTTCGGGATTGTATCGCGGTTTTCGTCCTTTGGATTTTTGACTTCGCGTCGGGTCGGCGCCGTCCGTTTTTTCCTCTCTTTTTTCTTTCGAAATGAAAGAAAGGATTCCTACGGAAAAAAAAAGAAATCCTTCGACAGATTCCCGTCGAAAGAAAATTTTTTCGTCGGAAAAGAAAATTCCCCGACAAAAAAGGAATTTTTTCCAAATAAAAAATTTTCGTCAGGAGTTTTTTTTACGGATAAAATATGGTATTATATAAATTAGGATGGTATAGACTTTTTGCCAAAGGAGCCTTTGCAAGAGCAAAAAAGCGTGTTTTTGCCGATAGACGCCGGATTTGTGATAACGGCGGCGCGAAAAAAGAGGCCGCGAAAAAAATTTTTCTTTTTTGCAAGTTTTGGCTGGAAGATTGTGTAATAATATATAGGAGAATAAGAAAAACTATGATGAACCTCCCTGACCAAAGTCTGGTAGCGGAAGTCCTGAACGGAAACGACGAAGCGTTTCGTGTCCTGGTGGAGCGATATCAGAAGCCTATTTTCAATATGGCGTTTCGCATGTGCGGAGATTACGAAGAAGCCGCCGACCTGACACAGGAAGCTTTTCTGCAGGTTTACCGAGTGCTGGATAAATACGATCCCAATAAGAAATTTTTTTCCTGGATGTACCGGGTTTCTCATAATATCTGTATCAATGTGTTGAGCAAAAAACCCAGAAACACCGTCAGCATGGATGAGATGCAGGAAAACCGACTTTTTTCCGAGGATCCCCTCACCCAGCCGGAACGCTATTACAGCAATCAGGAATTGCGAGAGCACATCGACGCGGCTATTTTGAATCTGCCGGAGACCTACCATGACGTCATTTATATGCGGTTTGTACATAATTTGACTTATCAGCAAATCGCCGATGTGATGGGGTTGCCCATCTCGACCATTGAAACCAGAATTTATCGGGGCAAAGCCCTGTTACAAAAAGAATTAAAGCGCGAATTCGCAGAAAGGGGGCAGTACTGATGGACAACAGAATAGAAACAATCGATTGTCAATTGTTTCATGAGATGATCTTCCTTTATTTGGATGATAATCTGACCGACGAAGCGACTGCCTGCTTTTTGGAACACGCCAGAACCTGTCCGGAATGCCGGGCGGCGCTGGAAGAAGCCCGTTCCTTTGAGTTTGGGCTGATCGGCGCCTTTACCAACATGGACCCGCCTTATGATTTGGCGGATCGGGTGATGGCGGATCTGCACAAACCGCCGCGGATCTTTGAAGAGCCGCCGGCTGTTGTGCCGCGGAAGAAAAAATTCCGCTTCTCCCGCCGCAGTGTTTTCGGCGCGGTGGGTACCATTGCCGCGGCGGCGGCGTTGGTATTTGCCGTTAATCTGGCGGTGGGCGCGCCGGGTACCGAACCGGAAGATCTGGCCGTGGCGGATAACGGCGTCGGCCAGGGTATGGTGGCCGCGGGTGAGACTGCTCGGGAAAACAGCTTCCTCGCTCGGTTGCTGGGCGGTGAGGACGATACCAGACCTCTGGGAGATGTGCTGAACGACACTGCTCTCCAAAACGATACCATTGCCGACAGTGTCGGCGTCTACACCGCGGAACGACGCCCCATCAGTTCTCTGGGAAATGACATCAATTCCGCGAGCAAAGACCGTCCGAACAACAATTCCGGCGGCAGTGATCGTCCCGGCGGCAGTCAGCCAAATCATAATGACCGCCCGAGTAACAATGAAAAACCAAACAATCAGCCGAGCAATAACGATAAGCCGAACAATAATGAACAGCCGGGCAATAATGATCAACCGAACAACAAACCCGACAATAACAATCCTTCGACGGACCCCGACGACAATCAAAACACGGATGAGATTACGCTGCCGGAGGCTTCTTACGGAACGGAGACGGTGGGTACTCTGAATCAGCGGTTGATTGCCGCCTATGACGAAGAAAGCGTCTATATGCCGTCGGTCTCTTTAGATAATCAAACGGTTTCCTATTATACGACCATCGGCGATACCAATTACCTTTGGAAGGCGGATTTGGTCAACGCGGAAGAACCCAAATGTGTGGGACCGGTGGGCAGCAGCAGCGTGACCCTGAGCAATACCACGCCTGTCTATACCCGCAACACGTCCATTTTCTCCCCGGATATGTCTATGCTTTCCATGAATGCCCGCGGGGATAAGAAAGGAATTTGGATTTCCAATCTGCTGGGCAGCGGGGAATTGACCAAGATCTCGGAAGAAGGCGGCGGTGATCTGCTGGCGTGGGCGCCGGACAGCTCCAAGTTCGTCTTCACCAATTCCGAAGGGGATTTGCTCATTGCCTATCCCATTGAAAAGCGGATTGTGTCTGTTTACACCGGCGAAGTAAAAGATATCGCCTGGGGCAGCGACAGCCGCACATTGGTCTTCACCAATGAGGAATCTAACGGAGAGCGGAGCCTGTACACCGTACAGATTCCCTAAAAAATACCTTACGGCAATAACCAAACCGCTATTTAAAAAATAGCGGTTTTTTTTCGCCCTTTTTCTGTTTGGTTGTTCAACCGCGATTCGGTTTTTTTCTGCTTGTTTCGTTTTTTTCCCTTGTCCGCCCGTTTTTTGCCGCGTATCCTCCGCCGCGTTTTTTCTTTGCTGTTTTCTCGCGTCGATCGTAACGGGTTTTTTGGTGTGAACTCGCGGCGTCGTCTTTCTCTCCACTTTAAAACGCCCGCCGCGGAGAGGTCTGTTCGCGGCGGGCGTTTGATTGGAGACAGATGGGCGCTTGGGGGATAAAGACGAAGAGAGGGAGTGAAAAAAGAAGGAAACTTTTTGCCGTGGGTTTAGAGGAATGGTTTCGGCAAAGATGGAGGCGCCGTCCGCGGCCGTGTTTGCCGCCGGAGACTTTGTTTTTGGTATTTTCCGCGATCTCTTTTCTCCTGTTGCTCCAAGCGTCCTGCTGTTATTGTTGTTTACGAGCGCGTCCCATGGCGTCGGCGGCGATCATGGCGGCCAAAATATCGTCGGCGGTCAGATTGGGACCGTCATGATGCAAATAAGGATCTCGGAAGGTAAATTCCGCGGCGTCGGCCAGGACTTCCCGATCGGGGTTGGGTATATTCAACTCGGCGAAAGTGGTAGGCAGTCCCACCGTTTCACAGAAATGGTAGATTTTATCCATTTCTTCCGGTTGGGCATTGGTCAGGTGCAATTCTGACAAAACACCGAAAGCCACAATTTCCCCGTGGAGCATGTTTTCCCGCACGGCGGGAATTACCGTCAAACCGTTATGGATAGCATGAGCGGCCGCCAACCCCGCTCCTTCAAAGGCGATACCGGCGGACAGCAGGTTTACCTCGATCATCCGTTCCACGGCGGGGGTGATCACTTTCTGTTCATAGGCCAGCTTGGCGGGCAACCCATAACGCAGCAGCGCGTCCAAACAATAATCACACATGGCCAGAGCGCAGAAGGTCTGGTTGGCGTGGAGGGAATTTTGAGAACCGGTATGGGTGCAGCCCCGCCCTTCGAAATATACCGCCAGGGCGTCTCCCATGCCGGAGACGAAATAACGGGTTTTAGCGCCGATGATGATTTCATTGTCCAACATCAGCACATCGGGGCTGTGTTTTTCGTAATAGACGCCTTCTTCTATGTTTTCCGGCGTGTACATGACGGAACAACCGGAAAACGCGGCGGAACTTGCCGCCACGCTGGGTACCATGATGCTGCGCAGGTTCAGCTTGTCCGCCACTACCTTGGCGGAATCTACGACCTTGCCGCCGCCGATTGCCACGACTACGGTAGGATTGGCCGCTTTGGCTTGGTCGATGAGTTTGTTGACTTCCCGCCAGCAACAGGGGCCGCGGAAAATCACCATGGGATGACGGTCGGCCAGCCCCAGCCCCCGCGTTTTTTGTTCCATGGAGGGGGTCACAATCAGGAAGGCCCGCCCGCCGAACAAATCGATGTAGGTGGGCAGATCGCGCAAAATGCCGTTGCCTTGCAGGCATTTGCCGGGGAAATAAGAAACACGCATATCCATTCTCGGATTCATGGAGGTCACCTTACTTTCTTGTAAATGGGATTGTTTTGGTTTTCGAGAGCCGCCGCTTCCTGCAATTTTTTTTATTCGAGAAAGTCGGTCGGGTCCCGAAAATTTTTTTGTTCGGGAAAACAGAAGTTGTTCCACGACAAAAAGCCATGGAACAACCGATGTTGATTTGTTTGAAGAGGGAGCGCCTAAATCAAAGCCGCGTCAGCGATGCCTTCTTCTCCATAGTAAGGATTGTTGCCGGAGGTGCGCCAGGGATTGGGAGCCATAGCGGAACGCAAAGCCTCGCCCATAGCATGGATGCCGCATTCCCACACATGGTGCGGGTCGCGTCCTTTCAGCAGATCCAGATGGCAGGTAGCGGGGAACCCTTGGAAGAAGCCTTCCACAAAACTCCACATATCCTGACTCAGCAGATCCTCTACTCGTTCCAGCCGTCCGCCGGAGCAGGCGTCGTCTACGGTGATAAAACAGTTTCTGCGGCCTTCCACCCCGATGACGCAGCGGGCCAGGGCTTCGTCCAGACAGCCGAAACCGCTGCCCAGGATGTTGACGCCGGTGCTGCCCAGACGGTGGTAATAGATTTTTTTCAGGCCGGCGCCGATGGTAATCCCCACATCCTCGGCGATGGTGTGGGTGGAGCGCCATTTGCCGCTGGTGACTTTGACGCCGATGGAAAGGCAAGCGCCCCAAGCCAGGGTATCAATCATATGATCCAAAAAATCGCTGGTGGTATCGGGACGCAGCGCGTTGTTCAATTTGGTGGAAATTTCTACAACAATATCCAATTCCTGGGTTTTTTTCTGAATTTTTACAAAGTCTTCGGTACATTCATGCAGTGTAAAGAGATGAGCCATTGAAATCCCTCCTGTAGTACAAGTCTTATTATTTTCTGAATAATTCTATGATTATGATAATACAGGTAATACATCGTGTCAAGGTTTTTTTGAAAAATTTTAAAAAATTTTTGCTTTCGGAGTCTGAAGGAGTTTAAAGTCTCTTTTATGGGACTGATCATTTGTTATAGTAAAGACAGTAAAGGAGGGATGTGTCATGATGCCTGTATACATCGGTCGTTTTCAACCGACGGGAGACGACGAGACGGACGCGTTGATTATACGGAAGTTTCGACAGTTGGGCTATGTGGTGGAGCCGGACTATCAATGGGAGGATAACCGCGGTCTGGATGATTCTTTTGATTTGGAGATGGAGATTGATTTGGATTTGCGGAAAAGACGTCTGTAATCAGTTTTCGGCAATCAAAAGCAAAGGGCGGAATCTTTTTAAGATTCCGCCCTTTGCCCAATAAAAAACCACGGTTTCGATAATCAAAAATTTGCGGGTATTAGCAGGAAAGTACGACTGAAAAAAGAACCCCCGCCGATAAGGCGCGAATCCTTTGGATATCAAAATCGATAAAAAGATTCGGCGGTTACGGACGTCGCTTTTTGATAAAGCGGGCAGCGGCGGCGGGAGGAGATAACGACGGCGGACGCGGAAAACGGGCCTCCTTGATTGCCCGAAGCCTTGAAAAATGAGGCGGAAACGATCAACGTCATAAGGAGAGCGGGAAGTTTCCGAGGCGGTCTGAAAAAGGAAAACGCCGCTTCCGAAAAAGATCTTCGCCTTGCGCGTACTGTTTTTTTTGAGAAGCGGATAAAAAAGCAGACCCCCGAAAAGGGGTCCGCGAAAAATTCCGATCGATTGAGAAAGCGGCGCTTTGGAAAAAGGCGTCCATCGAAAATCATCGGAACCAAGAGGAAGGTTTAACGACCGCTCAGTTCCGCCCGTTTCATAATCATTTGCGCGGCGATGCTGACGGCGATTTCCGCCGGGGTTTCCGACTTGATATCCAGTCCGATGGGAGTGGTAATCCGTGCCAAATCCGCGTCGGTGAACCCTTTTTCCTTCAGTTTGCCAAAGACGGCTTTGGTTTTACGGGCGCTGCCGATGACGCCGATGTAATAGGCGGGTGTTTGCAGCAGTTTTTCCTGTACCAGCAAGTCGTCTTTGTGACCGCGGGTCATCACTACGGCAAAATCGTTGTCATGGATGTCCAGCAGCGTCAGGATGTTGTTGAAATCTCCGTGGATGGTCTGCGCCGCGGCGGGGAACAATTCCGGACGGGAAAATTCTTCCCGATCGTCCATCACTACGCAGTGGAAGTGTACCCGCGCCAAAGTAGGCACCAGCTCTTGCGCCACATGACCGCCGCCGAAGATATATACTTTGCCCGCTTGGATCAACGGCTCCACTTGGAAAATCCGATTGCCCAAGGTGCGGCGGGTTTCTTTGTAATCCAGCCCGGAGGTGAGCACGGCGGCCTGGGCGTCGCTGCCGTCAAAGCCCAGCAGACCGCGGGCGGGGCTGTAGACAATCAGTCCTGTCTGGCAGTCGGGGGTAATTTCCGTAAACAACCAGGACTGCTCCCGACGGGTTTGCAGTTCCTCGATGGTTTGGAGCGTGTTCAGGGTTTCTTGGTCGTCGGCGGGCAGATACTGGAACCAAATCAGTACGTCGCCGCCGCAGATCATGCCGATGTCCGCTACCTCGTTAGGTTTCAGGCGGAAAAATTCCGTACGGGATTTTTTGTTTTCCAGCACTTGGGCGGCAATTTGCTCGCTGCGATATTCCACCGCGCCGCCGCCGATGGTGCCGATGAGACGACCGTCTTTGTTGATGAGCATTTTGGCGCCGCTGCCGCGGGGCGTGGAGCCGGAACTGGCGACAACGGAAACCAACACCACATCATTGCCCTGACGCAGCTGTTCCGCCATGGTTTGAAAGAGTTGTTTCATTTTTATCACCTTTGCTTTTTTTGTTTTTCCGCGGGAAAGGCCGAAAAAATTCGCCCCTGCCCGTTATTTTTTCATGAAAATTCTCGCTAAGCTGATTATAACATATCGCGAATAAAAATAAAAGAGAGAACCGTCTTCGAACTGCTGTCGGGAGCTTTTTTCATAAAAGACGCGAAAGAGAACTTTTTCCCCGAAAAAATAAAAAATTTTCTCGAAAAACAGAAAAATTTTTGCCAAAAGTGTTGAAAAATAAGAGAAAATTTGAGATTATATACTTAAGCGGAATGATATGGAAACAATCCGAAAAAATTTTTTTGGGGGATGGTGTAATGATGAAATACGGAATGGTGTTACAGACCAAAGTAGGCATTTTGACGGTGATCGCCGATGAAGAAAATCTGCTGGAAGTTTCTTTCGGCTATAGCGACACCGATTACAGCGCCCGGACAAATTCCATTGTGATCAAAGCCGCGGCGCAATTGGCGGAATATCTTTCCGGCACGCGCGAATCCTTTTCTCTGCCGATCAAAACCAACGGTACCGAATTGCAGGAACGGGTGTGGGCGGTGCTGAAAGAAGTCCCCTACGGCCAAACCATCACATATAAAGAAATTGCTCAACGGCTGGGCGGGGAACTGTCGCCGCAGTCCATCGGCGGCGCCTGCCGTAAAAACCCGCTGGAAATCATAATCCCCACCCATCGGGTGCTGGGAACGAACGGCAAAGTCGCCGGCAACGCCCTGGAAGCGCCCGCCAAAGAAGCGGTGCTCCAAATCGAAAAACAAAACCGCTGAATCGGTTTCGTCTCGTCGGAAGACGATGAGTCCGCTCTTTGAGGAATCTTCGTCGCTTTCTTGGAAATTGCCGTTATCGGGAATTTTTCGGACGAGACGTTTTTCGTCTGTCCGAGGGAGAAGGCGGATATTTCCTGTTTTCGCGGAGGGAAGGACGTTCCTTTTGGATTTTCGTTGAAACGCCGACGGTAAAAAAGCAAAGACAAGCGGAAATGAACCAAAAACCACTCTTTTCGAGTGGTTTTTTTTGTGAGAATTTTCGGCGATTTGTTGAAGGATGCCGTACGAGGAAAATTTTTCGTCGCCCTTTGAGGCTTTGTCGTATCATGAAAGGAAACTCTCGCGTGAATGTATCATGACAGCTACAGCGCCTTTGGGGGGTGTTGTCGTATTATAAAAGGAAAGTCGTCAAAAAGTCAGTCCTGATTTTGAAGAGAATGCCGCAAAACATCCGCCAAACGCCCGAATTCTTCCAGGGTCAGGGTCTCGCCCCGCCGTGTGCCGTCGATTTCCGCTTCTGCCAAGGCTGCTTCCACGTGGGCTTTTTCCAACCGCAGTCCGCCGCTCAGGGAGTTGCTCAGCGTTTTGCGCCGCTGCCCGAAAGCCGCCGCTACCAGCCGAAAGAAAACTTTTTCATCCTGTACCGCCACCGCCGGTCGTTCCAGCCGCTCCAACACAATGACGGCGGAATCCACCGCCGGGCGGGGCAGAAAAACAGTAGGCGGAATATGCATGGCGATATGGGCGGACGCCCGATATTGCACGCCGATGCTGAGAGCGCCGTATTCTTTGCTGCCGGGGCGCGCCTGCATGCGCCTCGCCACTTCTTTTTGCACCATCAACACCAGCCGCCGCCAGGGGTAGGAACCTTCCAGCAGATTCATGGTAATCGGGGTGGTGATGTAATAGGGCAGATTGGCTACCACCACAAACCCCGACCGGTAATCCCCCTGTTGGAACAAAGGTGTCAGCAGCGCGTTGTAGTCTACCTTCAGGGCGTCTCCTTGGACGATGGTGAGGTTGTCATAGTCGGCGAGGCTTTGGCGCAGGATGGGAATCAGACTTTGGTCTAATTCTATCGCCAGCACCTGCCCGGCCTGTTCCGCCAGCTTTTGGGTCAGAGAACCCATCCCGGGGCCGATTTCCACCACCACATCCCGACGGTCTATCTCAGCCGCTTCGGCGATGCCCGCGATAACGCCGGGGTCGATGATAAAATTTTGTCCCAATTTTTTCTTGATTCGAAATTGATGCTGCCGCATCAGCCGTTTGGTTTCGCCTGCTGTGGCGATGGGTTTGCGCAACGCTCTCTCCCCTTTCTTGTAAACGGGTTTTTTGGTTTCTGTTTGTTTCGGTTTCCCCGCCAAAAGTTTTTTATGTGTTCGCGCGGTTGTTTTTTCGGTGTTTTTCTGAAAAGAAGTTTCAGGAAGTATAGCAGTGATAGGGACGCCCTAAGAGCGGAATGTAAGTCGGCGGTATTTCACGCCGACTTTTTGCTTCTTCGGCGGTTTTTCGGGAAACCGCTTGTTGGCTTTTGGGACGTTCCCGCGGAAATTTTTTTTGTTCGAGATTGGAGATCGCCCCGCGGAAATTTTTCGGCTTTGGGGGGCTTTTTTTATCGCGCCGCTTTCCGAGACGTTCTTTTCCGTTTTGAGAAGCAAGTTTTTCTTTCGGAAAAAAACAGGGCGGGGCGCCTCCCCGCCCTGTTTGGGCTTGACGGTATTATTCCAGATTATCCAAGACTTTGATGGCGGGTAAATCCACCCCTTCCAGGAATTTCAATGTGGAGCCGCCGCCGGTGGAAATGTGGTTGACCAGATAGCTGACGCCGGCTTTTTCCACCGCCGCCACAGAGTCGCCGCCGCCGATGATGCTGATGCAGCGGGATTTTGCGACCGCGGAAGCGACGCCGATGGTGCCGCCGGCAAAGGGCGCCATTTCAAAGACGCCCATGGGACCGTTCCAGACGACAGTGTGGCATTTTTGAATATACTCGGAGAAAATTTCCACTGTTTGCGGTCCGATGTCCAGCGCCATCCAACCATCGGGGATTTCATCCACACCCACCACGCGGGTCATGGCGTTGGCGTCAAAACCGTCCGCCACTACCAAATCCACAGGCAGTACTAATTTTTCTTTTTCCTTGGTGTTGGCAAGGAAGCTTTTTGCCCAATCCATACTTTCCGTGTTGACACGGGACTGCTGCATATTGTGTCCCTGTGCCGCCAGGAAGGTGTTACCGATGCCGCCGCCTACCAGCAGACGGTCGACTTTGCAGATCAGATTTTCGATGACGCCGATTTTATCGGAGACTTTGGCGCCGCCCATAATGGCCAAAAAAGGTTTGATAGGATCTTCCAGATTTTTGCCCATCACCACCAGTTCTTTTTCCAGCAGCAAACCGGAAACCGCCGGCAGCAGATGCGCCACACCTTCCATGGAGGCGTGATAGCGGTGACAGGTACCAAAAGCATCATTTACATAAATGTCGCCCAATTCCGCCAGTTTTTCGGCGAATTCCGGATCGTTCTTTTCTTCTTCCGGATGGAAGCGCACATTTTCCAACAGCAGCACTTCGCCCGGCTGCAGTTTTTTGATCATCTTTTTCGGCAGTTCGCCGATGCATTGTGAACAGAATTGTACCTCACAGCCCAGGATTTGGCTGAAGCGGTTGGCGGTGACTTTCAGACTGTATTTGGGTACAATCTCTCCGCCCGGACGACCCAAGTGCGAAAGAAGAATCACTTTGGCGCCATGTTCCCGCAAATAACGGACGGTGGGGGCAGAGGCCTGAATTCGTGTGTCATCCAGGATTCGCATGTCCGGCGTCAGGGGGACATTGAAATCTACCCGCACCAGCACTCGTTTGCCCTGCACTTCAATATCACGGACCGTTTTTTTGTCATAGATACTCTTTGAAACCATTTTTTTTAATTCCTCCCGGTTTTCTGCGTCTTATAAATCTCTTTTCCGCGGCCCTTCGGGGCCGGTCGGGTTGCCCCGACTTCTATTCAACCGCCGTTTCGCGAAGTTACCGGCGGAATGAATCCCTATTTCTCTTTTTTTTTATGTTCGCTCGGAGAAGTTTCCTTTGGCGTCTCCTGTTTTTCAGTCGGCGAACTCGTTTTTTTGTCGAAAATTTTTTCTTTTCGCGTTTTCTTTAAGCGGAGAGCGTTTCTGCTCGGTTTTTTTCTGTTCTTTTGGTTAGTCGTCAATATCCGCCAGCACCGAAAGCCCGTTGTCATCCAGGTCTTCCAGGGCTGCCACGCCCGGCAGTTCCGTCCCTTGCAAATAAGCCAGTGTGGAGCCGCCGCCGGTGGACAGATGGTTCACCAGATAGCTGACGCCGGCTTTTTCCAGAGCCGCCAGACTGTCGCCTCCTCCCACGATGGTGGTGGCTTTGGTTTTGGCGACGGCCAGAGCGATTTTGCGGGTACCCCGATCAAAATGTTTCATTTCAAAAACCCCCATGGGACCGTTCCAAACGACAGTACGGGCGGAGGCGATGATTTTGGCGTAACTGAGGATGGTGCGTTCGCCGATGTCCAGCGCCATCCAGCCCACGGGCAATTGCCCCGGTTTTACCTGTTCCCGCCGCGCGTCATTATCAAAGGCTTCGGCGGCTGTCAAATCCATGGGCAGGCAAATTTTGCGTTCCAGGTCGTTTTCCAGCAGTTCTTTGGCTACGGGCAGATAATCGGTTTCGATTTTGGATGCCTGCATGTCATAGCCCGCCGCCGCCAGAAAGGTGTTGGCCATAGCGCCTCCGATCAAAAGACGGTCCACCTTGTCCAGCAGGTTGCGGATAACGCCGATTTTGTCGGAGACTTTGGCGCCGCCCATGATGGCTGTAAAGGGACGGTTAGGCTCGGACAAAATTTTTCCCATGATTACCAGTTCTTTTTCCAACAGCAAACCGGAAACCGCCGGCAGCAGTTGAGGGACGCCCGCCATGGAGGCATGAGCGCGGTGGACGGTGCCGAAAGCGTCGTCCACATAGATTTCTCCCAGTTTCGCCAAAGCTCGGGCGAAATCCGGGTCGTTTTTTTCTTCTTCAGGGTGAAAGCGCAGGTTTTCCAGCAACAGCACTTCTCCGTCTCGAAGAGCCGCCGCCGCTTGTTCCGCCGCTTCTCCCACACAGTCCGGTACAAAAAACACCGGGGTGTCCATGGTTTTTTCCAGCCGTTCCGCTACTACCCGCAGAGAAAGCTCCGGCTTCACCTGACCTTTGGGGCGTCCCAGATGGGACATAAGAATAACTCTGGCGCCATGCGCCAGCAGATAATTGATGGTGGGCATGGCGCTGCGGACGCGGGTGTCGTCGGCGATCCCGCCTTCTTTGGTCAGCGGAACATTGAAGTCCACGCGCACCAGCACTCTTTTGCCTCGTACGGGAAGATCCCGCACGGTTTTTTTATGATAACTGAAATCACCCATTTTCACAACCTCCTTTTACCGCGTAAGGATTCTCTCCGGCAGTCTTTTCGTTCAATATGTGATTCAGATATATGATTTCGAAAGGCGGATATGGAGTCGCGAGGGAAACAGCCTGTTTCGGTTTTCTCCTTTGTTGAGTGGACGCTCCTTTTCCGCCGCGCGGCAATTGCCGCGCGTTCCGCTTGTCGTGAAGGTTTTCGTTCCGTGGGGTTTGACGGTTTGGGGGAGCGCGGCGCCTCCGCCGCCTGTTTGGTTCTCAGGGGAGACCGCGCCGGAGCGATAAGCGCCGACAAAAGACGGAGAATCATCAAAAGAGAATCACCGAAGGTCTCTCCTTCTTTCAGAAGCTCGAAACACCACAGAGCGTTTCCGTAAAAAGAGAATAGCAGAAAAGCCCGTGAAACAGGCTTTTCTGCTTGTTTTCGTTATTTTTCGGCGGCAACCATCATCGCCAGATCCAACACGCGGCAGGCATAGCCCCACTCGTTGTCATACCAGGCGATGACTTTCACCATGTCATCCTCCATCACCATCGTGGACAGACCGTCTACTACGGAAGAGATGGAGCAGTTGTTGTAATCTACCGAAACCAAAGGCAGTTCGTTGTAGCCCAGAATGCCTTTCATTTCATTTTCAGACGCCTTTTTAAAGGCGGCGTTGACTTCTTCTTTGGTCACTTTTTTCTTTAAATCCACCACCAAGTCCACCAGGGAAACATTGGGAGTGGGGACGCGAACGGCAAAGCCGTTCAGTTTTCCTTCCAACTGAGGCAGCACTTTGGCTACGGCTTTGGCGGCGCCGGTGGTAGTGGGAATCATGGAAAGACCGGCCGCCCGAGCGCGGCGGAAATCTTTGTGGGTTTTGTCGTGGATTTTCTGGTCGTTGGTATAGGCATGGATGGTGGTCATGAAACCGTGTTTGATGCCGAAATTTTCATCCAGCACTTTTGCCACCGGAGCCAGACAGTTGGTGGTGCAGGAAGCGCAGGAGATGATGTTATGTTTTTGGGGATCATATTCTCCGTCGTTAACGCCCATCACAATAGTGATATCTTCGTTTTTACCGGGGGCGGTGATGACTACTTTTTTCGCGCCGGCGTCCAGATGTGCCTGACATTGCTCGGCGGATTTGTAGATGCCGGTAGCTTCCACTACCACATCAACCCCCAATTCTTTCCAGGGCATATCATGAATATCGGCGATTTTCAGCACCTTCACTTCTTTGCCTTCGATCACCAGCGCGTCTTCTTTCACTTCGATGTCATGGTTCCAAGTCCCGTGTACGGAATCATATTTGGTCAGATGCGCGTGAGACTCCGCTGAGGAACGGCCGTTGATGGCGACAACCTCTACTCCCGGGGTATCGAAAATCTGCCGAAATACCAGGCGTCCGACCCGACCCATTCCGTTGATGGCGATTTTGATCACTTTGCTTCCTCCTTAAGATATGCTTTAAAACAGGTTAAATTGATGTTAAGTTCATGAAGGCAAAAAATCCCCCATACCCTAATTTTAACATATAAAAAAAGTTTTTCAATATCTTTCGGCATTTTTTCGGTGAGTTTCTTGCCTTTTCTTGCCGAAGTTCTCTTTTTGAGAAAATGTTTCGAGTGGTTGTTTACTTTTCGCGGTCTGTTTATTTGGGAAGAGCGGAGGTGTTTTCCTCTTGCAGCCGACCGTGGCAGATGTGAAATCTGCGGCAGCGGTCTGCTTCCGTTGCCAGCAGTTCCTGATCAATATCGGTGGTGGTGAGAAAAATTTGCGACTTCCCCAGCGCCAGTTCCAGCAGAGCGGCGCGGCGGTTTTTGTCTAATTCTGACAGGACGTCGTCCAACAGCAGAATGGGATAATAACCGTTTATTTCCCGCACCAGCGCCGGTTCGGATAATTTGACAGACAGGGCGGCGGTTTTCTGTTGTCCTTGGGAGCCGTAATAGCGGGCGTCTACGCCGTTAATACTGATTTTTAAATCATCTCGATGGGGGCCGCAGGTGGTGAATCCCCGCCGCAGGTCTTCTTCCCGCCTTTGGGCGAGAGCCTCTGCCAACCGCTCCGCCAAGATTTCTTCTTCTCGAGGCAGGATGGAAGTGTCGGGAAGCGCCGGCTCGTAACTGAGGCACAGGGTTTCCGCGCCGCCGCTCAGTCGCCGGTGGATGGGGGCGGCGATTTCGTTGAGACGGTCGATGATGAACGCCCGCTTTTGCAGAATCAGAGCGCCTCCCGTCGCCAGCTGACTTTCCCAGGGGGCGAGGAGAGCTTCCTGTTCGTCTTTTCCTGAGAAGGCCAGCTGTTTCAGAAGATTGTTCCGCTGGAACAGAGCCTTTTTGTATTGGTTCAAGACACGGTGATAGCCGTGGAACATTTGCAGCATTTCCCTGTCTAAAAAATTTCGTCGCAGTTCAGGCCCTTTTTTGACAATTTCCAGGTCTTCCGGGGTAAAGATCACCGTGTGGAGAAACCCCACGATTTCGCTGACTCGGCGGCAGGGGGCGCCGTTTTTTTTCCAGAGTTTTTTGCGTTGCTGATAGCCGGCGCTGACGGTGCAGAGACGGTCTTCCCGTTCTAGTTCCGCTTCCAAAAAGAAAAAATCGCTGTCCCAGTTGAGCAGTTTTTCTTCATTTTGCCCACGGAACGACGCGCCGGCGCTCAAATAGGAAATCGCTTCCAGCAGATTGGTTTTGCCTTGGGCGTTGGAGCCGTAGATGATATTGATCTGAGGATGCCAGAAAAAAGTGTGGTCAGTGTAATTGCGAAAGCCACGGACGGTCAGACGGTCGAGGCGCATGGGCAGAGTCTCCTTTCCGAGAAAAGGGCGGTGGGCGCAAACCCGAAAAATAGGTTTGGCGGTCGGGCGGGGCTACAGTTCCGGTTCTCCCAGGTAGTTGGTTTTGGGCAGGCGGGCGCGGACGGCGCGCAGTTCTTCTTCGCCGTGCCAATAACGCCAGATCATGGGAAGCACTTGCTCGCCGATATCCATGGCGTTATGGCAAAGATTCCAAAAACCGTAATTTTCCAAGTGGGTTTTCACATCGGGAGAAATCTGGTCGGGATGCCAAAACCAATCCAGCCGCACTTTGCCCAGGGTGAGGACAGCCAGCGCCCGGCAGAGGAGATACATAGACTCCTGGGTGCGCAAAACTTCAAACGCCGCCAGATAGCTGCGGATGGAGCGCAGAATTTCCTCCGCGGTCAGAGGTTTCAGCTCTCCTTTATAAAAATCATTGACCAGGTCATAATAATATTGACAGATTTCATGGCGGGCGTTGAGGGGCATCACCACGCTGGCGGCGGGGTTGGCGATGATATGTTCGGCGCCGATGCCCAGACTTTCCGCCAGATACACGTCCATTTCCGTTTCCAGTTTGATGTGATAGTTGCGGTAGGCGATGCTGTGAGGAACAATCTGATAGACCATGGGATGGATGGCGGCGTCCGCGATGAAATGGCTGACGGTACCCAAGGTATAGATGGCCTGGGTCCACCAGGGCTGTCCGTTGTCTTTGTCTTTTTTTACTTGGTTGATGGCGTACATCAGGGCGTCTTTGCAGCGGTGGCGGTGCAGATAGCTGCTCACTTCGTGGCGGCTGTTAAAATAACAATGGTTCCAATTATCGAAGAGGAAAAAATCCGGTCCCAGCGTGCCCAGGCGAAACACCCCGTAACAGGGGCCGGAACGAATATCTTTTTTCACATCATCAGGTAATCCCCGGACGAACTCGTTGCCCAAAAGAATATGGCACCAGATGTTTGGCATAGTATCACCACCTGTTGTATGCGGCGTCTTTCGAGACGCCTTATGAATGGTCTGTTTTCTTATTTTTCCTTTGTTTTCGGGAGTACTTCGGGGTATGTTTCTTTTTGTCCGCGGGGAATCTCCCTTTTACTCCCGGATTGCCCTTTTCTGCTCGGGTTCTTCCTGTTTTCGAAGAATCGTAGTTTTTTCGATATTGAAGGATGAGCGTTTGGGTCGGGCGTTGCTTTGATAAAAAAATCCCTACAGAAAACAACCGTCGCGGTGAAAAATCCCTCTTTTCGAAATCTTTGTGTTCCGCTTGTTTTCTCTTATCGTTTGTACCTAAATAGAGTATTCCATTTTTTCCCGGTAAACCCTGCATTTTCGGTGAATTTTCCAATAGTTTGCAATTGTTTGGTGGAAAACCCAAGATTTTCCACCAAATTCTGTGGAAAATTCAGTCTGCGTTCACATGGTATTCACGTGAAACGAGAAATATATATCAAAAATAGATAAAACGAGAGGGAGAAAAAGAACCCTCTCCCAGTTGCACTTTTGGCGGGAAGGGAGTATAATATAGGATGTATTTTTCAATTCTTTTCAGAGAAGAGAAAATCAGAGAAGAGAAAAAGAAGTACGTCTGGCGATCAGTATATATGTTGGACAAGATCGAAAACGCGGAAGAGGGCGTCTTAACGCTCTGAAAACGGCGCCGCTGAGGAGCCCGTGAAACGAACAATATTGATCAAAAGGAGTTTTTCTATGAACAACAAGGCAAGAATCTTTTCCTTTGTTCTCTGTCTGGTATTTTGCTTTACCGCGGTGTGGGGTCCCGCCTTTGGGATCAGCACTACCAGCCGGGTGGAGATCACCCAAAACGCTCAGGTCGTGGACAGCATGACCTTTCAAAACGTTTTGGTGGAAGCGATCTATGCGCCGAAAGAAAATGTCAGCAATTATAACAGCGATACCACCTATTGCTGCGCGGCTTTGGTGAAGCGGTTTTACTCCTCTGTCTATGGCGTGACCGTGTACAACCTTCTTTCCCCCACCAGCACCCCGCTGGTGACTTCCGGCAGCTTCAGCGCGGTTTCCTCGCCTCAGGTGGGCGATATTGTACGGTTTACCAACTACACCCATTGGGCGATTGTCAAAGAAATCGACAAAAGCGGCAATATCACCCTGCTGGAACAAAACGTTTGGTCCGGCAATTATGCCTTGGTGGAACGGGTTATTGCCGCCGAGGAACGGGACAGCGGCGACTATACCTACTTCCGCTACAGCGACGCCGTGGAGGCTCATGTTCACGCTTATAAGAAAAAATTCGCCGAAAGCCACCCCCATCAGTACTATATGGGCTGTAACGGCTGCGGCGACATTTACCATTTAGATGAATATGCCGTCAGCATGGACTGCGCCCAATGCTATGATTCCCGCTACGGCGATTTGGCGGACAGTACCAGCGCCGATCCTACCGGTTCCAAAGTGAAAGTCAACGGGGAAACGGTAGAATTTGACGCTTACAACATCAACGGCAACAATTTCTTCAAACTGCGGGATATCGCCTATACCATCAACGACACAGACAAGAAATTCTCCGTCGGCTGGAACAACTCGGTAAAATCCGTCAGCATGACCAGCGGCGCTTCTTATAAGCCCAACGGCACGGAAATGTCCTCTCCCGGCGCCAGCACTGTGACGGCGGATATTACCAATGCCAAGCTGTATCTGGACAAAACACAGATTTATCCGCTGACCTACAGCGTTAACAATAACAACTATGTGAAATTGCAGGATCTGGCTCGCGCTATGGATTTCCAGGTGGGCTATGATTCCAACAGCAAAACAGTGACCATCAACACCGACGAATCCTACTGAGGTGATGGACATTTATCAGCAAAAAACGGCGGTTTCTTCAGGAAACCGCCGATGTGTATCTAAACGGCGGCTGAGCCGCCTCTTTGCCAAAGGAGTCTTGTATGAAAAACACATTCCATGCCAACGCGGCCGCCCGCAACGCCAAAAAACCCCTCTGGACCAAAATTGTTACTGCTGTTTTGGTGATTATCGCTATCGATTTGGCGTTGTTGTTAATTGATTTTACCCAGGTGTTTATCAGCGGGGAACCTCCCCGTTTCGCCCAGGAAACGGCCGCCGACGGAGTCAGCCGTCACTACACGGGGCTGGGCTATTCTTTTGACATCGAAGGCAGCGGCAGCGGCGATGCTTATACGGTGGAAAAAGCCAATTTGAATCTGTTCGGGCAATATCTCTGCACCACGAAATAGCGTTCCGGTTTTTGTCGGTTCCGGGCGCTTTTTACGAGGGCGCGGTTACTCACGGGAGAAAAGGCTTCCTTTGACCGGGAGGGTTTTGTCGGCGATTCTGTTTGCCTTTGGGAGACGTTTTTTTGCTTTTCCCGTTTGCCTTTGGTTTTATTTGATTTGAACAGCCCTTTCGGGGCTGTTTTTTGCTTGGCTGAAGATTTGATTGACGAGGCGGCCGGATTCTTGGGTCGGGGAATGGGTCGGCGGTCGGGATTCGAAAATTGTTTTGGTTGCTTAAAGAAGGTTTTTTTTGATATAATAAAAGAAACAAACCCCAAAGCGGGAAAGACGGGAGGAGAGACCATGAACAAGGCGCCGACGGAAAAAGATTGCCGCCGGGAGACGACGCGAACAGCAAAAAAAACGCGGTCCTGTTCTTCGGAACCGCTCTATGAGGCAACGGCGTTGATTTTGGCGGGAGGAAAAAGCCGCCGTTTCGGACGGGACAAGGCGCTGCTTCGTTATGAGGGACGCGGGATTGTCGCCCATTTGGCGGCCGAATGCGCCAAAGTTTGCAGGGAGGTGCTCATTGTCAGTGACAGCGGACAAAAATTCTCTTTGCCTGCCGCTCGGGAAATTGCCGACCGCTATCAGGACGCGGGACCTATGGGCGGTTTGCAGGCGGGATTGGCGGCTGCCCGTTATGATATCTGCCTTTTGATGGCTTGCGATATGCCGTTTTTGTCGGCGGAATTGATGGCTGTATTTCTTCAAAACGCCGCCGGGCGCCAGCTGGTGCTGCCCCAAAACGGACAGGATCTGGAACCGATGTTCGGTATCTACCATCGTTCTCTTTTGCCCAAGGTGGAAGCTTTGTTGGCGGCGGGGCGCCGCAGTTTGCTGAATTTGACCAAAGACGCGGATTTGCTGCTGTTGCCGCCGTCTGTTTGGCAAACAACCGCCGCCGGGCGGGAGGTCTTTTTTAATATCAACCGAACCGCCGATTATGAACGGCTGCTGCGCGGTGAAGCCAGCCATCGGGAACAGCGGGAACACAAACCGTTCTATGATCATTTTATGAGGGAAGAAACGGAAGACTAAAGAATAAGGATGTTTCTCGGAAAAAACGGACGGCGTTCAAAATAAAAAGCAGTCGCTTACCATCAGAGAAGCCGCTTTTGAAGAGCGCGATAGGTTTGCTGATCGAAACCAGGAAAGATCCGCGTCGCCGTAATGTACCCTTGCTTCGACAGCTTGCGGTTTTTGCCAACGGAAATCCCCTATAAAAAACGTGCGCTTATCCGAACTTTCCTCGCCGCCTTTTGATTTTCGTCGGACAAAAAGTCCAAAACGGACAAAAAGTCCAAAACACAATTCTCAAACAACAAAGGACGATCGTTGCTTCCGTATTTTCTTAAGGCGCCGCGCTGTTGAGCGTCTCGATGTTTTTTCAGGGGAAATCGCAAAGGCTTCGTTTCAAAAATATCGGGACCGGGTATCCTTACCCTGCTCCTTTGTCGAAGACGGTTTGCTTTACAAAAAGAATTTATTAATATGATCAAAAAAACCCCCGCTTTTGGCGGGGGTTTCTTGTAAAGAGCCGGGAGCCGGCTTTTTCAAAAACATTTATTTGCTGTCATGACGGTCGTTTTTTTCATAAGTTCTTTTGATGACCACTTTGCGATAGGGTTCTTCTCCCAGGCTGAAAGTTTTGATGCCTTTTTCTTCTTGCAAAGCGATATGAATGACGCGCCGTTCGTGGGGACTCATGGGTTCCAGCATCACATCTTTGCCGGTGCGGCGCACTTTGTCCGCCATTTTTCGCGCCAGATTGGAGAGGGTTTCTTCCCTGCTTTTGCGATAGCCTTCTACATCCAGAATGATTCTGGTTTTTTCTTCAAACTGGCGGTTTACGGCCAGATTGGTCAGATATTGCAGGGCGTCCAGCGTTTCGCCGCGGCGGCCGATGATGGCGCCCAGCCGTTCCCCGGCAAAGGAAATCCATAAAGAGCCGTCCTTTTCTTCGATTCTGTGGGTAGGATGGACCTTCAGTTGTTCGAAGATCGGTTTCAAAAAGGCGACAGCGTCTTCGCCGGGGTTATGGGGCAGATTCACCCGTACTACAGCGTCTTTACCGCCGAACAACCCCAAAACGCCCTTGGAACCGGGATCGAGGACTTCATAATCAGCGTCTTCCCGCGCGATGCCCAACTCTTTGCAGGCCAATTCCACCGCCAAATTGACGGTTTTGGCGCTTTTTTCCAAATATTTCATAGTTCTTTGCCTCCTTTGGCACAATCAGAAGGATGCGCTTCCCTCCTTTTGTATGGTCAGAGAGACTGACCGTGATGAGATGATCGCTCCGGTTTATTTCTTTTTCTTCTTTTTGCTGGTGTTGACATTTTTGACGCCTTTTTGCGAATTTTTTTGCGAATTTTTCAGCGGGGCGTTTTCGGCGACGACAGCGCCGTTTTCTTGCGCGGCGGCGGTGCCTTTGGCTGCTTCAGCCGCGGCAAGTTTGCGTTCTTTTCTTTCCGCGCCCAGTTGGGGGGTCAGACCGCCGTTTACCAGAATTTGCTGCAGAGCGCCGAGGATGGAGAATACCAGCCAGTAAATGCAGATAAATACCTGGAACTGCGTAGCCATGTAGCCGATCATGATGGGCATAACAATAATCATGATTTTTTGAGCGGATTGTTTGGGCAGTCCCATGGAAGTAAAACTCTGCAAAAGAGTACCCAACGCCACAATCACCGGAATTACCAGACCGTCCGGCGGCGTTCCCAGGGGAATGGTGCCGAACAAGGTGTAGAATTCGGGATGGCTGGGTTCAAAATGCAACAATCCTTGGTATAAAATAATGATGATGGGCAGCTGAATCAGCAAAGGCAGACAGCCTGCCATGGGGTTGATGTTGTGTTCTTTGTAGAGTTTCATCAACTCTTCTGATTTTTTCTGAGGATTGTTGGCGTATTTTTGGTTGATCTCATTAACCAGAGGTTGGATCACCTGAATGTTCTTGGTTGATGCGATTTGTTTTTTATTCAGCGGGAAAAGGATCAGCTTGATGATGATTGTGATGATCACAATGGTCAACGTGTAACTCGGAAACCCAATGGCCTGGGTCAGCTCGAAGATCTTTTCCACGCAGGTACCGACAAAACTAGTCAATCGTAGTTACCTGAAACCGAATTCGGTTTAGGCTTCACCTCCTGTTCCACTATTTTACAGGATCATATCCGCCGGGATTCCATGGATTGCAACGACAAATTCGTTTCAAACTCATCCAACCGCCTTTTAAAGCGCCGTATTTGGTGATTGCTTCCAGGGCGTACTGGGAGCAGGTGGGATAAAACCGACAGTGGGGTCCCATCATGGGCGAAATCCATTTGCGGTAAAAACGAATTAAAAGAATCAGCAATTTCTTCATGAACATCCCTCGATGATTCACCCGTCCGCGGGTGTTTTTTTCGCGGGGCGGGGTTTCAGCGCCAAATCCAAGAGGGTATCTCGGATCAAATCGGCTAAATCGTTTGTCTCAGCGTAGCGGCTTGGATAGCGCGCGATGAAGATGTAATGATAGCCGACGGCAAATAAATCCAGATTCTGTCTGCACGCCTCGCGCAGTCGGCGCTTCACACGGTTGCGCGCCACTGCTTTACCGATTTTTTTCGACACGGAAAAACCAATCTGCTTGGTTCCGGAACGATTGGGAGTATAATAAAGTACAAAAAATCGATTTTTTGCGACTTTCCCCCGTTGGTAAGTTCGTTTGAAGTCCAATTTTTTGCGGAGTCGGTAGGCCTTTTTCAGCATAAAAAAAACTCCTTTTCCGCCCGTGTTCCGCGCTGCCGCGAAACATTAGGCGGACAGTACTTTGCGACCTTTGGCACGGCGGCGAGCCAACACTTTACGTCCGTTTTTGGTAGCCATGCGCGCTCTGAAGCCATGCACTCTTTTATGCACTCTTCTTTTGGGCTGATAGGTTCTTTTCATTTCGGCGAAGCTCCTTTCTTTTGAAATCATGACCCGCGAACCTTGCATTTTCCAAAATCGCAGGCATACTATATCATAATGCAAAATATACTTTTTGTCAAGTTTTTCCCGAGAAAAGGATAGGGATTCTCCCAAAATAACACTTGATTTTGTGGAAAAATATTGGTATGATAGTTATGATAAATCGAGTTATCCACAAAACGGGTCAAAAAAAACAAAAATCCCCAAAAAATACCCAAGTTTTCCACATCTTGGTGTGGAAAACCATAGATCAAACGGACAAGCTCGCAAGGTGGCGAGAAAGGGGCGACTCGGGTGGAAGCGACACCGTAATAACTGGGAAAACAGCGCGGGCGACAGAGGACCTGTTCGCTTGGCGGGAAAGAAGACCCTCGCGGGAAGGACCACGCTCGGAATCGGGAAGAGACGGCGCGGGCGATAAAAGTATTGGAAAACGGGAAGAACAGAGAAGAGGAAGAAAAGAGGAAGCGGCATGAAGTTTATGTATTGGGATCAGTTGATTGAACTGTTGCGGGATGAACTGGGTAACAGCGCTATTACGCGATGGTTTGATCATGTCATTGATGTAGAACGACAGCAGAACACCTTGTATTTCAAGGTGTATTCGCCGATGCAGGCGGATTGGATGGAGAATAATTACAGCGAGGCGATTAAAAACGCTATGCTGCGCTTAACGGGAGAGGAACTGAGCATTACCTTTGTCAATGAGCAGACCATTCAGGAGGCGTCCAATGCCAATGACGGCTTTGTTCCCCGCCGCCCCGTGACCGCGGTGGCGAGCCGAGGCGGCAACTCCATGAAGTTTAACCCTCGTTATACTTTTGAGACATATGTGGTGGGTTCCAATAACCGGTTTGCCCACGCGGCGGCCATGTCGGTGGCGGATCACCCCGCCCAGGGTTATAACCCATTGTTTCTTTACGGGAATTCCGGCTTGGGCAAGACGCATTTGATGCATGCCATCGGTCATCGGGTGCTGCGCAACCGCCCCAATACCAATATCATCTATGTATCGACAGAGACGTTTACCAATGAGTTCATTGCCTCTTTGGCCAATAAAAGCCAGCAGCAGTTTCAAAACCGCTATCGCGGCGCGGACATTTTGATGATTGACGATATTCAATTTCTTTCGGGCAAAGAAGGGATTCAGGAAGCGGTTTTCCATACTTTTAACGCTTTGTTTGAGAGAAATAAACAAATGGTCATCAGTTCCGACCGCCTGGCCAGAGAGATTTCCAATTTGGAAGAACGACTGGTTTCGCGGTTTGAGGCGGGGCTGACGGTGGATATTCAACCCCCCGGTCTGGAGACGAGGATGGCTATTTTGCAGTATAAGGCGGAGCAGGACAATATAAACATTACCAACGAGTCCATAGAGTTTATCGCCAGCAATATCCCTTCGAACATTCGGGAATTGGAGGGGGCGCTGAATCGTGTGAAATATTACGCGGCTCTGGTCAATAACGGCATTGTGAATCTGGCGCTTTGCCATGAGGTTTTGCAGGGATTGATCGCCGGCAATCAAAAACGGGCGCTGTCGTCGGACTTGATTAAAAAGACAGTGGCGGATTATTACCATCTGAAGGCAACGGATTTGGAATCAAAACGTCGGGATCAGGTGGTGACCCATCCGCGGCATATCGCTATGTATCTCTGCCAGACGATGCTGAATATGAGCCTTTCCGATATCGGCAAGGAGTTCGGCGGTCGAGACCATACCACGGTGCTCCATGGCTGCAAGAAGATTCAGACGGGATTGGAAAAAGATTATAACATGGAGAAATCCATTCATGAAATCAAAGAGATTATGAATCGCTGATTGGGCGGAGCCGACGGCGGGAAATCTATAATTTGCCGTTTTGCCGTCTCGGCGCGTTCACGGGATGCCGAAAATTCGCTTTCGAACCCTTTCGCGTTTCGGCAGATAACGCCGCTTACCCGCGGTCGTTTGCTTTTTGTTTGATGCCGAACCCCTTGGGAACCATCCGTTTCCCAAGGGGTTTTTTCATTTTTCTTTTTTTGTCTCGCTCCCCTTTTGAAGTCAGGTATTCCCCGCTTTTGAGAGAAACGAAAGAAGGCTTCTCTTTGCTTTCGCCTTGACGGAAAGTCGGTATTTGCCTGTTTGGGCAATCGGGAAATCTTCCGAGGGGACGGGTTGCCGAGGGGGATTGCTTACGGAATAATAAAGAGGAAGGAAAGGACTGTTCCCCACGGAAAAGAGATGACAGAAAAGGCGGCGGTGTGTTATAATAGAAGAAGAAATCACACAAGATTCGGGCTTTGCCCGACATCCGTTTTTCGGATTCGGGAAACGGGGAACAGCTGGAAAAAAGGGGATCGCGGAATGAAAAAACCAATCGCCCGAAAAGTGGCGTCTTATTTGCAAAAAAATCGGATCGAAGGGGGCAAAAGCCCTTTACAGTCTTACGGAGTTATGAAGAAATGGGGCAGCCTCGGCTGTTATGATTTGGCGCCCAATGAGGAGCTGGATGACCCGCGCCGCCCGAAAAGAGAGATTCGTCGCAGCGAGGAACTGATGGCGCGGTTGTATTATACCCGAGACGCCCACTATTTGCTGAACGGTACCGCCATGGGTTTGCAGGCCGCCCTGATGGCAAGCTGCGGCCCGGGAGATAAAGTACTGGTGCCGAGGGACGCGTCCAAGACCGTTTGGGACGCTGTCGCTTTGTCCGGGGCGGAGCCGGTATGGCTGCCGGTATTTCTCCATCCCCGCTTTGGCATTTCTCTGGGGACCGCTACGGAGACGGTGGAACAGGCGGTGCGGGAGTATGACGGCGCCCGCGCGATGGTGTTTGTGTATCCCACTGTTCACGGTTTTTGCGGGGATTTGCGTACGACGGCGCGATTGGCGGGGCACAAGGGAATGTTGACCATTGTGGATGAAAGTCACGGCGCCCATTTTAAATTCACCGGTTGGCCCGATCCCGCCATTGACAGCGGCGCCGCCGTGGTAGTGGACGGTTGGGGCGAAACGATGGGCAGCTTGGGGCAGACGGCGGTCATGCTGCAAAATGATCATAATTATCCGGTGGAGACAGTGCTTTCCATGTTAACGGCTGAGAGTCCCTCTTATCCCCTGCTCCTTTCTTTGGATGAAGCTCGCGCTAACTGGCAGGCCAATGACGACGCTTTGGCGGCGAGGATGCTGCGCAACGCCGCCATTTTGCGGGAAGGGCTGGCGGACAACAGCGTGTTGGATGTGTTGGACAGCCGCAACATTCCCTGGCCGGTACGGGATTATGACAGCTGTCGCTTGGTCTTGTTCAGTGAATTAAATCACAGCGGCCGGCAGATAGCGGCGGCTTTGGCGAAGGTGGGCGTGACGCCGGCTTCTGCCGATAACGGAACGGCGACGGTGTTGGCGTCGGCTTTTCGAACGGCGGAAGAGACCCGCGCTTTGTCGCGACGGCTGAAGGCTGCCGGGAAATTACTGGAATCGGTTAAAGGCAACCTGCTGCCGGTGGTGGATTTTGGACCGTTGCCGCGACAGCGGATGACGCCCGGCGAGGCGCTGCGGCGGGATTTGGAATGGATTCCTCTGGCGGAGGCCGCCGGACGGACGGCGGGACAGCTGTTGGTTCCGGATTCCTGCGGTGTTCCCGTGGCGGGTCCCGGCGAAGAAATCGACGAGACTGTAGTGGCGGGATTGGAATATATTTTGGCGAAAGGCGGTAAGGTACGGGGCGTCGCGGATGGCCGCGTACCGGTGATCAAATGAACGAAGAGACATTGAAACGCAACAATAAAAAGAATAAAGAAGTAAAACGGCAAGGACTGTTCATCACCTTTGAAGGGCCGGAAGGCGCCGGCAAATCCACCCACTGCGCCATGCTTTCGGAATGGATGACTCTTATGGGGGTGCCGGTGCTGACCACACGGGAGCCGGGGGAAGGCGTTGTGGGCGGTCAGATTCGCCGCCTGATTTTAAATCCCGAAAATACGACCATCACGCCCAAAACAGAGGCGCTGTTGTATGCCGCGGATCGGGCGCAGCACGTAGACGAAGTATTGCGCCCGGCGCTGGATCGCGGTAAGGTAGTGGTTTGTGACCGTTATGCCGACTCTTATTTGGCGTACCAGGGTTATGGACGAGGATTGGATTTGACGTTTTTGCGACAGCTGAACCAAATGGCGACGGGCGGTTTGCAGCCGGATCTTACTATTTTGTTGGATTTGGATTCGGAAGAAGGTCTGGCGCGCGTGCGGGCGCGGGAGTCTTCAGGAGATACGGCGCGGCACACAGATCGGATGGAGCGGGAAGAATTGGCGTTTCATCGCCGTCTGCGGGACGGCTATCGTCAATTGGCGGCGGAAACGGGTCGAATCAAGATTTTGGACGCCGGCCGCGGCATAAATGAGGTAAAATATGAAATTCGTCGTCTCGTCAGCGGTTTGTTGCTGCTGCGGGGATTCATCGATGAAACCAATTTAGATAACGAGTTTTTTGCCCGTTAAGGGAGTGTTGTCCGAAAGGAGGAACCTATGCTGGATCCGCAACTGGCAAAGCGAATAGCCGCGGGAAAAGTCAGCCATTCTTGGCTGCTGACGGGAAGAGAAGAACAGCTGCTGCCCCAGGCGAAAAGTTTGGCGGCGGCTTTGCTGTGCGCGCATCCCACCCCGGACGGCAACGCCTGCGGAGTTTGTTCTTCCTGCCGCAAGGTGGCGGCGGATAACCATCCGGATGTGCAGATCATCTGTCCCGACGGCGCCAGCGTGAAAATTTTTCAGACCAGAAAGATGCGGTATGTTGCTCATTTAGAATCTTTTGAGGGTGGGCGTCAGGTAGTGATTATCCACGAGGCTCATACTATGCAGCGGGCAGCCGCCAACAGTCTGCTGAAAATTTTGGAAGAGCCTCCGTCGGGGGTGTATTTCATTTTGACGGCGCCGGTGGGGGATGCCCTGCTGCCGACGATTCTTTCCCGTGTGGTTTGGATACGGCTTCTCGGAGAGGACGAAGGCGAAGAAACACCGGCTGATTGCGAGTTGCGGACGGAAATGGAGCAAAAAGCCATGGAACTGCTGGGGCTTCTGCCGGGAGATATCAGCACGGCGCTGCTTTTCGCGGGGGGCTTGAAAAACGGCCGCCGCAAAGATCTGACAGATAAAAAACAGACAATCTATTTTCTGGAAGCGTTGCTTCTCTGTCTACGGGAAATCTGGGCGGAGACCTATCTGCCCGAAAGCCGACTGCGCTTGTTTCAGCGGCTGCCCGGGGCGTATGACGCGCTTCAGGCGCTGGAGGCGGCGCGGTTGGTGGAAGATGCCATTCGCCTTGCCAAAAGCAACATCAACACCACCCTACTCCTTAATGTGCTCTTGCTGAAGCTGCGAGATTTGTGCGGTCAGCAGGGATTGGACAGGGCGGCGGAGAAATAATATCGGTTAAGAGGATTGGACGCGGCGGCGTTCGAATCCGCCGAAAAATTCGAGTGATATGGAGGAAGTTCATGATCAATGTAGTAGGAATTCGCTTTCGCAAAGCGGGAAAAATTTATTATTTTTGTCCGCGGCAGCTGAAAGTGCAGGTGGGTGACAATGTGATTGTAGAGACTGCCCGCGGCATTGAATACGGCAGCGTGGTGCTGAACGAACGGGAAATCGACGAAAAGACCCTCCCCTCTCCCTGTAAGGACATTATTCGTCCGGCCACAGCCGCCGATGAAAAACAATATGAAAAAAACAAACGCAATGAAAAAAAAGCATTTCAAATCTGCTTGGAAAAAATCGCCAAGCGGGAACTGCCTATGAAGCTCATCGATGTCAACTATACCTTTGACCAGGGAAAGATCATCTTTTACTTTTCCGCGGAATCCCGTGTGGACTTTCGGGAGCTGGTCAAAGATTTGGCGGCGGTATTTCGTACCAGAATCGAACTGCGGCAAATCGGCGTGCGAGACGAAGCCAAAATGTTAGGAGGATACAGTACCTGCGGACGGGAGCTTTGCTGTCACTCCGTGCTGGGGGATTTCCAACCCGTTTCCATCAAGATGGCGAAAAAGCAAAATCTTTCCCTGAATCCGGCAAAAATTTCCGGTGTATGCGGACGTCTGATGTGCTGTTTGAAATTTGAGTATGATGAATATGAGCATCCCAAAAAAAGCTGTGACAAGCAGTGCGGCTCTTGCCAGCATCCCTGCGCGGATTATTTGACCGATGTGGAAGTGGATGAATCGGAACTGAAAAAATTAGAGGACTGAGGCCGCGGAGCCTTTAAAAAGGCGTCTTCCTTTTGGGAGGGGTTCTGCCCCGTGATGTCAGGCGGCGGCGAGAAAGAGAGGATACAGGATGTCATTAACCAATGAGATCAGAGAAATTGAAGAGGAGTTGAATGAGCTGCTGACTCGTTTGGCGGAAATTCGACTGCGGGTAGAATCGGTGGAACGTCAGAATATTCGGCTGTTGGATCGATTAAATGAAGGCAGTCTGCGGGATGAAGGAGACGAGGCGCTGATGCAGCTGTATCGGGAAGGATATCACATCTGCCCCACCCATTTCGCCAAAAGCCGCGACGGCGAGGAATGTCTTCTTTGCATGGCTTTTTTGCAGCGACAGCAAGGAGACCCCAAACAGGAGCAATCGTCATGAAAGAACGGGAACGGGTACGGGTTGCTCTTTGGGAGAGCCTGACAGAAGAACAGCGGACGCTGGTGCGAGACGGTGAGAAATTAGATGATTTATACCGGTGCGGTCTGAAGCTGATTCAGCAGCCCCGGTATTTTTGTATCGGCAGTGACGCGGTGCTGTTGGCGGATTTTGTGCGTCCGCGGACGGGCGAGCGGATTTTAGAAGCAGGCTGCGGCAACGGCGCTTTGTTGATGCTGCTGTATGTCAAATGCCCCCAAGGGCGTTATGTAGGGGTGGAAGTGATGGAAAACAGCGCCGATCTGGCTTATCGCAATCTGCGGCTGAACGGATTGGAGGAAACACTGCGGGTGGTACGGGATGATTTTCGTACTTGGGCGCCGAAAAACGGTCCCTTTGATCAGATTGTTTGTAATCCGCCTTATTTTCCTCGCGGTACCTGTCGAGTCAGCAAAGTGCCGGAACGAGCGGCGGCGCGTTTTGAGATGAACGGAACCTTGGCGGAATTTTTCACGGCGGCGGCTGCTGCTTTGACGCCGGAGGGTTGTTTTTCTTTGGTGGCGCCTGCTGCCAGACAGCGGGAAGTGCTGGAGGCGGCGACCGCCGCGCGGCTGTTTTGCCAAAGACGGCGATCGGTGTTGAATTTGCGGGAGGACGCCCCTTTGCTGGATCTTTGGGCATTTACTCCGCGGCGGGGAACAGAGACGGTCATTTTACCGCCTATTTGCATCAGCCGTGCTGATTTGGTTTGCAAGCAGCATTGGCCTCCTGCCGACGACCCCCTTTCCCCGACAGATTGTCGCTGACAGAACCCCCTTTTCCGAGCAGCGCCGAAAGGAGCTTTTCCCCGCCTGAGAAACGAGGCGGCGGATTCCCCGAACGGTCAGGGGTATCGGCGGAGCAAGGTGTGAAGCGGAAGGTTTCATGAAATCGGCAATTTGGGACGAAAGACAACTTTAGAAGAAAAAGCGGCGGCGACCGCCGAACAGGAGAATAATATGGCAGGAAAAATTACATTGGTGGCTACTCCCATTGGCAATTTGGGTGATATCAGCCAACGGGCGCTGGACACTTTACGGGAGGCGGATCTTATTGCCGCCGAAGATACCAGGCACAGCGGCGCGTTGTTGCGTCATTTCGGCATCAAACGACCGTTGATCAGTTATTATCAGCATAATGAAAAGGCGCAGGAAGGGACTTTGCTGCAGGCTTTATCGGAAGGAAAACAGGTAGCGTTGATCAGCGACGCGGGTACGCCGGGCATTTCTGACCCGGGAGCTGCTATTTTGCGGCAAGCCGCGGCCGCGGGCTATGAGACGGACGCTGTGCCGGGCGCTTGCGCGGCCATTCAGGCATTGGTGCTTTCGGGGCTGCCCACAGAGCGCTTTGCTTTTGAAGGATTTTTGCCTCGCGGCGCCAAATTGCCGCCCTATTTGGAAAGCATCAAAGAAGAACGGCGGACGCTGGTGCTCTATGAGGCGCCTCACCGAATCAAGGAAACGTTGACGGCGGCAGCGCGGGTGCTGGGTAGTCAGCGTCCTGCCGCGCTTTGTCGGGAGCTGACTAAAAAATTTCAAGAGGTCAACCGGGGTACCTTGGGAGAAATCTGTGAGCTTTGGGCGGAGCGGCAGCCTTTGGGAGAATTTGTGCTGGTGATCGGGGGCGCCGAGGAGCAGGCGACAGAGCCGAATCTTCAAGAGGTGGAGGAGCATCTGCACCGTCTGTTGCGGGGCGGTATGAAACACAAAGCCGCCGCCAAAGAGGTAGCGCGCTGTTACGATTTGCCGGTGAGCCAGGTGTACGCGCTGGGTCTGCGGCTGAAAGAGGAAACGGAACAAAAGGATCTCTCTCCGCGGAGATGAGCCGGCGGGTTTTTGAGAGGTTATAATGAAGAGAAACCGATTCTCATGAAAAAGACAAAAATTCTTGACCCCTCCCCTCCCCCGATTTATCAAAATGTAAGAAAATCCGAACGATCAGGAGCGCTTTTGCGGAAGCTCTCTAAAAACAAGCTTTTTTGTAAAATAACATAAACAGAAGAATTATGGAAAGAAACGGCGATTTGCTTTGTATAATAAAGAACGCTTGATGAAATCGATAGATTTTGGCGAAATAAAAAGAATACGTCAGATTTTTGTATGAAAATCGGCAGGGATAAGCAAATCGATTGGTTAAAAAACGCTCTTTGGTCGGAGCGATGGGCTGCTTTTGTTTACTGTTCAGCAATATTTGGAGAAGGAGGAAACAGGATGTTGCAAAATACCATCTGCGCCGTAGCGACCCCACCGGGAGAAGGCGGCATCAGCGTTATCCGGGTGAGCGGCGACGAAGCGCTGCGCCTTTTGCAAGAGGTATTTCAACCGAAGAAAAAGACGACGCCCTTTGTCCCTACTCCCCGCTATTTGTATTTGGGACAGGTACGCGACCGCGACGGACTGCCTTTGGATCAGGCGCTGGCGGTGTATATGCCCGCCCCCCACTCTTATACCGGCGAGGATGTGGTAGAAATCCAATGTCACGGAGGATATGTGGTGACGCGGGAAATTTTAAAAGCCTTGCTGGCGGCAGGGGCGGTTCCGGCGGAGCCGGGTGAGTTTACCCAGCGTGCTTTTCTCAATGGGCGAATCAATTTGACACAGGCGGAAGCCATCATCGATATCATCCAAGCCAAAAGTACGGCGGCATTGGAGTTGTCGGAAAAACAGCTGGACGGAGCGCTGGGACAGGCGGTGTTGGCGATAAACGATCGACTGTTGGACTTACTGGCGCAAATAGAGGTGGCGGTGGATTATCCCGAAGAAGAGGCAGATATTTGGGAACAATTACGATTGTCGGAACATCTTGAAGAGTGCTTGCGAAAGGTGCGGACTTTGCTGCGAGGGGCGGAAGATGGTCGAATCTATCGGGACGGTTTGTTGACGACTATTGTGGGGCCTGCCAACGCGGGAAAATCCACCTTGCTCAACGCGCTGCTGCAGGAGGAACGGGCGATTGTGACGGAAATCGCCGGAACAACCCGTGATACCATCGAAGAATATTATCACATCAACGGGCTGCCTGTCCGTTTGGTAGATACGGCAGGCATTCGGGAAACGGCGGATCCTGTGGAAGCGGCGGGAGTGCGGCGCAGTCGTGAGAAACTGGCGGCGGCGGACTTGGCGCTGTTGGTCTGGGATATTCGCCGACCTTTGGCGGAGGACTGGCGGCGGCTTCTGGCGGCACAGGGAGAAAAGCCTTTGATTTTGTTGTTGAACAAAGGCGACTTGCTGACAGCGGCGGAACGGGAAGCAGCTGCCGCGGACTGGCGGCGGTTATTTCCCAAGCGGCAGGTACTTCTTTTGTCGGCGCGGGAAAACAGAGGCGTCGAAGAACTGCGGCGAGCAATTTATGAAACGGCCACAATGGGGCGGCTGCAACCGTCGGATTTGCAGGGGTTGGTCAACGAGCGGCAAAAATCGGCGTTATTGCGGGCGGAACAGCATCTGGAAGACGCGCTTCGAGGAGCGACATCGGGCATCGACGGCTCCATGGTGGCGATCGATATTCAGTCGGCATGGGAGGCGTTGGCGGAAATCACCGGCGGCGTCACCTCTGATGAAATCATCGACCGTGTCTTTTCCCGTTTTTGTCTGGGTAAATGAGAAAAGGCGCGTATCACGGGCGGGACCTTGAGGTCCCGTCTTCTTTTGTTTGTTTCGGGCAGTCCTCGCGCTTTGAAATAGCATATGGTTCCTCCCTCCTCTTTTTACGGTGTCCTTTCCCCGATTGTTTCGCCCTTCTTTTCGTAAGGCGCTTTTGGAGGGTGGATTTTGGTTCCTCGCGACGGATATTGAATTTTCCTGTTAGGCTGCGTGAGGAAAAGAAACAATCAGAACGACCGATCTCGGGAAGAGACGGCGCGGACTTTTGGGAGAATATGTTGAGGAAAAGACAGGCAGGCGAAGATTTTTGTCGAGGTTCTTGTTTTTTCGGCAGTTCCTCACGGAAAATCATGATTTTTCCGTGGGAAAATTCCTTTTGCCGCCTGTTTTTCCCGACGGGAGTATGATATAATAAAACAGTACCCTTCTCGTACAGATGTTTCACGTGAAACATCTTTCCATACAGGAATCTTTTTCTGTCGTGGATCGGACATTGAACCCTACCCCGTTTTTTATGAGTCACGCCAAATGAGAGAAAGGCAGCGGCGTATCGCCGTAGGATGGCACGATTGATTGCCTCGGCGTGACAAGGAAGGTTTTGGATGGATCACGGAAATTTCGCCGTAGTGTGAGGGAGTACGATACGAAACAAAAAAACATGATATATATAATAGTAGGAAAAACGCGGAAACGGTTTTGTTTCACGTGAAACAATCGGAGAACAAGGATGGGCGATCAAAAAGCAATGGAACAACAAATGACGGAAATCAAGGAAGTGAAAACCTCCTCGGATCTTTTTACAGCGGGTGATTATGATGTGGTGGTAGTGGGCGCCGGACATGCCGGCTGCGAAGCGGCTTTGGCCGCGGCGCGACTGGGCGCGCGGACGTTGCTTATCACGCTTTCCATGGACGCCGTGGCGATGGCGCCCTGCAATCCTTCGATCGGCGGTCCCGCCAAAGGAGTCATCGTGCGGGAAATTGACGCTATGGGCGGCGCCATGGGTAAAATCACCGACCGCGCCCAAATTCAAATCCGTCTTTTGAACACCAGCAAAGGCCCCGCTGTTCGCGCGTTGCGGGCGCAAATTGATAAACGAGCCTATCAGCAGGCGATGCTGCGCCTTTTGCAGCAGACGGAACATCTCCATTTGAAACAGGGAGAAGTAACCCGTCTTTTGACGGCAGACGGGCGGATCGCGGGGGTGCAGCTGCGCACCGGCGCCCAATATCGGGCGCCGGCGGTAGTGCTGACCTCCGGTACATATTTAAAAGGAACGGTTATCATGGGCAATTGCGCTTATCCTTCCGGTCCCGCCGGATATCCTCCCGCCTCTTATCTGTCGGATAGTCTGCGGCATCTTGGTTTTCGGTTGGGTCGCTTTAAAACGGGGACGCCGGCACGAGTGGCCGAGGAATCGTTGGATTTTTCCAAGATGAGCATCCAACCGGGCATGGAGGGAGATCTGCGCTTTTCTTTCGACGGTCAGCGTTATGACCGTCCCAATGTACCCTGCTGGCTGACATATACCAACCGTCGGACGCATCAGATTATTTTGGATAATATGCACCGCTGTCCTTTGTACAGCGGTTTGATTCAGGGCATCGGCCCTCGTTATTGCCCCAGTATTGAGACGAAATTGGTGCGTTTCCCCGATCGAGACGCCCATCAGCTGTTTTTGGAACCGGAAGGTCTGGATACCAACGAATATTATGTCCAGGGAATGAGTACCAGCCTGCCGGAAGATGTGCAGCTGGCTTTTATGAGAACAATCCCCGGTCTGGAACAAGTGCGGATCATCCGCCCCGCCTATGCCATCGAATATGACTGTGTGTATCCTACCCAGCTGCGAGCCACTTTAGAGACTAAATTGGTGACGGGACTGTACACGGCGGGACAAATTAACGGAACTTCCGGCTATGAGGAAGCCGCCGGTCAGGGGCTTTTGGCGGGAGCCAATGCCGCGCTGAAGCTGTTGGGGCGGCCGCCTTTAATTCTCGGTCGAGATGAGGCGTATTTGGGGGTATTGGTGGACGATTTGATTACCAAAGGCGTCACCGAACCCTATCGCATGTTTACTTCGTTGGCAGAGTATCGGCTGCTTTTGCGTAATGACAATGCCGATCAGCGTCTGACTGAAAAAGCCCACGCGCTGGGTTTGGTAGAAGACGAGCAATTGCGCCGTCTGCTGGACAAAAAAGCCGCCGTTACGGCGGAAGAAACCGCTTTCAGAGAACTCCACGCGAAACCCGATGATGAAAAACTGCGGACAGTTTTCAAACGGCGGGGTTTGGCTTTGCCGGGGCGGGGGATCAGCGGTTGGGAACTGCTCCGGCGTCCGGAGCTGACTTATGAAGATGTGACGGAAATTTTTGGGCGGTCGCCTGCCGCGCCGGAAATCGCCGAACAGGTCTCTATCCGGGCAAAATACACCGGTTATATCGAAAAACAGCGGGCACAAGTGGAAAAATTCCGTAAATTGGAACAAAAAACGCTGCCCACTGATATTGATTATTTGAGTATTCGGGGTATTTCTCGGGAGTCGGCGGAAAAACTGGCGGCGATTTTGCCTCGTTCGTTGGGTCAGGCCGGACGAATTACCGGGGTTAGTCCGGCAGATATCAGTGTTTTGTTAGTTTGGCTGGAGCAAAATCGCCGCGGTCGAAAAGACTCTCGGAATCCGATCGCCGCCGCGTCTTCCTCTTCCAAAGAACCTGACAATTCATAAAGATGCATAATCATACAGAAATCTTCTTTTTCCTTTTCTTTTTATGCTAATAGAAAAAAGGAAAGAACGATAATGAACGATGTTCGCTATCTGTTGTGAGACTTCTTTTCCGAAAAAATTTCAGGCTGAAAAAATTTTTTGCTAAAAATTCCGGAGGAATGAACAGGCATTTTCCTCTTTCGGGAGCAAAAATATCAGGAAATGAAGAAATGAAGAAATGAAGAAATGAAGAAATGAAGAAATGAAGAAATGA